>CASFID010000001.1 GCA_949294665.1 uncultured Eubacteriales bacterium
CAGTTTTTTTCCAAGTTCATACGCCTGTTCCGGATATTTTGAGTGCTGTGTCATAGACGGCGTACCGCAGCCTTTTCCGAGCACCATTCCCATATCTTTCAGGTTCAGATAATGTACCAGCGTCTTATAATGCGCCTCCAGAATATCCTGACGGAATTTCTCTACGTCGTCTTTCTGCACACATGGGCCTTCATAACCGCAGTGGATACAGCCGATGCAGGGATGGATATCCGCGTGGGCAGCATCGATCACTTTGACCGTATGTCCCGCTTCTTCCGCGCCCCGGATAAAATTGTCCGCCAGCATATTGGAAGAACCATGCTGATTCGGACTTCCTTCCAGAACTATGATCTTCATCTTCATGCCTCCAATCTGACAGGTCTTCTCCTGTCTTCACACCTATTGTAAAATGGATTGTTTTCTAAGTCTAATACCTGCCTGCTATTGTTTTCTATGCGTTTTAAGAATGGTTCTCCGGAAAATTCTGCTCCAGCCATGCCTGTACCATATCCTGCAGATTTTCCCGTCTGTTTTCCAGTACATACAGGCTGCTTCCTATCTTTGCTTCCGGACAGAGGTCTCTGACCGCCTGCTCCATCCCTTTATCCTCTCCTCCGCAATGACTGAAAAACGGCAGAAGAATCTTCCCCGCCATATTGTTCTCCTTCAGCCATGCCGTCAGCGGAGGAGCAATGGTTCCGCACCAGTTAGGGGAACCGGCAAAGACAATATCATATTTGTCAGCTCTTTCGGTTACAGGAAGCAGAGACGGGTAATTCCCGGTTCTGATCTCCCATCTGACCTGACTCAGGAGCTGCTCAAAATCCGCGGGGTAAGGCTGCCTCGGATAGATCTGGCTGCGGATTCCTCCGGTCTGTTTTTCTATCATTTCTGCAATCCCGCGGGTTTTCCCTGAATAGGAGTAGCAGATGATTAAAATATTTTCTTTCATAAAAAGCGCCCTCCTCGTAATCCATTCTTATCCGGCTTTCCTCCTCTGCCTGTTTTTTTTATTATAAATTTCTTCCATCTCTTCTGTCTAATACCTGTCTATTATGAAAAATCATACTTTTTACGTATACTAAAAACGGCTATGACATCAATCAGAGATGATGACGCCATAACCATTTTTCATGTTCCTGTATCACTTGTATAAAAATTCACGCTCCTGCATTGTCCGGATAAAAAATCAGTGTTCCTGTATTGTCTGGACGAAAAGGGAGACTGCCTGTGAAAACAGATGATTCTTCTTCCAGAGGATCACACTCCTTGTAATATGCGTAGGGGAGATCGGGCGGAAACAAAGTTCCGGATCCGCATGTATGGACAGGGCTCCGTCGAGACAGACCGCACAGCCCATCCCCGCCTCCACCAGCAGTGCACTGTTGGAAAGCAGATTATAATAAGCAGGGATATTCAGATGCCTTTCTTCACACTGCATCCAGTGGAGAATCTGATTTTTTGCATTTTCTCTCCCCGGCATGATCAGCGGGTACTGCTTGATATCTTCCACTGTTACAGTTTCTTTTGCGGCGAGCTCATGATCCTGCCGGACGAGGACGCCCCATGTCTCTTTCTGGGGAAGTCTGACATATTCAAACTTTGAAGTGTCTATCGGCTCCATCACCAGTCCCAGATCGATCAGTCCGTGCTCGATCATCTCCTTAATGTTATCCGCCATTCCGTTATAGAGATCAAACTGGACGTCAGGATATTTCTCCCGGAATTCTTTCATATGGGCAGCCAGCGTCCGGCCTCCAAGCGCTTCC
>CASFID010000002.1 GCA_949294665.1 uncultured Eubacteriales bacterium
TACCTCCTTGCTGCCACCAGACAGAAAGAGATGATACTATCATATACTGATTGAAGAAGATGTGAAAGGATAACTTCTACTTGTGAAAGAGTAAAGTCTATCTCATGTCGGTGAACTAGAATTTAAAATTTCATTTCACCGGCCTTTTTCAGGGCAGAGGAGGCGGTTGTGTTTCGTCCTGATCTTTGCTATACTATGCCTGATGCTGCGGATTATGACACATTGTATCCAATGCTGACATTTAACGGATCTTATGTCCGATATCATAATGGCGAGGGAGGAAGAAGTTATGTATTGCCGTAAGTGTGGCAAAGAAATAAACGATACAAGTAAATTCTGTCCGTACTGTGGTTGTGACATAAAGAATGAGAGGATGGATACCACTGAAAAAACGGACGCTTCAAAGCCCGGGAAAACAGCGAAAAACAGAGGCGCAAGGAAATGGATGATACCTGTGGCAGCCGGGGTGGGGATAGTCGTCATAGGCGCAGCCGCCATATTGGGGGTAAGAGCTATGCGGAATTCCCAGGAGCAGGAGACGTCAACGGAAGCAGTTACAGAAGAGGAACCGAGAGTATCTGACAATAAGGAAAGTGAAGTACAATATCCTCAGGATATTGTATTGAGTGACGAACAAAGTCAGGGAGTAAAGAGTCTTCTGGAGATCCTCTGTGATATCGACGGTTCCGATAAGGGGAGAAATTTCGAGGCGAATAAAGAGATTGACAGTTCTTTTGCCACTTCCTTTCTGATATGGTCGTTATGGAAAGAAATCCCTTTTGCAGACGGCAATACGGCGGAACTGTCAGGAGAGGGCTGGAGCGTGTCGGCAGACGTTTTAAAAAAGTTCCTTCAAAACTCGATCAATACGCAGGAAGTGAATCCCGAGGGAATAATAACCATATCGGACGGAATCGTTACTGTCGCCGGTGTTACGCCAACCTGCGCTTACAGCTGTGACTCTCTGCAGATTGAAAAAGTAACGAGAACATCAGATACAGAAATAAATGTACAGGGAACTGTACACTATATCTCGGACTTTCCAACGAATGATCCTTATAATGTAAGCTTTGAAGTCGTTATGACGGATAATCCTGACAGTATGTGGGGCGGGTATACGCTTAAAGAAATAAAGAACTGGCAGGAAGAAGATGAAGATAATAAAGTCTCCGGATACACAGATGAAGAACAGAAAGAACAGATAAGGCTTATGGTCGAGTTATTAGGCTGGTCAGATTATTTCAGCTATGATTTTGCAGACGATAAAGATTTGACGGAGTTTACGGATGCAGATTTATGCAAGAGCTTTCTGTACTTCGCGGCATACTTTGACGAATCCAAAAATAACAGTAGATTTTACCAAAAATATCCCTATAGTACATCTGCAAGTGCAAGGTGCCTGATCGACGAAGAGACTGCAAGAAGATTTTTGTCAGATTCTATCGGGCGATATGATAACAGCACAATGGACTATGAAGGCGATAAAATCATTTCTGCATACGGAGACGTGGGAACCGGTGGCGTAGAAAGCGTTGAGATAACAGAAATAAAACCGATAACAGGAACAGATATTCAGGTGAGCGCCAGTTTATCATTTCAGGAGAGCGGAAAGATTTCAGGAAACGTAGACTGTGTCATAACAATGACTGCCAATCCTGACAGTATATGGGGAGGCTATACCCTGAAATCTGTTGATAAATGGGAAGAAGTGAGCGCTATCCCTGTTAAGGCGGACTTTCGTCCTGAAGCTTCTTCTGTGCTCCAGGGGACAGGGTACGACTACAGTGAAAACAATCTGGCAGATGGTGATGCATCAACATGCTGGGCTGAAGGAGCAGAGGGGAGCGGAATGGGCGAAAGCATTACATTCACATCGTCAGGACCGCAAGAAGTCGATGGCCTTGCAATACTCCCGGGGTATTTAAAGTCAAAAGATCTTTACGAGAAGAATGGAAAGCCGGTTGAGATCCAGATTACCTGCGGTACAAAGACATGGACAGAGAATGTATTGGAAGACTTTTCACCGGATTACGGGAATCCCATGAATTCTGTCATATATATTGACTTTGGGGAAACTGTCACGACAGATACATGCACAGTTACTGTTCTGCAGGCGCAGCCGGGAACGAAGTATGCAGATCTGTGCATATCAGAGCTGTATTTATACAGATATTGATGAAAGACTTAATGAATAACTGTTTTTCTATACGAGAAGAAGCCGTCACGGTTTCTTCTCTTTTTGCAGGGGCGACGAGCTAAAGTCCGGGCTTGCCCGAGGCCCTGGCGGCCGCTTACAATCCCGGAATGTGCCTTTTGGCATTTCCGGCGATTTGATTCATACAGACAGGTTGACGTGCATATTACTGATAATAAGGCAGATCGTTGAGGAGTTACTATGTGTAAGCCTTGTTATCAGACGACGGGAGGGTGGCATGTGACCATCGTATCGTCTAAGGGAACGGAGGATGAAAATACCATTAAGGATATTAAGAAACTTGTGGAGGCTCTGATTTTGAATCAGGCGAAAAGAGTGGGGGAGGAGAATTAATGGTCACAGCAGGAGAGACTGTTTTGGTACGGATGCTGCTGAGAGTATCTTCCAATCAGCAGCTGGATGCCGATGGGGATATAAAAGTACAGAGAAATATTGTATCAGAATATATAAAAATACATGAAGAATGGATATTGGATACTGTAAAACCAGAATACTATGAAGGCGGTGTGTCCGGATATAAGAACTCGGTGGATGACCGTGAGGTATTGCAGGAGATTCTCGCCGATGCGAAAAATGAGGAATTTCAAATACTGGTATGCTATAAAGACGACCGTCTGGGAAGACGGGAAGATGAAATCCCGCAGTACATAAAAAAATTAGCCAGATCTGGCGTATTGGTTTTTACGGTTAAAGACGGCTGTATCACTCCGCAAAACCATACAGACGCATTGGTCAACTACATTCGATATTGGCACGCTGAAGGCTCCAGCATGGATACATCACAGAGGGTTAGAGATGCTGCCAGGGAGAATGTACGAATGGGAAGAAATCAGGGAGGTAACGCTCCTTATGGTTATAAATTGGTGTATTCTGGAGAATACAGTAAGCACCAGAGGGCATTAAAGAAAAAAGTGATTGACCATGAGCGTGCTGACGTTGTACGATACATTTATGATCTCGCGAAAAACAGCGAATATGGTTATTTTAAAATCACTGCAATACTAAATGCTGATGAAATGCTCAGATCGATGTCTCCCAACGGGAAAGTGTGGAAATGCGGCACTGTAAGAGATATTTTACGCAACCCTATTTATACCGGCTACGAGGCATACAATAGACGAACAAAGGTTGACGGGCATTTTATCAGACTGGATCCGTCTAAATGGGTACTTTCTGAAAAGTGCAACACTGAAATTCAGATCATTTCTCCTGAACTTTGGGAAGATGTACAAAAACTGCGTGAAAAACGCAAAGAGGCTATCGACAGGGCAAAAGAGCGGGGAGGACACGCACCTGCAAACACGAGTAATACGCTCGCCCTGATCAATGTCAGTTACTGTGGCTATTGTGGACGGAAACTTACAAACGGTTCTAAATACAGCTACTGGACGACCAGAGACGGTGAAAAACGGAGCAGTATTGTCGGGTACTATCGCTGTCAGTCCAAACATCAGGCAGAACCATGCCCGGGCAGGGGTGTTTACCGGGCCGATAATGTCGAGCCAGCAGTGTTTAAGTTTGTATCAGATTATTTGAGCACACTGGAAGATAACACAGTTGTTGCGGCTAAATTGATAGAGACGGAAAAGGAACAGAAAAAACTGGCGGAACAGAAAATCAGAGACACGAAAAAAGCGCTGGAGAACCTTGATAAAGACATTGAATCTTTAGAAGAAAATATCCCCGGAGCTTTACGCGGGGAGTCGGCATTTTCTGTGGAACAGTTATCAGGACTTCTGGAACGCAATAAGCAGAAGAGGATATCTTTGCAGGAAACTATACAAACGATGGAGACTGACCTTAAAAGCAATAATAGTGATTCTGCTCGGATTAATAAATATATTGGCAGCATCCCCTCATGGAAAGACGCCTTTCAAAATGGCACGGTTGCGGAAAAGCGTACAATTATCAATAAACTTATAGAACGTATCGACATGAAAGACGGCGAGATCACTATCTATGTGCGGGTAAATCTGAAGAAATTTTTATCCCGGAATTCCGGTTACAAAGTGGTACAGGAACCGGGGCTATGATTTTACAATCACCTCATCGACAGCGTTTGATCACAAGTGGATCCCGGAGAGGAATATCTATGACACGATATCTGTGATCGTGGATGAATTGTTCGCCGCCTACCTGTCAAGACCGAATGTCAGGCAGCCGATCCTGACACAGTACTGTGACGGGAGACGTGTGAGCTGTCCGAACTGGATGACACAATGGGGATCGAAAGAACTTGGAGATAAGGGCTACTCGCCTATCGAGATCCTGAGGTATTTCTACGGTGATGATATGTATATCAATTCCGCAGAAGAGATCTCCGGTATACCGGCGTCCTGGCCAGGATATACTCTTGAGGAAGGCTCGAGCGGCGCAAAGGTACGCCAGATGCAGGAGCAGCTCAATGTGATCGCGGGCGCTTATCCGGCGCTGCCGAAGATCACGGCGGATGGGATCTACGGGCCTGCGACGGCAAATGCAGTAAAGGAATTTCAGTCGGTATTCGGACTTCCGGCAACCGGAAAGGTAGATTATCCCACCTGGTATAAGATATCGGAGATCTATGTGGGCGTTTCCAGGATCGCGGAGCTGACATAAGAATGTGAGGAAGGCCCTGCGGATCACCTGAGCTTTTGGAAAGTACGGCAGATACGCTGAAACAGCAGAGAGGAGTTCTATGGCAGGAAGAAGACGAAGAGAGCGGCAAAGGCGCAGGACAGGATGCGTGGCCGCAGTCATGATATTCGCAGGGATCGGCGCATGCGCGGCATACGGGATACCGTGGGCTGTCGGCCAGTTCGGCGGGCAGGTAAGAGAGACTTTCCATGAGACTGTGGAAAATGCGGTGAACACACTGCAGACGGCGGACACCGATTTTCCTGAGCTCAATATAACGGCAGATGAAGTGTCGGATCATTTCTATTATCAGCAGCTTACGGAAGAGGAGCAGACCGTATACAGAGAACTGCTCCAGGGAGTGAATGATATGGAAGAGTGCATCCTCATCCATGCGGGCAAAGGAGACCGTCCGGAGCGGGCGTATGAACATCTGCTCTATGACTGCCCCGAGCTTTTCTGGTGCGTCGGCAGTTCCCAGATGACGATATACGACAGTTATACAGAGTTCTGCCCGGGCTACTCCTGTACGGTTGAGGAGAAAGAGCGCAGGCAGAGTGAGATCGACGCGGCAGTGTCGGAGTGTCTGTCGGGTATCAGCTCCGATGCCGGGGAATACGACAGGATACGGTATGTATATGAGTATCTTGTTAATACGGTCGACTACAATGAGAACGCGCCGGACAATCAGAATATCTACAGCGCCCTTGTGGGCCGGAGCTCCGTGTGCGCCGGGTATTCCAGAGCAGCGCAGTATCTTCTGGACAATATGGGAATCGAGTGCATCTACGTTGTCGGCACGGCCCAGGGACAGGAGGCGCACGCCTGGAATATTGTGAACTGTAACGGGAACTATTATCAGATGGACGTGACGTTCGGCGATCCGGTATTTCTGTCTTCGGAGAGCGGGGAGAGTATGCCGGACAACATTATCTACTATGATTATCTCTGCTGCACGGATGCCGAGATCCGGGCGGATCATGTGCCGACAGATGAAGTCACATATCCGGCGTGTGATATGGATGATCTGAATTACTACAGGATGAACGGGATGTATTATGATTCTTTTGATCCTCAGATACTGCTCGAGGATATGAATGCGAGCATCTACGCCGGAGAGGAGATGTTTGTGTGCAAGTTCTCATCTGCAGAAGTCTATGAAGAGGCAAGAGATACCATTGTTGACGATCTGTTCTCAAGAGCGGCTCAGACGCTCGGTTCAGTCTACGGCCTGGATCAGGTGAGATACACTTATATAGAGGACGAGACGCACAATAAGATCATGGCTTTCTGGAATTATCAGTGAGGGTTCTGAATATTTAGTAGTATTTCTTTGTTGAATTATAGTCTCAGTTGTAGTATAATCTTAACAATTTGAGAACGAGGGCGCTCTGGATCAAAAGACTCCAAGAGTGCCTTTGCTATGCAACGGCATGTCTGTTCTCAGAGGAGCAGTTGTTGCAGTGCGGACTGTAACAGGCAGTTATCGAATCGTACAAAGGGAAAGGGTGAACAGATGAAAGCGTTTCTAATATTGGAAGACGGTACGGTATTCACCGGGACGAGCATCGGCTCAGAGCGTGAGTGCATCAGTGAGATCGTATTTAACACATCTATGACAGGTTATCTTGAGGTGCTGACGGATCCCTCTTATGCGGGACAGGCAGTCGTCATGACTTATCCTCTGATCGGGAATTATGGCATCACACCGGATATGGAGTCTGAGAAAGCGTGGCCGGATGGATATATCGTAAGAGAACTGTCCAGAATGCCCAGCAACTTCCGTTGCCAAGGTACGATACAGGACTTCTTAAAAGATCAGGACATTCCCGGGATCGCAGGGATAGACACGAGGGCTCTCACGAAGATCCTGAGAGAAAAAGGTACGATGAACGGCATGATCACGACGGATGAAAATTATGATATCGGCCGGATCATCCCGAAGCTGAAAGCATATACAGTGGGAGATGTCGTCTCTAAAGTTACATGCTCCGAAAAATATGTCCTTGAGGGCGAGGGGCCAAAGGTCGCTCTTCTCGACCTCGGTGCAAAGAATAATATCGCAAAGTCTTTAAATCAGCGCGGCTGTGAAGTGACCGTCTACCCGGCGCACACGACCGCCCAGGAGATCATTTCATCCAGTCCCGACGGCATTATGCTCTCTAACGGACCTGGGGATCCGGCGGACTGCACATCCATTATCGAAGAAATCAGAAAACTGTACAATACAGATATTCCGATATTTGCCATCTGTCTCGGTCATCAGCTCATGGCGCTGGCTACGGGTGCGTCTACGCACAAACTGAAATACGGTCACAGAGGCGGAAACCATCCGGTCAGGGATCTGGATACGGGAAGGGTTTATATCTCCTCGCAGAATCACGGGTATGTGGTAGATGAGGAATCTGTTGATCCGCAGGTTGCGGTTCCGGCGTTTCAAAATGTAAACGACGGGACAAACGAAGGCCTTGCATATGTGGGGAAGAATATCTTTACGGTGCAGTTCCATCCGGAAGCGTGTCCCGGACCGCAGGATTCGAGCTACCTGTTTGACAGATTTATTGAGATGATGAAAGGAGCGAAATAATGCCAAGAGATTTAAGCATCAAGAAAGTACTGGTCATCGGTTCCGGTCCGATCGTTATCGGACAGGCGGCGGAGTTTGATTATGCGGGAACTCAGGCATGTCGATCTCTCAAGGAAGAGGGCATCGAGGTCGTCCTTTTGAACTCCAACCCCGCGACGATCATGACAGATAAAGATATCGCGGACAGCGTATATATCGAGCCTCTGACCGTGGAAGTGGTCGAGCAGCTCATTAAGAAAGAGAAACCGGACAGCGTGCTTCCGACTCTGGGCGGACAGGCAGGGCTCAACCTTGCCATGGAGCTTGAAGAGGCAGGATTCCTGCGCGAAAACGGAGTGCGTCTCATCGGGACAACGTCGGAGACGATCAAGAAAGCGGAGGACCGCCTGGAATTCAAGGCGACAATGGAGAAGATCGGCGAACCTGTTGCGGCTTCCCTCGTTGTGGAAAGCGTGGACGACGGACTCGCATTCGCAAACAAGATCGGCTATCCGGTGGTGCTCCGTCCGGCATACACCCTGGGCGGGAGCGGCGGCGGCATCGCCCATGATTCCCAGCAGCTTGTGGAGATCCTGGAGAACGGGCTTCGTCTCTCCCGCGTGGGACAGGTTCTGGTAGAGCGCTGCATCGCCGGCTGGAAAGAGATCGAGTACGAGGTAATGCGCGACAGCGCGGGCAACTGTATCACCGTATGTAATATGGAAAACATCGACCCGGTAGGCGTCCACACAGGAGACAGTATCGTTGTGGCTCCGTCCCAGACATTGGGGGATAAAGAGTACCAGATGCTGCGTACCTCTGCACTCAATATCATAAGCGAACTGAACATCACAGGCGGCTGTAACGTGCAGTATGCACTGAACCCGGATACGTTTGAATACTGCGTCATCGAGGTGAATCCACGCGTCAGCCGTTCTTCCGCGCTGGCTTCCAAGGCGACCGGCTATCCGATCGCAAAAGTATCGGCAAAGATCGCGCTGGGTTATACACTGGATGAGATCAAGAACGCCATCACTCAGAAGACGTATGCAAGTTTTGAGCCGATGCTCGACTATGTGGTAGTCAAACTGCCCCGTCTGCCTTTCGATAAGTTTATCAGCGCCAAGAGAACACTGACGACGCAGATGAAAGCGACCGGAGAGGTCATGAGCATATGCGACAACTTCGAGGGAGCTCTGATGAAAGCGATCCGTTCTCTGGAGCAGCATGTGGACAGTCTGATGTCCTATGATTTCACAGGGCTCTCAGAAGACGAGCTTCTGGAACAGATGGCAAAAGTAGACGATATGCGTATGTGGAAGATCGCAGAAGCCATCCGCAGAGGCATTGACTATGATACGATCTACAACATCACGAAAGTAGATAAATGGTTTATTGACAAATTCGCCATCATCGTGGAGATGGAAAACGCGTTGAAAACGCAGGAACTCACGGTGGATCTCTTAAGAGAGGCAAAACGCATCGAGTTCCCGGACAATGTGATCGCCCGCCTGACAGGAAAGACAGAGCGTGAGATCCATGACATGCGCCATGCAAACGGCATTGTTGCGGCATACAAGATCGTGGATACATGCGCGGCGGAGTTCGCGGCGGAGACGCCTTACTATTACTCTGTATTTGGCAGCGAGAACGAAGTGGAGAAGACGACAGGAAAGAAAAAAGTGCTCGTGCTCGGCTCCGGGCCGATCCGCATCGGACAGGGTATCGAGTTCGACTTCTGTTCCGTACACTGTACATGGGCGTTTTCCAGAGAGGGATATGAGACGATCATCGTCAACAATAACCCGGAGACGGTAAGCACGGACTTCGATATCGCGGACAAGCTGTATTTTGAGCCGCTTACACCGGAGGATGTGGAGAGTATCGTAGATATCGAGAAGCCGGACGGGGCTGTCGTGCAGTTTGGCGGACAGACGGCGATCAAGCTGACAGAGGCGCTCATGAAGATGGGGGTGCCGATCCTGGGAACGTCCGCTGAGAATGTGGACAAGGCAGAGGACAGAGAACTCTTTGACGAGATACTGGAAGAGTGTGAGATCCCGCGTCCTACTGGAGGAACGGTATTTACTGCCGAGGAGGCAAAAGAAGTGGCGAACCGTCTCGGCTATCCTGTGCTTGTGCGCCCGTCCTATGTGCTCGGGGGACAGGGCATGCAGATCGCGATCAATGACAATGACATCGACCAGTTCATCGGTATCATCAACAGGATCGCACAGGATCACCCGATCCTTGTAGATAAATATCTGCAGGGCAAGGAGATAGAGGTCGACGCGGTATGCGACGGAACCGATATCCTGATCCCGGGTATCATGGAACATATCGAGCGCGCCGGCATCCATTCCGGAGACAGTATCTCCGTCTATCCGGCACAGAGCCTGACAGAGGGAGCAAAAGCAAAGATCGCGGAGTACACGAGAAGACTTGCGAAATCTCTCCATGTTATCGGTATGATCAATATTCAGTTTATCGTCTGCGGGGACGAGGATGTGTATGTGATCGAGGTCAATCCGAGATCCAGCCGTACCGTTCCGTACATCAGTAAGGTGACGGGGATCCCGATCGTGCCGCTGGCGACACAGGTGATCATCGGAAAGACGATCAGAGAGCTTGGATACACGCCGGGACTGCAGCCGGAGGCAGACTATGTGGCGGTCAAGATGCCGGTATTCTCCTTTGAGAAGATCCGGGGAGCCGATATCAGCCTGGGACCGGAGATGAAGTCCACAGGAGAGTGTCTCGGAATCGCGAAGACATTCGACGAGGCTCTCTACAAGGCGTTCCTCGGCGCAGGGATCAAGCTGCCGAAGTTCAAGAATATGATCATGACCGTCCGTGACGAGGACCAGCCGGAAGCGGTTGAGATCGGACGCAGATTTGCAAATATCGGCTACCACATCTTCGCTACAAGCGGAACGGCGAGAGCTCTGGGCGAGGCGGGCGTAAAGGCAACGCCGGTGCGTAAGATCGAGCAGGAGTCACCGAACCTCCTCGACCTGATCCTGGGACATAAGATCGATCTTGTCATCGATATCCCGGCACAGGGAGCAGAGCACTCCAAAGACGGATTCGTCATCCGCAGGAATGCCATCGAGACGGGCGTGAACGTGCTGACGGCCATCGATACTGCGGAGGCGCTGATCACAAGTCTTGAGAATACAGATATCAAGAAACTGACATTGATTGATATCGCGACAGTATAGAAATTCGTGTTTGCCGGGGAGAGTTCCCCGGTTACAGGTCATAAGACAAAGTAACAAGTCTGTGATAAGGCTGAAACCAATCAGGCAAATCCGACTGATCTGGAAAGCAGAAAGGGAACATCGCTCTTCTCTTTGCCATGAAGTATCCGGAGCGGGTGGATCATCTGATCCTAAACGGGGCGAACCTGGACGCGTCTGGTGTAAAGCCGTCCACACAGATCCCGATCGTCTTCGGATATGGGATAGCCTCTGCGCTTGCCGCTCTCTGGAAAATCCTGCCACCCAGGAAGACCGGGAAGAAAGGCGGCAGTGTTTCATTTGCCCGAAAAGCGCGGAGAAATGCAGAGATGCTCGGTCTGATGGTCCATGATCCGAATATACGGCCGGAGGAACTGTCCGAGAACCGGAACCCGGATTTTATCAGGATGAAAAAGCTGGTCATCGCCGGGGACAGGGATATGATAAAAGATGCGCACACGAGACTGATCTATGCCAGTCTTCCGAATGCGCAGATCCGGGTGCTGCACGGCACGCATTTTATCGCGAAAGAGGCGTACCGGGAGTTCAACCGGGAGGTGGAAAGATTTCTCGGGGCTTACTGAAAAAACAGTAACAGTTCAGCCTGCACCACTTGTAAAACAGCGCCTCGTGCTTATTGCGGCTGTTGCCGCTGTTTTACTCATTGCCGGGCGGGATGAAAGGAGAGAGCGCGATGTATGACCGATATATCTGCCATTACGACTCGCCTCTGGGCGGGATCACACTTGCCTGTGACAAAGAGGGCCTGACCGGCCTGTGGTTTGACGGGCAAAAGTATTTCGGCGGCGAAATACTTAAAGGAGAAGACTTTGCAGATCCGGAAGCCGGGACGGATGCAGGGAGGAAAAAAGAGACGGAAAGACCGCCCGTACTGGAAGAGACGTCCAGGTGGCTTGACATATATTTTTCCGGGCGGGAGCCTGATTTCACTCCGCAGCTTCATCTGACGGGCAGTGATTTCCGCCTGGCTGTCTGGGAACTGCTGCTTAAGATCCCATATGGACAGACTACCACGTACAAAGAGCTTGCCAATAAGATCGCAGAACAGCGGGGGCTGGAGACAATGTCAGCCCAGGCTGTGGGCGGAGCGGTAAGTCATAATCCGGTCTCAGTGATCGTGCCCTGCCACAGGATACTCGGGACAGATGGAAGCCTGACCGGATATGCAGGCGGAATTGATAAAAAGATCAGCCTTCTCACACTTGAGAAGGCTGCGTTCACAAAATAACAGCAAAGCGGCTCCTGAGGGGCCGCTTCTTCTGGTTCTGTATGTATGCTGATCTGCAGACGTATTATATTTTCCCGGTAAACAGTGTCCCGATTTTGCCGCCTTTGACGAGATCGTAGAGCGCCTCCGGGCGCTTTCCGTTTGTCACGATCGTATCGATACCGTTCGATGTGGCAAGCTGCGCGGCCTGCAGTTTTGTGCGCATACCGCCGGTGCCTCTTCTTGATCCGGCGCCTCCTGCGAGAGAGTAGACGCTCTCGTCGATAACATCGATCTGTCCGATGAGTTTTGCGTTTGGATGAAGACGGGGATCGCTGTCGTAGAAACCGTCGATGTCTGATAAGATGACGAGACGTTTTGCGCGGCAGAGCACAGCCACGACGGAGGAGAGCATGTCATTGTCTCCGAACAGCCTGTCCTCAGACTCGATCTCTGTGTAACTTACGGAATCATTCTCATTTACGACCGGGATCACATCCATCTCGAGAAGTGCGTCAAATGTATTTGTCAGATTTTCTTTCTTCTCTTCCTGCTCGATATCCTCTGCATTCAGAAGGATCTGTGCCACAGTCTTGTCATAGTCTCCGAAGAATTTGTCGTAGAGATACATCAGGCTGCACTGTCCGACGGCTGCCGCAGCCTGCTTCATGCGCATGGTCCCGACGTCCGGCCGGTTCTGCATATTCAGCTTGTTTCTGCCAACGGCGATGGCTCCGGATGAGACGAGAATGACTTCATATCCCATATTGTGGATATCTGCCAGTGTGCAGACGAGCCGGTCCGTGGCGCGCAGGTCGCTCTTGCCCGCGTCGTTTGTGAGTGTGGAAGTACCTACTTTTACTACGATCCTGTTATTATAAAGTGCCATTATCTTACTCCTTTAGAACTGATCTGTCCGTCTCCTTGTGCGGCGGCATTTACTGTGATATCGTAACACAGATATAACTTTTGTCAAGTTTAAAAAGATCTGGAAAAATCATCCCTTGTCAGAGCGGTGCGTTATAGATTATAATAGGCGACACGTGATAGAAAATGAGGAAAGAGAGGATGTTAAATGAAGAAAATATTCACCAGCCTTCCGTTTAAGCTGCTTGTCGGAGTAGTGCTTGGGATCCTCGCAGGACAACTGGCCGGGACCGAGCATATGGAAAGAGCCGGGGACGGTGTGATGAACATCGTAGTGACTGTAAGGTTTATTCTGTCGGAGCTCATCAATTTCTGTGTGCCGCTGATCGTTATCGGATTTATTGCGCCGTCGATCACCAGACTGGGAAAGAGCGCCTCAAGGATGCTTGGCGTGGCGCTGTTCTGCGCATATGCATCGTCCATTCTGGCAGCGCTTCTTTCGATGGCGGCGGGGTATGGCATTATTCCCCACCTGTCGATCGTCTCAGAAGTAGAGGGGCTCAAAGAACTGCCGGAAGTGGTATTCCAGCTTGAAATCCCGGAGATCATGTCTGTCATGAGCGCGCTTGTACTCTCTGTACTGCTCGGACTCGCCTGTACCTGGACGAATGCGGTGACGATGACGAACCTGCTCGAAGAGTTTCAGAAGATCGTCCTGCAGGTCGTGACCAGAGTAGTGATCCCGATCCTGCCGGTATTTATCGGATTTACATTCTGCGCTCTTTCCTATGAGGGAACGATCACAAAACAACTCCCGGTGTTCCTGCAGATCGTGCTTATTGTGATCGCAGGCCACTACCTCTGGATGGCTGTGCTCTATATCGCTGCGGGGATCTATTCTCGGAGCAACCCGCTGGACGTGGTAAAGAACTACGGGCCGGCATACATTACCGCTGTCGGTACGATGTCTTCGGCGGCGACGCTTGCGGTCGCCCTTCGCTGCGCGAAAAAGTCGGAGCCTCCGCTCAGGGACGACATGGTAGACTTCGGTATCCCGCTGTTTGCCAATATCCATCTGTGCGGCTCTGTCCTGACAGAAGTGTTCTTTGTCATGACAGTATCCCAGATCCTGTACGGGAGAATGCCGGACGTGGGGACGATGATCCTGTTCTGCCTGCTGCTGGGCGTCTTTGCCATCGGCGCTCCAGGAGTCCCGGGAGGAACCGTCATGGCGTCTCTCGGCCTGATCACGGGCGTCCTGGGATTCGATGAGACGGGAACGGCGCTGATGCTGACGATCTTCGCACTCCAGGACAGTTTCGGAACGGCATGCAACATCACCGGAGACGGCGCGCTGACTATGATCCTGTCAGGATATGCCGACCGGCACAATATCAAAGAACAGAATCTTAAAGTAGATCTGTAAGATAGAAACGGAGATCCATACAACCCTCCCGGGCTATGGATCTCTTCTTTTTATTTCTGCTTTGCATTTGTACGGCTCTGCTGCATCCTGCGGGCGCGGACACTTTTGCGTCAGTACGTTATCTTAGTAAATTCTTAATAATTCTGCACACTAAATCATCATTAATTCATTAAAAATCATTAATCACGCCCTGCTATCATTTTCTTATCCCAAAAGTTAAGTTATCAGCCGGACGCTGTATTGACAGTGGAAGGACATCAGGAAAAAGGAGAAAAAGAAAATGGAAGACATCAAAAAGGGAGAACAGGAAAATGAGAGAAAAAAGAGGATCGCCGTATTGTTTGGCGGATGTTCCACAGAATATGAAGTATCGCTTCAGTCTGCCTACGCGGTAATAGAGCAGATGGATACGGAGCGATATGAACGGATTCTGATCGGAATCTGCCGGCGGACCGGTCAGTGGTATCTCTATCAGGGCAATATCGACAGCATACCAGAAGATCGGTGGCTGGACGACAGGACTTGCACACCGGTATGGGTGTCGACAGACAGGACGGTACACGGCGTCTGCTGTCAGGGGAAGAACGGGACATACACGATACCGCTGGACGCTGCTTTTCCCATTCTTCACGGGAAGAACGGAGAGGACGGAACGGTACAGGGCGTGTTGGAGCTTGCCGGCATTCCGGTCATCGGCTGCGGGATGTTAAGCTCTGCCGTAGGAATGGACAAAGAACTCTCACACCGTATCGCAGCGGCGGCAGGAGTGCCGGTGGCGGAGACAGTAACTGTTGCACGTCCTTACGATGCACATGAGATACGAAAATGCGCCCGCAGGCTGGGCTATCCGCTGTTTGTAAAACCGGTCCGTGCGGGTTCTTCGTTTGGGATTACGAGAGTCTGCGAGGAGAAAGGGCTGATCCCCGCTGTTGAGAGCGCTTTTGAGCACGATTCGGAAGTGATATTGGAGGAACAGATCCGGGGATTTGAAGTAGGGTGCGCGGTCCTTGGAAATAAAGAACTTACCATCGGCGAAGTCGATGAGATCGAACTGTCAGAAGGTTTTTTCAACTATGAGGAGAAGTATACGCTTAAGACATCCAGTATCTATGTCCCGGCAAGGATCCCTCATGAGAAAGCGGATGAGGTCCGCCATATGGCGGCTGTCGTCTACCGGGCTCTAAAGTGCAGGGACTTCGCGCGAGTAGATATGTTCCTGACGCCGGAGGGAAAGATCTACTTCAATGAGGTGAATACGATCCCGGGATTCACGGCCCACAGCCGCTATCCGGGAATGATGAAAGCGGCGGGCATGACGTTTGAGGAACTAATCGACCGGCTGATCAGAATGGAGGTGGGAGAATGACGAAAAAATATCTTACCCTTGTAAATATCGAACACCCGATCCTTCATCAGGCAGAGCGTAAAGATCTTGTAAGTGTATCGGAGGACCGCCCCGGTATTCTGTTGGAACGCACCGCAGCAGAAGCGCTGAGAGAGCTGATCCGGGATATCGGCGGCAGAGAACGGATCGTTCCGGTGAGCGGATGGCGTTCCAGGGAGGAGCAGGAGAAGATCTGGGCTGAGACCGTGGAAGAGAAGGGGCTTGCATTTGCAAAAAAATATGTTGCGCTTCCGGGGTGCAGCGAACATGAGACGGGACTTGCCATAGACCTGGCGGAAAATGCGCCGGACATAGATTTTATCTGCCCTGAATTTCCCCGGACCGGTATATGTCAGAAGTTCCGGGAAGCGGCGCCATACTATGGCTTCATTGAACGGTACACAAAGGAAAAAGAGTCTGTCACAGGCATCAGCGAGGAACCATGGCATTTCCGCTATGTGGGTACGCCGCATTCTGTTCGGATCACAGAGCAGGGGCTGGCGCTCGAGGAATATGTGGAGAGTAATGACGGAAGAGTCAGACAGGACAGCCCGTGCCGGAGTTCTCTTCCCGGACGGGCGTTCAGAGGCATGCAGAGCATAAGCAGGATGCACGCCTCGGGGAAGGGGCGGATATGACAGGAGCGATCTATAAGGGGACAGATAAGGGGCTCAGGGAGTACGCAGGGCTCGATTACTTTCGCATCGCAGCGGCGGTCATGGTGATCGCTATACACACAGGGCCGTTTTCCGGATTCAGCAAAGAACTTGATTTTATTCTGACATATTGTGTGGGACGTGTGGCGGTTCCTTTTTTCCTGATGGTGACAGGGTATTTTGTGTTGGGTGAATGGAAGCTGAACGGGCGCGCCGACGATGGGAGAGTGATCCGGTCGATGAAGAAGACGTTGTTCCTGTATGCGGCGTCCTTTGTACTCTACCTTCCGGTCAACATTTATTCGGGAGGCGTGCCAAAGAGTGCGGGAGAATTTCTCAGGATGCTCTTTTTCGACGGAGCGTTCTATCATCTGTGGTATTTCCCCGCAGTGATCATAGGATGCGCCCTGGTCCTGATATTGATGAAACATTTTTCTGTGCGTGTGGTCTTTATCACAGCCGTCCTGCTCTATCTGATCGGAGTGGGAGGGGACAGCTATTTCGGGCTTGTGAGCCGGATCCCCGGGGCCGACAGCCTGTATCATGCGATATTTGCTGTCAGCAGCTACACGCGCAACGGCATTTTCTATGCTCCTGTTTTCCTTGTTATGGGAATGACGCTACGTGCGCAACAGGAACACAGAAGAAAATGTCTTGTCATCGGACTTATGGTCAGTCTGGCGCTTATGCTCGCCGAGGGATATTTTACGTTCAGTCAGGGGATACAGAGACACAACAGCATGTATCTGTTTCTCATCCCGGTCATGTATTTTCTGTTCCGGCTGCTCCTGTGTGTTCCGGGGAAAGCGCCGGCCTGTACGCGGGATATCTCCATGCTTGTATATATCATACACCCGGCAGTTCTGATCGGTCTGCGGGGAATAGCGGGAGTCGCCGGTTTTACGGAAGTTCTGGTGGACAACACGCTGATACAGTTCATGAGTGTCACGGCGGTTTCATTTGTGGCGGCATTCCTGATTGTCTGCCTGTACACACGTCTGAAGGAAGGGGCGGATAGAAGTGAGTGAGACGGACAGAGCCTGGATCGAGGTCAGCAGAGGAAACCTGATACACAATATGAAAGAACTGCAGCGTCTCTCAGGAGACAGATGTGCTCTCATGCCGGCGGTCAAGGCGAACGCCTACGGACACGGGGACGTCCTGACGGCACGTATCCTTCAGGACGCCGGGACGGATCATTTCTGCACAGCGTCCGCAGATGAGGCGGTCCGCCTGCGCAAAGCCGGGATATCCGGCGAGATACTGATCCTCGGGTATACCTCTCCAGATGTGTTCTGGAAACTGACACGTTACGGGCTGACGCAGACGGTGGTAGATTCTGCATTTGCCCGTGAAATATCACGGTATTGTATGCGGTCGGGCGACGGGACAAAGATCCGCGTGCACGTAGGCGTCGATACAGGGATGCACCGCCTGGGTATTCCGTACGGGAGGATCGGACTGATCGAGGAGATCTGGAATCTGGAAGGACTCGAAGTGACAGGGGTATTTTCTCATCTCTGCGTCTCCGACGGCGCCTCGGATGCAGAAGAAAAATATACAAGAGAGCAGATCCGGAGATTCCGGGATGTTCTGAAACATCTTCATGCAAAAGGGATAGACGGATTCAGAGCACACATCCAGGGAAGTTATGGGATCCTGAACTATCCGGAATATTCCTTCGACCTTGCAAGACCGGGGATCGCCCTTTATGGATGTCTCAGTTCCAAAAACGACAGGGTGAAGGCGGATGCAGATCTCAGACCGGTCCTTTCTCTCAAGGCAAGGATCGCCAGTGTGAAGAAGCTGGCAGCCGGTGAATCCGCAGGATATGGACTGACCTATACAGCCGGTGCGGACAGACGGATCGCAGTTGTCACTGCGGGATATGCGGACGGGATCCCCCGCAGTCTCTCGAACTGCGGGACGGTTCTTGTGCGGGGCAGAAAAGTCCCGGTCATAGGACGTATCTGTATGGATCAGCTTACTCTGGACGTGACGGAGGCGCCGGGCGCGGCGGCCGGGGACGAGGTCGTCTTTATCGGCTGTTCCCGCAGGGGGCCCGGAGTATCCTGCGACGCGGCGCTTACGGCAGAGGATATGGCGCAGACTGCCGGGACGATCACAAACGAGATACTGAGCCGGCTTGGAGCACGGCTAAAGAGGATCGAGACAGAGTAGGATCGCAGAAAAGTACAAAAGGCCGGATCTCTCAGTATGCAGCGAAGGACTGGGAGATCCGGCGTCTTTACTTACATTTAACATTTTTCTTATGCAAACGGTCTGGACTTTATTATAAAATAGACTACATATAACAAGAAATGAACGGGAATCCTGAACAGTTGATTATTGAGAAAGAAAAGCGTATGATAATGTGCAGGAGAGCCGCGGAGAGGCTGAACTGTAAGTTTCAGCTGATGGCAAACGGGAACAGGCTGTGTTGATTGCATAAGGAGGAGAAAATGAATAATTTCTACATGAACAGGGAATTGTCGTGGCTGAAATTCAATGAAAGAGTGCTCGAAGAGGCGGAGAACAGCGAGGTACCGCTCTGTGAGCGCATGAATTTCGTGTCGATCTACCAGAGCAACCTGGACGAGTTCTTCCGGGTCAGAGTGGGATCTCTTCAGGATCAGATGCTGATTAATAAGAAGATCCGCGACAGTAAGACGAATATGACGTCAGAGGAGCAGATCAGGGCGATCCTGAAAGTTGTGAAAAAGCTCAATAAGAGAAAGGACGCCGCATATAAGAAGCTGATGGATAAAGTGGCGGAATACGGGATCAGTCTGATCGATTTTACTATGGCAAGTCCCGAGGAAAAGAAATTTCTTGAGCAGTATTTTAACCATGAGATCGTGCCGTTGAGTTCCCCTACGGTCGTGGGAAAGAGACAGCCTTTTCCGTTCCTGAGGAACCAGGAGATCTATGCGGTGGTCGTACTTGAGACAAGAAGCGGAAAAGAGAGAATCGGAATCATTCCCTGTACGAATAATATGGTAGAGCGTCTTGTAGCTCTTCCGGGAGACAAAGGCAGATACATCCTCTCAGAGGATATCGTACTTCATTATATCGGCAAAGTATTTAAGGGATACAAGGTGATCGGCAAGTCGCTGATCCGTGTCGTGCGGAACGCGGATATCGATGCGGACGCGCTGTATGATGAGGATCTGGATTACCGTGAGTTCATGGCAGATCTGATGAAAGAGAGAAAGAAGCTCTCTCCGGTGCGTCTCGATATGTCCCGGGAGATCGACCACTCTGTAGTGGAGTCTCTCTGCAGATATCTGGACGTGTCATCGGAGAGAGTCTTCCGCAGCAACGCCCCGCTTGACCTGTCCTTTGTGTTCAAACTCCAGGATCTGCTGCGTATGCATCCCGAGCTGTTCTATGAGAGGAGAGTTCCCCAGAAATCAGCTTCGTTCCGCGACGGAGAGAGCATCTTAAAACAGATCGAGGAGGAGGACAAGCTGCTGTCCTATCCGTACGAGTCGATCCGTCCGTTTCTGCGCATGCTCAATGAGGCGGCAGAAGATGAAACTGTCATCTCCATCAAAATGACGCTCTACCGTCTGGCAAAACAGAGCAAGATCATAGAGGCGCTTTGTGAAGCGGCGGAAAACGGGAAAGAAGTCGTCGTCCTTGTGGAATTGAGAGCACGATTTGATGAGGAGAACAATATCCGCTGGTCGCGTATGCTCGAGAAAGCGGGCTGCCAGATCATCTACGGACTCGAGGGCTTCAAAGTGCATTCGAAGCTGTGTCTGATCACAAAGAGAGGGGACGGGGGGATCGAGTATATCACGCAGATCGGGACCGGAAATTACAACGAGAAGACGGCCCGCCTCTATACCGATCTGTCTCTTATGACGGCTGATGAACAGATCGGGATAGATGCGGCGAAAGTGTTCCAGGCGCTGACTAAGGGAGAGGCCGTGGAGGAATCCGATCATCTGCTCGTAGCTCCGAAATGTCTGCAGAATCGTGTGATCGATATGATCGACGAGGAGATCGAACATAAAAAGAACGGCGGGGATGCATATATCGGACTGAAACTGAACTCCCTGACGGACAAGAAGATCATTGACAAACTGGCAGAGGCGTCCAGGGCCGGAGTGCACATTGATATGATCATCCGCGGAATAAGCTGTCTGATCCCACAGGTGAAAGGTGAGACAGAGAATATCCGGATCATCAGCATTGTGGGCCGATTCCTGGAGCATTCCAGGATTTATATCTTCGGATGCGGGGAACAGAGGAAGTATTACATCTCCTCCGCCGATTTTATGACAAGAAATACAGTGAAGCGGGTAGAGGTCGCGGCTCCGGTCTACGCGCCGGCGATAAAGTCGAGGATCCAGGGGATGTTTGACCTGATGCTCAGTGATAACAAAAAGGCCCGCGAGGAGAACAAAGACGGAAGTTATACTCTTGTCAGATGTGAGGGAGAGCCCATCAATTCCCAGGAAATTCTCTATCAGGAGGCCTATGATAAAGCGGCACAGAGAAACGCCGGTCCGGCAGCGGACGGCGCCGAAGAAGAGTAATACCCGGCGGGCAGGGAAAGGGCCTGCCCGGGACAATAAAGTTCAGCAGGTGATAACATGATTTACAGATTTGGCGAACAGCTTATACCGGTGACGCAGGAGGAATGGGAGACAGATCAGGCGCCGGCCGTCTTTGTCACAGACTCGAAAAAGGCCGACGCAGTCCTTGAAAAAGCAGGGATCATCTATGAAAATGAAATCCAGGTGGCAAAGATCGGTTTCTGCCGGCTTGAGAATCAGCAGGACTGCGTAGTCGGAACACTCTGCATACCGAAACTGCTTGACGTGCTCGGCAGCAGGTACCGGATGTATTTTTTCGTCAACAGGAGCAATGTGGTGATCGTTGACGACGAGGATTTTTCCGAGCGGCTGATTCGCCGCATACAGCAGAAAAAGACGCATCAGGGCGAGACAAAGGAACGTTTCCTGTACAATTATATTTCCGAGTTTATCAGCAGGGATCTTGAGATGCTTGTGGCATATGAGAGAAGGCTTCTGAGGATGGAGGAGGACGTCAGTCAGGAGAATATCGCCAATTTTCAGACAAAGCTGATGCCTATCCGGCGGGAACTTTTGAACCTTCGCAGCTATTACGATGAGATGATGGACCTGACAAAGGAACTTGAAGAGAACGAAAACGGGTTTTTCCTAAAGAAGCACCTGAAGTATTTCGGAACATTGACAGACCGGGCGGATCGTCTTATGAGCCGGACAAGTCATCTGCTTGAGTATGCCCAGCAGGTAAAAGACTCCTACCAGGCTCAGATCGACGCCAGACAGAACAGCAATATGCAGTTCCTGACTGTGATATCCACGATCTTCTTCCCACTGACGCTGATCACCGGATGGTATGGGATGAATTTTAAAGACATGCCGGGACTTGACGACGGATTTCCCTTTGTCGTCGTGCTGAGCATAGTGGTTATCGTGGGATGTATTGTTATTTTTAAAAGAAAACACATTTTATAAAGTCATGTTTAATACCCTGTGTGTCAGTTTCCGGTCATCCTCTTCTGCATTTCGATAATGGATCAGCAGATCGACTTCTTCTTTTGTGAGGTAGATCGTGTCTGTGCTTTCTATTTCCATTCCGATGTAATAAGGACCGGTGTTCTGGTTGATGACGCCGGCGCCGGTGCATGGCTTCAGGATAAGCTCTTCGAGAGTGACATGATAGATATCCGCGATACGGATAATGATATCCAGATCCGGGATACGCTTTCCTGTCTCGTAATTGGAGTATGCCTGCCGTGAGATATTCAGTCTGCCGCTGATCTGTGTCTGCGTATAGCCATGATCGATCCTCAGCCGGCGTAGATTCGCCGCAAGTTGAATATTAGACACGAAAACACCTCCTCCGTTTACAGGAAACTAAAAACACTTCACTATTATATCAATTTTTCCTGTGAATAAGGTGTTATGCAACGCAACGGGGAAAATATAAAATAAGCAACAAAACGTTGCGTTTTTTGAAAAAACCAGGATCCGGATCCTATTTTTTGCTTAGGGCACTGTTATGATACTCGGGGGAATAAGTGACGTCCTCTTTCAGCCACTCTGGCGGCTCGTATGTGCGGGCTGTATTCTCATCCGGAAATTCGATCTCGGCGATTACAAGAGGGGCGAGATCTCCTTCAAATATATCCAGTTCGAGACAGAGCCCGTGTTCAAGCGGGACAACATATCTCCTCTTGGATATGATCCGTCCGTCCGCTTTGGCGATCAGATGCGCGTAGGCGGACCGGGTGAGCGGAAGGTTATATTCCTCCCGGACCATAAGGCCCTTTGATTTATAGGTCAGAAAATATTCGTCGTTATCCCTGCGGATGCGCACTACGGGTTCTGTGCAGAGATAGCCCTGTTCGATACGACGGCATGGATAGTCCTCGGGCCGAAATGGAAGACGGTCCATATCCGGAAGAAATTTGCGTTCGATTTCCATATGATTTTTACTCCTTGTCTGTCATCAGGCGAGTTGTTATACTGAATCTATTATATGAAAAAATGACCTGTTCTTCCAGTGTAAAATGTGCAGTAATCTTGTAACCGTCCGGTACATTCGATATAATTAAAAAAGACTTGACCAGGAGGTAATCTATAATGAAGAAAGTATGTGTTTTTTTAGCAGATGGTTTTGAAGAGATCGAGGGCCTGACTGTCGTTGACATCCTGCGCCGGGCAGGGGTTGAGACAGAGACTGTTTCAGTCATGGACAGCAAACGGATCCAGGGCTCTCACAATATTTTCGTAGAGGCTGACAGCCTGTTTGAGGAAGCAGATATTGCAGGTGCGGACATGCTCGTACTTCCGGGAGGAATGCCGGGCACGCTCCATCTCAGGGATCACAGGGGGCTTCAGGACAGGCTTCTTGCAGCTGCGGAGCAGGGAAAACATCTTGCTGCGATCTGCGCGGCGCCCACTGTTCTGAGCGGCCTTGGACTTCTCAGAGGGAAGCGGGCATGCGTGTATCCGTCCTTTGAGGATCAGCTGGACTGCGCGGAGGTGCTTCAGGTGCCTGCGGTCACGGATGGGAACATAACAACGGGGCGCGGCATGGGGGCGGCGATCCCGTTTGCGCTCGAGCTGACTTCGATCCTCTGTGGGAGAGGGAAAGCAGAAGAAGTGAAGTCCTCTGTCGTATATGAAGGATAAGGCAGTGCGAACTCAATATATTTACGGGAAAAAAGACTGGAAATATGCGGTTTTATGTGCTATACTAATTCAGTGACTGCAAAGGTATGTCCTGATGTGTGTTCTGACTGAAAACGCGGACAATTCTCACTTTGCACATTCAAGGAGGAAGAAAATGAGTTTACAGGTAGAAAAATTAGAACATAATATGGCGAAGCTGACGATCGAGGTGCCGGCGGAAAATGTAGAAAAGGCGCTTCAGGCCGCATATTTGAAAGAACGTGGAAAGATCAGCCTTCCGGGGTTCCGCAAGGGCAAAGTGCCGCGTCAGATGATCGAGAAAATGTACGGACCGGAAGTGTTCTATGACGAAGCCGCCAATCATATGATATCAGAGGCTTATGGGAATGCATACGATGAGTGTGAACTTGAGATCGTATCTCAGCCGAAAATCGACATCACACAGCTCGAGAAAGGCAAGCCGTTCATATTTACAGCGGAAGTTGCAGTGAAACCGGAAGTAATACTCGGTGAATATAAAGGCCTGAAAGTGGATAAAGTCTCTACAAGAGTGACGCAGAAGGAAGTGGACGAGGAGATCCAGAAAGAACTCGAGCGCAATGCGAGAACGATTGACGTGACAGACAGAGCCGTTCAGGATAAGGATCAGGTGACACTTGATTTTGAAGGTTTCGTAGACGGTGAAGCGTTCGAGGGAGGAAAAGGCGAAAAGTATCCGCTGACGATCGGATCGGGAGCCTTTATCCCGGGATTCGAGGAGCAGCTCATCGGCGCTGAGATCGGAAAAGAAGTGGAAGTCAATGTGAAGTTCCCGGAAGATTATCAGGCGAAAGAGCTTGCAGGAAAAGACGCAGTCTTCAAATGCACTGTGCATGAGATCAAGACGAAAGAGCTCCCTGAACTTGACGATGAGTTCGTGTCTGATGTATCCGACAAGAGCGAGACCGTAGACGATTACAGAGCAGAAGTAAAGGCGAAGATCAAAGAGCGCAAGGAAAACGAAGGAAAGCAGAAGAGAGAAGATCAGTCTGTCGAGCAGGCCGTTGCCAATGCGCAGATCGATATTCCGGAGCCTATGATCGATCTTCAGACAAGACAGATGTCTGACGATTTTGCCCGCCGCATTATGCAGCAGGGCATGAGCATGGAACAGTATTACCAGTTCACAGGTCTCACGGAAGAAAAGATGCTGGAAGAGTTCAGACCGCAGGCTGAGAAGAGGATCCGCACAAGACTCGTGCTCGAAGCTATTGTAGCGGCGGAGAATATCGAAGTATCTGACGAGCGTCTCGACGAGGAACTGCAGAAGATGGCAGACTCCTACCAGATGGAGGTTGACAAGCTCAAAGAATTCATGGGCGACAATGAGAAGAAACAGATGAAAGACGACATTGCAGTCCAGGAAGCAGTGACGCTTATCGCAGACGCGGCAGTAGAGGCTTAAGCAGAATGTTAGAGAAAGGTGTGCCGCACGGCGCACCTTTTACACCTTTTTGAGGCTTTATTGCAGGAAAGTCTCCGAACAGAAGATACACAAACACAAGAATATGACAGATTATAAAGAAAGAAGGCATGACTTATGAGTTTAGTACCTTATGTCATCGAACAGACGAGCCGCGGCGAGCGGTCCTATG
Organism: uncultured Eubacteriales bacterium; assembly: GCA_949294665.1. Lineage (GTDB taxonomy): Bacteria > Bacillota > Clostridia > Lachnospirales > Lachnospiraceae > Mediterraneibacter. The sequence continues at coordinate 25,031 of CASFID010000002.1, forward strand.
ACATTTATTCAAGACTTTTAAAGGAGAGGATCATATTCCTCGGAGAGGAAGTAAACGACGTGTCGGCCAGCGTGGTCGTGGCGCAGCTGCTTTTCCTCGAAGCGGATGATCCGGATAAGGATATCCAGTTATATATCAACAGTCCGGGAGGTTCTGTTACAGCGGGGCTTGCGATCTATGACACGATGCAGTACATTAAGTGCGACGTGTCTACCGTGTGCATCGGCATGGCTGCCAGCATGGGGGCGTTCCTCCTCTCCGGAGGCAAGAAAGGCAAACGATTCGCGCTTCCCAACGCGGAGATCATGATCCACCAGCCGTCAGGCGGCGCCCAGGGACAGGCGACGGAGATCCAGATCGCTGCCGAGCACATCCTCCGCACGAAACAGAAATTAAACGAGATCCTCGCGGCGAATACAGGGCAGGATCTTGAGACGATCAAAGCCGATACAGAGAGAGACAATTTCATGTCCGCGGAAGAGGCTAAGGCATACGGTCTGATCGACGAAGTGATCGTCAACCACTAATGTCAGTATGAGGTGAAAAATATGTCAGGAAAAGTGATGGATGATATCGTAAGATGTTCCTTTTGCAATAAAACGCAGGCTCAGGTGAGAAAGCTGATCGCAGGGCCCAATGGCACATATATCTGCGACGAGTGTATCGGCATCTGCTCTGAGATCATAGAAGAGGAACTCGACTACAGCGACAGCAGCGCGTTCGACGATATCAATCTGCTGACGCCGGAGGAGATAAAAGAATTCCTCGACGACTATGTGATCGGACAGGAAGAGGCGAAAAAAGTCCTCTCGGTGGCAGTGTACAATCATTATAAAAGGATCATGGCGGAGCAGGATCTCGGAGTGGAACTCCAGAAAAGCAATATTCTCATGCTTGGTCCTACAGGATGTGGAAAGACGCTTCTCGCGCAGACGCTTGCGAAGATATTAAATGTACCGTTCGCGATAGCTGACGCTACTGCGCTGACAGAGGCGGGCTATGTGGGAGAGGATGTGGAGAATATCCTTCTCAAAGTCATACAGGCTGCAGATGGGGATATCGAACGTGCCGAACACGGCATTATTTATATCGACGAGATCGACAAGATCACAAGAAAGTCTGAGAACCCGTCTATTACCCGCGACGTATCAGGCGAAGGCGTACAGCAGGCGCTCCTTAAGATCATCGAGGGTACGGTGGCGTCTGTGCCTCCCCAGGGAGGAAGGAAACATCCGCATCAGGAGCTGATCCAGATCGACACGACAAATATCCTGTTTATCTGCGGCGGCGCATTTGAGGGAATCGACAAGATCATCGAGACGCGTCTCGACCGAAAATCGATCGGTTTCAATGCGGAGATCGCGGCGAAGCATGAATATGACATGGACGTGCTGCTCCACGAGGTACTGCCGCAGGATCTTGTGAAATATGGACTTATCCCGGAGCTTGTTGGAAGACTGCCTGTCACTGTTTCTTTGGATCTTCTTGACAAGGAAGCGCTGATACGCATCCTGACCGAGCCGAAGAGCGCGATCGTCAAACAGTATCAGAAGCTGCTGGAACTTGACGGCGTGAAGCTTGAGTTCGACAAAGAAGCTCTGACAGCCATAGCTGAGACGACTCTCGCGCGAAAGACAGGGGCGAGAGGCCTGCGCGCTATTATGGAGAATATTATGATGGATACGATGTTCCGGGTGCCTTCGGACGAGACGATCAAAGAGTGCCGGATCACGAAGGACGCAGTGCTCGGCAAAGGGGAGCCGCTGTATATCCGCGACGACGGGGAGCGCAGATCCTTCCTGACGTCAGAGAGTGCATAAGATGTGAAATTGACTACGGCATCAGTGCAGTTGCTGCGCTGGCCGTGGTATTGCGTCGGATAGGGGAAGGGAATCTTCCCCTATCCGATTCTTAATCGGGGGTAACATTCAGGAGGAGAACGAATGGACAACGAGATAAAAAGTCTGCCGATGGTCGCCCTCAGAGGGATGACGATCATGCCTGAGATGGTCGTGCATTTTGATGTGAGCAGAGAACGCTCCATCGCCGCGATCCAGGAGGCTATGGTAGAAGAACAGAAGATATTCCTGACTGCACAGAAGTCCATTGACACGGAGGATCCGGGGAAGGAGGACGTTCATGAAGTCGGGACGGTAGGTACGATAAAACAGATCATCAAGCTGCCAAAGCATATTGTAAGAGTGCTTGTCTCAGGGGAGACGAGAGGGCGTTTAAAAGAGATCGAATACAAAGAACCGTATCTCAGAGCAAAGGTTGAAGTGATCGAAGAGAGCGACACGCCGATATCTGACGACTTAAACGGCGAAGCTATGGAGCGGGGGCTCAAAGACATGCTCGTCGAGTATGCTGCGAAAAACGGTAAGATGTCAAAGGAATCTGTATCTCAGCTTGTTGAGGTCAAAGGGGTGAGGAAGCTTGTCGATGAGATCGCGGCCAATATACCGCTCTATTATACGGATCAGCAGGAGATATTAGACGAGACGGATTTGAAGAAACGCTATGAGAAACTCGCCTTTAAGCTGGTCAATGAAGTCCAGATCATGAATATCAAAGAAGAGATCCAGAAAAAGGTCAAAGAGCGGGTGGACAAACATCAGCGTGAATATATCCTGAGAGAACAGTTAAAACTGATACGTGAGGAGCTCGGAGAGGACTCCACCATATCCGATGCGGAAGAGTTTGAAAATGAAAGAAAAAAACTCAGAGCGCCAAGGGAAGTAAAAGAAAAACTGCAGAAAGAGATCAACAGGTTCAAGAGCTCTATGAACTCCCCGGCGGAGAGCGGCGTAATACGTACTTATATCGAAACGCTTCTTGAAATGCCGTGGAACAAAGCGGCGAAAGATAATAACGATATCGAATACGCGAAAAGGATACTCGATGAGGATCATTATGGCCTGGAACAGGTCAAGGAGCGGATCCTCGAATTCCTTGCGGTGAGGACGCTGACGAAGAAAGGGGACAGTCCGATCCTCTGTCTCGTAGGACCGCCGGGCACAGGAAAGACCTCCATCGCGAAGTCGCTTGCACGGGCGATGAAAAAGCCCTATGTGAGGATCTCCCTGGGCGGTGTGCGGGACGAAGCGGAAATCCGTGGTCATCGCAAGACATATGTGGGAGCGATGCCGGGACGGATCGCGAACGGTATACGGACAGCCGGCGTCAAAAATCCGGTCATGCTCCTGGATGAGATCGACAAAGTGAGTACGGACTACAAAGGAGATACCTTTTCCGCACTTCTGGAAGTGCTGGATGCAGAGCAGAACAGCAGGTTCCGGGACCATTATCTGGAAGTCCCTCTTGATCTGTCGGAAGTGATGTTCATTACGACAGCGAACACACTGCAGACGATCCCCAGACCACTACTTGACCGAATGGAAGTTATCGAGATCAGTAGTTATACGGAAAATGAAAAGCTGCATATCGCTATGGAACACCTGATCCCGAAACAGCTTGAAAAACACGGCCTTACGCCGGAGCAGCTTACTTTCAGCAGGCATTCGATCTGGAAGATGGCGCGCAATTATACGAAAGAGGCGGGCGTGCGTCAGCTCGAGCGCGAGATCGGCAATGTGTGCCGGAAAGCGGCCAAAGAGATACTGACAACGGACCGAGAGAAGATCCATGTGACAGACAGAAATATACACAGATTCCTCGGCAAAGAGAAATATACCTTCCAGATGGCGAATCCCGCGCCGGAGATCGGCATCGTGCGGGGACTTGCCTGGACAAGTGTGGGCGGTGATACACTGCAGATCGAAGTCAATGTGATGCCGGGAAGCGGCGAACTTATGCTGACCGGACAGCTCGGGGATGTGATGAAAGAATCGGCCAGGGCGGGGATCAGTTATATCCGTTCTGTAAGCAGTAACTTTGAGATCCCCGAAGATTTCTTTGAAAAGCATGACATCCATGTCCACATACCGGAGGGGGCGGTGCCAAAGGACGGTCCGTCCGCCGGCATTACGATGGCGACTGCCATGCTTTCTGCCATTACGGAGCGGCGCGTGAGATCCGATCTTGCCATGACCGGCGAGATCACGCTGCGCGGACGCGTGCTTCCTATCGGCGGGCTCAAAGAGAAGCTGCTTGCAGCGAAGAGCGCAGGAATGAAAACGGTGCTTGTCCCGAAAGAAAACGCGACGGACGTCGGAGAACTCTCCTCTGAGATCACAAAGGGACTCGAAGTTATATATGTAGAGAACATGGACGAAGTGCTGAAAGAGGCGCTGACAGAATCATAAAGCACCGGGCGGTCCCGCCCGGGCGTAAGTGGCGCCGGATGATATGGCGCCGACAGGAGAAAGTTATGATAATAAGAAGCATAGACCTGGAGACTGTGTGCGGCGTGACAAGTAAACTGCCGGAAAATGACAGACCAGAGGTCGCATTTGCGGGGAAATCAAACGTCGGGAAATCCTCTCTTATCAATGCCCTCATGAACAGAAAATCATATGCGCGTATCTCCGCGACACCGGGGAAGACGCAGACGATCAATTTCTATAATATCAACAGGGAACTCTATCTGGTGGATCTGCCCGGTTACGGTTACGCCAGAGTCTCGGAAAAGGAGAAAGAGCAGTGGGGGAGGATGATCGAGAGATATCTGCATAGTTCCAAGCAGTTAAGAGCGGTCTTTCTGCTCATAGATATCCGGCATGCCCCGTCCGCAAACGATAAGATGATGTACCGCTGGGTGGTGGAACAGGGGTATCAGCCGGTCATCATCGCGACAAAGCTCGACAAGATCAAGAGAAGTCAGGTACAAAAGCATGTGAAGATGATCCGGGAAGGACTGGAACTTGTTCCGGGGACAAAAGTAATCCCATTCTCTTCATCGACGAAGCAGGGGAGAGAGGAGATATGGGACCTGATCGGGACAGAATGCTTTGAGACGAACGAGGAGGGGAACGATGGAGAATAATCGTCCTTACTGGCAGGTGGCATTAAGACTGGTGTTCAGCCTCGTGGCAACGGTGGCATTTGTGGTTATTGGCTGGAATCTGCTGCGGTTTTTCGTACCGTTTGTGATCGGATGGATCATCGCGGCAATAGCAACGCCGCTTGTCAACTGGCTGGAGAAGCGGCTGCGTATCGTTAAGAAACTTGGATCAGCTCTGATCGTTATACTTGTGCTGGGACTTATAGTGCTGGCGCTCTATTTCGGGATCAGCCGTCTTGTAGTGGAAATAAGTGATCTGATACAGAATTTCCCGGAGATGTACGAACAGCTGGAGGCAGGACTGCGCCAGATCGGAGATACGCTCTCGGGGATCTTTGAACGTCTTCCATCGGGGATCCAGAACGGATGGAATGCAGTGGTTGAGAATCTTGACCAGTATATGGGGAATCTTGTGTCCAACATAAGTGAACCGACAGTTACGGCGGCGGGAAATATTGCCAAGAGCGTGCCCTATTATCTGATCTCTGTCCTCGTTTCAGTGCTCTCTGCATACTTTTTCATCATACAGAGAGAAGAGGTGCTGAGCTGGACAAAGAAAATCTCGCCTGAATCCGTACAGAAACGGATGACTCTCGTGATGGACAATCTGCGGTATGCCGTGGGCGGATATTTCAAGGCGCAGTTCAAGATCATGTGCATCGTGTTCGTGATCCTGCTTGTAGGTCTGGGCGCTCTGGGCACGGGGTATTTTGTCCTTGTGGCATTCCTGATCGCATTCCTTGATTTCCTGCCTTTCTTCGGCACAGGGACCGCTATGATACCATGGGCTGTCTATGAGTTTTTCATGGGAGACTACAAGATGACGGTCGCACTTGTCGTCATTTATGTGATCACTCAGGCCGTACATCAGCTTCTGCAGCCGAAGCTCGTGGCGGACAGCGTGGGGCTCAATCCTCTGGTTACGCTGATCCTGCTCTACATCGGCTACCGGATGGGAGGCATTCTTTGGATGATTCTCGCAGTGCCGATCGGCATGGTGCTCATCAACATGTGTCAGGCGGGAGCGTTCGACTATATCATTGACGATGTGAAGATACTTGTGTACGGAATCCTCGGTCTCAGAGAAGAACCAAAAGAACATTGAAAAACGGATGCATGTATGATATGATGTTTAAGGGTAAACGCCCTTGTATGTTACAGGATATAATACAGAATATTTCAAAATGATCACAGGAGGTAACAGGTTATGAAAAAATATGTCTGCGACGTATGCGGTTACATTTACGACGAGGAGACGGGAGATCCGGATAACGGGATCGAAGCCGGCACGAAATGGGAAGATGTTCCGGACGATTTCCTCTGTCCGCTGTGTGGAGTGGGAAAAGATCAGTTTTCAGAAGTTGAATAATCCCGCTTGATAAGATGGGTAAACTGCCGTCCCACGGACCTTTGCGGAGGAGTGGGGCGGCAGTTTTCTGTATCGGCGGCGGATGGGGAAAACGAGCTCACTGTCCGATCCGGCAATAGACAGGAGATACAGAATATAAACGAGAATTGGGGGGACTATTCATGGAAAAAAAAGAGAAGTTTGCTTCAGATACTTCAGGACGAAGTGCGGTGGACTGGGCGAAAGCGCTGATCCTCCTGCTGCTCGGGCTGACAGTCGCCCATCTCGGAGTTACCCTGTTCCTGTTATCCGAGCTTGGGACGGATACTTTTACAGTATTTATCCAGGGACTTTCCAGGATATTCGGACTCACTGTGGGTACGGTCCATGTGATCGTACTGTGTATCCTCATGGTTGTGATGCTGCTCACTACAAAAGGGTATGTAAAGCCGGGCACCGTCGTATGCGCATTCTGCGGCGGGCCGATCATCGACCTGTTCAGCTGGCTTCTGGGCGGATATATCAATGCAGAGGCCGGAATGGCGGTGCGTATCATCAGCATGTTGCTTGGCTGTGTGGTCCTGGCTGCGGGAATGTCCCTTGTCATTAACAGCAATGCCGGGACAGGGCCAAATGACCTTATCGCGGTCATCCTGTCGGATAAGATCGAACGTGTGGAATTTCGCTGGGTGAGAGTCGGATGTGATCTTTTTTTCGTTGTCCTGGGCTTCATTCTTGGCGGCACGGTAGGAGCAGGTACAGTGGTCGCGGTATTTCTGACAGGTCCTCTCGTACAGTTCTGGCTGCCGAAAACAAAAAGGCTCGTGCAGGCTGTGCTCCACGAGGGGTAAGAGTCCTGGGGGACGGCAGCCGGTCGGCTCCGGCAGCGGCAGGGACTTTAGTGTGGGAAAGGAACGAACAAATATGAGTAGATATGATGTGATCATAATCGGGGCAGGGCCGGGGGGAATCTTTGCGGCCTATGAGCTGGTGCAGAAAGCGCCGCAGCTTAAGGTGGCGGTATTCGAGTCGGGTAATCCGCTTGAGAAGAGAAAATGTCCCATTGACGGAAAGAAGGTAAAGAGCTGCATTAACTGCCGGACATGTGCGATCATGAGCGGATTCGGCGGCGCAGGCGCATTTTCGGACGGGAAATATAATATCACGAATGATTTCGGCGGCACACTCTACGAATATATCGGGAAGGAGACTGCCGTCGATCTGATGAACTATGTCGATGAGATCAATGTGCGCTACGGCGGAGAGGGGACGAAGATGTATTCGACTGCAGGCACGAAGTTCAAGAAGCTGTGCATGCAGAACAAACTGAAGCTTTTGGACGCGTCGGTCCGTCATCTCGGGACAGATATCAACTACATCGTTCTGGAAAATATGTTCAAAGAGCTCAAAGAGAAAGTAGAGTTTCATTTCAACCGTCATGTGGATACTCTCGATAAGACGGAGAATGGCTATCGGGTGACAAGCGCTGGAGAGACAGACGAGTGTACACGCTGCATCGTCTCTGTCGGAAGGAGCGGCAGTAAATGGATGGAGAAAATCTGTGAGGGACTGGATATCCCAACAAAGTCAAACCGAGTGGATATCGGCGTGCGAGTAGAACTTCCGGCTGTGATCTTCTCCCACCTGACAGATGAACTCTATGAGAGCAAGATCGTATACCGCACAGAAAAATTCGAGGATAAAGTGCGTACGTTCTGTATGAATCCTTACGGCATCGTCGTAAATGAGAATACGAACGGCATCGTAACAGTGAATGGACACAGCTATGAGGATCCTGAGAAACAGACAGAGAATACCAATTTTGCTCTGCTTGTGGAGAAGCATTTCTCAGAGCCGTTCAAGGACAGTAACGGATACGGGGAGAGCATTGCGCGTTTGTCCAACATGCTCGGCGGCGGTGTGCTTGTCCAGCGGTTCGGAGACCTGATCCGCGGCAGAAGGAGCACTGCGAAGCGTATAGAGGAAGGCTTTGTCCGTCCGACGCTCTCTGCGGAACCCGGAGATCTGAGCCTTGTGCTCCCGAAGCGTATTCTGGACGGCATCATCGAAATGGTGTATGCGCTTGACAAGATCGCACCGGGAACAGCAAACGACGATACTCTGCTCTACGGCGTGGAAGTGAAATTTTACAATATGGAAGTAAAGCTCAATGAACATCTTGAGACGAACCATAAAGGGCTCTACGTGATCGGAGACGGGAGTGGGGTAACCCACTCTCTCTCCCACGCGTCTGCAAGCGGCGTATATGTTGCGCGTGAGATCGCAGGAGATGAAAGTATAATGGCAAAATAAACGACGTATGACAAGGAGACGGAATGATCAGATTACTTGCAGTTGATATGGACGGCACATGTCTTGACAGACGCAGCCGGATGTCGGAGAGAATACTGCGCGTCCTCAGAGAGGCGGCCGGAAGAGGTATCATTGTCGTCCCGGCCACCGGGCGCAATCTGGAGTGTCTGCCCCACAGACTGGCGGCGGGGACGATCCGCAGGACAGGCACCCGCGACGATGATAAGAATCGGGGGCTGTTCCGCTATGTCATCAGCTCAAACGGAGCGAAAGTGACAGATATCTACGGGAAGAAGACGGTATTTCATGCATCCATATCTCAGAAAGATGCACTGTCACTGCTGGAAAAATGCAGAGGGAAAGGTCTGGGGACGGCTGCACATGTGCGGCACCGCTACCTTCTGCAGGGGCGTATCCTTACTGCGGCCGGGCTTATAATATATGGGAAAGACGCAAAAGGCGCGTGGTGTGTGCGTGACATGGAAGAGTTTATCAGCAGGAACAACTGCGAGGTGGAAGAGTTTCAGTTCTATTTTGTCACACCGGGATCAAAAAGGAAACTGCGCTCTGTCCTGGAAAGATATCCGTCTCTTCGCGCTGCATATACTCCGATCTATGCAGAGGTATTTTCGGAGAAGGCCTCAAAGGGAAATGCTCTGAATGCACTCGCCGCTCATCTGGGGATCCGAAAGGATGAGATCGCCTGTATCGGAGACGGCGAAAACGATCTGTCCATGTTTGCTGCATCCGGAGTCAGGATCGCTATGGGAAATGCGGTGGACGCCCTGAAGCAAAAGGCAGATCACGTGACTGTGTCGAACAGCCGCGACGGCGCCGCCAGGGCGATCGAACAGTATATTCTGAAAGGAAAGTCATAATAAGGAGAATATAAGAGAAAAACGGGGATGCGGCAGGATCATGTCAGATTCTGCCGCATCCCCGCATTATCTGCCGGAAAAGAGATCAGTGTGCCTGCACGATCGATTTCACATGTTCGATCTCAGCCTGCGTTGCTTTCTCGGCCGGAACATAGTAGCTTCGTTCTCTGGCAGCGTCATACATTTTTTCCTGAGACATCTCGCACTGATTGCGGATCTGCTTTAAACACTGTTTCAGTTCTTTGTTTTCTGTCTGTGGGATCATATCCCCGAACATTTTCAATTCTCCGTTTATGCCGACAAGAGCGTCGGCAACCATCGTCTTTTCGTCCATTCTGATACCTCGCTTATATAGTTTTTGCTTGTTTTTCTGTCTGATGTGATATGCTGTCAGCATAGGCCCTGCAGGGAGCAGATTACAGGAATTTCATGAGCTCCTGTTTGTTTTTCATGGCGGAGTCCGCCGCGTCCTGGAACAGCTTTTTGATCTCGGGATCTTCTGTCTTGGAAGCGTAGTCTGTCATCTTGCAGTGCGTGGTAGAATAGCCGCCGATGAGATGGCGCAGGTTCTGAAGATCAAGAATTGATATTTCTGACATTGTCATGCCCTCCTTTTTGTTATATGAATTCAAAGCCTAGTATGTCCCGGATTCCGGCTGTTTATGAGCGAATGAAATACAAATTCGTGAAAAAGATTCCGCGTTTCCGGAGAAGTACGGTACATACATTCCGGATGCCACTGCACACCGACTGCAAAGGGGTAGTCTTCTACTTCCACTGCCTCGATCGTTCCGTCCCGGGCGCGTGCGCTCACCCGGATATTTTTTCCCGGAGTATTTACAGCCTGATGATGGAAACTGTTCACAAAGAGATTCGATCCGATATATTTTCTCAGGAGACTGCCTTTTTCCGTGCGTATGCGGTGACTGACTTCGCAGCGTGCGGCGGACTGCTGCATATGATCGAGCGTACGGCCAGGGATCATGGAGATATCCTGCCATATCGTGCCGCCGCAGGCAACGCTTAAGATCTGCATTCCCCTGCAGATCGCAAAGACGGGCTTACGGGCCTGCAGGACTCTTTTCATGAGACGGATCTGAAAGAGATCCACCGTGACGTCGGTCCTGCCGTTCCCTCTGTGTGGTTCTTCTCCAAAGAGAAGCGGCGTGATATCCCCGCCTCCGCAGAAAAGAAAGCCGTCGCAGAGAGAGGCATACTCGTCGAGCAGGTGGTCGCTTCTCACAACGGGCAGCACGAGAGGGATGCCTTTTGAATAGCGGACAGACTGTATATACGGGTTGGTGACGAACTGGCGGTCCTGTAAAAAACCACACATAATGATTCCGATTCTTGGTTCCATATATTCTCCTTGCTGGTATCATACGGATAAGCTGATCTGATGTATGATAGAATATGTAAGAAACTGGAAAACTATACATAGAATAAACAAGACGGTCCACACAGACCGGGGCCGCGGGAAACAATACAAAATCATTTAAGAGGGATAATATGAGATGGATTGACATGCACTGTGATACGTTAAGCGAGATCAGAAAAAGGAGAAAACAGAGAAAAGACGCCCGGGAGAGTCTGAGAAAAAATCATCTGTCTGTAGATATCCAAAGACTGAAAGCTGCAGGAGCCGCGGCACAATTCTTCGCATGCTATGTAAATGCCGCAGAGTACGGAGTGTCTGATGACGGTTCAAAGGAAAGGGCGCTTTCAGCCAGGGAGAGCGCAGGAGGATGGGACGCCGCATACGAGGCAGTCCTTGAGATGATCCGTCAGGCGCATGACGAGACAGGGCGGGATTTCCTGTTCGCCAAAGCTTCAGGAGATATCCCGTCAGATAATGAAAAAGACAGTGTTGAGAGAACGGTGGCAGGAGTGCTCACAGTAGAAGAAGGCGGTGTCTTGAATGGTCAGCTCTCCCGGTTAGACGCCCTGTATGAGAGAGACGTCCGTCTCGTCACGCTGACGTGGAACTATCCCAACTGTATCGGATATCCGAACAGCCGCGACAGGGCTGTGATGGAGAGCGGGCTTACGGATTTTGGGATCCGGACGGTGGAAAGGATGAACAGGCTCGGGATGATCATCGATGTATCTCACCTGTCGGACGGCGGCTTCTGGGACTGTATCAGACACAGCAGACTGCCGGTTGCGGCGTCCCACTCTAACGCAAGAAGCCTGTGTCCTCATCCGAGGAATTTAAGCGATGAGATGCTGCATGCTCTGGGGGAGAACGGCGGCGTGGCAGGACTCAATTTTTATTCGGATTTTCTGACAGACAGGACCGTGACGGTGAAAGGACAGAAATCCTTATGCGTAAGAACCGGGGCGGAGCACATCGCGGCACATGCGGCGTGGATGATGTGCAAAGCGGGAGAGGATGCGGTCGCCCTTGGGACAGATTTCGACGGATTCGATCAGGATTCTCTGCCAGAGGGGATCAGAGGAGCGGAAGATATGGAACTCGTGTGGAAGGCGTTTCGGGAAAAGGGGATCACGCCCCGACAGATCGATAAGATCGCATATGGGAACGTGAAGAGAGTCATAGAAGATGTATGGAGATGAGCGGATGCGGATGACGGGAGTGGTGTGTCCGAGCACGATATAAGTGCTTTTGTATGTATCCCGGTATCGGACTTAGGGAGCAGATGATACCGGGACAAATAAGTCGTCAGAGCGATTCGTTGATGAAGATCGTAACGGGGATGTCGATCAGTTTAGGCGGCTGGATATCTTTTACAAGATATTCAAATAAACTCTTTACGATCTGATATCCCTGTGTAGTAGGTTCTTGGCCCAGAACAAAGTCGATTTTGTCTTTTTTTAGCAGATCGACAGAATCCGGGATAAGATCGTGGCATACGACACGTACGGAAGATCCGCGTTCAGCGATTTCCAAAGCGCTTGCAACACCAGAGATTCCGCCTCCGGTGATATAGATGCCGGCCAGATCAGGGTATCGGTTGCAGTATTCCAGCGTAATCCTGAAAGCGTCCTCCTTACGGTCCTGATTCGTCTGTACATCCACTATATGTATCTCGGGATATTTCTCGGATAAAACACTTTTAAAACCGCGGAGCCTTTCCTGATGACAGGACAGACTGGGAGTACTTATAATGACGCCGATATTGCTGTTTGGAGAGAGTATCTTGGAAATCAGGCCAGCCGCAGTCCGGCCTCCTTTATAGTGATCCTGCCCGATAAAACACATTGAATTTACAGAGTCTGCCCGCGAGTTAAAAGTAACTACGGCAATGCCCCTTTTGATCAGATTGTTCAGAACAGAAACAATTTTCGGGTGATCCAAAGGGAATACGGCCATACCGTTTACGCCGGCATCTTCAAGTTCCTGGATGATCTTCAACTCTTCCGCGGCCTCCAGCGTTGCCATCATTTTAATGATCACTTCCAGGCCGAATGCTTTAAATTCTTCCTGAGCATTTTCAATTCCTTTTAAAACTTCATGTATGAACGGATTATAATCAGGTGTCAGGATGACGCCTATTTTTATATTTTCTTTGCTGTTCACAAGGGCTTTTGCCAGGAAATTCGGCTGATAGTGAAGTTCGTTGGCAATCTTCAGGACCTTGTCTTTTGTCGCAGAGCTGACGCCGGATCTATTATTTAAAACACGGTCCACAGTGCCTCTGGATACATTGGCGAGTTCCGCAATCTGCTTGATTGTAACTGACATGTGGATATCCTCCTGATGTAAAAATATACTAAATAAACAATATCATAAAAACGTGCTCGTGTCTATCTGATAAAAATTAATATTATGTCTTTTTAATAATAAATATTACAAAAAATATATTGTGCAATATTAACATTTAAATTTTAAAATAATTGTATAAAATATATATTTACAATAAAAAATCTATATGCTATTATTTGAATAACATAAACGTGCACGAGCACGATAAAGAAAGAAGGGACAAAATGAAGTTTGGAACATTATATTCATACTGGGGAAATGAGTGGAAATGCGACTACATTGAGACGATGAAGAAAGTATCGGATATCGGATTTGACATACTTGAAGTCGGAGCGGGGCATCTGCCGGATATGACAGACCTGCAGCTTGAAGAGATGAAAAAGACGGCAAAAGGGCTCGGACTTACTTTGACATCTAATATCGGTCCGTCGAAAGAATATGATCTTGCTTCTGAGAATCCGGAGGTCAGGAAAAATGGAATCCGGTTTCTGACAGACATTATGAAAGCGATGGATAAGATCGACTCCCGGTCCCTTGTAGGCGCTATGTATTCTTACTGGCCCTGTGATTTCGAGACGACAGATAAGGAGGCGGCATGGGAACGCAGTATCGAATCTATGAAAGAGGTCGCAAAGGTGGCGGAAGATCTGAACATCGAGTGCTGTCAGGAGGTGTTGAACCGATATGAGACATATATCATGACAGATTGCGCGGAAGCCATGGAATATTGTGAACGTGTTGGAAGCGCCAAGGTCAACCTTCTTCTCGATACATTCCATATGAATATCGAAGAAGATAATATACCGGATGCGATCCGAAAAGCCGGGGATAAGTTGGGACATCTTCATGTGGGAGAAGCTAATCGCAAACTGCCGGGCATGGGATCGCTCCCCTGGAGGGATATCGGACGTGCTTTAAGGGATATCCGCTATGATAAGGGGGTGGTTATGGAACCATTTCTCCTGAGAGGAGGAAGCGTAGGCGCTGATATCAAAGTGTGGAGAGATCTGAGCAACGGAGCTGATGAGAGGATACTGGACAGATACATCAAAGACTCTCTCACATATTTGAGACATGAGTTTGAATTTTAGGGGGACGCAAAATGGCTGAAATCTGGACAATGGGGGAAACCCTTGTAGAGATCATGAGAACAAAAGAAAACAGCGGGCTCGACAAGCCGGACCTGTTTAAAGGTCCATATCCAAGCGGAGCGCCGGCTATCTTTATAGACACAGCGGCAAGACTGGGACACAAATGCGGTATTATCAGCGGCGTGGGAGAGGATGATTTCGGAAAGTGCATATTGGAACGTCTGAAAAAGGATGGGGTGGATGTGAGTCAGATTATGACAGACACTAAAAATTCTACCGGATGTGCTTTTGTTACATATTTTACGGACGGATCCAGAAAATTTATCTTCCATCTTGGGAATACCCCGGCAGCTGCGGCAAAAGCTCCGGACATGCATGTACTGGACGGAACCAGATATTTCCACGTGATGGGGTGCTCATTGTTTGCTAAACTGGAGTTTGCGCAGGAAATACTCAAGACTGTGAAGATGGCAAAACAGGCGGGGGCGAAGATCTCATTTGATCCCAACATCAGAACAGAATTGATGGGAGATACAAAGATTGCGGAAATTGTAAAAGAAATCCTCGGTTATACAAATGTGTTCCTCCCCGGACGGGAAGAACTGATGCTTCTGATGGAGCGGGACACGGAGGAAGAAGCTGTCAGGGCATGTCTTGATATGGAAAACATAGAGATACTTGCGCTGAAAAAAGGAGCGGAAGGGAGCTGTGTTTATACGAGAGAAAAAGAGATTTCATCGGGAGTATACAAGGTGCATGCCGTGGACAGCACAGGGGCAGGGGACAGCTTTGACGGCGCGTTTATCTGTGGACTTATGGAGGAACGTCCGCTGGAGCAGGTCCTGAAAATGGCTTCGGCAGCAGGGGCCCTGAATACGGCTGCATTCGGGCCGATGGAAGGAAATATATCAAGAGAAACTATTAATGATCTGATTCAGGAGGAGATGCTATGAAAAAAGTAAACATTGGAGTGGCAGGACTGGGATTCGGAAAAGAGTTTGCACAGATCTACTGTGATCATCCGGACGTGGACAAAGTTGCGATCTGCACAAGAAATCCGAACACGCTAAAACAGGTTGGCGATGAACTGGGTATCCCTGAGGAACTCAGATTTACAGATTTTGATGAGATGGCCGGCCAGGAGATTCTTGATGCGATCCATATCGTAACCCCGATTAAAGAACACTATCCACAGACGATGAAAGCACTTAAGTCAGGAAAGCATACGGCATGCACAGTGCCGATGGCAACATCACTTGATGAGCTTCGGGACATTGTAAGGACAGCGAAGGAGAATGACCTGATCTATACGATGATGGAGACGTCGTTGTATACGAGAGAATATCTGTATGTAAAAGACCTGCGCGACAGTGGAAAACTGGGCAAGATCCAGTATCTGAAAGGCGACCATATGCAGAACATGTCTCTGGACGGATGGGGGGATTACTGGCAGGGGTTCCCGCCATTCTGGTACGGAACACATGTAATGTCTCCGATACTTGATCTCTCCGGCACGGTAGCGGAAAGTGTCCGCTGTCTTGGAAGTGGGAGAGTCAGCGAAGAAAGAGCAAAAAACTACGGGTGTCCATATGCGGTCGAAACAGCTACGTTCAGGCTGAAAGACAGCGACATTGTAGCGGAAGCGCATCGCTGTCTGTTCGAGACAATCCGCCAGGTGAGGGAATGTTTTGACGTATATGGAGATAAAATGTCATTTGAGTGGGAACCTACAGTAGATGAAGGCCACACGATCTTTACCGGAATTGATGATTTTACGAAGTTTACAGCGCCGGATACAGCGGACAGGCTTCCGAAAGAAATCCAGAAATATACGCTTCGCGAGGCGATACTTGATCCTGATCAGCCTTCCTTTATCCAGGGGAGCGGACACGGCGGTTCACATCCGCATCTCTGTCATGAGTTTGTGAGAGCGATCGTAGAAGAAAGGCAGCCGTATATGGATGCAGTCCGGTCTGCAAATTATACGGCAGCAGGGATCTGTGCCCAGGAGTCGGCAAACAGGGATGGAGAAGAGGTAAAAGTACCTGATTTTCGTGAAGAAGTTTGACAGTTTTTAAGGAGAATGAAAATGGAACAATTGTTGGATATGGAGAATATCAGCAAGTCATTCGGAACAAACCGTGTCCTGCAGGATGTATGTTTTGATCTGAACAGCGGAGAGGTTCATGCTCTTATTGGAGAGAACGGAGCCGGAAAATCTACGCTTATGAAGATACTGATGGGAATCTATACGGCAGATTCAGGATCGGTAAAGATGTTCGGAAAAGAAACAGCTTTTTCCAGTCCGTCCCAGGCATTAAATGCAGGGGTGGCGATGATCCATCAGGAATTGAATCCGATTCTCGACATGTCGATCGCAGAAAATATCTTTATGGGGAAAGAAAAAAGAAAGGGAGTATTTTCTGACAGGAAAAGTCAGGAGAAAGAGGCGGCAAAATATCTTGATATGCTGGGAGTTCATCTCTCTCCATCGACGCTGATGAGAAATCTTGACGTTTCCGAGATGCAGATGGTAGAGATCGCTAAAACACTCTCTTACGGTGCGAAGATCATCATCATGGATGAGCCCACATCAGCTATCACTGATTCAGAAGTGGAGAAGTTGTTTCAGAACATTGAGAAGCTGAAAGCCCAGGGAATCGGGATCATATACATATCGCATAAAATGGACGAACTGTTCAGGATCTCCGACAGGATCACGGTGCTGCGCGACGGACAGTATGTGCTGACCTCTCAGACGGAGGAGATAACCCCTCAGGAACTGATCCGCGCTATGGTTGGCCGGGAAATCAATGAAATATATCCCGAGCACAAGAGCAAGGTGGGAGAAACGTTGCTCTCTGTCAGACATGCAGGGAGAAAAGGAGAATTTAAGGATATCAGTTTCGACCTCCACAGAGGAGAGAAGTTAGGGATAGCAGGACTTATGGGAGCAGGAAGGACAGAACTTGTGATGGCTCTCTTTGGCGCTACGAGACTCACAGAGGGGAATGTAGAAGTAGAAGGAGAAGAGATTGACATAAAATCTCCTGCGGATGCGATCCGGCACCACATCGCTTTGGTGACGGAAGACAGAAAGTTCTATGGACTGAACCTGATGGCGACTGTAGAAGACAATATTGTATCGGTCATTGAAAAAAAGATTTCCAGAGGAGGTTTTTATAACAGGAGAAAAGGTAAACGATATGCCGAGGACATGATAGGTAAGCTGAATATCAAAGTCACCAGTTCAAAGCAGATCACGAAGAACCTTTCCGGCGGAAATCAGCAGAAAGTCGTTTTGGCAAAATGGCTTCTTAACGATCCGGATATCATCATTTTCGACGAGCCCACGAGAGGGATCGATGTGGGAGCAAAGGCAGAAATTTATAAGATGATCGAGGAACTCGCATGTGAGGGGAAAGGAATTATCATTATTTCTTCGGAAATGCCGGAACTGATCGGGTTGAGTCACCGGATGATCGTACTGCATGAAGGAGAGATGACAGGCTCTCTGGAGAGTGAAGAGCTGGACCAGGAGCATATCATGACACTTGCGTCCGGCTATAAGAAGGAGGAATTGTAGTGGATAAGATAAATAAGAGGAGCCTGCAGGAATTTCTGAAAAAAACAGGAATCCTGTGGGTGATGATCATACTGATAATCGTAATGTCCCTGATAAGCCCGACTTTCCTGACCAGCACAAACCTGATCAATGTTGCGAAACAGGCGTCGATCACAACGACCATCGGAGTAGGAATGACGTTTGTCCTCGTGACAGGGGGCATTGACCTTTCGGTTGGATCGATCATGGCATTTTCGGGGACACTGGCTGCATCTATGGCTGTTGCAGACAAGAATCTTCCGATCATCGTATCAATACTGACGGGGATAGCTATCGGAACATTATGCGGACTGCTCAATGGAATCGGAGTATCTTACATCGGATTTCCTCCATTTATCATGACGCTGGGTATGATGACGATCGCGAGAGGCATACCGCTTGTCTACACAAACGGTACTCCGATCTTCGGACTGTCAGGCACTTTTAACGCTCTTGCAAATTCCAGAATACTGGGTATTCCTACTCTCGTATACTACATGGTCGTCATATGTATAATAGGGTATGTGATCCTCAGTAAGACCGTGCTTGGAAGAAGAATATACGGTATTGGCGGAAATGAAGAGGCGGCGAGACTGAGCGGCGTTCCGGTGGCGAGACTGAAAATGCTCGTTTATGTATTCAGCGGATTTTTGTCAGGAATTGCCGGAATATTGATCTGTTCCCGTATCACATCAGGAAACGGAACGGTAGCAGACGGCTATGAAATGAATGCAATCTCGGCCGCGGTCATAGGCGGAGTCAGTATGACAGGAGGATCGGGCAGCGTCCTGGGGATGGTAGTGGGCGCAATGATTCTTACGATCATACAGAACAGTTTCGATATCATAGGAGTTAATTCATTTTATCAGGATATCATTAAAGGTATTATTATCTTGCTCGCAGTGTTCTTAGATTTAAGGAGCAAGAAAAAATAATATACAACAAGTACAAAAGGAGGGTACAAAATGAAAAAGAAAATTTTGGCAATGGTACTGTGTTCGGCAATGCTGGCAGCAATGACGGCGGGATGTACACCGGAGAGCAGCAGTTCGGGAAATGATGATGCCGCGGCATCTGAAGAGGGCAGCGGTAAAGTATTTATGACGGTGAGCAACCAGCAGAACGAGTTTATGGTCGGCATGGGCGAGAGTTTCCTTGAGATTGGTGAGGCGGCAGGATATGACGTGCAGCTCATGGATGCCGATCTGGATGCGACGCAGCAGGTATCGCAGATTGAGACGGCAATCTCCGAGGGCGCGGAGGCGATACTGATCGAACCGTGCAGTGTGGATGGTCTTACGTCAGGCTTACAGGCGGCTCATGATGCAGGGATCCCGATCTTTGTCATCCATAACAATGTATCGGCGACGGATCTTATCACATCGCTTATCCATGTTGATGTTCAGCAGGGCGGTGAACTGAAAATGGAACGTGTCATGGAGGATATAGGAGGAAAAGGTAATATCGCGATCATGACAGGAACTCTGGGGCAGGATACAACAAACCAGATATGCAGCGGATATGACAAAGTGCTTGCTGAATACCCGGACGTAGAGGTTGTGTTTGAGGGTGCAGGAAACTGGGGAGCCACAGATGCAGCACCGCTTGCGGAGAACTGGCTGGCATCAGGGAAAGAAATCGACGCGATCGTATGCAACAACGACGGTATGGCGCTTGGCGTTATTCCGGTACTTGAGTCGGCAGGAAAGACAGGCGAAATCCTGGTATATGGACTGGATGCAACTTCTGAGGGCCTGAAAGCTGTCAAAGAAGGAACAATGGCGGCGACTATTTACGTAGACGCACATGCGGAGATCGAAAAGGCATTTGAGATGCTTGAAGCTGTCAAAGCAGGTGAAGAAGTAGAAGCAGAGTATGTAGTTCCGGCCGTTCTTGTCACCCAGGAAAATGTAGATGAATATCTGGAGTAGACGTTATGGAACTTGCGATTTCAGGAGAGGGACTCGGAAGCGTCCGCACATTGGAAGAAATACTGGAAATCATCGGCGCTGAAGGAGTGAGAGCGATCGAGATATGGCCGGAGAATATCCCGGTAAGAGATGGAGGAACCCTGATCCATAAAAGGTTATATGCCAACCGGGACATCCAGAGAGCCGCAGAAATTCTCGACCGCGCCGGAGCAAAGGCAGCATGTGTCTGCTTTGGAGCAGGATTTGCGAAAGAACTTGCAGAAGATAGAGAACTGTTTTCTTTAGAACTGGCCCGGGCAGTCAGGACAGCTCACGAACTGGGAGCCAAAGTTGTGAATCATTACTGCTATTATGTGGCGATGGGAGACGAGTATTCTGTCGATAAACTGAAAGGATACTATTCCAGGGCTATTGAGGAAGCTGAAAAATACGGAATATATCTTGCTTTGGAAAACGAGGCGCACGACATAACGAAAAATCCTGTACAGATGCGGGAGATCGTGGAAGCAATGGATTCAGAGTATTTCAGGACAAACTATGATGCCACGAACTACTATCAGGCAGGGTATGAAGGCTTTCCGTATGCTTATGAGGTGCTCAAAGACCTGATCGTCCACGTGCACATCAAAAATGGATGTATCTACTGCCTGGATCATGGGCATAAGGAAGTGTATAAGGGCGGAGCCATGACGGGACGATATTCGGGAGAATACATTTACTATCCGGTGGCGTCTGACGGTGCGGTAAATGTGGACGGTCTGATTCGGAGGCTGATAAAAGACGACTACCAGGGATACTGCTCTCTGGAGCCTCACACCATACCGGAACTGTGTGGGGAATATTATAAAGCTGAGTCAGAATACCTCTATACACGGGGATTTTCTCCACATAGCACAGTTCTGACAGATAAAAAATAATCTTTACGAAATCTATTGAAAACATACAGAAACACTGAGAAAACAGGAATTATTACAAAAAGTTAATAAGAGTCAAAACAGGATACGATCAACTGTCTTTGGCGTTTGCCAGGACAAAGGATCCCCGGCATCTGAGCATATTACATTTGCGAAGAATCTGCGCCAATAAAGGTGCGAAAAGAGTGATGCGGACGGTGTCGGACCGGATACAGAGGAAACTTGGGTTAAAGGTCAACATGACAAAGACCCACATCACAAGGCCGACAAAACTGAAATATCTTGGTTCCATGAAAACAGCAATGGCAGAGATAGACGAACATTTAAGAACAAGACTCAGATCTAAAGAAATATTAGCCAGAGCAGGACTTGTAAGCTGCCTTGACTATTACAATGAGCGTCATGCTTTGAAGTTATGTTGAACCGCCGTATGCCGAACGGCATATACGGTGGTGTGAGAGGGGAGAGAAAATCTCCCCTCCTCGATTGTTTCCCATCAGCCTGCGCTGCAGATCGCTCCCGCTCATCCGTTACTCCACAAAACTGTAAAAACAGACTCGCTTGAGTTTCCGCAAACTGCATTGAAAAGATAGATATGTCTTCCTAAAGTACCAATCTGCCGTTTTTTGAGAAATTCAGAATGGCAGCACCGAGAATAGAGGCACTTTTATAAGCCCCGCCGGAACCGGGCTTTGGGAGA
>CASFID010000003.1 GCA_949294665.1 uncultured Eubacteriales bacterium
CCGCCGCCGGAACTCTTCCTCTGACATTCCTTTCATCTTCCTCACCTCCTCTCAAATCACGCTCGGCAGCATCAGATAGATCGCCACCCACTGTACGATGATCACTACCGTCTCGATCCCGCTTAAGATCGCCCAGTTACGAATCGCGTGATCTCTCTTTTCCCTGATCGGCCGTGGATCCGTCTTTTCCGTCCGGGCCGCCTCCGGCACTTCTATCACGGCCGGGAGCTGACGCCCGATCGGGATCACATTTAATTCTTCCATGCTTGTCCTCCTTTTTTACATCGCTTCTCTCGCGAGTCGTTCTTTCTCCTCGTCCGAAATTTGTAGAGCTTTGTACAGCCCTCTCAATTCCCGCAGAGTAAACTTAGCCGGATCGCGAATCTTTGCGTACAGTGTACTTTCCTTCATACCAGCTTTTCTGGCCACTTCTGCAACATTCGTTCGCCTGATCTCTATCTGGTTTTTGATGCTGCCGCGGAAAATGCAGTTCTGCTCTTCTGAAATATTTCTCACCAGTGATCTTGGCATCCTATACCACCTCCTTCTCCCTGATAAATGTCTCGAACTTAACGCCCAGTGCATTGCAGATATTGTCTTTCTCTCGTAATTTTCCTATAATTTCTGTACAGGTTGCCCCAACAACCGAGTACGAAAGAAAGGAGAAAAATGTTATGGAATGTTCCTTAACTCCGTCTGACGTTATCAATATCATTAGCATTATTGCTTCTACGATTGTTAGTATTGTTGCCATCGTCATTTCCATGAAATCCCTGAAACAGGCTCGAATAACAAACGAGCAAAACAACCGCATGCTTGAAGAATCTACCCGTCCTTACATTACTATCTATCTGGATGCTATTACTATCTGCGAACAGTCTAGTTTTTTCGTGTTAAAAAACTTCGGCCAGTCACCCGGCAGGATTGTTTTATTTGAGTTTGATCCTGTTTTAAAATCAATCGAGACAAGCCCTCAGCCCGGCAATCAACTGATTAATGAGCAGTATGACTTCGTTAATGGTCTTACTTTGGCGCCCGGCCAGTCAAAAATGATGCTGTGCAAAGTTACAGAGATTCCAAAGGACACTCTATCTTTTAAAATCGGTTATACTGCTCTTGGCAAATATTACGAAGAGTCTGTCGAGCTTAATGTGAAAAACTATGCTCACATCCCTGTTACACGTCCGGGATCACACATCCGTCCGGGATATGAGCGTCAGGTTCATTCTCTACGAGAGATGATTGATCGGCTCGTATAATTACCCCGTCCACGTTCCTATCTCCGAGAATAGGTTCTTTATCAAGGGCTTTTAACGCATCTTCTAATATTTGCTTTGCAGTCATAATGGTTATCTTCTGTTTTGTGAGGATAACCATTATTTCTTCTATGATTTGGTTCACCTCCGCTCCCGTTAGTTCATACTGGTTGTAAAGCCAATTCTCTGGCACATGCTTTGGTGCGGATTTCTTTGTATCTTCCACTCACACCACCTCCTTCTCTGTTTCCTGCTCCCGCTTCTTCTGCTCTGCTGTCTTGAAAGCGATCCCCTCCCCGAACGGCAGGAGTTTTTCTCTTTCGAGTTCTGTCATATCAGGGAGTATCTTTTCAAATGTCTTAAGAATCTTCTTCTCTTTTTCGCTCATTCTGTTATCACCCCCTCTAAAATCTGATATACTATCCTTAAAAAAGAAAGGAATGATTATTATGCAACCTATGGATTGGAGCGCATCTGTAGCTTGGATTGCTTTCGCGGTTTCATTTTCAACTGCAATTATTACCCCCGCTGTAACCCAAGTTCTCTCTAATCGTCATCAACGTAGTTTGAAGGAGCTTGAGCTGAAAAACCTTAAGGAACAAAACTATTTTTCTTGTTGCAAATCTGCTTACGAAGATTTTGTTAATCAGGCATCATCTCAGCTATTTTCCATCGGTGGCAATCGAATTGATTATGAGCGATCATATCAAAAACTTTTCCTGTATGTTCCACCGGAGCATTGGCCCGCTCTCAAGAGACTTAATTCGGATATTTTGTCCCGTCCCTCGAAGTATGAAAATTGCCAATCGTTTGATAAGGTCATAGAAATATTGGGCGCGTTACTGCAAGAACAGCAAACCAGAATCCAAACAAAAGCGTCAAAATAGCTGTTGCAGCTTTAGATACTTTTAATTCCCCGTATACATATACCATTCCGCACATGCCAATAATCCCAATATATACGGGTATGATGTTTAATGGGTTCACCTTGTCTCACCTCGCTTTAACTATATTTGATATTTATAGTGAATTTAATTCACTATTTTCTGCAAAAAAAATTCTATCGCGCTGTTCTCTGGAAAGCCTCAAAGTCTTAACAATAGCGCATATTTCCGATAGTTTAAAATCTCCCGTTTTCATGCGATTGTACAAGGTTTCCCTGAGTATTCCAGACTTTTCAGCTACTGCTGTAACAGTCATTCCAGAATCATTTATGCACTTTTTTAAAGCTTCAATATCTGTCATTTTGCGCCTCCTTTGTTGATTTATATTCACTATATCATTTGTGTGAATGATTGTCAACGTTTTTTAATAATTTTGTTGATTTTCTTTCACACTCATGATACCATATAAATATGGAAGGTGGTGGGTATATTGTTAAAGTTATATTCAAACATTAAGCGTTTGCGAGAAGAACGCGGCTTATCGCAGGATGCTCTTGCAAAGCTCACTGGATATACAGATCGTTCATCAATCACAAAAATAGAGAAAGGTCTTGTTGATTTGCAGCAATCCAAAATAGAACTTTTTGCAAAAGCTCTTGGTACTACTGCAAAAGATCTCGTTGGATGGGATGATACGAATGAATCACAGCATCATAAAGGCGTGGTTATCAACGTCTACGGCCGTGTTGCTGCCGGTATCCCATTGGAGATGATCGAGGATATTATAGATACAGAAGAGATTCCGGAAGAGATGGCAAAGACCGGTGAATTCTTCGGTCTCCAGATCCACGGCGACAGTATGGAGCCTAAAATGTCGGATGGCGACGTGGTCATCGTCCGCAAACAAAATGATGCTGAGTCTGGCGAGACCGTAATTGCAACCGTAAACGGTACGGATGCCACTTGCAAACGCCTAAAGAAGTACACAGATGGCATAGCTCTTATCGCAACTAATCCGGCATATGAGCCAATGTATTTTTCAAACAAAGAAATAGAAAGTAAACCGGTGCGTATCATCGGACGTGTTATGGAGTTAAGGGCTAAATTTTAGATATAAGCGCGTAAGCGATTATATAATGTGGTGTTTCCGGGTAAAGAAAGAGAGGGATTGATTATGAAGTGTCCAAAATGTGGAAGTGAAAATATTCAAGTTCAAGCTGTGTCTGAGATGAAGAGCAGGGGATGTTTCACTGTACTGCTTTATATTATATTGTTATGCATACCTGTTATCGGTTGGATCGCACTATTCATGTTGCTGAAAGGCAGAAAATCTAAAACAGTAACATACGCCGTTTGCCAGAACTGCGGAAATCGTTGGAAAGCGTAGATAGATATAAGAAAACCGCCCCCGGTGCTCCCAAAGCTCCGGGGCATCCACAAAAGGAAGAAGGTGCGTTTTATGTCTGATGACAAATTCTTTTTAACATATAATCAGCAAATGAGGAAACTTAGAAATGATAAAGGTATTTTATGCAATGGTTCTGCTCATAAAAAAATATTAGTTCGCGCTGGATATTTCAACATTGTAAACGGATATAAAACACCTTTTATTAGCGGACAAGATGATACCGGAAATCATTCTTACATAACAGGAACATCTATAAATCAACTACAATCTGTGAAGAGTTTTGATGAACACTTACGCTCTTTTTTGTTACGATACATCACTCAGGTCGAAGAAGAAACTCGTACATTAACCGGCTACCAATTTGACAAGTGTAATGATAATGGAGCAATCCCCTGGTATGATACAAATGCTTATTCGCCAAATAAATCTTTGCAAGAAAAGATGTCTGTTATCTCCAAAGCCTATGACGAATTAAGTAAAAGCCAACTTGATTATGTAAAATTTTATATGAATAACCATAAGCAAATTCCGACTTGGATAATGATAAAAGTGGTTAATTTTTCAACATTCATAGATATTATACGTGTCGGTAAAACAGATATCTCGCATTCGTTATGCAATTTATATGGTCTGCAAGACTTTGACGGACACAAAAATGTAAAGCTGTTAATTGGAAGTCTTCACTGGATGCGGAAAATCAGAAATTCCTGTGCACACAACGAACGTATCTATTGTTTAACAAGAAATCAAGATCCACGGAGGCATACCGGGAGAATTTTAGAAAAATATTTCCGTTCACTATCCCGTGGGTATTCACGAGATTTGGATCAAAAAATATTTGACTTAATAGTATATTTTAAATATTATCTTCCCATAAGTGAGTATAAGCAGTTTATTTCTGAATTAAAAGCAATGATAACGGAACTGCAATCTCGAATACACCCTCATGCATTTGAATATATTCGCGGGCAAATGGGAATAAAGAATCTCGATGATTTAGATGCTTTAGTTAATCTCCCAAAAGATGATATCGAATACAATAAATTTGATAAATAGCACTATTTAACTCAAAATAAACGCAAATAGTAACAAATACGCGAAAAAAAATCATTAAAATGCAAAAAAAAACCTGTTTTAAACATTGTAATAATTTTATAAGTGTAGTAGTATACTTGTACAGAGAAAACCATATTGATTATGGTTGAAAGGCACTCGTGCAAGTCATGTACGGGTGTCTTTTACTATATAGTACCAAAAACCGCCCGGTACTGCTAATACCGAACGGCTTAATACATACCCGAAGATATGCATATCTGTGACAGGAATATTGTATCATCTTCGGAGCAGCCACACAATCCAGAACATCCGTTCAGAGTCTGGCTGTTATTTTTATACCATAAAGGAGATGATAAACCATGCCAACAGCAAGAAAACTCCCTTCTGGTTCATGGCGGTGCCTGGTATTCAGCCACAACGAGCCTGTTTTTGACAAGAAGGGCCGGCCGGTCATTGATCCGAAAACCGGAAAACAAAAGGAAAAGCGTATTTACGAATCATTCACCTGTGACGATCCAGGACGATCCGGCAAACGCACTGCAGAAGCAATGGCCGCACAGTTCGCGGCAACACGGGAAAAAAGAAATCTCCCTGCATCACACCTCACCTTTGGAGAAGCGCTTGACAGATACATAGAAGAACGCAGCCAGATTCTTTCCCCGGCAAGCATTCGGAAATACCGAAGTATGCAGCGCAACTGCATGAAGCCGCTGGAGAACTATCGGATGCGCGAAATCACTCAGGACATCATTCAGGCTGAGATCAATGCAGCAGCTCTCAGATTGTCGCCTAAAACGATCCGGGATATGAACGGGCTGATCACGGCCGTAATGAACCGTTATTGCCCTGATATTCGTCTGCAGGTTGTCCTGCCGAAGAAACTCCACTCAGACATCTATGTGCCGACAGAAAAGGAGATCAAACGACTCCTGCAGGAAATATCGGGAACCATCATGGAGGTTCCTGTTCTTCTGGCTGCATTCGGGGCTATGCGCCGCGGGGAAATCTGTGCACTGGATAAGGAAACCGATTTAACCGGAAATACATTCCATATTTCTCGGACAATGGTGCTCAACGATAAATCAGAGTGGATCGTAAAGGCTCCGAAGTCATATGCCGGAGATCGGTATGTAACTGTACCTGGCTTTGCAGCAGACAAATTCCGGGCGCTTCCCGGCAATACTGTAGGGCTGACTCCAAATGATATTACAAACCGGTTCAAAACAGTCCTGAAGCGCGCCGGACTCCCTCATTTCCGCTTTCATGACCTGCGGCACTATAACGCCTCAATCCAGCACGCCCTGGGTATTCCTGATGCGTATATCATGCAGTCAGGCGGATGGGGAAATGATTCTGTCTTGAAAGAAGTATACCGGCACGCTCTTCCTGAGGTTCAGAAAAAGATGGAGAATAAAGCGCTGAAATACTTTGAAAAGATGCAACACGAAATGCAACACGAAACGCTTTAACCGTTGTAAATACGGGATTTATACTGGAATTTTTGAGAGTTCAAGTCTCTTCTTCCGCATTAGATGAAGGTCAGAGAATCCTTTAGCGATGAAGGATTCTCTGTTTTTATATTTGCATTTTTACTGTGAAGTGCTATAATATTGGATATGGAAGCATAGCTCAGCTGGGATGAGCGTTCGCCTCACACGCGAGAGGTCACGGGTTCGAGCCCCGTTGCTTCCATTTTTCGTGTACGGATCTATCTGCTTCCTCTACTTTTCACACTCTGTCAATATGCCGGATTTAAGAAGATCCGTCAGAAGCGTCCGCGCCTGCTGCCGGATTTCTTCCAGAGGCGTGTCCTCCTCATGGCATTCGTTGACAAATCCAAGCATTCCGTAACAGACAAATCCTGCTATCTTTTTCGGCGAATATTTCAGATGCAGTCGTTTCTTCACATGAAGCGTGTGCATCTCCACCGTCTCCAGGATGATACTGTAAAGGCGCGAGGCAAGATATGGATTTTCCTCCGGGTTTGTATGGCGAAAAAAGTCGAACCTGTCATAGTACAGTTCAAGTATTGCTTCCAGCATATTCACATAGCCGGCCGCCAGCTTCTTTGCAGGGTTTTTCTCAGCCTGTCTCCGGCGATAATCCTCGGTCCCGATCTGAAGCATGTCGTCAAAAATCTCATCAAGCAGGGCATACTTATCGCTATAGTGTGTATAGAAAGTAATCCTGCTGATATCCGCTTCACGGCATAATTCTGTGATCGTAATATGTTCAAAATCTTTTTTATCCAGCATCTCTGTCATTGCCTTTTTCAGACTGCGCTTTGTTTTTATGATCCTCTTATCTTCCATTTCCTTACATTTCCCTTATTCTGTATAATTAACTAACATATTCCTTTTTTTGTTAATTGTTATTAGACGGTGATTTTGCTATAATTTTAACACCTGTTATAATAACGGTCAATCCAGTTAAATGGATAATAAGTTTTCATTTGAGGAGTGATATTATGTCGGGAATCGCGATCATGACAGACAGTAACTGTGGGATCATGCCCTCAGAGCAGGAGCAGTACGGGATCCATGTTCTCCCCATGCCGATCATTATTGATGGCAGGACATATTTTGAGGGGATCGATATCACTGCGGAAGAATTTTACAGCAGGCAGATCTCCGGTTCTGTTATCACTACTTCACAGCCCTCTCCGGGCGACGTCGCTTCCATGTGGGACAGCCTGCTTGAGACATACGATGAGATCATTTTCATCCCTATGTCGTCGGGACTCAGCAACACATGCCAGACTGCACTTCTTCTCGCGGATGACGAGCCCTTTCAGGACAAAGTCTTCGTTGTAGATAATCACCGGATCTCTGTCACGCAGGCACTTGCGGTACTGGAAGCGAAAACACTGGCAGATTCAGGCCGGTCAGCCCGAGAGATAAAAGAAATCCTTGAAAAAGAGGCAATGGACGCCACGATCTATATCGCGGTGGATACTCTGGAATATTTAAAAAGAGGCGGGCGCATTACTGCTGCCGCCGCCGCTGTAGGAACTGTCCTGAAGCTCAAGCCTGTGCTCACGATCCAGGGCGACAAACTTGACTCCTATGCGAAGGCGAGGGGAATGAAGTCTGCTTTCCGCATCATGCTCGAAGCTGTGAGATCCGACATCGAGTCCAGGTTCTCTCATCTAAGAGAACAGGGCAATCTGAAACTCGGGATAGCCAACACGATGATGGATCCTGATAAGCTTGAAGAATTTAAAAAAGAAATGAAAAAGAATTTTCCCGATATGGAACTTGTCTATTTTCCGCTCACCATGAGCATCGGAACCCATGTAGGACCGGGAGGTCTCGGGATAGGGGCGGTCAGAAGTCTGTAAGATCCTTTGGGCATGCGCGATATTCAGACATAATATCCGCCCCCATATCCACCGCAGCACAGCCCGCTTCCGCCACAGCAGAGATTGCACAGGATATTTGCCACGCACAGTTTGGTGCAGCAGCTTGTATCAAACGTACCGGGATAACCGTATGCGCTCCGATACTGCTGATACCATGTCTCCCCGTTCTGAATACGCTGCAGGAGCATCTGGTACTGGGCATTGCCCGGATCCAGCCTGACGGCTTCCCGCGCCTGCTCAAGAGCGGTCACATTGTTTCCCAGACCGGAATTGGCGGACGCACTGTAGAAGTACCACAGTGCGCTCCTTTCCGTGATCCCGTCAAGGACATTGAGCGCCTCTCTGTAATGGCCGCTCCGTATATAATTGGCCGCGGCCCGCAGATGGATGTCTTCCTCCGTCCCGCCGCTTTGTCCGCCGTTACCTCCATATTGTCCCGCACTGCCGAAAGGATCTCCGCCGAAGCCGCCGAAGGATCCGTATCCTCCGGAACCGAAGCCCCGCTCCCTCTCGTCCATGATCTGACGATAAGCCTGCTGGACTTCTTTGAACCTGGCTTCGGCTTCTTCTTTGTGGGGGTTGTTAATGTTGGCGTCAGGGTGGTATTTCCTGCTCATTTTCCGATATGCTTTCTTTATCTCGTCATCCGATGCATTTCTGTCCACCCCCAGTACACTGTATGGATCTGACATTTCTTCTCTCCCTTTCACAGTCTGATCAGCTTTTCTTAATAAATGTCGTCCCGCATTTCGGGCAGCGCACTTCGATCTTTCCCTTTCCTTTCGGGATACGGATCTTCTGTCTGCAGGACGGACACGTATAGATATGATATACACGCCTCTGCTGCCATATATTCTTCTGTTTCTGGAAGAAATTCCTGATCTTATATGTTCTCGTCAAAAATGACTGATTCTCGGCGTACCGTTTTGCCACATTGCGGGAAAATACCCGAAAATAACAGTATATCACTAATATCCAGCCCACAAAATAGAGTATGAGCGCGATCGGTCTGCCCCCGAGAAATGAGGACGCGATCACGATGATCAACCCTGTGATGGGAAGAAACTTCGAGAGCTGATCGATCCCATATCTACCCTGCATAAAACGTATAAATCTTTCTTTCATTTCCATCCATCCTTTTATCATCCATAAGCTGCCCATCCTGCGGCCCCGATCTGTTTTTCCTTCCATTCCGGGAACAGGCAGGCCGTCGTACCTCTCTTGTCTGACGTACGATACGGGATATATTTTCCTCTGTTTTCCCTGCAAAGTCAATTAAAATACTATTAAATATTCAGTATATTGTCGCATATTTCTTCGGATATAAGATATACGATCCTGGAATCGTTGAGCATCACATAACGGTTCCCGTCTCCGTCTTCTCCTCCTATATAAAGAGTCATCACCTGTTCTTCTTCGTCCTTTGTATAGGTCACTTCGACCGTGACACGCGATTTCTCATCCAGACCATATCCGGCCAGGTCTTTATCCTCTACCGAATAATCTGCCGCCTCCGAGAGCGTCACAGCGCCCAGGCCGCCCGCTATAGCCGCGATGTCCTCCGTCTGGTCTTCCCCGGAACTGTCATAGG
Source organism: uncultured Eubacteriales bacterium (assembly GCA_949294665.1). Taxonomy (GTDB): domain Bacteria; phylum Bacillota; class Clostridia; order Lachnospirales; family Lachnospiraceae; genus Mediterraneibacter. The sequence goes on from CASFID010000003.1 coordinate 9,557, forward strand.
TTGTCGTCTCATTGTCCTCTGTGATTTCTACCTTTAGAAGGTTGCCGCTTCCGATGCTCGGATAGTTGTCTAGCTGCGCCATGTCCTCAAGCGTATAGTTAAAAGAGTTCATGACCGTACCTGCTACTGTATATACGATTCCGGTATCCCCGACAGTCACATAGTAGTCTTCCCCGGTCGTATCGCCGAACCGGATCTGCGTGACAGCGCCCTCTGTATCCGTATACTCCAGCGTGTATGTCGGTTCCTCAAGTCCATAGTCCGCCATGGAATCGCCGTCTTCCAGCTGTCTCACCGCCCGGATGCTTCCCGCCGTCTCAGCCATGCCTTCAGGATAGCTCTGCTGAAGCGGGAAATCTGTGTCCCGGGTGTAATACCATTCGCCATCCTCTTTTTCAAACTCCATCTCGCCGTTTCCCACATCGAATCTGATCGAGACTATATCCGAGGCATCTGTGTCCGTCACACAGATCTCTGACGCCGCTTCCTTTTCTTCCGCTTTCTCCTCCCTCTCCCGGTTCCAGGTCCGAAGCCCCAGATAAACCGCCAGGAGTACGATCAGGACTGCGGCAAGTGCCAGGATGCCTTTCTTGTTTCTCATGCCTTTCTCCTCCTGAACCATACCACGAATCCTCCGATAAGTATCACTGCAGGGATGCCGAATATCACAAGGAAGCTGAACAGCCCCGCATGCTGTACCGTGTTGTACTCTACCCCAAGGCTCTTCGCTTCTATAGAGAGGTTCTGCACGCCTTCAAAATTCGCCGTCACAGCATTCATAAAGAGCTGCGTGTTCTCAAGCTGCGGGAATGTATCCGTGATCGTCTGGTCGATAAGACTTCCCGCCGATATCACAGTCAGCCTGCTCTCCAGCGCATCCTCTGTCTCTTCCTCCGTGCTGATCGTCTCCACGGCCACAGCGCCCAGAGCATAGGACGCCTGTTCCTGCGTCTCCTCAGTCACCGCGTAAGACTGGTCGGAGGAGGACATAAATGAACTCGTCGAGATCGTGTCTCTCGCAGGATCGACCAGGTTCATGCCCTGCGCGTATGTCAGCAGCACCATCTGCGATGAGATACCGGAAGCCATATCCCCCGATACGGAAAGCTCGGGGAAAATGTAATAATAATTTCCCTGGTAGCATCTTGTCGGATCCGCAATATATCCGTCAGACATCTCCATTCCGTATTCCGCCAGAAGAGAAGTCAGGTTCGGCATATCCGCCGGTTCCGTATCTTTGAACAGTATCATGACCTTTCCGCCTCCGGCGAGATAATCTCCGAGCATTGCGGCTTCATCCTCTGAGAGATCTGTCGCCGGGGCGTACATGAGCAGAAGATCACAGTCCTCCGGAATGGACGTCGTCATCAGGAGATTGAGTTCTGCCAGGGTGTAACTGTTCTTCTCCATCAGATCGGTGATCGTATCGGACAGCGTTCCCTCCCCGTGTCCGCTCGTCTGATATATCGTCCGGTCCACATCGTTTGTCACATAGTTTACGGCGCTTGTGAGCTGTCCTTCTCCGTCAAATTCGGTATAAGACTCCGTTCCATAGTAATAATAAGAGTATTCATCCATCACAAGGATATCGCTGAAGGAAACTGTCGTTGTCTTTCCGGTATCTTTGCAGGAGATAACAATCGTATCTTCACTCGTGTCGTATTCCGTCAGAGCTGACGGATGGAGCACCGGATCGATCCATTCCATATTGATTTTGTCGGACAGAGCATCGTAGCGGCTCAAAAAGGTTGTGATCCGGTCGTCTGTTTCATCTTTTACGGCAAGCACTGTCATATCGACTTCTTTGTCGAGGTTTGAGAGCAGTTCTTTTGTCGTGTCTGATATCTCATAGATCTTTGTACTGCTCACATCCATATTTCTGTAGGCCTCCGGGATCTGTCCCACGATGAGGTTAAAAACGATCACAACGGCGATCACCAGCACGGTAAGGCCCACACTGTATACCCCGTGCTTTGTCCCGGAACTGCGAAACAGATTCCTGATATTTATATTTTTTATTTTATTCACGGCATTTCCCTCCTAACTCCAGCGTCTTTTCTGGATCGACTGTATTGTCAGGAATACAAATACAGCGATGATCGACAGATACAGTGCGATCCCGGTCAGATCGACGATACTGTTGGAAGTAACGTCTGTAAATACATCCGCAAGCGCCAGTCTGCCCAGGAGATCAGGCAGAAGATTTTCATATACTTCCGGGTCTGCGGCGTACACGATAACAGCCACAGCGGCTCCGATCGCCTCGATCCCTCCGGAAAGAACTGCATTGCCCGTCATATGCCAGATATAGAAGGCAGCGGCAGTCACCAGGATAAGCACTCCCACCAGGCCGCTCAGGGCGGAGGAAGGAAGCATAGTAAGCAGTCCGTCCCACAGGTAAAGTACCAGCAGGATGCCGAACGTGCTGATAAATGCGATAATCTGGCTCTCTGTCAGCGATGAAAGGAACATCCCGATCGCTGCATAGACACATCCCAGAAGGAAGAACAACCCGATTGAGATATAGTCCACCGTAAGGTATGCAGTTCCCTGAGACATTATGATAAGTGGAAAGATACAGAAGATCACATTCGGTATAGCGATCACCGTGGCCATTGCAAGATATTTTCCGGCAACAATCTTCCAGAGACTTACCGGAGCCGTGAACAGGAGCTGGTCCGTCTTATTCTTCCTCTCTTCTGAAAAGCTCCGCATCGTGATGAGCGGTATCCCCACAAGGAATACGATCAGAGAACCGGAAAGTGTGTACGAAAAATACGGATACCCCGCCGTCATATTGTAGGCCATAAAATAGATCCCTGTAAATGCAATGAGAAATGCCACAAACACGCATCCCACCATCGACTGAAAGTATGACCTGAGTTCTCTCTTATAGACTGCCAGCATCGTCTTCAGCCTCCTCCCATTTCGTATTGCCATCTGTGAGTGGTTCCGGCACAGAATCTTTCTGTGTAAGCTCCATAAACACATCCTCCAGCGTCGTCCCTGTCGCTCTGAGCGTCAGGAGAGGAACCCCCGCGCCGGCAAATGCCCGAAAAACACGTTCCCTGATATCTTCACCTTGTTTTTCTTTGATCACGGCAGACGTTGTACTGTCATTGGCCGCCCTGGTCTCGATCTTTTCGATCCCCGGCACGTTCTTGAGTATGAGACGAATCTCTGAGGGCGGCGCATAGGTTTCGATTTCCACCTGCTCGTGTTCGCCCAGCATCCTTTCCAGATTCTCCGGCGTGTCGCTCGCCACAAGGCGTCCTCTGGAAATGATGAGAATATAGTCGCAGACCTCCCGCACCTCCGCGAGGATGTGCGAACTCAGTATAATCGTATGTCTCTTCGCCAGTCCGCGTATCAGACTCCTTATCTCTATGATCTGTTTCGGATCAAGGCCCACGGTCGGCTCATCTAAGATGATCGTCTCGGGAAAACCGAGGACTGCCTGTGCCAGTCCGACTCTCTGTCTGTATCCTTTTGAAAGGTTCCGGATCAGCCTGTGTTCTACATCCTCGATCCTCACCATTTTCTCCGCCTCTGTAATCTGCTCCTCACGCTTCTGTCTGTCGATTCCTTTCAGCTCCGCGGCAAAATCCAGATATTCACGCACTTTCATATCCATATAGAGCGGCGGCTGCTCCGGCAGATACCCGATATGCTTCTTTGCCTCTTCAGGCTCTTTCAGGATATCGTGTCCATCTATGAGCACCTCGCCCTCGGTTGCGCCGAGATATCCTGTCATAATGTTCATTGTCGTTGATTTTCCGGCGCCGTTAGGACCTAAAAAGCCATAGATCCTCCCGGATTCAATCTTAAAATCCAGGTGGTCTATGGCCAGATGAGTCCCATATTTTTTTACCAGATTCCTCACTTCGATCAAAACCTTACCCTCCCAAACGGTTATTTACACGTTTACAAAGGTAACAGGATTCTGTGACGTTTCTGTGTTGTAAATGTGATAAAGAAATGGTCACAGCATACACTCGTGCAGTTCTTCCTGCCGGATGCCGTTCTTTTCCATAACAGAGAGCGTCTCTTCTCGCGCATCGAGCGGCGCGCACCATGCAAGTCCGCATCCGGCCGAGATTTCTCTCGGCACGGGGATCAGCCTGCCGGGAGCGTTCTGTTCCCGGCAGGTTTTCTCCATGGCCATGGCGTCTGCCGTTGTATGAAAAGTGACTACAAGTTTTCGTTCCTTTTTTCGCATAATATCCTTCTTCTCATTTTATCGCCACGGCAAAGGCGTCTCTCCTATTCCCGTGCCAGTTCTTCCACCGCCCGGATGGCGGTGTTGACTTCTTCTTCCGTGTTGTAATGGGAGAAGCTGAACCTGACGGCCCCCTGTTCCACAGTCCCGAGCGCTCTGTGCATCAGCGGCGCACAGTGAGCTCCCGGACGTGTCACGATCCCATATTTCACATTCAGCTCATCGCTGACCTCCGAAGAGTCATAATCCCCGATATTAAACGATACGACCGCCACACGGTTCTGCGTGCTGAAATCCCCATAGACCTTAATACCGGGAATGCCGGAAATCCCTTCATAAAACCGGTGCATCAGAGAAAGCTCTTTTGAGCGTATCTCATCCAGACCGTTCTCCTCGAGATAGGAGATCGCCGCGCCAAGTCCCGCGATACCGTGCCCGTTCAGCGTGCCCGCTTCCAGAGCCGCAGGCATCTGAGACGGATGGCGGGGATTGTATGTATCAATCCCGCTCCCTCCCGAGAGAAGCGGACGGATATGAACGTCGGTCTTCACATACATCCCACCGGTCCCCTGTGGCCCCAGCAGTCCTTTGTGGCCGGTAAAGCAGAGCACGTCTATCCCTGCCTCCCGCACGTCAATGGGCCAGACGCCTGCTGTCTGGGACGCATCCACGAGAAAGAGCAGCCCGTGCCGCTCTGCGATCTCTCCCACCTTTTTCAGATCGATCATATTTCCGGTCAGATTGGACGCATGTGTGCAGACGACAGCTTTTGTATTACTTTTTACAGCGTTCTCCATATCGTCATATGAGATGTTTCCCTTTTCATCGCATCCAAGGATTGAAAGCTCTGTCCCAAGCGCCTGACATTCATACAGCGGTCTTAATACAGAATTATGTTCAAGCACTGTGGTGATCACATGGTCTCCCGGACGGAACAGCCCCTTTATGGCAATATTGAGACTTTCTGTCGAATTTGCCGTAAACACGATCCTTGACGGAGACTCCGCGTGAAACAAACGAGCCAGCTTCTCCCGCGTTCCATAGATGATCCGCGAAGCGTCCAGAGCAGGCTCTGACGCGCCTCTCCCGGCGTTTCCCATTATATCAAACGCGGCGGCCACAGCATCTTTGACAGCATCCGGCTTATGTAACGTCGTAGCCGCATTATCCATGTAGATCATAGATTTTCTCTCCTTTGGCTGCTTTAGATTCATCTCATCTCCGCCTTGTCGCGCAGGCAGATCCCCGGCCTGTCCACTCCGCTGTCGGTTACTCTTCCGACCACAGAGACTTTTGTCCCCAGATCCGCGCGTTCAAATGCGCGCAGCATATCTTCTGCCTCCTCTTCCGGCACGGCAAACAGAAGACCTCCTGACGTCTGCGGATCACTGAGCAGATCAACATAGACCTCATCTACGTCTCCCGCATCGAGAAGACCGCTTACATGCTCCTGATTTCTGTACGCCCCGCCCGGGATCAGCCCCATCGCGGCATACTCTTTTGCCCCATCCATAAAGGCAATGCCCTTTACGCCGATCTCTATCCTGGCCCGACTTGCATCTGCCATTTCCGAGCAGTGCCCCAGCAGTCCGAATCCGGTCACATCCGTACACGCATGCACGGTAAAGCCAGCCGCCGTTTCTTTCGCCTTCCGGTTCAGCGTTGTCATGACACGGATCACTTCTTCCTCCGCCCCGGGCGAGGCCATCTGTGCTTTCACTGCGGTGTTGACTACGCCGCTTCCAAGCTGCTTTGTAAGGATCAGCACATCGTCTTTCCTGCAGCCGAAATTCTTATATACCCTGTCCGGATGTACGAGCCCCGCAACAGACAGGCCGTACTTTGGCACATCGTCCTGGATCGAATGTCCGCCCACAAGGACGGCGCCCGCCTCTCTTACCTTGTCCGCACCCCCTCGCAGTATCTCGCCCAGAATATCCGGATCAAGATCTCCCGGAAAACATACGATATTGAGCGCGATCTTCGGCTCCCCGCCCATTGCATATACGTCGCTTAATGCATTTGTCGCCGCCACCTGGCCGAACGTATACGGATCGTCCACCACCGGCGTGAAAAAGTCAAGTGTCTGGATCACCGCCACATCGTCTGTGATCTTATATACGGCTGCGTCATCTGACGTCTCAAATCCGACGATCAGATCGGGATCGCTGAATTTCGGCAGACGTCCGAGTACTCTTGAGAGTGTGTCCGGGCCGATCTTCGCAGCGCATCCTCCATGTTTGGCAAACTGTGTCAGACGGATCTCATCCTGCATCTTCCTGCACCTCCTGTCACGGACGTATCACGCTCATATCGCTCTGCAGCGTCTCCACGATGCTGTACATATTCGTCACGCTGCCGATCGCGAGCTTGTCTTTAATCCCATAAAAATCCAGGCATGTCCCGCATGTCATGATTTCCACGCCCTGCTCTTCAAGAACTTTAAGATCCTCGAGGCTTTCCGATCCCTCGACCGTCAGCTTTGCTCCGCCGTTGTAGAAAAGGATTTTATCCGGCAGATCGTCAAGCTGTGTCAGTGCAAAGAGAAAACTCTTTATAAGGATACGGCCAAGTTCCTCACTCCCCTCGCCCATCCGGTCAGAACCGACTGCGACCACTGTCCCTGTGCATGTCCTGCAGCCTGTGGCGTCATCCGGCTGAGTCTGCAGCTTTCTGCCTGCGCCTTGTCCGTCCTTAAGCTGCTCTGCCGCCTCTCCAACTGTGATCAGCACACGGTACTGCTTTTCGCCGAGCTGTTCTGATTCTGCAGAAGCCCCGGAACTCTTCGCCATCTTCGTCACGTTCTTTACCGCCGTCTCATTATCCACCAGAACTTCGATCTCTCCCGGACCGTTCAGCTCTCCGAGCGCTTTTTTCGTTTTTACTACCGGAATCGGGCAGATATCGCCCATTGCATTTACTGTGATCATTCTTATCACGCTCCTTATCCCTTCGTCCGACTCACGCCGTCAGTTTTTTCAGCTGTTCCATCAAGTATATCACATACTTTTCCAGCCGTCCATTGCCCTTTCTGTCGCATCTGTGCTATAATCACTTGACGGTTACAGTTTATTTCTGAATATACAGGCAAACTGTATTGCCCGACAAATTTTCATATTTAAGTTAGAAGGGAAATATTTATGTGGATCGCGGATAACTGGAAAGATTACGAGGTCATAGACTGTTCAAGAGGTGAAAAACTGGAGCGATGGGGGGATTATATCCTGGTTCGTCCCGATCCTCAGGTCATATGGGACACGCCGAGGGAGGACCGCGGATGGCGTCATATGAACGGACATTATCACCGGAGTAAAAAAGGGGGCGGAGAATGGGAGTTCTTAAGCCTGCCGAAACAGTGGCAGATCCGCTACGGCTCCCTGACTTTCAATCTGAAACCATTCAGTTTCAAACATACCGGACTTTTTCCCGAACAGGCGACCAACTGGGACTGGTTCTCTGATAAGATCCGGCGCGCCGGACGCCCGGTCAAAGTCCTGAATCTGTTCGCCTATACCGGAGGTGCCACACTGGCAGCCGCAGCGGCGGGAGCGCACGTCACTCATGTAGACGCATCCAAAGGGATGGTGACATGGGCTAAGGAAAACGCGGTTTCTTCCGGGCTGAAAGAGGCTCCTGTACGTTGGCTGGTAGACGACTGCGTAAAATTCGTCGAACGAGAGATTCGCCGTGGAAACACTTACGATGCCGTCATCATGGATCCCCCCTCCTACGGGAGAGGTCCTAAGGGTGAGATATGGAAGATAGAGGACATGATCCACCCGCTCATTAAACTGTGTACGAAACTCCTGTCGCAAGACGCCCTGTTCTTCCTTGTAAATTCATATACTACGGGGCTTGCCCCGTCAGTACTCACGTATATGATCGCGACGGAACTAAGACCGTGGAACGGGCATGTAGAATCGCAGGAAATCGGACTTCCCGTGACCAGATCCGGACTTGTGCTCCCCTGCGGAGCATCCGGGAGATGGGAACGCTGAGAAAAGACGGGAGAAACTGCCGGCATATTGACAAAATTACGTAGATTTACAGAGGGAGAAATATGAATCAGAGCATACGAAGGAATTTCGCAGAATACTATATTTATTTTATGATGTACTCCATCCTCGGATGGATCTATGAAGTTTTTCTTGAGGTCGTCGTATACCGATGGGGCTTCTCGAACCGCGGCGTTCTTTTCGGTCCGTACTGCATCATATACGGAGTGGGGGCGCTTATCCTTATCCTGTGTCTCGGAGGGCTTCAGAAGAAGCGCCTGTATCTGGGAAAGATACTGATCACGCCCCTGCTTGTCTTCATCAGCATCGTGGCCATCACTACCGTGCTGGAGCTTATTGCCAGCTATATCATGGAATTCACACAGGGCGGATGGCTGTGGGATTACACACGCTTTTCCTTTAATTTCCAGGGACGCATCGCGCTGAATCCGAGTATCCGTTTCGGGATCGGAGGCATGATCTTCCTCTATATTCTTCAGCCGCTGTTTAAAAAGCTGACCGACAGAATGTCCGACAGGACACTTTACACAGTCAGCCTCTTTCTGCTCGTATTATTTGCCGCAGACGTCATTTATACATACTGTTTCTGATGCAGCCAAAAGCGCCCGCTGCCTGTCGTCTGCTGCAGCGGCTATACCGTGATCCCGCTCATGATCTCCCCGATCGGTGCAGAGATGGAGAGTTCGGCGCGAACGGTTCTCCCAGTGGACGATTTATTGATGACGACCAGATGTCTTCCACGGAAATAATCGATAAATCCTGCCGCAGGATATACCACCAGAGATGTTCCTCCTATGATAAGCGTATCGGCCGATGCGATTGCCTGAACCGCCCCCTGGATCACATTCTGGTCAAGGCCTTCCTCGTAGAGGACGACGTCCGGCTTGATGATCCCGCCGCATTCACAGCGAGGCACGCCGGCCGCCTCCTTCACATAACGGGCGTCATAGAATTTTCCGCACTCCATGCAGTAGTTTCTGTGAATGCTGCCGTGCAGTTCATAGACAGTCCTGCTGCCGGCCGCCTGGTGCAGGCCGTCAATGTTCTGCGTCACTACTGCCGTGAGCTTCCCCGCCTTCTCAAGCTCCGCCAGTTTCCTGTGCGCGGGATTCGGTTCTGCGTCCAGAGCCATCATCTTTTGCTTATAAAAATCATAAAATACTTCAGGATACCTCATAAAAAAGCTGTGGCTTACTACCTGTTCCGGCGAATACTTATACTTCTGATGGTAGATGCCGTCCGCACTGCGAAAATCCGGTATCCCGCTCTCCGTGGAGACACCGGCGCCGCCAAAAAACACAATACGGCTGCTGTCGTCTACAATCTTCTGAAGCTGTCCGATCTCTTTTTCATACATCACGCGCTCATCCTTTCCTTTTGTCTGTTAATCAGCCTTGAGATGTCCCTTTTCGATATGTTTGTCCATGATCTCCAGCATCTTATCCCACACGATCCCGGACGTTTCGGGAATCCTCTCATTTCTTCTGCACACCTGGGATCTGTGAACGCCGTGCTCTGTCCAGCTCCTTCCATCCGAGGCGTCGTTCAGGAGAAGCGGCTGGAAATTATCCAGCAGATGGGCGAACTTCGCGTCCGCAGTTTCGTACTCCTCAAACTCATCCCAGAGCATGCGAAAATAAGTCCCATGATCATCGGGAAGGAGCCCGAAGATACGGTCAGCGGCTTTTACTTCCCGCTCTCTCTTAGTCGCTGCGCCCTCGGCATCGTAAGCATAAGTGTCTCCGGCGTCAATCTCCACGAGATCGTGGATCAGGACCATGATCATTACCTTTGTCAGATCCACGTCTTCATCCATATGCTCTTTCAGGAGCACAGCGGACAACGCCAGATGCCATGAATGCTCGGCGTCATTTTCCTTCCGGTTTCCATCTGCAAGATAAGTCTGCCGAAAGATATTTTTCACTTTGTCCGCTTCAAGGATAAATCTTATCTGCTGCTCCAGTCTTTCCTTCTGTTTATTACTCCGTTTCTCTTCCATCCCGGCCATCTCCATTTCCTTTTGTCATAAGAGTTATCTGTCTTTTATTGTACCACGTCCGCCAGAAAATTCCCACATGTGGAAAATCCCCTCTGCACGGAGAAATGTCCATAATGCAAAGGGGATCACACATACGCTGTTCTTTTTTTCTGTTAGAGTATTACTTTTCCGGTCGTGTTGCCGTTTACAACATAGTATGCTGCGGACTCTTCCGGTTTCAGGTAGATCTGTACGTCTTTGATATCGTCTACATTGTTGTTCAGATCATATGTCCAGATATCCTTCACTTTCTGGAGGATTTCTTCCTGTGTATACTCCTTGCCGGAGAACTGCAGGAACATCTCCATCTTGATCTCAGCTTTCTTTGACGTTGCCTTCCTTGTTGTCGTCTTCTTTGTCGTTGTCTTTTTTGCCGCCGTCTTCTTCGCTGTCGTTGTCTTCTTTGCTGCTGTCTTCTTTGTAGCAGTCGTCTTCTTGTCTTCTGCCGGTGTATCTACTAAAACTGCTGCTTTTGTCTCAAGCTTCTTCGTTGTGTCTTTCTTCGTCTCGATCGCTTTCGCATTCTCTGTCTTCACAGCCTTGCCAGCCGCTTTTGCCGGCTCTGCTTTGACTGTCTTTGTCTCAGTCTTCGCAGGTTCTGCCTTTGCTGTCTTAGCCGTCGTCTTTGCTGTTGAATTCGTCTTCTTTACTGCCATAATACTTGTCCCTCCTAAAATAACTCACCAAGTATTTTCGACTGCGGTCCTGGCATGGCCGCGTCCCGAAATATTCAACTCAATCCTCAAGTTCCATAGGGGATTGTACATCATTTTTTGAAAAAGGTCAAATTTTTTTACTTTTTCCGCTAAATCTTTATTTTGTCGTTGTAACCGCGGAAAAATTCTGACAATCCGGCGAGCGTCTTCATCAAGATCGGAATTTCATTTTCATCAAGCCGGCTGACAACAGCATCTGTCATCTGTCGGTGATAATCTCTGTGATGTTCATATGCTCTTTTGCCTTTCTCCGTCAGCCGCAGAAATATAACGCGCCTGTCTTCTTCGCTCCTCTGTCTCGTTACATATTTCTTATTGACAAGACTGTTGACCGATGTTGTAAGAGAACCGGCTGTGATCCCCAGCTTTTTGGCCACCGCTGACATGGTGTTCTCACCGGTCAGCCCGATCGCCTCTATAATGTGCATATCATTATTCGTGATGTCCTTATATTCATCCGTAATGATCGCTTCTTCTTCCAGCTTTAATATATCATTGAACAGATTTACGAGGATATCATTAATCGTTTCGTGTGGATCCATCGGATTTCTCCTTTCTTCCGGTCAGTCGTGCCGTCCATGGAATATCGAGAGTTCTGCGATATTTTCCATCAGGCAAATAATTCCCGGACCGCTTCTCTTACAGTATCGATCTTCTGTGCCCTCCACGCTTTCGCTCCGCAGAAGAGCAGACCTTCTTCAATGTTTCCCTTCACCGCATGGATCAGTCCGTCCGTAATACAGTACGGAATATCAGCAGGTCTGCACTTCTCCAGACATCTGTGACATGGACTGTGAGGGATCTTCACCCCGTCCGCCACCCGGCGCATCAGCGGATTCAGTATCGCCCGGCCCGGCATGCCTACCGGACTTTTCACGATCGCGATATCTTCTCTGGAAGCCTTGATATACGCTTCTTTATATCGGATATCGGCGTCGCACTCTTCTGTTGTTACGAAACGTGTCGCCACCTGTACTCCGTCTGCTCCCAGCTCCATGACGCGTTTCACATCGCTGCTGTCGTAGATGCCGCCTGCGACCACGACAGGAATATCAACACCATACTTATCGCTGTATTTCTTTACAGTCCGGATGATACGCCGGATTTCCTCGCTGTATGTCTCCTGCGTATATCCTGCAAGTTCCTCTGTCTTAAAGCCGAGATGTCCGCCCGCCTGAGGGCCCTCGATCACGACAAGATCTGCCGTCCTTTTATATTTTCTGTCCCAATACTTAAGGATCACATTCGCTGATTTGTCTGTAGATACGATGGGAGCGATCTTTGTATTGCTTCCCTCCGTGAGCGCCGGAAGATCCACCGGCAGTCCTGCGCCCGACACGATGATATCCGCCCCGGCCTTTACTGCCGCTTTTATATGTGCTGCATGTTCCTTTAATGCAGTCATTACATTATAACCGATGATCCCGTCCGGTGAAATCGAGCGTGCTCTGCGCATCTCGGTTCCGATCGCTCTTAAATTGGCTTTGGCCGGATCTTCATCGAAATCCTTTTCTCTGTATCCGATCTGTGCACTGGATATGATCCCGATGCCTCCCTCTTTTGCAACTGAACCGGCGAGCCTTCCAAGGCTTACGCCGACACCCATACCGCCCTGGATCAGAGGGACACGGGTAAGTTTATTGCCAATCTTCAGATTCTTCATAGTCATACCTCATATTTCCGCAGTCCGGCCCGGCCGCCTGCAAAGATGCGTCCGTGCCGTTTACATCGCACGGAAACGTCTGTACCGTTTCTCTGTGAGTTCCTCCGCGCCATATCCCGTATATTCCTGAAGAAATGCCGCGATCCTGCCATCCAGGTCACTGCAGACGGTTCCGATCGTCTCCTCATTGAATTCTTCCGGTTCCTCAATAATCTGTTCGATAATGCCAAGACTCTTCAAATCTCCCGCCGTCAGCTTCATGACTTCTGCAGCCTCGCTCGCTCTCTTGCTGTCTTTCCAGAGGATACTTGCAAATCCCTCCGGTGACAGAACAGAATAGATCGCGTTTTCGAGCATCCATACTTCATCCGCGACCGCCATGGCAAGCGCTCCGCCGCTCCCTCCTTCACCGATCACAACAGAGAGCACCGGAACTTTCAGCCCGGAGAGTTCATACAGATTTCTCGCGATCGCCTCGCCCTGTCCTCTCTCTTCCGCTTCAAGTCCGCAGAATGCTCCCGGTGTATCGACAAAACAGATGACCGGGCGACCGAATTTCTCAGCCTGTTTCATGAGACGGAGGGCCTTTCTGTATCCATCCGGAGACGGCATGGAAAAGTTGCGGTCCAGATTCTCTTTTGTAGTCCTTCCCTTGGCCTGTGCGATCACAGTCACGGGTATCCCGTGAAAATATGCGATCCCTCCGACGATCGCATGATCATCTTTAAAATACCGGTCTCCATGGAACTCCATAAAGTCCGTAAACAGCGCGTCTATATAATCTGTTCCTACAGGCCGGTCTTTCTTCCTGGAAATCTGAACACGATCCCAGGCGCTTAGCATCTCTTTGTTATGCGCTGTCCCGTTCTCCCCGGAACGATCCTCATCGTCCTTCTTTCCGCCATTCACTTCGGAACTCTCTTCAGGCGCGCCGCCATCCCGGAGCGCAGCCTTTACTGACGCAGCGTCAACAAAGTGATGCATCTTAAGGATCTGGCAGAGCACATCCTTTAACTCTTCTCTCTCTACAATCCGGTCCACAAAGCCATGATCCAGAAGAAACTCAGACCGCTGAAAGCCTTTCGGCAGCTTCTGCCCGATGGTCTGCTCAATGACGCGGGGACCTGCGAATCCGACAAGCGCTTTCGGCTCTGCAAGAATGATATCTCCGAGCATGGCAAAGCTTGCCGTCACGCCGCCCGTCGTGGGATCTGTAAGCACGGACACATAGAGCTGTCCTGCGTCGCTGTGCTTCTTGAGTGCGGCCGACGTCTTGGCCATCTGCATCAGAGACACGATTCCCTCCTGCATACGAGCGCCTCCGGAACATGTAAAGATAATGACGGGGATCTTCTCCTCGGTCGCTCTCTCCACCGCTCTGGCAATCTTCTCGCCTACGATCCGCCCCATGCTCGCCATCATGAATCTTCCATCACAGACTCCCACTGCCGCGGGCTCTCCGCCGATCAGGACTCTCCCTGTAACTACCGCCTCATTCAGATTCGTGCGTTCTTTCAGATGTTCCACCTTTTCTTCATATCCTTTGAAATCCAGTGGATTGACAAAATCCATCTCCTTATCCCACTCTTCAAATGAGCCTTCATCTGCGATCATCTCGATCCGTCTGTAAGCATGTACCCGGAAATATCCATGGCACTTCGGACAGATATAATAGCCGTTCTTTACGTCCTCTGCGATGATAGCCGCTCCGCATTTATTGCATTTGCGCAGAAGCCCTGTCGGTACTTCCGGGCGGGAATTCCGCAGAGATATATAATGAGATCTGCCGCTTGTCTTCTTAAACATATCTTTCAGATTCATCTGAGATTACCTCCTGGTATTGCCTGTCACTCTGACAAGTGGTAACCATTCAGCCCGCGCCATTCGCAAAGCCGCACTGTTACCCCAAATGCTCAATAAACTCAATGTCAATATTTCCCGATATGAAATCCGGGTGATTCAATATCTCATACTGATAGTCCACATTCGTGTCGATCCCTTCAATGATAACTTCACCGAGGGCGCTTCGCATCTTGCGTATAGCCTCATTTCTGTTCTTCGCATGTACGATCAGTTTCGCCAGCATGGAGTCATAGTACGGGGGAACCGTATAGCCGCTGTAGATCGCGGAATCGATGCGGACCCCCTTGCCGCCCGGCAGATACATATCCGTGATCGTCCCCGGGGACGGGCGGAAATTCTTCGCCGGATTCTCCGCATTGATACGGCATTCAATGGCGTGTCCAGTGATATGGACATCCTCCTGTTTATAACTCAGCGGTCTTCCGTCTGCGATACGGATCTGTTCTTTGACCAGGTCGATGCCCGTCACCCATTCCGTAACCGGATGTTCTACCTGGATCCTTGTGTTCATCTCCATAAAGTAGAAATTATTGTTCTTCTCCAGCAGGAACTCGATCGTCCCCGCATTCGTATAACGGGCTGCTTTCGCTGCCTTCACAGCCGCCTCTCCCATCTTCTCGCGAAGTTCCGGTGTAAGGGCGACAGACGGAGACTCCTCTATCATCTTCTGATGGTTCCTCTGGATGGAACAGTCGCGCTCTCCCAGATGGATCACATTGCCGTGCTCGTCGGCAAGGATCTGGAATTCAATATGGCGCGGATGTTCCACAAAGTGCTCGATGTACATCGTATTATCTCCAAATGCCATCTGAGCCTCTTTCTGCGCCGTGTTGAAACTGTTCTCAAACTCTTCGGGCGTCCGGGCCACGCGCATCCCTTTTCCGCCGCCGCCAAGCGCCGCTTTTACGATAACGGGATAGCCGATTTCAGCCGCGATCCCCGCCCCTTCCTCTGCATCATAGATGGGATCTGTACTGCCCGGGATAACAGGCACACCTGCGGCGATCATCGTATTTCTTGCCTCGGATTTATTGCCGAGACTCTGGATGACTCCGGACCTCGGTCCGATAAATGTAATGTTGCACTGTTCGCACAGCTCTGCAAATCTGCTGTTCTCAGAGAGGAACCCGAATCCCGGATGGATGGCGTCCGCTCCTGAGATCACTGTCGCGCTGATGATATTCTGCATATTCAGATAGCTCTCGGAAGACGGAGCCGGTCCGATACATACAGCTTCATCGGCAAGCTGTGTGTGGAGCGCTTCACGGTCCGCCTCCGAATAGACTGCGACCGTCTCGATCCCCATCTCCCTGCAGGCGCGGATGATGCGCACAGCGATTTCTCCGCGATTTGCGATCAATACTTTTCCAATCATCTTATTTTTACTCTCCTACCATAAACGTCAACTCTGCGCTGACAACTACCTTTCCGTCTACATATGCCGTCGCCTGACCTACACCGACGGGGCCTTTGTTCTTGATGATCTTCGTCTCAAGTTTCAGCGTATCCCCCGGGAATACCATGCCTTTGAAACGGCATTTCTGTACGCCTCCGAAAAATGCGATCTTGCCTTTGTTCTCCGGCACGCTTAAAATAGCGACCGCCCCTGTCTGCGCAAGCGCCTCAAGGATGAGCACGCCCGGCATCACTGCTTTCTGCGGGAAATGTCCGCGAAAAAAATCTTCCCTGTATGTTACCGCTTTATATCCCACGGCATACTGTCCCGGCTCATAGTCCTCGATCTTGTCAAGAAGAAGAAACGGGTGTCTGTGGGGGATGATCTCCTGGATCTGTTCTACATTTAAACTGTTCATGATTCTGCTTCCTTTCTGTGCCATATGCCCGCGCATGCTCCGTCCGCTCGTCCGCATGCCTACAGCTCGATTTCGCATGCTTCGCCGCTTCATCTCGCTGTGTGGCTATCGCCATATGCCACATCTCAGAACTCTGTCTGCAGGCAAGCCTGCAACAGTGTTCTTCCCTGTGGCGCATGCGGACTAGCTTATTACAAAGAGTGGCTGGCCGTATTCTACGCCCTGACCGTTTTCTACGAGGATTGCTTTTATGGTTCCTGTGAAGTCACTTTCGATCTCGTTCATCAGCTTCATTGCCTCTACGATCGCCAGTACCTGACCTTCTTTTACGCTGTCCCCTATTTTTACGAAAGGCTCCGCGTCTTCTGCCGGCGCCGCATAGAATGTGCCGACAAGAGGGGATTTCACGATATTATCTGCCGGTAGATTGCCGTCTCCTGCCGCCGGTGCAGCTGTGTCTGCTGCGCTGACTGCCGTCGGAGCCTCTGCCCCAGCGGGCGGAACCGGGACAGACGCTGCGGGTATTGCCGGGGGCGCTGCCGGTACGGGTGGTGCCGGAGGCGCCATCGGTACAGGAGGCGCCGGTACCTGAACGATCTTATCGCTTGTTTTCTTGAGAGAAAGCTTTACTCCGTCTTCCTCGTATTTAAATTCTGTAAGTTCAGAATCCGAAACAGCTTTTACTAATTCCAATACCTGTTCAACTTTCATTGCACGCACCTCTCACCCTTCAAACTTCTTGACCAACAGTGTCGCATTATGACCGCCGAATCCCAGAGAATTCGTCAGCACACAGTTCACATCTTTCTCGACCGGTGCGCCGACTGTATAGTTCAGGTCGCACTCCGGATCCACATTCTCGGTTCCTACCGTCTGATGGATAAATCCATCCTGGATCGTCTTGACACATGTCACGAACTCCACGCCGCCTGCGGCTCCGAGCAGATGCCCGATCATGGACTTGGTAGAGTTGACGGAAACATTTTTCGCCGCATCGCCGAGTGCGAATTTGATCGCTTTTGTCTCAAACAGATCATTGTGGTGTGTACTTGTTCCATGAGCATTAATGTAATCGATCTGCTCCGGCGCTGCGCCTGCCTCCTCCATAGCAAGTTTCATAGCCATTCCCGCGCCTTCTCCGTCCTCAGCCGGAGAAGTGATATGATATGCGTCGCCTGTAGCGCCATACCCCGCAAGTTCTGCGTAAATGTGCGCTCCTCTTGCTTTCGCATGCTCCAGTTCCTCCAGGACAACAATACCCGCACCCTCGCCGAGTACAAATCCATCTCTGTCCTGATCGAACGGACGGGAAGCTTTCATCGGATCCGGATTTACGGAAAGTGCTGTCAGAGCCGTAAATCCTGCAATGCCTGTGGGACAGATCGCCGCCTCTGTTCCTCCTGCTACCATTACGTCAGCGTCGCCGTACTGGATCGCACGCAGGGCGTCTCCGATACAATGTGTTCCGGATGCGCATGCTGTCACGACGTTCGTACATTTTCCTTTCAGTCCGAGCTGGATGGAAATATTTCCCGCCGCCATGTTGGAGATCATCAGCGGAACCATCAGCGGGTGTACTCTGCTCGGCCCTTTTGTGATGATCTTCTCATAGTTCGTCTCCACACACTGCAGGCTTCCGATACCGGAGCCCACGATCACGCCGACTCTGTACGGATCTTCGTTCTCCATATTGATGCCGGCGTCGTCAAACGCCTCTTTTGCAGCCGCCACCGCATACTGTGAGAATGGCTCCATTCTCTTGGCAGCCTTCGCGTCCATGCGGTCCTTCGCAACAAAATCCTTTACCTCAGCCGCGATCTTAACTTTGAAATCAGAAGCATCAAACTTCGTGATCGGTCCGATCCCGACCTTGCCTTCCTTAATACCGGTCCAGAACTCATCCACCGTATTCCCGATCGGCGTCACAGCCCCCAGCCCGGTCACTACAACTCTTCTCTTCTCCATATCTAAATCTATCCCTTTCCGAGACAGAGAGTTCCATCTGTCTCTTCCAAAACATACTATCTCACACGATCCTGCTTCCCATAGGATCATGCTCCCCTTTCACATCAACTTCCGCTGAAACCAAGTTCCCTTTTTGCAATAACGCAGCCGGAACGGTCTGCGTTGTCACTAAGGACCGTAGAGGAACGCCAGCACTTAGGCCGCGTCCTTTGCGGCCTTACGTACCGCTGCGTTCCGGCCCGAGCGAAAGCGCGTCCGCAGGAACCTGCTCCGACCTGCTCAGTTCGATTCCGCTTCGCTTCATCTCACTGAGGGCATTCGCCCAATATCGCGAGAAAGAAATGATCATTTGCAGATACCTCTGCATGCTCCTTTCTTTCTCGAGATGCAGGTCTCACTTAAATCACATCGCCATGCCGCCGTCTACGCCCAGCACCTGTCCTGTGATATACCTCGCTCCGTCGTCTGCCAGAAATGCCGCTGCATTTGCAATGTCTTCGGTCTCGCCGAATTTCCCCAGCGGGATCTGTACCACAGCGCCCTCTTTTACTTTATCTGAAAGCACTTCTGTCATCTCTGTATTGATGAATCCCGGTGCGATCGCGTTTACTGTGATCCCGCGGCTTGCAAGTTCTCTTGCCGCAGACTTTGTAAGTCCGATCACGCCCGCCTTTGACGCAGAATAGTTTGCCTGTCCTGCATTTCCAAGCACTCCGGATACAGACGCCATATTGATGATGCGTCCGCCGCGCTGTTTGATCATCTGGCGCGCTACGAAGCGGATGCAGTTAAATGTTCCTTTCAGGTTCGTGTCGAGAACCGCGTCATAATCTTCCTCTGTCATCTTCATAAGAAGACCGTCTCTTGTGATACCTGCATTATTTACGAGGATATCCACTCTTCCGAATGTCGCGATGATCTCTTTGAACATCTCTTCGCAGGCATGGAAATCAGATACGTTACACTGTCTGATCTCGGCAGTTCCGCCGTTGTCCTCGATCTCTTTTTTCACTTCTTCCGCGCGCTCTTTAGATCCATTGTAGTTGATCACTACTGTCGCGCCCTCGGATGCAAGCTTTATGGCGATCGCTCTTCCGATTCCTCTGGAAGCGCCTGTTACTACAGCAACTTTTCCATTTAACATAATTCACTTACCACCTTGTCTACATCTTCCCATGTGCCGACATTGTATACTTTCACGTCACGGCTGATCTTACGCATGAATCCTGCCAGTGTTCTTCCCGGCCCGATCTCTACAAATGTATCCACTCCATCGGCGATCATGTTCTCCACACTCTGCTGCCAGCGCACAGATGAGGCCACCTGTTTTGCCAGGAGCGCTTTTGTCTCGGAAATATCCGTCACGTATTCTGCCGTTACATTTGTCACGTAAGGGATCTCAAGCGGGGAAAGCTGTACGCCTGCGAGCACCTGTCCCAGTTCTCTTCCGGCTTCTTCCAGCATCGGAGAGTGGAACGGGCCGCTTACGTTCAGCGGCATTACTCTCTTTGCTCCGGCAGCTTTCAATTCCTCCGACGCCTTCTCCACGCTCTCTTTCCATCCCGTGATAACGATCTGTCCCGGACAATTGTAGTTGGCGATCGTCACGCCGTCGATCGGATCAACGACTTTCTCGATATCCTCACCTTTCATGCCCAGCACTGCCGCCATTGTTCCTTTTCCGCCCGGCACCGCGTTCTGCATAAGGATGCCGCGCTTTCTCACTGTGGTGATGGCGTCCTCCGTACTCATTCCGCCTGCCGATGCGATCGCGCAGTACTCGCCAAGGCTTAATCCTGCCGTCACATCAGCCTTTAAGCCCCGCTCTCTCAATACATGTTCCATTGCCAGACAGACAGTCACAAGCGCTGCCTGTGTATACTCCGTCTGATCCAGCTTATCATTTTCTTCAAAGCATAATGCTTTCATATCTATGTCCAGCAGTTCCGTCGCCTTATCGATGACTTTTCTTGCTGTTTCACTCTGTTCATAAAAATCTTTGCCCATTCCGGCTTTCTGTGCTCCCTGTCCCGGGAACATAAATGCGATCTTACTCATAGAAACCTTTGCCTCCGATCAGGTCATCTGTCTCTTTTACAAGTTTCTGGATCAGGTCATGGCATGACATCTTTTCTTTGACCATACCGGCGATCTGTCCTGCCATTACGCTTCCCGTCTTCACATCGCCGTCTACAACGGCTTTTCTCAGGCCGCCAAGCGTCAGAAGTTCGAGTTCCTCAAAGGATGCCCCCGCCTGCTCTTTCTGTAAATACTCTTTTGTCATCTGATTCCTCAGGGCGCGTACCGGATGTCCTGTCGAACGTCCCGTTACTCTTGAGTCGATATCCCTTGCCTTGATGATCATATCTTTATAATTTTCATGAACCTGAGATTCATTCGTAACCACAAAGTGAGTTCCCATCTGTACGCCCTGGGCTCCCAGCATAAATGCCGCCGCGATCCCTCTTCCGTCGGCAATACCGCCCGCAGCGATGGCCGGAACACTCACTGCATCTACGACCTGCGGTACAAGTACCATTGTCGTATTCTCGCCGATGTGTCCGCCTGCCTCGGTTCCCTCTGCGACGAGTGCATCGGCGCCGCATCTCTCCATACGCTTTGCAAGCGCAACAGATGCGATAACCGGGATCACCTTGACTCCGGCTTCTTTCCACATCTTCATATATTTCTCCGGAGAACCTGCGCCTGTCGTAACGACTTTTACGCCTTCCTCCACAATAACTTTTGCCACATCGTCCGCATATGGACTCATGAGCATGATATTTACTCCAAATGGCTTGTCAGTGAGTTTCTTTGCCTCTCTGACCTGATCACGCACCCAGTCAGCCGGCGCACTCGCAGCACCGATCAGTCCCAAGCCGCCGGCTTCGGATACGGCGGCTGCAAGATGATACTCAGCAACCCAGGCCATTCCTCCCTGAATGATCGGATATTCAATTCCTAATAGTTCGGTTACTTTTGTTTTCATACTCTACAACCTTTCTTTCTCTTAAAATGAACCAGTCTTATTTGTGTGCCTCAAGATATTTTACAACATCGCCGATCGTATTGATCTGCTCCAGGTCCTCAGACGGGATCTCAACCTCGAACTCTTCCTCGAATGCCATTACCATTTCAAACAGGTCCAGGGAATCCGCTCCAAGGTCGTCTTTGAAAGATGTCTCCTCTGTAAGTGTGTCAACGTCTGCGTTTAATGAGTCTGCTACAATTTCTTTGATCTTCTCTAACATGGTTTCTCTTTTCCTTTCTTACTTGAAAATATTTTCCCCTCCCGGGGATTGTGTCGCTCCGCCATGCGGAGAGAATGTATTGTAATCCGGCTTATGCCGGTGATTACCGTGATCAGTCGGCTTACCACTCGAACAGGTTTGCCGCCCAGGTAAGCCCTGCGCCGAATCCGGCCATCACGATCTTCTGTCCTTTTGTAAACATTCCTTTACGGTTCATCTCGTCCATGAGGATCGGCACTGTCGCAGCGGAAGTATTCGCATACTCCTCAAGATCCATCGGGAACTTCGAGATATCTGTCTTCAATCGCTTCGCCACTGCCTCGATGATTCTCCTGTTTGCCTGATGGAGGACAAAATAATCGATCTCTTCAAGTGAATTTCCCGTTTCTTCCAGGACTTCTTCTATAATTTCAGGCACTTTGCGGACAGCGAACTTGAACACGCCCTGTCCGTCCATATGGATATAAGATTCTTTCACTGCGTCAGGTTCCAGCTCTTTTTCCCAGTTCTTACGGTGTCTGCTCAGTCCTGTCAAAGCCGGGCCTTTCACACCGTCCGAATGAGCCGCCATGTGCACCGGGCTTCCTTCTTCCGCTCTCAGAAGAGCCGCCCCTGCGCCGTCTCCGAACAGGATGCACGTACTCCTGTCTGTCCAGTCGATCATATTGCTCATACTGTCGGCGCCGATCACCATCACTGTCCGGCAAAAGCCTGCGCTTATGTATGCCTGTGCAGTGTTGAAAGCAAGTACAAAACCCGTACAGGCCGCGTTCAGGTCATAGCCCACCGCGTGAGACGCGCCGATTATTTTCTGCACTTCACATGCAGCGCACGGGAAAACCGTCTCCGATGATGAAGTCGCCACAAGGATCATATCGATCTCCTCCGGATCGATCCCACTCTGTTCCACGGCGCGCAGCGCAGCCTGGCCCGCCATGTATGAAGTTGTCTCTTCATCAATAATATGACGCTTTCCGATCCCGGTCCTCTCCCGTATCCACTCGTCGTTCGTATCCACGATTTTAGACAGATCGTCATTATCCATCACGCGGGGAGGTACGTAAGAGCCGGTTCCACATATTTTTCCAACCATTTCTATTCTCCAAATCTCTCAAATTGCGACAGTTCAGTCCACGTCATTCATAAAACCACGTTTTGCGCTTATCTCAGCTGCCGCATCAATTTTACTTTGAGTCTTAAATACTTTGACTTTCAAAGTATATCACACTGCACTTATTTGTCAACCAGTTTTTTGTAATAAAAATGTAACATTTTTTGTAATAAATAAGGCGCCTGAAATGCTCCTGATCGACATCTCAGACACCTAATACACTTATCAGATAAACGTTCTTTTATTTTCGGTCTTTCACCATTCTCCTAAGAGCATACAGAACCAGGAAACATATAAATATCATCGGCAGTCCCGTCAGAACGCTTGCAGTCTGCATTGTTTCCAGCCCTCCGATCCTTGTCAGGGAAAGGGCGAATACTACAAATACGACGGACCACACTACCCGGTTCCATCTGGCCGGCTCCTGGTCTCCTCTTAAATTCCTGCTCGTCACAGAAGCAAGGATAAATGCAGAAGAGTCGATCGTTGTCGCCATGAAGATGATCGCGACGACACAGAACAGCAGAGACAGTATATCTGTAAACGGAAGCGTCTCCAGAATCGCCATCACCGCAGCCTCATTCCCCTGCGTTTGCAAAATGCCGACCAGATCTGCCTTCCCGCTCATCTGCAGATCCAGCGCATAGCAGCCTAATACAGAGAAACTGAGGATACAGCCAAGCGAACCGTATCCGATCATACCGAAGATCACCTGGCGTATTGTTCTTCCGCGTGATATCCTGGCTGTGAACAATCCCATGATCGGAATATAAGACAGCCACCAGCCCCAGTAGAAGATCGTCCACTGCTGAGGAAATCCACTTTTCCCGAAAGGATCCGTGTACGTACTCATCCGGAAGAATTCGTCCACATAAAGGCCGATGCTGTTAAGCTCCACATCAATCACCCTTCCCGGGCCGGTAAGCAGCATGATGACGACGATAAACAGGATCGCAATATAAATATTGATATCGCTGAGTATCTTTATCCCTTTATCCAGCCCTCTCCACACACTTGTCGTAAAGATGGCGAACCAGAGGAGGAACACCGCGGTCAGGAGTCTCTCGTCATTTGGGATATGAAACACTTTGCTTATGATCCTGCAGATCAATGGGGCGGAAATTCCCATGGATGTGCCGATCCCGCCGAGCACTGCAAACACGGTAAAAATATCGATTACCTTTGACAGCCATCCTTTTTTCTTTTTCGTCAGTGTGCAGATATCTCCAAGGCGCACGGATTCCCGTCTCTTCACATGCATCTGATATGCGATCGCCACCGCCGCCGGAGCATAGAAAAGCCACGCGCTCGGGCCCCAGTGAAACTGACCGTACATATGCGCATACTCATATGCCTGGATCGACTGAGGTTCCACGCCAAAGGGCGTGCTTGTCAGATAAGATATCGGCTCGATAAATGAAAAGATCATCAGCGAGCTCGCGATCCCGGTGCAAAACATCATAGCCATCCAGCTGAAATCATTATATTCCGGCTTTTCTCCGGCGTCTCCCAGCACGATCTTCCCATAGCGGCTGAAAGACAGCCACACGAGAAATGCTACAAGCACCACATATACGATCACATATAGAAACCCGAGATCATACTCCATAAAATGAAGCATCTGATCTACGATAACTTTGCTCTGATCCGGCGCCAGAAACAGGACCAGAATGATGATAATGCTGACTGCGATCGAAATCAAAAAAACTGGTTTATCAATCCCATTAAGGATTTTTTTCAAATTCTCTCCTCCTTTACCGGTAGGATTTATGTAAAATCTCCATTACCCGCTCTTTTGTCAGAGGCCGGGGTTCAATCTCAAACAACTCTCCCGCGTATTCCATGGCATTTGTGCAGAAGACTTCCAGTTCGCTTTCTCTGATGCCGTAATCTGACATCCTGAGTTCATTCACCCCGCAGGCCTTTTCCATCTCTTTCAGACGCGTCAGGAGCGCATTCTCATCAGCGTCCGGATCGCCGGTCAGGGCCCGCGCCATATCTCTGTACCTTTCCGGTATCACGTCGACAAAGCTCGCAAAATACTCGTCGGCTATCATCAAAAGCGCCGCTCCGTGCGGCAGATCGTCGTGATACGCCCCCATGGCCTGCCCGATCGAATGATTGGATGTACAGTTTGAGATCGCTTCAACGATCCCTGAATAGGAACTCGCCATAGCCACTTTTTCACGGGCATCCAGGTCTTTTCCGTCTTGTACGACCTTGATCAGGTTCTCACCCAGAAGCGATATACTCTTCAGAGCAAACATATCGCTGATCGGAGTCGCCACATTGGCAATATACCCTTCCATCGCATGAAACAGAGCGTCAAACCCCTGAAATGCCGTGAGCGTCCTGGGAACGGATACCATCAGTTCCGCATCAACGAACGCCATCGACGCAAATAATTCTTCCGATCCGAATCCAAGTTTCTCATTCGTCTCTTCTTTTGTGATGACTACCCACGGGTTTACTTCACTTCCCGTACCGGCAGTAGTCGGTATCGCTATGATGGGAAGCGGTCTGTTCTTGATCTTGTTTCCTCTTCCGGATCCTGTCACAACATAATCCCAGAGATCGCCTTCATTTGTGCTGACCAGGGCGATCGACTTGGCAGAATCTATACTGCTGCCTCCTCCAAATCCGATGACCATATCGCACTGTTCCCTGCGGCACAGTTCCGCCGCCTCCGTGACCTGTCGCTTTCCGGGATTCGGATGTACTTTATCGTAGAGCATACTGTCCGCGCCGTTCTTCCTGAGAAGCTCCTGTATTCTGTCTACATATCCACCCTCTTTGATCCATGCATCCGGTGTGGTCACGATCATGGCCTTCTTCCCCGGCAGCTCCACTGTGCCTAATTTTTCCAGGCATCCTGCGCCAAAATACATTTTTGTAGGAATATAAAATTCGTGTCTCATAGTTCTCCTTCCATACGCTGCTCATGCCTTATCCGCAGAGCCGCATACTCTGATCAGTTTTTCTATTTCATCCGCCAGAACTTTCGTGGCGTTTCCCATGCACTCTTCCATCGTGCAGTCCGAATATTGTTTCACACATTCCATATATACATTATAGAGCTGGGTGTAATAATTGATCTTACATATCCCCAGGGATACCGCGGTATGTATGTCGCCGTCCGGTATCCCTGACGCGCCGTGCAGTACGAGAGGAATGTCGCAGGCGTCGCGCAGCCGTTCGAGCAGTCCGAAATCAAGTTCCGGTATCTGTTTTTCTACTCCGTGACAGCCGTGGATATTCCCTATGGACACGGCGATCGCGTCCACACCGGTATTTCTTACAAAAGTTTCCAGCTGTGCGGGATCGCTTTTTACGATATGGTATTCTCCTCCGGGAGATCCGCCTTCTTCCCCGCCAACTTTCCCGACCTCGGCCTCTACCGTGCGCTTTTCACCCGCCGCTTTTTTCAGTCTTTTTGTAATTTCCATATTTTCTTCAAACAGCAGGGATGAGCCGTCGAACATGACCGATGGAAAAGTTCCGTCCAGAGCATCCATACATTCCCGCTCGCTCATCCCATGATCGAGATGGATCGCATATGGTACTTTGGGATATTTTTCTCCCAATACCCTGATCATTCCCGCAAGTTCTCTGCAGCCTATCATCTGCGGCTCCATTTCCGAATATGCCGACTGAATGATGATCGGTGAGTCTGCCCTGTCCGCCGCGATAAAACAGGCCAGTACGGACTCCATATTACTGACGCAGATCGCCGGAATTGCATATTTCCCGTCGCGGGCTTTCAAAAGCAGTTCCGCCATTACATATTCCATAATCAGATTTTCCTTTCTTATAATGTTGGAAATGCCGTTGCATCTGTCGGCAGCATCCATGTCTTTTTCATGTCTTCATTTGCCATTCTGCACACGTCCAGAACGATTCCCGAACTCTCCTGGATAGTGGAAAGGGTGCCGACGATCGGTTTAAAGATCTTGTATCCTTTCTCCTCGAGGATCTTCCACACGTCATTATAAAAGATGAGGAGTTCCATCATCGTAGTCCCGCCTGTCCCGTTCACGATAAAACTCAGTTCCTCTCCCGGCACGAACGGTTTGTCGTTCAGGATCATCTCCAGCACCTGAGATGCCAGCTCGTGGGACGAACACATGGGGATATTGCTGGCCCCCGCTTCTCCGTGTCCTCCTGCTCCCAGAGTAAGTTCGTCATCTGCCAGTTCATACATCACGTCTCCGGTCGACGGGGAGGTCCCCGGCCTGATTCCTATCGTGATCGCCCGTACATTGTCTATCACCTGATCTCCGAACTCGATCACTTCATCTATGGAATGTCCAAGTCCCGCGTAGCCTGAGATCATCTTTGTTTCAAAAAGAGCGACGCCCATACGTCTGTCGATCCTTTTCCCGGTATCCGGATCCGCCACATTGGTTCCGCCAAGGAGAATACCTTTTGCATTGATCCCGTCTTCCTCACACATTTCAAGGGCCATTTTTGCATTCAATATATCTCCTGCGCAGTTGCTGATCAGGATCAGAGAACCTGCTCCTGTATCGGCCCGTTTGAGCGCCTCATAGATCGGATCCGGACCCGGGGCCGCAAACAGTCCTCCGATCGCCTGCGCGTCCATATAGTTCTTCCCCATATATCCTATCGCGTCCGGCTCGTGACCTGCTCCATATCCCATTACGATCCCCACTTTCCCCTGATCCAGTTCATTTCTTACAATGACTTGCGTCCCGGGGATCTGATGGAGACGGTGCTGCTGAAATTTCATGTACCCTTCTATCGTTTCCTGTACGATGTTCTCCTGTGCGTTTATAATCTTCTTTGCTTTCATATTTCTTTCTCCTCTCAATGATTCTCTTTTGCAAACTGGTGGATCGTGCGGAGCATATAATAGAGAGATGTAGCTCCTGCGTCCTGATGTCCGACTGATTTTTCCCGCAGGAAATGGGACCGTCCCATCTTCGCCTGCATGTCGATCGTGCTTTCCACTCCTTTCTTTGCGGCTTCTTCTGCTGCTCCCGCGGCTGCCTCCAGTCCGCTGCTGCGATTATCGTCTGCGGCTTTGGCAGCGGGCGCCAGAGCGTCCACAAGAGTTTTATCGCCTACAGAGGCTCCTCCCAGATCCATCACTTTTGCCGCAGCGTTCTTGAGTCCGTCCGCATACTCTGCAGAATCAATCTGTCCGGAATCTTTCGCCGCCTTTCCAATCTCGTTTACAACAGTTGAAAAAATAGGGCCTATCGCGCCGCCGATCGTAGCTCTCATCGCCCTGCCGTACAGCTTGAAATAGTCCGCTACACCCGTATCCTCCGGCAAGTCACTGACAGCCTCATAACCGGCCCGGCTTCCTCTTGCCATGCTCTCACCATGATCTCCGTCGCCGATCGCACGGTCGTATCCGCAAAGTTCTTCCTTTTTGTCTTCAAACATATCGGTAATACATTTTAACAGTTCCTTTACATTTTCCTGTGTTATAACCATTCCACATCTTTCCTTTCCTGTTTGTTTGAAATATAAATTATTGTCTGCTATAATAATCCAAAAACGGCAGGTGGATCATTATGCAGGACTTATCTAAAAAACTCACAATCGGACAGTTTGCACATTTCAACAATATCTCTGAGCAGACGCTTCGCTATTATGATCAGATCGGGCTTTTACATCCTGCCGAACAAAATGAGAAAACCGGATACCGCTACTATAAAATAACCCAGTGCGCTATTCTGGATATTATCTCGCACATGAAATCTCTCGGCATTCCGCTCAAGGATATCCATACCTATCTCAAAACCAACGACCAGAACTGGATGACAGAAACTCTGAGGCAGAAGTATGATATCAATGCCCGTGAGATCGCCCTCCTCCAGGAGACACAGGCCGTTATCAGGAAAAAAATCTCCGATTACACGAGCTATTCTAAATTGCCCAAAGCAGGCATCCCATATATCGAGATGATGCCTGAAAGGATCATCTACAAATACGATACCAAAATAAACTATTATTATACGGAAGACTCTGCCGCCAACTACGAATACATGCTCCGCTCATTCAAAGATAATCTGACAGGGCAGGATCTTCCGTCCGTCTATTTCTATAATGTCAGCAGTATTATGCGCCGTGAAAATTTTGTCGCACACAATTTTATAACTACAGAGCTTTTCGTTTTTATCAACGAAAACGACCGGGAGCGTTTCACTGTTACAGAACCGGTAAAAGGCGGCGCCTTTCTCTGTATGATCTGCAAAGACTCCAATTATGAAGTTTTTTACATAAACCGCCTGCTCGAGGAAATCCACGACAAAGGTTACACAGTATCCGGTGATTATATCTGCGAAGTTGTGAGCGAATTTATATCCTCCTCTGATGACAGAAGAGATATGATCCTGAAACTTCAGGTGCCCATCGAATTTGCTTAAGCTGATCTCTGCTGACTCTGCATCTTCTTCTGGCGCAGGACAAGCGCGATACCGCTTATGAACATCAGCGCGCAGCCGCCCAGTGCAAGATACCATACTCTGTTATAGGCGTCTATCGGCGCCAGCGTCTCCTGCCACCGTCCTATGACCGTGTAGATCCATGTATCTGATGAATACCCCAGAAACGACACGACTCCTGTCATGGTTCCGAAAATCTTCGGATCTACGCCGGTCTCATCCGTACAGGCAAAGTTCTGTGCTTTTGCAAGAAGCGCTATAAAACTCAGGATGATAGCAAGCCCCATGACTATGAGCAGGAAATCCGGCTTGATCGGCATCAGAAGCGTGACTGCCAGCCCGATCGCGCTTAATACGGATGTCGCGATACAAAGTCTTGTAGGCGAGTTTTTCAGGATTGCGATCGACATGATAACGATAGACAGCGGGCCCGCGATGATCTTCATCATCTGATTACGCACAATGCTGAAATAAGATGCCGTAGTCATATCCATTCCATAAATATCGCACAGATAAGACTGTGTATAAGTGAGACAGGAATAGATAATGTATGATCCAAGTACGATGAACGCTGCGATATACGTCATAGGGTTCTTGAGCACTTTCAGGAGTACGCCCTTATTCTCTTTTCTCTTTTCTGCCCGCTTTTCAGATTTGTCCTCCGAACTCTCCAGCTGTTTCTGCGCTTCCTTTTTCTCCAGTGTCTTCTCCGGAATAACGAGATGAGAAATAATCGCAAGTATGATTCCGAATGCCGCATAGCCGATCCACACGAAGCGGAAGCTGTCATGATTAGACTCGGCTCCCAGCATTCCAAAAATAAATGTACAGCAGAATGTTGTAACAAGAGCTCCAACACCCTCAAAAGAACTGAGCATAGGGAATATCTTTCCCTGCTCTTCTTTGCTTCCCAGCGCCCCCGCTACTTTCGCAGTAGGCGACCACAGCAGACCGATCGTTGTGACTACCCAGAGCAGTTCCACAAGAAGAGCTACCCAGAACGGCGGATAAAACGCCATGATAACGCATCCCGCCGCTGTACCTGTCAAAGAAATAACAATAAGTTTACGACATGAAAACTTATCTGCACTTACTCCTCCGACCACATAAAACAACAGCGCAAGCGTACCATATGCGCTTAACATAAGACCTAACTGTGTGTCTGTATATCCACAGACAGTTGTCAGCTGCTCATGATATGTATAACGGATATACGGAGGTTCATAGGAAAATCCAAAATTGAACCCCAGGAACATAATGATCAGCCAACGATTGATTTTAATTTTTGCTGATGACAAATCCATTGTTGTTTTCCCTCCATTCTCTTTCACAGTATTTCCCCCTGAGCCGCACTGTAATTTCCCCCTCCTTTTTGCTCTGTCTCGGGTGCTGGTTATATCATAGCCCTTATAGTTACTATAAGGTCAAATTTAGAGGGCCTGTTTTTCATTGGTAATTGTTAACAAAAAATCAAAGTATATTTTTTATTTATACTGTTCCCGCGGGATTATCTGTGAGAATAAGAAGACCTTCATACGCATCCGGCACAATGATATTATCCTGTTTCCTGCAACCTTGCTGTATACTATAATGTTCCTTTCAGGCGCGCAAAGGCCGTGCAGGAATCTCTCCCGCACGGCCTTCCGTCGCTGTTTCCGGTATTGAAATTAATGTTGTTCCTCATACTCCAGGATCCGGTCGACTTTTTTCCCGGAGCGCTCGTTATACACATATTCATGTGAAAGGTATTCTGTGATGATCATTTCCGCATTCTTGATGCCCGTAACCTGAGCTCCCAGCGTAATGATATTACAGTTGTTGCTCAGACACGCTCTCTGTGCGGAATACACATCTCCCACCACAGCCGCATAGGCGCCTTTTACCTTGTTTGCAGCCAGCATCACACCGATGCCTGTCCCGCAGAAGAGAATGCCCCTGTCGTATTCTCCGGCCGCCACGGCTTCCGCTGCTTTGATCGCGACATTTGCATAAATCGGATCCTCGCTTCCGAAATCTGTCACCTCATGCCCGAGCCCTTCGATCACAGGAATAAGAGCTCTCTTAAATTCCCCGGCATTCGGATCACATCCTACTGCAATCTTCAATGTCCCTTCCTCCTTAATCTTTCCGGCCCCTCTTGTCAGGCCGGTCTTATGTAAGAATCTCTGTGATCCCGTCGGCCATAGCCTGCAGTATGATACAGCAGGACACGCTTCCGGCATCCAGCACGCCTCTTGAGCGCTCACCAAGACGGCTGGAACGCCCGAACTTCGCCACCAGTTCCTTCGTGGACTCCATGCCGGCCTGCGCCGCCTCTTTCATCTTCTTAAGCGCCGGAGCCAGATCCGTTCCTTTCTCCGCTTCGCTCTTCAGTGTGTCGACCGCCGGAGAGAGTGTATCTACCAGAGTTTTATCTCCTACCTTTGCTTCCACGATCTCCTGAAGTCCTGCCAGTCCTGCCGCCAGCATGTCCGCCAGTTCTGCGGTTGAGATCGTCTCCAGCTCTTCTCCGGCCTCCGCCGTATCCATGAAGATCGTTCCATAGATCGGGCCCATGGAACCGCCGATCTGGGAGAAGAGAATATTTCCCAGATTATCCAGACCTTCTGTGAAGGTGAACTCTTTGTCCTGATACTCTTTTTCAAAAAGCGAAAAGCCTTTGTTCATATTCATGCCATGATCGCCGTCTCCGATCAGACCGTCCACTTCGCCAAGATATGCTTTGTTATCCTGAATCGCTTTTACCATCTTCATCAGGACATGTTTTCCGTTTTTGTTATAAAATACGCTCATAACTGTCCTTCTTTCTCTCTTACTGCTTCATCCCCATACTGTATGCAGGCATGTCGATCAGCTCTTTTAACTCATCGTCCAGTTTCATGATCGTGAGCGTTGCGCCCATCATTTCCAGAGATGTAAAATAGTTGCCCACATACGCTTTATGCGTGCGGATCCCTTTCGCCTGCAGAAGCTGATCGATCTCATCGTACAGAACATACAGCTCCATCACCGGCGTCGCTCCCAGACCGGATACAAGAACGACCACCTCGTCGCCCTCAACGAACGGATAATCCGGGAGAACGATGTCCACCATGCGTTTCGCCATGTGATGCGCGTCTTCCAGTTCGCACACCTCGATGCCCGGCTCCCCGTGATGGCCGATACCTACCTCCATCGTGCCTTCTTTGATCTCAAAGTTCGGGTGGCCTACTGCCGGGAGCGTACACGGCGTCAGACCGATCCCAACGCTTCTCGTATTGTCGATCGCCTTCTGTGCGGCAGCGATCACTTCTTCAAGGCTTCCGCCTTTCGCAGCCTTTGCCCCTCCTACTTTCCACATCAGGACCTCTCCCGCCACACCGCGGCGCTTCTCTTTCTGGTCCTTTGGTGCGGATGCGACGTCGTCATTTGCAACGACGGTCTTTACGGTGATCCCTTCTCTCTTTGCCATTTTCGCCGCCATTTTCACGTTCATGTTATCTCCGGAATAGTTTCCGTACAGACATGCAACGCCCTGTCCCTGATCTGCAGCCTTGAATGCGTCGAGAAATGCCGCCGCAGTCGGTGAGGAACAGATCTCGCCAACCGCTGCCGCGTCGCACATGTTCTTGCCGACATAGCCGATAAATGCCGGTTTATGTCCCGAACCGCCGCCCGTCACAACGCCCGTCTTTCCTTTTGGGATATCTTTCGCTTTTACCACTCGCGGATTCTCTGTCGCTTCTACGATGTCAGAATGCGCTTTCAAAAAGCCTTTGAGCATTTCGTCGACAATGTCATCCGGATTGTTCATGATTCTCTGCATAACTGCTCCTCCTTTACATCTGACCGGCAATTTTCTTCAGATTTGCAAGTCCCTGTATCGCCAGATCTTCTCCGCTGTCCGCCAGTTTTCTCCAGATCGCACAGTTTCCCGCAAGTTCTTCAAATTTCGGATCGAAAGACTCGATCACAAGCGGGCCGTCGTATCCCACCTCGTGAACTGCACGGAAGAATTCCTCGAACGGCACAAGGCCCGTTCCCGGGATACCGCGGTCGTTCTCGTTGACATGGATGTAGCCCAGATACTCTTTGCCGCACGTCTTAACCGCGCCTGAGAAGCTCTTCTCCTCGCGGATCATGTGGAAGCAGTCCAGATGGACTTTCATGTTGCCTGTTCCCACATCCTTACAGAACTTCACCGCGTCTTCCGCAATATTCAGAAAGTGTGTCTCGAAACGATTTACGCACTCCACGCAGATCGTGACGTTTCCGGTCTCTTTTGCATACTCTGCCGCCTCTCTCATGCAGGTGACTCCCCACTCCCATTCCTGCTCCGTGCGGGGGCGTTTTGTCAGATATCCCCAGCCTGCATAGTTCACTCCTCCGAGGATCGGGGACCCCATCTCGTTGCAGATATCGATCGCTTTTTTCATAGCCGCAACCGCCGCTTTTCTTATCTCCGGATCCGGGGAGATCGGGTTTGTCTCTGCTGTCAGTGTCGTTGTGCACACGCACTCAAGCCCCACGCGGTCTAATTCTGCTTTCGCTGCGGCAGTCGGAAACTTGTATGGATCGGAGATCGCAAAGTCAACGACTTCAAATCCGATCTCCTTTGCCTTTTCGATCACCCAGAGATCTTTCTCGGAAAAGTTTTCCGACCATATAAATGTATCTACGCCAAATTTAAAATACATAGCCATTTCCTCGCTTTCATATTTTACAAAAGCCCGAAATACTAAATATTTCAGGCTTTCACTTTTACCATTCGGCAGAACCCGGACGTATTCTTACAGTTCTGTGACCGCAAATACGACTTTGATCGGTTTCGCCTCAAAGTTTACCAACTGATATTTCGTTCCGGCAGGAAGGAAGAATGTGTCTTCCGGCTCCAGAACAAAGCTCTCCTGAAGGTCTACAAGATTGACTGTGACCGGTCCGTCAACACAGTACAGCGCGCCGTCGCCTGCATGGCAGTCAGGATCCGAGCATCTTGGTCCATATCCGCCGGCCGGCAGGATCATCTCTCCGAAGTGACCGTAGTCATTGCTCGTGATGAACCTTAAAAGCATGGGATGCGTCGTTCCATGTACGTTGTTCAGTTTCTCAAAATCACGCACTGCATATACCGCTCCTGTTTCTCTCGCCTCTGCAGCGTCTACCGGCCAGTGTCCGATATCGTCCGTGCAGCCCTGACGGGAGATGTCTTTGATCGCTCCTCTCATGTCCGGAAGCTGGCTGTTATTCGGCCCTTTATAGAACTTCGTCTCTTCCTCAGTCGGGATCACTGCCGGAGGAATAGACTCGCTCCATGCCTTCGGTGTGATGAAATAAAGGATCCTTGCCTTCTTGTCCGAGAAGTTGTGACAGCAGTGCCATGCGCCCTCCGGCATGAACAGGCCCTCTCCTGTCTCAAGGTAGGCAAACTGTCCGTTGCCGCTGCGCTGTACGACCGGACCGCTCAGGATATAATAAGATTCATCTCCGGGATGGATATCCAGCGGAGCAAACACTCCGCCCGGTCCCAGTTCATAAATTCCGAGCATAAACGTATCCGTTGTGATCATTGTAAATGTATTGTCCGATGTGAACGCATTGTTCGGCGGATATAAAGCCGTTGAATAGTCCTGCTTGCGGATCAGCATTGGTTTTTTCTGATCCGGTTCAAACGGAAATTTCCCCATGATATCAAATAATTTTGCCATTTTCTTGTTCTCCTCTCTGATTTCATTTTCCGGCTGCTGCTCATTTTTCCAGCAGCTCTTTTATCTCTTTTAGAGTTGCCTTTCCGACCGCCTGTCCGGCAAGGCCGCAGGCTTCTTCATAGTTTATATTCCGAAGCCTGTATTTCACATCTTTGATCGAACCCGCCGACATACTGAACTCGTCAAGCCCCATTCCCAAAAGGAGCTCCGAAGCCTGGACATTGCCCGCAAATTCTCCGCACATACCGGCTTTGATCCCATGTGCATGGGCGCAGTCTATCACATGCTTCACCGCGCGCAGCACCGCCGGATGGAAGGAATCGTACAGGGAGGAAATATTCTGATTTCCTCTGTCCACGGCGAGCAGATACTGTGTCAGATCATTGGTTCCGATACTGAAAAAGTCCACTCTCTGAGCAAAATCGTCTGCCATCACAACAGAAGACGGCGTCTCGATCATCATTCCGACTTCAATGTCTTCCCGGAATGAGATTCCCTGCTCTTTCAGTTCAGCCTTGCATTCTGCAAGCAGTCCGTTGGCCTGCTCCAGTTCTTCTACCGAGATCAGCATCGGATACATAATCCTGATATTTCCATATATACTCGCGCGAAGGAGCGCCTTGAGCTGTGTCTTAAACATATCCGGCATATCCAGGCAGAGCCGGATCGCCCGGCAGCCGAGGAAGGGATTCTCTTCTTTCGGAAACTCAAAATAATCAAGCCCCTTGTCTCCGCCAATGTCCAGCGTGCGGATCGTAAGTTCCTTTTCTCCTGCGAGAAGAGCCGCCTCTTTATAGATCTCAAACTGCTCTTCTTCTGTAGGAAAGCCGTCTTTTTTCATCATATAGACGAACTCGCTTCGGAATAATCCGATACCTTCCATCTGGCTTTCCAGAGCATCTTTAATGTCCTCAATGTTCCCCACATTTGCGCACAGCATGAATCCGTGTCCGTCTTTTGTAACGGAAGGATTTCTGCTCTCTTCCTCCATGATGCGCTCCTGTTCTTCAAATTGCTGTTTCTTTTGTGTATATTCTTCGATCACGGACTCCGTCGGGTCCAGATAGATATCTCCTGTTCCTGCATCCATCACGACCGTCATGCCTTTTTCTGTCTGGGCGCAGATATCCTTTACTCCGATCAGGCAGGGAATGCCTTTCCCTTTCGCAATGATCGAGACATGACTCGTAACTGAGCCTTCTTCTGTCAGGAAACCAAGGACTTTGCCAAAGTCCATATCCGCGGTGTCCGAAGGCGTCAGTTCCTCCGCGACGATGACCGACGGAGCATCCAGCCCGGCGAAGGGATTTTCCTCCACGCCGGCCAGCGCGTACAGCAGGCGCTTCTTGACGTCTTTTAAATCATCGCTGCGGGCTCTCATATATTCATCATCCATGCTTCCGAATATCACGATGAACTCGTCGGCCGTATCTTCAACTGCCGCCTCTGCGTTATTGCCTTCTTTGATCTTCTCAGTGACTCCTTCGATGAGCGCCACATCCCGCACAAGCTGGATGTGCGCCTCAAAGATCTCCGAGTCTTTCGCGAACTTCTCAAGCTGTGCCGCAGCAGTTTCCACTGCCGCCTGATAGCGTCCGATCTCCGTTTCTACTTCTTCCGGCCGGATCTGCCTTCTGTTCACGACGAACGGCCTGCGGATCACCGGATAGACCGGACCGATGGCATACCCCTTGGAGGCCGCTGTAGGTACTGATATTTTTTTCATAGTTTTCTTCCTTTTCGGATATTAGTCGGTTTCTTCTCCGAAGCCGCCTTCGATCGCCTCGACCAGGTTCCTGAGATCTTCCTCTTCATTTTCACCCTCACAGACGATTTCTATTTCCGTTCCTTTCACAAGACCGGCGCTCATTAAGACCAGTACGCTTTTGGGGTTCACTCTCTTCTCCCCTGCTATGATCGTAATGTGCGACGACATCTTTGCCGCTAATTTGGACAATTCCGCCGCCGGCCGTAAATGAAGTCCAGATTTGTTAACAACAGTGGTTTTCTGGCTGACCATAATACTATCTCCTTACAATCATCTTATTTTAGAAAAGGAAGCCGATCATCCACCGGCTTCCTTTTCTACAGAAATTATTCTCTGCCATTATCTGAGTCGGCACATCAACTGCGTCATTATTCCAAAGACTCCTGTGTCTTTCGGATCGCATCGATCAGTTCATCGTAATCCTTCACTTCTCCCAGCATCTCCAGAAACTCATCGTGTGCCAGAAGCTGTGCCAGCGCCGCAAGGATCCTCAGATGCTGCGTCTTTCCATCCTCGCCACAGACAGCCATCGTGAAGATGTATTTTACCTCTCCTTCTTCATCGTGAGATCGGTAGAGAAACGGCGTCTTAACCCTGCAGAATCCCACTCCCGGATGTACTACTTCGTCGCATATGCCATGGGGCATTGCGAGAAAATTTCCAAGGTATGTAGAGCCTTCTTCCTCTCTGGCATACAGCGCCTCCGTGAATTTTAAAGCGTCGGTAACGATTCCGTTTTCTGCAAATTTCCCGGACATATATGTAAACAACTCGTCTTTGTCCGCGAATGTGTCTTTATCAAGTATTGTCAATTCTGGAAGCAATACTTCCAATACGTTTACTGTTTCCATTGTCTGCACCTTACAAATCTTATAGAATTATGCCTCTTCTTCAACGACATCAGGATCTTTTCTCATCACGAGCAGCAGAAGCGCCGCAGTAACGGCCGCGCCGATCACGCTGCAAAGAATGAAGATCAGCGGGTTGCTCATTGTGAAGAATACAAATAATCCGCCGTGTGGAGCCTGGATCGAAAGGCCGAGCGCGTAAGAAAGCGCACATCCTACCGCAGATCCGGCCATCAGGCACGGGATAACTTTAAGCGGGTGTTTCGCCGCGAACGGGATCGCAAACTCTGTGATCATACCGATCGCACCTACGAACAGGCCGGGAACCGCACTTCTCTCTGTTGCAGTCCATTTCTTTCTGGAGAGAAGGACGCAGATCGCAAGGCCAAGCGGAGGCGTGATACTTCCGACGAAGTTAGCGCCCATCGGAAGGTAGTTGCCTGTTTCCAGAGCCGCAAGAGCAAATGCGTAGGCAACTTTATTACACGGACCGCCCATGTCAAATGCGAGCATACATCCCTGTACGATACCCAGAATGATCATGTTCCCGGTTCCAAGGCCATTGAGCATATCTGTCAGAACTCCTACAAGGAGACCAAGCGGTGTTCCTATGATATAGCGCATGATCAGACAGATAGAGCCGCAGCCGACCAGCGGGATGATCATTGTCGGAAGGATGGATTTCATGCTTGCCGGCAGCGGGATCTTCTTCAGAAGTCTTACAATGTAACCTGCAAGGATACCGGCGATAAGAGCTCCGAGGAATCCCGACGGATTCCCTGCCGTCCCCCACGGATCCAGCGCCATGTAGCCGCCGAACAGTCCGGGAGCGATGCCCGGTCTGTCAGCCAGCGAGTAAGCTACATATGCACCCAGTACAGGACACATAAAAGTATCAAGACCGATCTTGCCGCTCCAGAAAATACTGGATGCAAAAGTTTCACCCTGCGCTACGTCATTCGGCACATTATATCCCCCAAGCAAAAAGCCTAATGCAACCAGAATACCGCCCGCGACAACGACAGGAATCATATAAGACACGCCCGTCATCAATGCCTGCTGAATATCTTTTAACGTTGATTTCATTTTCTCTCCTCCTTAATTTGGTATTGCGCTTACTTTTTCTCAAAAATAAGATCCGGGTTTTTAATTACATCATGCGGTTTTGTCTGAAGCACTTTCTCTTTGTAAGGCTCGAATCTTTCCGGATTGATAAGCCCCACGTCGTTTGCAAAAACGATCAGATCCGCCTCTTCGATATCTTTCGCCTTCAGCTCGTCTTCAATTCCCAGAGCGCCCTGCTTCTCTACCTTGCACTTATGCCCGTTTGCCTTGCAGACTTTCTGGATTGCTTCCGCAGCCATGTAGGTATGCGCGATTCCCGTCGCACACGAGGTAATAGCAACGACCTTCATTTTTCCACCTTCTTTCTTACTTATATTCGGGAAATTTATTTTCCGTTTCTAAACGCGGACATTACATTTTTCGCATATCCCCGCATATGCTCGAACGCTGCTTCAGTAAGTTCGTGATATGCGATCGTCCCGTTCGTTTCAGCAATTTTATCCGCACAGAACTGTGTCGTGCTCTTTGCCATGTAAGAATAATAGTTGATCTTGGAGCATCCTGCTTCGATCGCTTTCTGTACCTGTGAAAACTCAACGCCCGACGCGCCGTGCATAACGATCCTGCAGTCGTCTTTCACCGCGCTTCTGATCGCTTTTACTCTGTCGATATCCAGGACCGGATCTTCAGCATAAATGCCGTGCATTGTTCCAAAGCATACTGCAAGAGCGTCGCAGTTTGTTCTCTCTGCGAATTCCGCAGCCTCTTCCGGTTTTGTAAAGAATTTACGGATATCCGCGTTTGTCAGAACTCTCTTCTCTGCGTCTTCGCCTCCGTGGGTATCTTCTTCTGTCGACGCCATCACGCCAAGCTCGGCCTCTACCGTTATCCCCCGCGCATGTGCAAAGTCGACAAATTCTTTTACCTTTGTGACATTTTCTTCAAACGGAAGATCGCTGCAGTCAAACATGATAGACGGGAATCCGGCCTCCAGAGCTTTCATCAGGAACGTATAACTTTTGCCGTGATCCAGATGAACGCACACCGGAACCTTCGCCTCTTTCGCAGCTTTTACCATCAGCGGGCCCATACGCTCGATCGGTATCAATGAGTTGTGTACCTCCGCATGATCGATGATGATCGGCGTGTCCAGATCCTCCGCCGCTGCGATCACAGCTCTGAGAGTATCCATATTGGGAGTATTGATACAGGGAATCCCATATTTTTTACTCTCAGCCTCTGCAAGAATTTCTTTTAAATTTACTAACATCGTTTTTTCCTCCTGTTATGTTTATCTATAACTGTTAATCCGTGCGCACGTAATCAACAATCATTTAACAATAGTGACAGTATTTCGGCTCTGTCTTCCGCAGCCCGGATACTGTTGATCAGCTCCTCGTTTTTCAAAATCTGATACATGTGTTTGAAGATTTCTCTGATATCCCTGGCGGACTCATCGCTGATCGCAAAACAGAATATGATGTCCGCCCAGTCGTTTTCCGACCATTTCACCTTGTTTTTCAGCCGGGCGACTGCAACGCCGCTTTTCTTTACGTTCTTAATGTAAACGTGCGGGATGGCCAGCCCTTTCCCGATCACTGTCGGGTAGTTGTCCTCGCGTTTCATGATCTCTTCATAAAACCCGTTTTCAGTGTATCCGCATTTTTCCATATGCCCTGCGATCTTGAGCAGCGCGTCTTCTTTATCGATCGCAGCCAGATCTATGATAAGCTGCTCCTGATATATCCTGGAAATGATATCTTCATCTTTATCGATCTGGACCAGCCGGTTCCGGATCGTCTCGATATCTTTTTCGGATACGTGTTTTGTGATGCGAATGAGGTTCTTCCTCTCGTCTTTTATATTTACACTGGAAATAATCAGTATATTGCTGTAGTTCTCAATATGAAAGTCCTTGTAATATATACATTCACAGAAATCAAGATAAGGAAATTTTTCTTTCAGCTTATTCAGATAATAATTGCTCTGCTCTGTTGTAGAGGCGGTCACAAATACTGCTTTCTTTTTATGGCTCTGCATATGGCTGACCAGATTCAGAACAAGGATCGCGATATCATCCTTCTGGAACTCCAGCCCCGTCTCCCCTTCCAGGAGACTTATATGCAGCATACACAGCGCGTATAAGCTCGTATATCTCCTGCGGACTTCATGGCTGATATCCAGCCAGTCGTAAATTCTGTAATTCGTCCGGTATCTGATCGTATTGATCAGATCTGCCAGCCTGTCGATCAACTCCGAGTCAAATTCAAAAGTTGCGTCAACTGAATTTCTGATCTCATCCAGGAAAGTCCTGGCCACCCTTCTGTCGGTGGGTTCGATCCTTTTGTTTCCGTCCACCGTCAGCGCCACGTAAAGCCTGGCCGCAAGATACACTCTTTCGTGTCTCCAGTATTCTTTCTGCGGATATGCGAAAACCGGTTTGAAGAAGTCGGCGGCCTCCAGATATTTCTCTTCAATTCCAAGCCGTTCGCCCGGCAGATCGTCTTTTATATATTTCCCGCGCCTGATCCTCTTCTGAGTGATCAGGATATATTCCAGGAGTCTCCCGTATGCAATATCCATAAAGTTTGTATCCAGATATCTCTCAGCCTTCTCAATACGCCGCTGTATCGCTACGATATTGGAGACGTCCTGTGCGTAATACTCTGTAATAAAGGTCCATGCCCTGTCGCTGAGTCTTGGATCGATCTCGCGGGGCGCCTTTAAATAATCTGTTTTGAACAACCTTTTGTTCTGAAAAAATGTGATCGCCTGACGGATCTCAAACTCATTTCCGTCGATCACGATCCCCTTGTTCTTTTTAACAAGGAACTTGATATGAAATCTTTCAAGAAGCTCGTTCAGATTGTCAAGATCATTCAATATCACACTTCTGCTCACATACAGTTCATCTACAAACAATCTGACCGAATAGTTTTTTTCATAATTCAGAAGCGTATCCAGAATATAATTTTTGCGGCACTCGGAAGTCCCCGGATCGTTCGCCATAAAATCCCTTAACCGGATCGTATTTTCTTCAAAATCACCTGAAATACTGTTTATGACAAACCCTTCTGATGGTATGCTCCTGATCCCCAGACCGAATCTTTTCAATTCATCTCTGGCAAAATTTATATTATGTTTTATATTGCTTTCTGACGTTCCTATCCTTTCTGCTAATTTGCCTGCTGTCAAACCCTTGCGCGCATTAACAAGTTCAATAATAATTTTTTCGACTATTAATTTCATATGGCCCGTTTTCTGATCAAATCATTATTTATCATTGGCTACTTATTAGTTTACATATGTTCATTTTACAATTCCACGCCCCATAAAGTTGAATTTTGCATTTTTCGCCCTGTCTTGTGCAAATATTCCTAATTATGATGTATTTTTCTCATTTTCTATACTTTATTCACAATTCTTTTCCCCGGTCATCTGCATATATATTCCAAAATTTCTCCGGGATTATGCACAACTTTTGTAGCATTATACTTACGCAGCTCCTCCTCGTCCCGAAATCCCCACGTCACGCCGATCGTATCCATTCCGGCGTTTTCTCCCGTAAGCATATCTGTTTTGGAATCTCCGATATAGACGATCTCTGCCGGCGCAAGTCCCATTCGCGACGCGATCTCAAGCGCCGCCGCCGGATCAGGTTTCTTCGGATACTCTCTACAGTTTCCGATCACCGCAACGAAAGCTGTCTCAGGGAAAAATTTTCGCACGAGCGCCTGCGTATAGTCCGTTCTCTTATTTGAATTCACACCCAGTCTGATCCCTTTTTCCGCAAGCTGTCTGACGAGCTCCTCGATCCCGTCATACGGCGCCGTCCGGTTTATGTAGTTTCTGTCATAGACAGATAAGAATTCTTCCAGGACCTTTTCAATGATCTCCCCGCTGCGCGCTTCTTTTGGTAGACTTCTCTCGATCAGATTATAGAAACCGCCGCCGATCATTTTCTTATACTCCTCAGAAGAATGCCCGCTATAACCATACGTTTCCAGCGCCTGGTTTACGCTGTCCGACAGATCGTACAGTGTATTCAGCAAAGTTCCGTCCAGATCAAATACAACTCCTTGATACATTGTCTTTTCTCCTTTCACCACAAAAAACCACTTTTCAAGTATTTCTTATAATTTATCGGGTTACCTCTTTTAAGTCCATATATCATAAATGCGATATTTGCACTATCACCAAAATCCACGATATTTATGTTGATTTTTTTCAGTCTTTTTTAAACATGCTCTGTATAAAAACAAAAAACAGATACAAATCTGCTTGAAATCGAACAGATTCGTATCTGCTTTTTACAGCGTTCTGCACAATATATCAACTCAACGTTTTCGATCCAGGCTCAACGCCATACTCGCTCCAAACAACAGCCAAAAACCCGCCGAAGACGCCACACAGCTGTTGTTGACAATTCCTGTGATCTGGTATGCGATCAGACCAAAAAAGAGCGCGCCGCCTGCACTCATACCGGTCGTCCAATATTTTCTGCCGCCCCGGAACATATGTAAAAGAAACAGCGCAGTCATGCACATGAGCGCAGCCACACCTCCGTTCACCGCCGTCTGGAGATACCAGCTGTGAGCGATCTCTATACAATAGTCCGCACTCCCATGGGTATTGAGCATGCCCGCAACTTCTGACTGGGGAAAACAAAACGGAAATGCTCCCACTCCTTTTCCGAGAAAGAGACAGTCCGACAGGATCGGAAGACTGGATATCCAGATATATCCTCTCCCCGTAAACAACGGATAGAACCGCTCCATGCCACTGATCTGCGGCTGAGGAATACTGTCCTGAAAACTCCCGTTAAAATCAATGTATCTCAGCTTCCCCTCATAACAGTAAAACTCAAGAGGGTCATTGTATCCCAGATCCAGGCCCAGCGTCCGGTCCAGCATCGACGCCGTAACGCCATCGTATGGTTTCTCGAGTCTCAGACCGTCCACCGTCAGCTCTCCGCCGATCGCCTCTCCTTTTTCATCTGTAAAGAGCAGCTCCTCAGCAGCGCCCGTCTCCCCACCGCCAGTCATACTCACATGTAACGTCTGCTCTCCGGATACGATCGTCAGCGCCCCGTGTTCAAGCGTGATCTTATCCACCGGGAATCGTACCTGTTCCCCGGTGTACTGCCTGTTTTCCACCAGGCGGTCCAGACGTTCCCCATTCGTTTCCGAGGACAT
Source organism: uncultured Eubacteriales bacterium (assembly GCA_949294665.1). Lineage (GTDB taxonomy): Bacteria > Bacillota > Clostridia > Lachnospirales > Lachnospiraceae > Mediterraneibacter. The sequence continues at coordinate 53,189 of CASFID010000003.1, forward strand.
GATCCGGCTTCCGCCCATCAAAAGGATAAGCCCCATGCCGATGGCCGCTGTCATCGGTATGAACAGGAGACACTTTTTTAGCTTCCCCCCATGTACCAGAAATACTGTTTCAGCCAGGACAGTGATCAGCACTGCGTACAGCGCTCCCGACGAGCCGGACATGATCACGCAGAAAAACAGCCCTCCCGCCAGTGCCCCGTCAAATAGGCGGAGCAGCCTTTTCCCTCCGCTCACCGCCATTCCATACAAGACCGGAAGAATCATGGCGCAGAACCCGCCGAAGTATCCCGGATTGGAAAAAGTCAGCGATACGCTCCCCTGATAGTCCAGATAAACATTTTCCAGAAGATGCTCATAGCTGTCCGGCGTCAGCGCCCTCGCCACCGTCCCGATGTTAAAAAACGGTCCCATCGCACATTCCAGACACGCTCCTGCTATCAGCAGCACGGCTATAACTCTTATGCTGATCAGAGCAGAACTCACTCCTTTTTCATTCCCAAGAAGAATATAGCCGCCGATAAACAGCACCACATATCCCGTGATCGCGGCCATGCCCTCATAGTCGAGGCTCAGGCCGAGAAATGCATATTCCGGCCATTTGCCAAATACGCAGGACAGGATATGTAAAATCAAAAATCCGCCCATAAGAAGAAGCACATAAGGCCTGATCCGGTATCTGTCGGGCAGCCTTTCTTCACTGATGAAAGAAAGCGCCGCTCCAAGGATCAACAGGACGAGAAGAACAACCGCAAAACCAATCAGTACAAGCTCCTTGTAATACTGAAAAATATCCACCATGTATCCCGACTCTTTCGCGAAATAAGTCCTGGCCGCCCCGGACAGTTCCTCCACATGAAACCCTGTAATAAACGGATAGCATATCAGAAATACACAGAGTGCGATACGTAATACATTTTCATATCTTCTTACAGCAGTCATCGATTCTCCTTCCACCCACAAATGGATTCTCTTTCCGAAAAAAGGCAAAAACCCATCTGCTCATTCCGTGCAAAATGGGTTTTTGCTATCACACAAAATTAACACTCAGGTTTTTCTAATTTTAATCATATGCCGGCATATTGCCAGACCACATCCTACCACTCTCCGGTCTTGGGAGAAGTCTTGGTCGTCACTTCTGTTGTAGTAACTTTGCCTGAAGCAGAAGAATTCACAGGATCAACCTGAGTTACTTTTGTCTCAGCCTTGTCAAGTACAACAACTTCACCATTGGACATAACTTTAATGAATGCAACCGGCGAGAAGCCTGTCATCGCAACTTTAACGTTGACTGTTTTCCAGTCCCCATCATTTTCAACTACAGCTACGCCCTCAAGAACTTCCCATGTACCGTCGGCAGTCTGGTGGAGCACATAGATCACATCGCCGTTTTTAATATCTTTTACAGAATCCCAGTTATATCCCGCAACTGTATCACTGCCGCTGCCAAGCCAGAATGACATTTCTGTGCCTGGTTCAAAAGTTTCACCCGGGTAGAGCTTAAAATCTCCTGCTCCTATAACTACAGCCTTCTGATCGTTGGTCACTTTATACCCTGCCTCTGTCAGGATATTTTTTACGGCCTTCTCATCGGAAAGAATCTCTTCAACTTCCTTTGAGACTCCTGCTGAATAAACCGTCACTTTGTTTCCGTTTTTATCCGTGCCTTGTCCCACTGTAGACAGGATCGGAATTTTGCTCTGCTCTGCTGTACCTGCATCTCCCGGAGTCGTTGTATCTTCCGGAATCGTTGTGTCTTCCGGTGTTGTTGTATCTTCCGGGATCACAGGATCCGTTACACTCGGATTTTCTGCTGCCAGAACTGTCGCGCTCACGCCGAGGCAGAGCACCGCCGAAACGATCAGCGCAACAGCTTTTTTCATTTTCTTATTCATTTCTTTCTCCTTCCCTTCTTGTCTATTTTGCGTGATATATATTAAAGCTCCCTCTGATATAAGAGAACCTTAATACCGCTTTCATCAATTCCGCCCGTCCGCTTACTGTCCTACCTCAGCCACTCCGTCGACGATCGTAGCGTTCACCAGCCAGCGCTGGTCAGGATATTCGCTGATACATGTGGACAGTGTGAGGATCGTCGTATCCTGCGCCACATGCACCTCGGGATTTACATTCCCGTCAATGGAGCTGCGCAGTTCGTCCAGATACCTCTGGAAATCCACAGGATCCTGGAAGTTGTATTCTCCCAGTATATACCGGTCATCAAAGGACACCGCCGCAAAGATCTGATATTTCAGCGTATAATCCGGATGATAAATGTAAAGATACGGATTCTCGTCAAAAAACTCTTTATCCTCATATTTGTGCAGTTCTGTAAACATCGTTCCATTCTTCATATTGTGTCCGTACATCACCGTTACAGGATCTGCAAAAGAAGTAGAATTGTACTTTTGGGTGTAGATCGCCCCGGGATATCCCTGTTTCCCGTCTATCGTCGTATTCAGATAGTAGTCGTCCTCTTTCGTCGCGCTCTGCAGCACAGGATAATCGATATTTGTTCCCGGTATCCAGATCCATGCATACACATCAGGATTGATCTCCTGAAGAGCTTCAAAATCTATCTTTCTCATCAGCGGATCGTCATCGTCGGTCACCACCTCCGCCTGCATTTTCTCGTAATCCTCCTGCGCCGCGTCGGGATCTGCCTCTTCTGCCGCAGATGCCGCGGACGTCTTATCTCCAAAGTAAAACCATGCGCCTGTGCCCGCGCCTGCAAGAACAACAACCGCAATAACAATAGCGATAATAGCCTTTGTCTTTTTCGTCATTTTCCCTTTTCTCCTATGTGTCATCTTACTCTTCTCCCTCTGCTTCCTCATAGAAATATCCGATCACCAGCTCCTTGAGAGCTTCCTGATCGACATGAAATTCTTCATTTTTCCCCGGCTGTGTCACCTCACCCTGTATCTCGGGATTATCCTCTTCAAGCGTACAGTCCAGAAGCTCCGGGATCAGATATGTAAGATCCTCCACTGTGATATTGGTGCACATATTCCCCTCCAGCTCCTGGAATACCTCGACCGGAAGGGACGGGTTATCACGGACCGATTCCTTTGCCTGGTGGAAATAGTTTCTCATGTACTGTTTCTGTCTCTCCAGACGCCCCATGCTCGTCCTCGACACGTGCGTGTCACGCTCCTGGATATAGTCGAGAGCCGCATATCCTTCCAGATGCACCGTCTCGCCCGCCGTCAGTTTACAGTGATCCCCATCGATATCCTCAAGCACTTTGACATCCACGCCGCCCACCGCATCATTCAGGACCGGTACGGCCAGAAGATTGAGCGAACAGTATCTGTGGATAGGAAGCTGATACAAAAGATTTGACACAGAGTCGCACATCAGCTCGCAGCTCTGCTGCGCAGTCTGCCCATAGGCATACTGGAGCGTGATCTGTCCGTTTTCACTGCCGACAAGATTACCGGAGGTGTCCAGTATTTTAACCGGCACGATAGTATCTCTCGGTATTCCGAGGATTCTCACGCTTTTATCTTCCAGATTGATACTGACAAGAAGCACAGCGTCTGAAAGTCCTTCGCTTCCCGAACTCCGCTTTTCCTCGATCGGAAGTTCCTTGTCCACTCCCAGACACAGGATATTTATGATATTGTCGTTGTATTTGTATCTCTTTCCGTTATAGGTCACATAAGACTCATCACTGTTGTCCCCGGAGCCGGATACTAACTGTTCTTTTAATTCACGCTCGCCCTTTTCCCTCAAATAAAAAAATCCTCCGGCTGCCGCCAACAGCACAGCGAGGAAAATACATAAAAAGACAAGCAGCATCTTTTTCACTCTGTTCATCTGCATCCCCTGATCTTCTGTGTGACTGACTGAATGCGTATCTATAATACCCCCCCCATTTATTTCGTCAAGAGTTTTCAACACTTTTTGATGTTTTTAATAACTTTTCCACAAGCACACAAAAGGGAAGTCTTCTGGATAAGACTTCCCTTTTATTTTCTCTTTTAAAATATTAATTTTCTATAGTATCAATAAATTTATACAGGTCGTCAAGCGTCCCTTTATATTCTGCCTCTACGGGCAGATTCTTCCTGTTCTCCATTGTGCCGGTCACAAGATATGTCTTCACGCCCAGCGCTCTGACCGAAAGATCTTCCTCGACATCGTTTCCGACCATCAGGCACTCCGCCGGATCCAGCCCGAACTTATCAAGGATCCCTCTGTAATACTCAAGATTCGGCTTACAGTACATACAAGTCTCATATGTTGTGATCACCTTGAAATCATCCGCATCAAGCCCGGCCCAGCGGATGCGGTTCCGTGTAGCGCACTGCGGGAAAACGGGATTTGTCGCGAGATACGTCTCAAAACCTCTTTCTTTCGCACGCTTTACGATACGGTCAGATACAGGAGTCGGATTCGTCGTGCATATCGCCTGGTTAAATTCATTTTCATAGAATTCCAGCGCGATATCCTCCGACTTCCCAGGCGAAATCGGAAGTTCCGGTTCCATATAACTCCAGAAAGCCTCCCTGTTCGTACGACTCCCGTCATTCTTCACCATCGCCTCATATCCCGCCCATACCACTCCGATAAATTTCTTCGGATCGATCGATACGCCCGCGTTCATGTATGATCTTGCAAGCAGCGGCATATAGAACTTTACAAACTCATCCTGAACCATCGGAAGAAGTGTGCCGTCCAGGTCAAACAAAATATGCTTAATGCTCATAGCCTTACTGCTATCCCATCATGATCTCAGAGATAGCGTCCATGATCTTATCATGGCATCCGCCGCATCCCGTAGAACATTTCGTAACTTTCTGCACCTCATCAAATGCTGAGAGAACGTCGTCAAACTTCGTCATCTGATGGAGCGCATTCTCTACGTCCGCATAGGACACCTGCTTGCAGTTGCATATCATTCCAGTACTCATATTATCTGTCTCCTTTCATAATCCATATTCTTTTCGTAGTTTAACCACAAATATATAATATACCAAAAAGACCAAAAAAGCAATTTACCTGTTCTCCCGACTCCGGTTCGCTGTAAATATAAAAAGCCCCAGACCTCTTTCCATGAGAATCTGAAGCGCTTTGTTACAATGCCGCAGGCCGGGATCGAACCGGCACGGGTATCACTACCCACGGGATTTTAAGTCCCGGGCGTCTGCCAATTCCGCCACTGCGGCAGCTGTAAAATTAATATTCTCTTACCAGAGATATACTGATAAGAGAAACGACCCAGAAGAGACTCGAACTCTCGACCTCCGCCGTGACAGGGCGGCGCTCTAACCAACTGAGCCACTGGGCCTCGTTATGAGCACTTAGCGTCTGTCCTTTAGACGCTTACGTGCGATACATGCCGACGCCCTTAGTGAGCGTCTCCACGCGAACTTAGCAGTCGGCGCGTTATGAGCACTTAGCGTCTGTTTTTCAGACGCTTAGGTGGAATGGACCTTCGGGGACTCGAACCCAGGACCGACCGGTTATGAGCCGGTTGCTCTAACCAACTGAGCTAAAGGTCCACAATTGATCATTGTTCCCTGCGGAACAAAGCCGATGATCGGACTCGAACCGATAACCTGCTGATTACAAATCAGCTGCTCTGCCAATTGAGCCACATCGGCATATTTACTTCCGGGCAGCTGATTTGTAATCAGCGCTCTGCCTGCGATTGACATGGTCAATCTTAATGAATTGAGCCGCATCAGCACGCTACTGACCCCGACGGGAATCGAACCCGTGTTACCGCCGTGAAAGGGCGATGTCTTAACCGCTTGACCACGGGGCCATAATTATAGAAAGCAATATATTCTGCCACTTCTAACAGCGCCTTATATCATAGCATAAGAACTGTGATTTTGCAAGCACAATTTCACTTCTGCTCTAAACGCGGGTAATCCCCTCCAAAGAGGATTTTAAAAAGGATCTCAAAAAATGAGCAGATTTTCATAAAATAATGAAATTTCCTGCTCATTTATATGTTCTATAACTTAGCAAAGAGCGTCCATTCCGCCGTCAAGACGGATTCCGGATCCCATGATGTGAGATGACACGTCTGACGCCAGATAGAGCGCCAGATTCGCCACTTCATCCGGTCTGCAGTAACGTTTATCAAGATACTGAGCGCCAAAAACCTGCTCTGCCTCTTTGTGTGTTTTCGTATCTCCGAATGTATTTTTCTCGATCCGCCCGATCATCGGTGTGTCCACACCGCCAGGGCAGATATAATTGCAGTGTATTCCATGCGGTCCAAGCTCCAGCGCCACTGTTTTTGCCAGTCCTGCGACCGCATGTTTGGAAGAGCAGTACGCGCTCATTCCCGTGGAAGTCGTATAGCTTCCGTTAGATGCGATAGTAATGATCGCACCGTTTCCGTTTTTGATCAGATAGGGAGCTGCATACTTCATAACAAACATTACACTGAACACATTGATCTGATATACTTTCATATATTCTTCTATGGTACAGTCCTGAATCTCCTGATACTTTCCTTCATACCCTGCATTCGGGATAACAATATCTATCTTTCCGAAGCGCTCATACGCACTGTCGATCCACGCTTTCACCTGGGCTTCTTCCGTCACGTCCACTACCGATGTAAATAATTTGTCCTCGGGAATCCCCAGCGTCGGCACAAAAGCATCCAGCTTTGCCTGACTGGTAGACGAAATCGCAAGCTTACAGCCCTCTCCTGCAAATGCGCGGCAAAGAGCCTGGCCGATTCCACCCGTTGAGCCGTTGATCAATACAACTTTGTCAGTTAATCTGTAATCCATATAGCATCCATCCTTTCTTTGAAATTAGTCACACCTAACGTCTTTAGTATATCATTGACTGGATTATGTGTAAAGCACGTCTTCCTTTGAGTTGCCGCAAAATGATCCCGGCCAGATAAATCCTCTTTGTTCCGTTATCCGAAGCTTTCAGAAAACGGACAGATCAAAACCGGTCTATATTTCATTTTTTTCAACGTTTTTCGTGGCGACAATATCGATGCCTGTCCCCGCCGCATCCGTAACGATCACATCCCCGATGTGCACCGGTGCTTCTATTTGCACATCTTTGAGCACTCTCATACAGTCAGATATTTTTTCTTTGGGAATGCCCTCCTTTGTCTTAACTGATACCATATCTGCTTTCCCACCCGCTACTTTCACCGTGGACGTTACAATCCGTGTCGGAGCCGTGACTTCTTTCCTGGCATATATATCTCCTCTTTTGCATGTATTTCCTGTCACACTTATAATTTCTTCCCCATCCATCTCCACAGTGATCTGACACCCCAGTGGGCAGCTGATACACGTCAAACTCCTGTTCGCCATTCCTATGTCTCCTCTATCTTCACTATGATCTTTTCCAGGTCGGGATATTTTAAAAGCTGTTCCTTAGTCAGCCGGATTTCCTCCATCTCTCCCGGAGCCATGATCCGGCGTTTTCTGTGAACCACTCTTTCGCCGTCAAAACAGACTGCCACATAACAGTCTCTGAACACCGCGCCGACACGAAAACGCACAGTCAGTTCCCCGCTCATGCGCACAGTGCTGATCGACGTCGGAACTGTATAGCGGACGCCGTCCGCCGCGTTCAGACGAATCTCGCGTCCTCTCCCGGTACTGCGTTCCCCTTTAACATAAACGGCCGCATTCTTTCCCGCTGTTTCCGCCTCCTCGGAAACAAAGTCTACAAGGTCATGCACATGAAGTACATTTCCGCAGGCAAATACACCTTCAATATTTGTTTCCAGACTCTCGTTCACTTCCGGTCCCGCCGTTACCCCGCTCAGCTTCACGCCCATGCCGGAGGATAGTTCATTCTCCGGGATCAGTCCCACCGAAAGAAGCAGCGTGTCGCAGACATATTCTTCTGCGGTTCCCGGTATCGGTCTCCCTGCTGCATCGACCTCAGCCAATGTCACGCCCTCTACCCGTTCTTTTCCTTTGATATCCACAACCGTGTGACTGAGTTTGAGCGGTATCCCATAATCATCCAGACACTGGACGATATTTCTCTTAAGGCCTCCGGAATATGGCATCAGCTCGGCCACCGCCTTGACCTTTGCCCCCTCCAGCGTCATCCGCCTCGCCATGATCAGTCCGATATCGCCGGAGCCCAGGATCACGACCTCCCGTCCCGGCATAAGCCCTTCCATATTTACAAGTCTCTGCGCCGTCCCCGCAGAGTAGATCCCCGCCGGGCGGTAACCCGGAATATTCAGGGCGCCTCTGGCGCGCTCCCGACACCCCATGGCGAGGATGACCGCCTTCGCCCGGATTTCAAAAAGCCCGTCAGTCCGGTTCATGGCAGTGACCATTTTCTCATGACTGATATCCATGACCATTGTGTTCAGACAGTATTCTATCTCAAGCGCGTTCACCTGATCAATAAATCTCTGTGCATATTCCGGTCCGGTCAGCTCTTCTTTAAAGGTATGGAGCCCGAACCCGTTATGGATGCACTGATTCAGGATGCCGCCCAGTTCCTTATCCCGTTCAAGGATGAGGATACTGTCGATCCCGTTCTTTTTTGCCGAGACCGCAGCCGCAAGGCCTGCCGGACCTCCGCCGATGATGACAATATCATAATTTTTCATGTCCGAAGCCTTCCTCTCTACAGCGTGTCTTTATTTGTGCCGACAACCAGCCTGGAATTTCCGCCTGATTTTGTTATATCCGACATGCTCACATTCCACTCACGTGCCAGGAGTTCCATCGTCCTGGGGGAACAAAATCCTGACTGGCATCGTCCCATACCGGCCCTGGTCCTTCGTTTTATACCGTCCAGAGTTCTTGCCCCCAGCGGACGCCGGATCGCATCCAGGATTTCTCCCTCTGTTATCATTTCACAGCGGCAGATGATATTGCCATAGGCGGGTTCTGTCCGAATCAATTCGGCCCGCTCCTCTTTTGACATTGTGTTCGGATCCAGGATTCCTCTTCTTGCAGGGATAAACTCTTCTTTTTCCTCTAGTCCCAGTTTCTCTTTTAATATTCCCGCCACCATCTCACCGATCGCCGGGCAGCTTGTAAGTCCCGGCGATTCGATCCCGGCACAGTCGATAAAGCCTTCCGCATCTTCTATTTCTCTAATGATAAACTCTGATCCGTCCTCGTGGGCGCGCAGTCCCGCGAAAGAGGTAATGACCTGGCGCATGGGAAGATCTTTTACGCTCTGTCCCGCTTTCACGATCACAGTATCGAGTCCCTCTCTGGTCGTGTTTGTCCCTTCTTTATCCTCAATGTCGACAGCCGTCGGCCCGATCAGAAGATTGCCGTGTATGGTAGGAGTGACCAGCACTCCTTTCCCGTATTTAGATGGGAGCGAGAAAATCGTCCTGCTCACATGACCACCCGCAGTTTTATCCAGCAGGCAGTATTCGCCGCGCCTGGGAGTGATATGGATCTTCTGTCTGCTCACCATATTATGGAATTTATCTGCATAGACGCCCGCCGCATTGACCACACATTTCGTATGAAATACCCCCTGGTCCGTACGGATCTCATATCCTGCTTCTGTTTTCCGGATATACTGCACCTCTGTATTGAATCTGAATTCCACACCGTTCATATAAGCATTTTCGGCAAATGCAATGTTCATACCGAACGGACATACGATTCCGGCGGACGGCGCGTACAGAGCGGCATAGACCTTGTCGGTAATATTCGGCTCCATTGCAAGGACTTCCTCACGGTTCAGGATCTTAAGTCCTCTGACGCCGTTTGCGATCCCCCTGTCATAAAGTTTCTGCAGACCGGGCATCTCTTCTTCGCCCAGACAGATAACAAGAGAGCCGGTCCTCCTGAACGGGAAATCCAGCTCTTTGGCAAGACGCTCCATCTTCTTATTTCCCTTCACATTCAGTTCTGCTTTCAGAGAACCCGGAACCGCGTCATAACCGGCATGCACGATCCCGCTGTTCGCTTTGGAAGTTCCGCAGCATACATCCTCCTCTTTCTCCAGTACACATATTCTGCCTTTATAGCGGGACAATTCCCGCGCGGATGCCGTACCGGACACTCCAGCTCCGATTATGATCACGTCGTACATGTCAGCTTCCCCCTTAACATATGTCCTGTCAATGCATTTCCAGTATCCTTTTCTTCATTCTATCATATATATGGCGATTTTTTTATAGAAAAAACCTGCAGAACTACATCTGCAGGCTTCTATTTAGGTATTTCTCCGGGAGCCGGCGCGGATGTTTTTGCTCCGCGCTTTACTCTTACTGATTTCCACTTTATCATATCCAATAAGAATCCCTGAATTACTCGATCGACTTTCCCAGTTCATAGGCTTCTTTCAGTTCCGGTTTCCCTTCGATGTCTCCCACATCTCCGTTTCCTCCGGCAAGGACATGGCCGAGGTTCCTCCATCTCAGATGTTCCATCAGATGGTCATAATAGAGCAGGACGTCGTCAAATCCGTTTCCCTCCGCGACCATCAGAAGTGCGGAAGACCTGTCGTGTCCTCTTAAGAGATTACCGTCGCCCTCCTCCAGCGCAAACAGCCGATCGATCGCTGTCCGGATCTGTCCGCTCATATTCCAGTAGTAAAGCGGTGTGGCAAGAATCACCACATCGGACTCTTTCACTGCCGGATAGATCTGATCCATGTCATCCTTCTGGACACAGGGACATTCTCTGCTGCTGTGTCCTCCGAAGCATCCTTTGCATCCGTGGATATCCATATCATCCAGGAAAAATTCTGTCACAGTATTCCCCGAGCTTTCCGCTCCTTCTGTAAATGATTTTACAAGCGCTGATGTATTCCCCTTTTTTCTGGGACTTCCGTTTAATATTACGATTTTCTTAGCCATACCGGTTCTCCTTTTCTATACTCAGAACTTATCCGCCAGCGCCGCTGCCTGCGCGCATCCGTCAGTGTTTTCGATATCCCCTGTATTCAGGACGCCGGGAACAAGCACTTCGCCGATCATTTTCCATTTATTTAACGCAGCCGTGCGCTCCATGGGAATCCGAACTCCATCCAGGACTGTCTTATCTTCCTCCTCGCAGCAAGCAATGAGTGCACACTCTTTCCCGGCAATATCTTTTCCTCCTACGACCAGCGAATAAATGCGGTCGATCACTGCCTTGATCTGGGACGGGATAGAATACCAGTAAACCGGCATTGTAAATACAATGGCGTCCGCCTCCAGAATGGCAGGGGCGATGGTGTTGAAGTCATCGTCAAAGGTGCAGGCTTTTCCTGTGCTGTAGCATGTCTCGCACGCATGACAGCCGCCAAGCTTCATCATAGCCGCATCGAATCTTGTCACTGTCACTGATCCCTATTCTGGACGGAATGTGCGAATGGGGCGACAAAAACCGGCTCTGATCAGCCGGTTTTCCTGTAGTTTTGTTATTGTTTTAATGCTTTCAATTTGTTCACGGTATCATACATGATAGCAAGACATTTCTCAAATTCCTCTTTTGACACTGTATAAAAATCATCCCCCGGATACCGTGCGTCAAAATAAAAATCCGTAAGATACGCCAGTCCCACCGTATCCAGGTTCAAATCCGGTTTTAATTCATTTAATTTTGACGCTATTTTTTTCATATTGTGTTTTCTGAGCAGATCTGTAACATCTTCTTCCAGAAAAAGATTATCCAGATATCCTTTCAGGAACTTTTCCGCAACCTGCTGGCACTGTACTGCCAGTTGAATATAAAATGTGTTCCCTGTCCTCAGGACAGTCTCCAGATATTCCAGATCATTTTCGGCTATATCTATATAAGTGTTCTTTATCATTCCGTCACCTCCAGAATCAGCTTCTTATCCCGTTCAACCTCATTTCTAAAAATCTGGCTTGATTCTTTCATTCCCGCACAGGCAAAAACCACATCCGTCCGAACTCCATTGATCGGATCATCCAATGTCCAGCGGATATCTGATGTCAGAGTTCGGTCAGTTACCCTCTTTTCAGTCAGTATCATCAGATCTATGTCACTTGTGCTCCTCACTTCTCCTCTTGCACAGCTCCCGAAAAGATATATTTTTTTCAATCCGGGGATTCCTGCATTTGTCACATACTGAAGATCATGTTCTATTTTCTTTTGAAATCTTAACGGCAGGTCTTCATATTCTTCTCTGTGTATTACTATCTGTTTCGCCATTTTCAGCGCCTCCGGACACTAAACTCTTGTGAAATTCCATCTAAATTATAACATCCGATTCTTCGTCTGTCATTGCTTTTAAATATTGTATCTCACGGTTTCTGATCTGGAAATAGTATTAAGCAGCACTATAATTGCAGTAATCAGTCTTGCTGACTGCTCAGTTGTCTTTCTGATGGTTTATCTCAAAAGACAGATATCTTGTACCCTGAAAAGACAAGTACCCTTTATCCCCTTCGACCAGCATTCCATATTCTGTCCCACTGACTTCAAGCTCTATCCTGTCGCCACTCTCCACTTGAAATGTCACATAATATGTAGTAGACGGAGTCGCATGCATGCCATAATCCCCATTTGAATGATGATGATATGATACATCTGTCCGTTTAGTTACGATCACTGCCGAAACCGTAAGTCTCGGAGAATGATTATTCTTATTCCATGTGCTAATCCCACGTACAGCAGCCACAATAAAAATGCCAACTATTATGATGAATATTATGGCAAACATAATTTCAAATAATCCGAAATCCATATCGAATCCGCTAATCATAGTATTCTCTCCTCATTTAACCTGTATAAGCGTCATCCGCGCTGTTTTTAAAATTCTGTTTTTCAAGCCACTCTTTCTCTTCCTCTGTTTCAGGAATATCGATTCTTTCAATCTTGAAGGACTTTTGTCTCCAATACTGTTATTTTACATTCGTACTGGATTAATGATTCCCTCCGTTAATCGATTTTCTAAATTTTCTCATAAGCGTCAGTAAAAGTCAATGAGCCATACAGATTCTAAATTCTTCACTCAGAGCCTGCGCAAGTCCATCCGGATTTTCCACATATCCCACTGGCGTGTAGGTGTATGGCGTAGAAAACATATCATAAAACAGCACGATGCAGTCGGATCCGTACAGCATCAGGTCGCCTGTTTTGATCTGTCCCGGGCGTTCTGCTTTCGTCGAAGGGCTCTCTGACATGTAGTAGTATTTTTCGTTGCCATTCAGTTCACTCATATCCATGGAGGCATGAAAATCATACTGCTCAGGCAGATTCAACGCCTCATCCACATCCGCCGCCCGGACACTGTCCGGAAGAACAGAAAGATCCGCGCCGCCGGTCCGGATAAAATCCATAGTCTCCTTCATACCTGACGAGAGACAGGCCGTCTTCCAGCTCTGTCCTGCACTCTTTTTTCGCTGTGTACTCTGAACATGATCAGCACGAAAGCACAGGCGATGAACAAGATCCCGCCCAGGACAATGTACGGTGTTCCCATCCTGGAAAGGAAGAAACCGCATACTGAAGTTCCCACTGTGGTTCCCAGATTTGTAGATGCCAGAAAAAGTCCGTTTGCAAAATCAGGAGCTTTCGGCGCTGCTGTTGCCAGCCAGTACTGATTGATATTGGCCGCTGCTCCGGCAAGGACGCCCCAGACCAATGTAAGAACTGCCATTGGAACCGTGAAATATCCGAGGAAGGACAGCACCACGTATACCGCCGCCAGAAGGAACGGAAATGTGACAACAAATCCCAGCGGACGACTGCTGAGCATTCTTCCGGCGATCAGGTTTCCGATCATATTCGCCAGACCATATACAAGAAGAAGAATGCTGATCAGACCTGCCGATAACTGTGTTACTGTCTCCATATATTCCGAGAGATAACTGTATACGCCAAATATAGATCCGTTTAAGAACATAACTCCGAAAATGGAGAGCCATGTTTTACTTTCTTTGAGCACACTCAGCTGGGAACCATAGGACAGCTTTTCTTTTACCGGAAGATCCGGAACTGCGAAAACCGTAGCGACCAGGGCCACCGCATTGACAGCCGCGAAGAACAGCATGCCGACTCTCAGGGAAGTCATGCTGGAAATATAGCTTACGATCGGCACCCCGAGGACCATACCCGCGGAGACGCCCATCATAACTTTAGACACGGCCTTCGGGGCAGCCTTCTCCGGCACTGAGGAACCCGCAACCGACATAGCCATGGACACATACACCGGCTGGAAGAATGCCGGGATCACACGGGTGATCAAGACCACCGCAAAGTTCGTGGCAAATGCCGAGATCACATTACATACGGTAAATACACTCAGGACAAGGATCATCGCCTTTTTCCTGTTAATACCCGAGAAGAAAAGCGGCATTGTGGGGCCGGACACTGCAACCACCAGGGCGAACATGCTGACAAGCAGACCTGCCGTTGCCACCGTCACTCCGTAATTCTCAGAGACAAGCGGAAGGATGCCTACCACACCCATCTCTGTATTAATAATGCTGAAAACTCCAATTGAACAAAATCGCTACGCGATGGCCTGCGAAAGCTGTCGTATAGCGATTTTTTTGTTTTCTATAACAAAAACAGTGGAAAGCAAGTCCTAATAGTAGTATTGTTAAGTTACCACCCAAAACAATCAAACAGGATCGA
>CASFID010000004.1 GCA_949294665.1 uncultured Eubacteriales bacterium
CCCATGATTTTTCAATATGAGATGTAAAAGCGCCGGATGATCGGCCTTATCGTGCATCTATCTCCCCGAATGCGCAGTCACTTCTCCGCTGTTTGGAAAAATAATCAGCGGTTTGTGTCTCCCTCAATTCGCCGTCCGACAGTAAACTTATTTTCCCAAACAAACATTTTAACAAAAGGGAACTCTCCCAGTTCTACATTCTTCATGATCTGCCTGGTCAGAAAATAGTTTTATCCGAAGGAAGACGAATCCTTCAGCGTATCGTCGTCGAAAACCTGCTCGCTTTCAATAATAACCTTCAGATTCTGCTCCATTTTCAGTGGAATCTGTTTTGTATTTATATTTTAAAAAAGCGCCCTGCAGAATAATTGTATGTCGCAAATTCATGCCATTGGTCATAACATTCCCTGGACTCCTCTTCCCTCCTCCTTCCAGCCGTAAAAATCCCTTACCTCAGTTCTGATCTTGTCCAGCGCATGGAGCAGGAATCCTCCGCTTCCGCAGGAGGTATCCAGAATACGGTCTGTCTTCTTAATCGGCAGGCTGTCTACAATAAAGCTGACGATATTTCTAGGAGTAAAATACTGCCCGAAATCCCCACGGAAAAGGATCCCATAAAGGTCTCAAACGCACGTCCTTTGCTGTGATGAGCCTGTTTAAAACGATTCGTCAGCTCAGATTCCGAAACCTTTGTCAATGGGAAGAACTTTTGTCCATCCTCAGTAGTTCCCCCATTTTTAGCAAACTTATAGCTGACCAGCTTGTTTACACGGTACTGAGGTATATCCGTCACACTTTCCCAGCTGTCCACTTCTTTATCAAATACATAGTACTCATTCTTAATCCCTGAAGTCCCCCCAGATATTATTGTTCATTCGGATTTACCTCATAATGTCTTCTTTATTTCTGCCTGTTTTATCTCATCACTGATTGTTGTCCTGCACTATTCTTCAAAGAAAGTTGCCGTCCCTATAAAGCTATCATATTTTTTTCAATTCTAATGCTGATTTTTACAATCTTTTACATAAAAATGTCTTTTAATCCATGTAGTCAAACCGTCCAGCCCAGGATATACAGTTCTTTCATTAATATTCATTTGATCAAGCATATCTCGAATTCTCCATTTTAAATTTTTATCAATACAGTATTTCACTGTATTCGATGTATAATTATCAAAAAAAGTTTCAATATCCTTTATCTTTTTCGGTATTATAGAAAAGTAAGAATATTGGTTAATAATCCGCTGATCAATTGATGGTGGTTCAAGCAATACAATAGCCCTATCCTCCATATCGTAATCGTACTCGGCAATACTATCCTCAAAACTCCTGACATTATCCGTAATTGAACTGAGCATCCCGACAGTAAACAGATGTGCATTTTCTTTATATAACGTATTCCTGTATTTTTCTGGTAAAAGTCCATTCATCTCATCAATGTCTATTTTCCAAAGTACAGCATCGTTTTCGTTCATCTTGGATAAATCTTCGCCACTCGTAGCAAAATGTAGTCCTACCAGAGGTGAATATGTCCAGTCGAGCAGTCTTGTCGGCAGCCCGTGATGCTGACCAATGATCAACTGTCTCCATACTGATTTCTCCAGGGCGGGATCGTTTATGGATGCATATTTAGTAAAATTTCTAAGAATTGAGCGTTCTATCTGCTCGCTTTTTTCCCCGCAGTTTCTCTGCAGGCCTGTAGCCAGTCTAAAATTTTTATTAGGCAGACCTCTGTACAGAAACGGAGAACGATTCCTTTGTAAATCAGAATCATAGGTCTGATCAAATATTATTTCTGAAATTTCTTCTAATGTTTGTATCCTTACTGTTTTTATCATTAGAGACCTCCATATAAATATCACTAAAAAAATTATAATATAACTACATAATTCACTCAAGTATGTGTGCCCTATTTAATGTTGCTGATTTCATGAGCTGTCACCAGACTGCTCTCATGAGTTGTCTTTAAGCTGCTAAGTTTGCTGTCACCGTAATGGCCGGTGTATGGGCCGTCCGGAATCCGGACGGCACCTTCTCTATCCGGTTACGGTTCCAAGCATTTCGTGTTCCACTACATACTTGATCATGTAATCATCGATGAGCCGCTTTTGTTGCTGGAATGCATACATAAGTGATTTTTCACACACCCGGTTGATCATTCTCGGAATCCCGGCTGAGGCCTTATGGATCTCGTCCATTGCTTTAGTGGTAAAGATATCCTGGCTGCATTCCGCATAATCCATGTGGCTTTTGACATACTTCTCCGTCTCTGCCCGGTCCAGATGCGGAAGTGTACAGTACATATCGATCCGCTGGCGGATTGCTGCGTACCGTTGAAGTTTCAGCTTGTTATCCCACAGTTCTGTCTGCCCTACGAGCACGACGGCCATGGGACTTACAGAATCGAACCTGTAGTTCAAAAGGAAACGGAATTCCTCCAGTGTTTCTTTCTCCAGCAGGTGCGCCTCATCCAGAACGCATACCACCTTTTTATGCTGGACACCGTGGATGATCTCGATCTGCTGTTGGAGCTGACGTTTGGAATCGCCGCGGTAGAACCGTGCTTCCAGCCCCAGCTGGTCCAGCATCCCCTTATAAAACCACCGTGGGGTCAGCTTGGAATCAGAAAGATACAGGATGATATATTCTTCCCTCGGAAGTTCCGAATAAAACCTGCGGATCAGAGTGGATTTTCCACAGCCGGGATCCGCTGTTACGACCGCAAACATCTGCCGGTCTGCTACATAGCAGAGCCTGCCAAGCGTTTCACGGAAAGCGTCAGACTCGTAGAGTTTTTCTGCTGGGATATCACGGACAAAGGGTGTATGCTCCATTCCAAAGAAGGATTCATACATGATCATCCACCTCCTTCCGATAGGAAGCAAAGGAGATTGCATCGGCCATCTGGCGGGTCGATTCCGAATTTTTCTTTTCCAGCGCATCAAGGAAGCGCGAGGTTGTCGGAGTCTGTTCCTGCATAGGGGCAGGAAGTGTTGGGTTCTTATCACAGAACTCGCCGATCCTGACCGGCTGTGCGGTAAATGGCTCGTATCCCGGATAACTTACCGTAATGGTTTCCGGAGCCGCAGGATCATAGGAGATCTCAACCTTATATCCGATCAGGGACGGTTTCGTTTCATATTTTCTGCCCCTGAAACTGATACAGGCACCTTTGTCCACTTTACGTGTCTCATGGTGCAGAAATGCTTCGGATACAACAGAGACATCCAGATAGGTCAGGGGACGGCTGTCACGGTTCCATTCCTGAAGGGGAGTGATCCCTGATTCCGGGACTGCCGCACCAAGGCTTTCG
>CASFID010000005.1 GCA_949294665.1 uncultured Eubacteriales bacterium
ACGATACAGTCCTTTCCGGAAAGAAATCCTTCCTCCCTGTTCTCTGCCCCGATCACACGGGCGATCGCTCTTGATACGCTTGGTTTTTCTGCAATCACAAGATACATACGTCTATTCCTCCTTCAATGAAAAAAGAGAGAGATCTTTGTGCAATCCCTCTCCATAAAATCTTTTATCTGGTTTCTTCCCGTTCATCCACAGTTTCCAGGCCATCGTCCAGCTCAAGCCCTTCCTCATCCTCTTCTTCCTCTATCGCTTTCTTTTTCCGGATCTTAAGGAAGTAATAAGCCGCGATACCGGCTCCCGCCGCAAGGAAAATCACGATCAATCCTGCAGCATTGCCGGAGACTTCCTCTTCTGGCTCCTCCTCAACGGCCGGCTCTTTTTCCTGACCGGTTTCCGCAGACGCTCCTGTCTGGGATTCTTCTTCCAGCACAACAGCCGGTTCCTGTTTTTCTGATACAGATGCAGCACCGTCTTTCAGAAATTCCTGCAGATCGTTTTCATCGATCTGAGAAAGCAGATAGACATTTTCCGTCGATGCGCTCCTGTCGATCACAAGATAAAATGTATTATTATTTTTGGTCGTGATTGTCAGGAACTCCTTACTTCCATCTTCTGTAATATCATCCTGCACCTGTGCGTTCCCGGGAGTGGTAAATGCCGTGCCTCCGGTCCCGTCTTCCTCCAGCACCGGTTCTGTCTGAGGTGTCTCAGTTGCTGCATCTGCCGGGACATTTTCCGTCTGACCGTTTTCCCCGGCCGAAGCAGACTGTTCCTGTGCTGCCTCCTGCCCTTCCGGAGGAGAAGCATTGGCAAATGCTGTTGTTGACGTTCCCAGGATCATGGCCGCAGCCATGACTGCAGCTAGTACCCGCTTATTCCATTTCTTTCTCATCACTCTCATCCTCTCTTTCTGTATTTGAATCCTGCCGGACGAAAGAGCCTTTTCTGCTCCCATCCGTCTTCTTTCCGACTTCAAAGCGAACATTTCCGTCTTTCAGCCCGTCCAGGAACTGGAGGAGTTCTTCCCCCTCCAGCTTCATGCCCCGGATCGCCCGGATCATTTCATTATTTTCTTCCTCTTTCAAGGCGCTTTTGATCCCTTTCAGATACTGTTGGAGATCTGCGATCTTTTTCTCCGTCTTCTCAATCTCTTCTAGATACCGTCTGATCTTTTTATTCAAATCCTCACCTCCATTCTATGGCAGCCTGCCGTAACACATAAAATGCTGCTGCCAGTAACTGCTGTTGATATTTGCATACTGGACCGGATCCCCGCAGTGGATCATCATTCCATTACCTACATAGATGCCGATGTGAGATGCTCCGGACGTATTGTACGTTCCCTGGAAGAAAATCAGATCTCCAGGTTTTGCTTCTCCCGGTGCCACGTAAGTACACTGTCCCCGCAGCCCTTCTGCTGTCAGTCGTCCGTAATTCCAGCCGTTTCCGCAGTTGTTTACTACATAGGAAACAAATCCGGAACAGTCAAATCCTGACGGGGAATATCCGCCCCATACATAAGGAACGCCCAGATATTTTTCCGCTTCGTGGATCATCCGAGCGAACTCTTCATCTTCCAGTGCTTCCGGCGGGATATCGTAGTCCATGCCCCCGGACCCTCCGGAAATTGCTCCGCTGTCCCAGAGATAATCCCGGTTTCCAAGCGTTGTATTCAGCGCATTGTAAAGAATCAGCTGTTCCTCATCCAGGTTTTCCCGCGCTATAGCGTCAAGCCCCTGGTTTGTGAGCGTCACATACAGGATTTTGACTGTCCTGGTATCTGTTACAGTTACCTCATTACTCCCGTTATCATCGGCCAGATAACATTCCCAGGTCTTGTGTCCATGAGCGGAAGCGGATGCATGATCGTCATAATAAACATCAAAATCTACACCGTACCGGTCAAAAGCCCCGGTGTCTTCTACGGTGTATTCCACACCATTCATTACAACTTTTGTTCCCATCGGGACGATTGGGTTAGAGGCATCCACCGCCAGGGTATGATTGGCCGTGGGATAAACTCCGCTGGCGGTCGGTCCGCCGGACCATTGACCGCAGCAGATGGAACAGCTGCAGTAGCCGCTCGTGACTACCTGTCCTAATGACTCTCCTACACGCACCGTCCGGGTCTCCGTCACGGTCTCTGTCCGTCCTTCTGTATGGAGGGAATACTGCTCCGAAAACAAAGCTTCAATCTCCGCCTCTACATCGGCATAGGTCCAGTCTCCGTATTTCGCAGTCAGGTATGATATCAGATGATAAGGATTATGAGAAATCTCACTCACGTTATAGTTGTATTCGTCATAATCGGGATGCGTGGACTCCATCTGGTTAATCTGTTCATTCAGTGCCGCTTCCAACGCAGCATAGGCGTTCTCTGCCGCATAAATATCTTCGTCTGAGCTTGGATATGTAGTAATCCCGATGACAGATCCGCTCCCCTGTACCGAAGCGCTGCAGCTGGAAAAGGCCACGGTGATCAATAGGAAGAGAAGTCCAAAAATTCCCAGGACGGCAAATACTGCATGGTTCCTTCTTGCCACTTCTTTTAAGGCGTTCTTTGCCTTAGTGGTCATAGTCTCGGCCGCGGCAGCCGCTTTTGAGGCTCCTGCTTTTCCTGAGGCCGCCCCGCTTCTCGCAGACTGATAAGCCTCTTTATAGCGTTTCCGCTGAAAAAAACGGTTCATAACCGTCTGGCGGTCTTCCTGCTTCTTCTTATTAAAATAGGTAGTTCCTGTCCCTTCCTGCCCTCCCTGCGTGAATTTCAATCTGCTTTCCGAAGCACTCTCCATATGAAGCCCCTGACGGCCGGATCGGACGTCCGCTCTTTTACTCCGGTCCTGAGTACGTTTCAGGCTCACCGCAGCGCGTTCTGTCATCAACTCCCCAGCCGAAGCAGCATTTACAGCAGCGTTATCATCCGCTTCCTCTGATGCTTTCTCATGAACATATACCGAAGCGGCAGATGCCGCTGCTCCTGCGGCCTTGCGTCCTACTCCCATTCCGGCTCCCCGGACCATCTGGCTTCCTTCATCATCAAAAGCCAGACGCCCGGATTTTGCCTGTTCTTCTTTCAGACGGGCCTTTTTCTGTCTGGTTTTGATCTGGAATTTCTGACCATCCAGTCCGTCTGTGTCCGGAACCGTCTCATGATCCCGGATTTTTTCTGACCGGTTCCTTACCTTTTCACTGTCTGCAGTTGTCTGCTGTCTGCTTTGCGGATCTCCATCCGCTGATATGTGCCGCTCTAATCTGGAGCCATCAACGCTTTCTTCTTCAGACACCTCCTGTCGAAGAGACGCCTCCCGGATCTGTTTTTCAAATCTGGCGGACGGACGTCCCCTGCTTTTATCCGGCACATCTTTTTTCTGACCATCTCCGATATGTTCTTCCGTCAGACCATCCCTGGTCATCTTCTGTACCGTTTTTTCTTTGGCGGTATATTTCACTCCTGCCAGACTTTCCACCTCCTTTGCAAAAAGAAAGACCATTTACTGGAAACGGTAAATGGTCGGTTAATCTTTCACTTCTTCTGGTTTTGTCGTCATCAGGGAATACAGTTTCAGGCTCTTATCAAACTTATCCTTAAACGGAATGATCGTACTGCCATAAAACAAAAGTCCTTCACCTTCTCCTGAATTGGTCACATAGGACAGCTGATACGGCGAAATATTCAGCTGTTTCGCCAGGATCTGCCGGTCGCCGGCGGCCTGGTTGAGCATCAGAATGAAATCACTGTTCTCAAAGATATTCTCAATCTCACGGCTTGCCAGCAGGTCTTTGATATTCTGGGTGATCCCGGTCGGGATGCCTCCCCATTTCCTGAACCTTTTCCAGATTTCCACACTATAGGCGGCCGTCTGCTCCTCTTTTAAGAGAAGATGGAACTCATCAATGTAATACCGTGTCGCTTTATGGGTGGCCCGGTTGACCGTCACCCGGTTCCAGACCTGGTCCTGTACGATCAGCATCCCCAGCTTCTTCAGCTGTTTTCCCAGATCTTTCACGTCATAGCATACGATCCGGTTATTAAGTTCCACATTGGTCCTGTGATTAAAGACATTCAATGATCCATTCACATAGATCTCAAGCGCTGTGGCGATTCTCTGCGCCTGGGGTTCTTTCTGCTTCCGGAGACAATCATAAAGGTCTCCCAGCACAGGCATATTCTCCGGCCTTGGATCAGAAAAATACTTCTGATATACAAGCGGGAGACAGCGGTCGATTACCGATTTTTCCTCTGCCTCGATGCCATTTCTGCTTCCCATGATCAATTCACACAGCGACAGGACAAAATCTGATTTTACCCCCAGCGGGTTATCGTCATCAGAATAATCCATGTTGATATCCATAGGATTAATGTAGTCTTTACTGGTAGGTGAAATATGGATTACCTGCCCTCCTAAGGCATGAACAAGAGGATAATACTCCCCCTCCGGATCTCCGATTATGATATCGTCCTGGGTAATGCAGAATGCATTAGTGATCTCACGCTTCGCGGCAAATGATTTTCCGGATCCGGGCGTGCCAAGGATCAGGCCGTTAGGATTCTTTAATTTTTTCCTGTCCACCATGATCATGTTGTTGGACAAGGCATTTAAACCGTAGTATAACGACTCCCCTTCCATAAAAAGCTCCTGACTTGTAAAAGGAACGAAAATTGCTGTACTCGTAGTTGTCAGAGCCCTCTTGATCGGCACATGGCCCACTCCCAGAGGAAGGCTGCTCATCAGCCCTTCTTCCTGCTGATAATCCAGCCGTCTTAAGATACAGTTATATTTTTGTGCGATTCCTGCCGTCTGCAGGACGGCATTATCCAGTGCCTGCTTTGTCTTCGCAGTGTTCAGGAACAGTACCGTTACAAGAAACATCCTTTCGTTTCTGCTCTGCAGATCTTCCAGCAGTCGTTTTGCCTCACCGCCATAAGTGTTCAGATCCGACGGGATGATATCCATATCGTAGCCGGAACGGACCGCCTTTTTCTGCTCTTCAATCTTCATCCGGTTGATATCCGTCATTTTTCCTTTCACCAGCTTAATTGCCTTTACCTGATCCACAGACTGCACATGCAGATTGACGATCAGATTTTTATCCATATCCAAAAACTCCGCCAACATCTTATCGGTAAGTTCCGGCGCCAGGATCTGCAGGTACGAAACTGCGCCGATGGTATTTCCCATCTGGAACGTCTTTCCGTCCTTGAACACAAAACTGGTAGGCGCCACATAATCTTTTGTAGAGAGCCCGCTATGGACCATAGCCCCATAATCGAACGGGATATCTCCCAGCTCGTCCGGATTCAGTATCTGGCGCAGGATCTTCAATCGTTCCGCTCCATTTAACGGTTCTGCGGGAACACCCAGGATTTTAAAATTATTCAGGATATCAGTCTCTATACGCTCCAGTTTTGGCTTTGCCTCCCGGATATTATCCGCCTCTATGGAAAAAGTGATATACTTGGATTTCACTAGGCCGTTATTCCCTTTTGCAAGCTGCCGATGCAGCATCCGGGCGTATTCTCTCCGGATCTCATCAAATTCATCATGCCTCCGGCGGATCCGGATCACCTTTTCAAATTCCTTCATACTGCTCTTCTGATTGATAAAGCTAAGCTGAAAATGGATACTGCTGTCAAAATAGTTCAGAAAATCGCACCAGTTTTCAAAGATCGCATTTTTGTCATCGTTCTGAGCCAGCTGATAATTGATATCCGAAAACCGGATTGTTTTGGAATAACATTTATCATGCACCCTGCAGATCCCGTCCTTTGCCATTTCCTTATAGGCAATCGTCCTCTGTGCAGATATCCTTTTCTCTTCTTTCTGCTTCTCCTTCTGATCTGCCTTGCCGCATGAAGCTTTACGGCTGCCTTTTTTCGCGGCTTTCAAAGCCGCCTGCTGTTTCGCAGCTTTCTTCTCTTCTTTAGCCCGGCGCTTTTCCAGACGCCGTTTCTTACCGCTTCTTTCTGCCAAGGTTCTTTCCTCCCTTCTCCGTTTTTTTTACTGTCACAGACACGGACTTTCCCGGATCTGTCTCAAAATAATTTTCCGTTTCATATTTCCTGACTGCCGGACGCAGCCATTTGACACGGATCATATGGATCAGCACCTCTTCCAGATGCATGCCGTCCTTTTCGTACATAGCGAAAAGAAAGGCCGGCAGCATCAGCAGGACCATAATTGTGGCAGCATTGCTGTTTCCCAGAACTCCTCTTGTAAGGAAATAAAAGGGAATTCCCGCCGCAGCTCCCGCCGCGATACAGATCAGCTGCCGCTTAGTCAGGTTAAACGCCACCTTATTCTTTACTTTTGTTAAATCTTTTGGAACACTGACATAAGCCATCGTCCAAATCCTCCTTCCTGAAATTTAATGGGCATTAAAGATCGATTTGCTGAGTGCCCCCGTCTTGAACAGGCTGAAACACAGCACAACCGTGTAAGCCATCACTCCGAAGAGAGAGGAACTTAAGTTATCCGAATACTGGATGCCCGCCACCAGTATGGAATAGATTGCCACGCATACCATCATCAGGAATGCCTGGAACGCCAGGGCAAAAAGCCCCCGGAAATAATTGGTCCCGATCTGTCCCCATTCGCGGTTGGTCATAGTAGCAAATGGAATCGGGGCGATTGAAGTATACAGATAAATCTCGATCATTCGACCATACAGGATCACTGTGATCAGAACACTCATGATCTTCATGCCAAAGCTGACGATCAGCGTTTCCAGCACCAGAACGACCAGTTCCCCGATCTCCATAGCTTCCAGTGTTGTGTCCAGGTCTGTCAGCACAGAACTGATATCAATCTCTGTACTTCCGGTGATCACACCTGCCGCAGAATTGACCACACTTTGCCCTACATCAAATACGGCCATCGTAATGGTAAATGTATTGCTGACCAGATAGACCGCGATCCACATCTTTACAAAGTACTTGAAAAACATCCATGTATCGATATCATGCATATTGTTTTTCTCTGTGATCATACTGATCAGCTCATAGCAGAGCACAAATGTGATGATGATCCCTGCAATCGGCAGGATCACCGTTTCCGATAAGTTTTCGATCATATTGAATATGCTGCTGTTCCAGCCCTGCGGGGTCTGTCCAACCTGAACGGAGATCTCACTGGTCTTTTCATTGACATCGGTAAACATCCGGTCCAGGTTGGAATGAATGATCCCTGTGAGGAGTCCCCTCATCCACTCTTCAATCGCATCAAAGATCTGATCGAACATGGATAATTACTCCTTCCTCTAAAATAAGCTGCTGAGAAGCGGGATCAGCTGGGTTCCGATCAGGATTACCCCGCCGCCGCTCATCAGCTGTTTGATTCCCTGGCTTTTAGCCCCGGGATTGTCATTTCCATACCCTTCCATCAAATTTATCACGCCCCATACGCCAAGACCGGCGCCGATTGCGACCACTAATGTCTGAAGGATATTAACAGCGCTTGTAAAAAAACTCATATACGCACAACTGACAAAAGCGCCTTTTTTTCAGCCTGTCAGCGCTTTTTTCTCTCCTTTCCCTCTTATTCAGGCCATAAATCCGTATCCCCTGGTCGGGGACCTGATACGAATTTCCATGGTTTTCCTCCATAAAAAAACCCGTCCATACGGACGGTCCCAAACCTAAAAATCGATATCTGATTTATTCTTCCGGCCTGAATTTCAGGGGCAGAATACTACGCATCCAGACAAAAGCTTATTCTTTCGTCAGCTATATGCACATCATCCTACATCTTCCATCACCTCCTTTTCCGCCGCTTCAATCTCTTCCGGCGACAGTTCATACTCATAAAATTCAAAGGCTTCCTCCTGCGGAAGCACAAGCCTGTGTTCCAGATACTCTTCGATATGGAACTCGTTGTTTTTATCAAAATCTGACAGTTCCCGGTAACGCCTGTGTTTCGTGATATCAAACTTATCACTGTAAAACGAGCGCACTCCGCGCAGCTGCAGGATGCACTTATCTCCCGGCATTACTGCCAGTTCGTCCCGGCTCATCAGTTCATGACCAGTCTTCTGGTAATTCATCCCGTAAGACGGATTCTGTCCTCTCGTATCAGAGGTATTATAAAGATCAATCGTCTCTTTCCCCAGTGTCTCTGAGATTTCTTTCAATGTACTGCTCTCTTTCCCGCCAAGGAACAAGACGGTATCACAGTTGCCAAGAATTGTTTCTGCCGCATCCCGGTAGATCGTCTTCAGCTGACTCTGGGACTGTAGGATGATCGAAGCAGAGATTTCTCTGCTTCGGATCGTGGCGATCAGTTTGTCAAATTTCGGGATCTGCCCGATATTACTGAACTCGTCCAGCAAAAGCCGCACATGATACGGAAGCCTCCCGCCGTATAAGTCATCCGCCCTGTCACATAACAGATTGAACAACTGTGAATACATGATCGCGACAAGAAAATTAAACGTGTCGTCGGTATCAGAAATGATCACGAACATTGCCGTCTTCCTGTCTCCAAGAAGATCCAGTTCCATCTCATCGTAACTGGTCAGTTCCCTGAGTTCCGCAATATCAAAAGGTGCCAGCCTCGCTCCGCAGCTGATCAGAATACTCTTAGCTGTCTTGCCGGCCGCCAGCTTATATTTGCGATACTGCCGGACAGCAAAATGTTCCGGGTTTTCTGCCTCTAATTCCTCAAACAGTTCGTCCACCGCATTCTTAAACTCCTCGTCATCCTCTCTGGTCTCACTGGCATTAATGAATTCCAGCAATGTAGAAAAATTTTGTTCTTCCTCCGGGGCTTCGTACCAGATATATCCGATCAATGCTGTATAAAGCAGACGCTCTGCTTTCACCCAGAAATCCTCTGTGGCTTTTTCTCCTTCACCTTTTGTATTCGCGATAATGGTATTGACCAGTTTCAGGATATCTTTTTCAGAACGGATATAATGGAACGGATTATAATGCATTGACTTTGTAAAATTGATCGTATTGAATACCTTGATCCGATACCCATGCCGGACCAACATCCGTCCGCATTCCACTATGATGGTTCCCTTCGGATCTGTCACTACATAGGAGACTTTCCGGGTCATCTGCATCAGGTTCGGCTTCACATAGAAGCGAGTCTTTCCGGAACCGGATCCTCCAATCACGATCACATTTTTATTCCTGGCATACTTCGGAAACTTCGGCCTGCTGTTCATTGTCAGCCGCTCCGTCTGTGTCAGGATGATGTTATTCTCAAAAACCGGATCTATAAATGGCTTGATGTCCTCCGCAGTTCCCCATCGGGCGGAGCCATATTCTTCTCCGTGCCGGAACTTTTTTGCGTTTTTTCCCCGGTACACAACTGCAAGTTTCAAAAACACTGCAGCTGCAGTTCCCGCAAGAAGATCCGTAAAATAAAAGCTCGGCAGCAAGTGCGTGAACGCCAGCTGAAAATTTATCAGCATAACGCCAAGCCTTTCTATCTGACTGTCTCCGGTACAATGTCGGAACAGCCAGGCACCCCGGTTGACCAGGTAAAACATGATGAAATAAGGAAGATTGAGTACCAGGATCCTGGTCCACTTTTCCTTCATCGTTCCTGACCCCGATCCTTCTGCCGGGTTTTTACACGCTCACGATGCTTTGCCAGCCTCTGCATGGCTTTCTGCAGCTTCTTCCGGACAGACGGCTTTTTTGATTTTTTCAGCGTAATCCCTGTATATTCTTTAAAAGCTGCCGTCATCACATCCACGTCTTTTGCCTTAAAGAACACCATATACTTTGGCGGGCTGATACTGCTGTCACGTTTCAGGCTGTAATCAATCCCGTATTTCCTGGCAACCCGGTCAAAAGATTTTATATTATCATCCGTGATCAGAATATTCGTAAGCTGGGCGCCTTTCGCCATCAGCTGCTTTATCGTCTGTTTCCCGTGAGGCTGCTTTTTTTCCAGCTTTCGGCGTTCTTTTGCCCTGCTCCGCTCCTGAGCACGGCCATTCTTCACCGCCTGGCGTCTCTGAACCTTTTTTTGCTTATGGCGTTCTGCCCCATTCAGATATTTCCGCATAGCAGCTTTCAGAACACCCGCCGTCATACGGCCGCACTGTACACACAGCGCAATTGTTTTCTCATTTACTTCATCCTGCAATCAACCACCTTCCTTCCTGTAGATTTCAATTCCCGATAGATTTCTGCGATACAATATCCGATACACGGCAGATGCTTCCCGTAAGGACAATCCTTACAGTTTTTCGATACATCAGACTTCGGCTTCTCTGGTTTCACCGGCTCCAGGTACCAGCAATCGCTTTTTGTGCATCCGGCTTTTCCCCACCAGTAACAATATGCACAGGACCATGGTCTGTCCTTCTGGTAGATGCGTCCTGGAAGTGCCGCCTTCGGATCGATCACATACTTTGCTTTTTCCATAATCCCTGCATCCTTTCCAAAAACAGCCGCAGGCGCCTACCGATACGGTAAACGCCTGCTCTCTTCCCTTTATCTTCTTTTTCTTCTCATCACAAATGCCGCGCCGGTTCCGCAAAGTCCAATGCCAAGCAGTGCCGTCCAGAATAAAAGATTCGTATCATCTCCTGTCTTCGGAGCATCTGTCCCAACCGGATTTTGCGGTTCTTCCGGTGTTTCCTCTGGAGCCGCCTCATCTTTCATCACGACTTTCTGGATTTCACCAGTATCTTTCACCTCAAACTCTATATCCTCAGCCACCAGATATCCCTCTGGCGCAGACTCCTCATGGAGAATGTAACGGCCAATCGGAAGCATTTCGATATAATGCGGTTCCTCCGTGGAAGTCCAGCTCTCTACTACCTCGCCATTCTCGTCCAGGATGGTGAGCTTCGCTCCCGGCAGCTCCTTCCCGGCAATATCTGTCTTAGAAATCTCTACCTTTGTCACATCATCTTTCATCTCGATTTTCTGGACTTCGGCGGTGTCCTCAACGGTAAACTGGATGCTCTCCGCCGTCACATACCCCGGAGCCGGAAGCACTTCCGTCATGGTATAAGTCTGTCCGACCACCAGCTCCTTAATGATATGCGGCTCTTTGCCGGATACCCATTCATCCACAACTTCGCCATTTTCATCGGTTACAGTCAGCTTCGCTCCCTCCACTTCTTTTCCATCTGTCAGGGAAGTTTTGGTAAATTCAAAGACGGTCGGTTCATCCTCAAAGATAAATTCATAAGAAACTGTCGCTTTATCAGAAGATTCCGCTGTAAAAGTAAACTCCTGCACCTCGTCTGTGGTGGCAAATCCTGGAGCCGGGGAAGTCTCTTTCACTACATAGGAAAATCCAATGGGCAGATCCGCCTCAAAAGTCAGTTTTCCATCCTCCCCGGTTGCTTTTTCCTCGATCACGGTTCCCGCTTCCAGAACCACATCCCCGTCTTTATTGGTAATGTCCTCTTTTGCGGAAAGGGCAAACACAGCGCCCTCCAGTACCCGGTCAGTATCCTTTTCTTTCTTCAGGACAGATATTTCCGCCTTCTGGCGGTTATTCTGCCAGTCTCCATTCCAGGTAACTTCCGCTGTCTCCTGATCCACATAGGTCAGGTCAATTTCCCGGATTTCCCCGTCCAGCACATAGCCTTCCGCAGTCTCCTTTTCTTTCACATAGTATTTTCCAAGTGGAAGGCCAGACAGCTTCGCAATGCCTGTTTCATCTGTGGTAATCGTGGCAATCAGCTCATCCTTCTTATAATAATCCTCGCTCTCTCCGTCTGCCGCTTTGATGTCCTCCAGGGCATATACCTCAAAGGTTACATCTTTTAAAGCGCCGGTGATATATTCAAAGATATGACTGATCCAGCCGCCAATGGTATCAACAAGTGTCACATCTTCCAGGAACTCGCCCTTCTTATTGATGATCAGCGTCCCTTCCGGAACATCGTCTTTCATTTCCACTTTCTGGATTTCCGCTGTATCCTCCACAGTAAAAGTGATTTCTTCCGCTTTCAGATACCCATAAGGGGCCAGCTCTTCCCGAAGCGTATAAGTCTCGCCTACGGTCAGCCGCTCAATCAGGTGTTCCTCTCCTTTCACGGAAGTCCAACTGTCTACGATATTCCCGTCTTTGTCAAGGACGGTCAGTTTTGCGCCTTCCAGCTCCACGCCGGTTGTGAGATCCGTCTTTTTCACAGAAATCTTTGTCGGCTCATTTTCATATTCAGATGCCAGTTCCACCACGGGAATCTCCTGCCCCTGATACTCTGCAGTCACTTCTACCACTTTATCGGAAGAAATATACCCGTCCGGTGCGGCTTCTTCTTTGATATAGTAGCGGCCAAACGGTAAGTCATTCATAAATACAGCTTTGCCGTTTTCATCAGACAGCGCTTTTCCAATCAGCATGTCCGCTTTCACAATCACTTCGCCGTGTGCCAGAATATCCTCTTTGGCATACAGCCCAAAGACTGCGCCTTCCACGGTTGCCTGTGTCTCTGCATCTTTTTTCACCACAGACACTTCCACTTTCTGGCGTTCATTCTGGAAAACAGCTTCCTGTTCGATTACAGGCGTCTCCTGGTCTTTATATGTAAAAGTCACTGTCTGCGCTTCCCCATTTAGTACAAAGCCCTCCGGGGCGGTAGCTTCCACAATCTTGTAACTTCCAAGAGGAAGGTCAGTAAGATATGCTTCCCCATTTTCATCGGTAGTCACAGTTCCCACAAGCTCTCCGGCAGAGTATTCCAAGATACGGTTCCCCTCTGCGTCTTTCTGGAAGTCAGCGGTATAAATGTCCTCCGCAGCATACACCTCAAAGACTGCGCCTGCCAGGTTTTCTACTTCATAAACAAAGTCCTTGCTGAATCCGTCCAGGACTTCGCCCTGTTTTACGATTTTCAGCTTTCCTTTTACCGGATGGTTTTCATAAACCGCCTCAATCACCACATCCCCGGACACCGGGTCGATCTGGTAAGCGGTATCGGAATCCACGGCAATTTCAAAATAGTTCTCATTCAGTGTATATCCGTAAGGCGCTGTGACTTCCTCAATCCGGTAATGCCCGATTTTTAAATTCTGGGGCAGGATCAGGTAGCCTTCCTCATCGGTGAAGAATGTCTTGTGAACCGTTGTTGTAGGATAGGTTGTCACCTGCTCAACGTATTCCTGCTTATCCAGATCATAGATCCGGAACTCTGTACCTTTGTGAAGCACCGGTTTTTTCGTCTCATCATCCTGCTTGATGATCTTCAGCTTTGCTTCAAATTCCTCGTCCAGAAGCACCCGCCATACCTGTGGCGTAGTTGGATTATGCTCTGTAATCCGCACGATAAAGTCGTCCACCGGCTTGTAATTATGGGGCGTGGTGGTCTCCCGGACAAGGTATGTACCATAAGGAAGGGCAATACTGCAGGCATATCCTTTCTCGTCCGTAAACATTTCTGTCGCCCCGTTCTCCCCGATCACCACTGGTTCTGCGGAATCGAAATCATAGCTGCCATCTTCCTTTACTGTAAGGTCAGAGAGCAGGTAGGCGGTAAATCCGGCCCCAGACAGGAGATCAGCGTCCGTCTCCCCATTATTGGCTGCCTTGATGATCTCAAAAGGCTGCTTCTTTACCTGTTCCAGTGATACACACTCCCGCTCCACGGTTGCGGTCAGATCTCCTTCATAGCTGCACACAAGATCATGTTCACTCTCATCTGCCAGATACCCCACGGGAGGCGTGATCTCTTTGACAAAATACTCCCCAAGATACAGGTTTTCTACAGACGCTTCCCCGTTCTCGTCCGTGGTCAGCGTTGCCACCCGCTCGCCGGCTTTGTAGATCACCCCGGTTGCCCCATCCGGGTGTACAATATCTTTACGGGCATACAGGCCATACACTGCATTTTCCAGTGTGGCATCCCCTTGTGGAACTGCCTGGTTCGTCTCTGCGTCTTTTTTCTGCAGCTTGATCGTGGCATTCACACGCTCATTGACAAAGGTATGGGTAAATGTCACTTTCGCTTCGCTGTCATTGGTGTAAGAGAAAGTGAAGGAGTATACATCCTCCTGATTTCTCACATACCCTTCCGGGGCCTGGATTTCTTTCACATCAAAAGAAAATCCAATGGGCAAATCCGCCGTAAAGACAGCTTTTCCATCCTCTCCAGTCACCGCTTTTTCAATCAGCGTTCCCTTCGATACCACGACACTTCCATCCGCATTATTAATATCGCTTCCTGCATACAGGCCAAACACGCCGCCATCCAGAGGATTTAAGGTGTCCTTGTCCTTTTTTAATACAGAAACTTCCGCTTTCTGCCTGTCATTATGGAAGGTACTCTCGCTGAATACCGTCTCCACGTTCTGTCCGGCATAGGAAAGTGTCACGGTTTTTTCTTCACCGGCATTGTAAAAGTTCTCCGGGGCCTGCACTTCACGGATCACATAAGTCCCCAGGTGCAGATTTTTAAGAACCGCCGAACCATTATCGTCCGTCGTCAGGTTCCCTTTCACAAGATCGCCTTTACTGTAGATCTTTGCACCATAGGCCGTTACAATATCTTCTCCGGCATAGACGTTATAAACAGCGCCTTCCTGACGGCGGTCTTCGTAACGGAACGTCACTCCTTCTTCTGTCACATCTGCACCGGTCAGAACCTGGCCTTCTTTGTAAATGGTCAGTTCTCCCATTTGCTCCTGATCCGGTACTGTAACAGAAGCCGTATCATTTGCAATCAGTTTTACATTATAACCTGCCGTATTCAGCCGGTATCCTTCCGGAGCCTGAATTTCTTTCAGATATACCGTATCCTGAGTCTTTACGATCTCCGCAATGGAAGATCCATTTTCATCTGTTGCCGGCATCTCTGTGATCAGCTTTGTGCAATCAGGATCACTGTAAATACCAAACACCGCGCCTGACAGCTTTGCATTCTCATGCCTGGAATCCACCTTGATGATCTCTACCTTGGCCAGTTCCAGCCATTTCACAGAAAAGCTCACATACTTTTCGTCTTCTACGCCTTCTCCGAATACCAGGGCAATATCCTGATAAGAACTTCCGGTCGTGATCTTATAAGCGGAGTAATCCTTGGTAATGCTTCCCTGCATTTTTGCGGACCACGATCCTGACACATCTTTCGTCTGTGTCAGCGGTGCCGTCAGATAAAATTTTGTACCGCCGGAAATCGTTACCTTTGCCCCGGCAGCACTGG
This sequence comes from uncultured Eubacteriales bacterium, assembly GCA_949294665.1. Lineage (GTDB taxonomy): Bacteria > Bacillota > Clostridia > Lachnospirales > Lachnospiraceae > Mediterraneibacter. Next base: position 15,124 of record CASFID010000005.1, read on the forward strand.
TCTTTCCTGTGCTGATATTATGAAGTTTCACGCCATCCGGCAGATCCATTGTGATCGTCTGCTGGCTCGACGCCTTAAACGTAATATCTTCTGTCCGCTGCTGGCCGCCGTCCACATAGGCGGTTACGTTAGAATTGGAAAATGACATTTCCACATTGGGAATTTCCGGCTGGCTTACCGCGTAATGATAAAGCTCCATCGCCAGCGCTTCTCCTGTACTGTTGGTTCCGTAAAATGCATCGCTGCTGTCATTCGCATAGGAAGCTGCCAGATGTGTTACAATAAACCTCTTTCCTGCGGAAAAGTCCTTATGGTGGCTGTTAAAGAAATACGCCGCCCCCGAAGCTTCTGTTCCATAATAAATCGTCTTGGCCAGTTCCTGCTTGCCTTCCAGTTTTGTGATCTGATATGTTCCGCTTCCCGGGCCAGGCTTTGACGGCTGAATGCAGTATGCCGTTGCAGACACGTTCCCAAATTTCACCGTAAATGGAGCAGTCACATAGGATCCAAGCCCGTAATCTGCATAGTAATAATAACTTCCCTGGGTAATGGTCACAGACTGCGTTGCTCTGGCTGCCCGTGCCCGAGGAGCCTGTGCTGTAAAAGTCACGCTTTCCCCGACCTCCAGGCTCTGGATATCCACTCCCTGGTCCGCCGCCTGCAAAAGGACTTCGCCCAGCGTCAGTCCACTGTCTTCATCCACTGTCTTCTGATCTTCTGACCTCTCCAGTGCTTTGTCAAATTCCTCTTCTGAATGCATCTCAGCCGGTGTTTCCGACTCTCCTTCCTCATCAGAGCTTTCCGGTTCCGACTCTTTCTTATCCTGACCCGGTGAAGCCTCTGTTCCGGAATCCTTCACTTCTTCAGAAGCTGCCGCTTCCTTCACCGTAATGTTCCTGCTGATCTGATACATCGGATGACTGGTCGTCTGCGGTTCCACATAATAGACCGCCTGATAGGTATCTTCATGATCTGTCGCAAAAGGATCCCCGTCCTCATTCAGCGCCTCCTGGAAAGTGACCTTTACTTTCTTGTTGTCCGGGATCTCAATTCCGGAAAAGTCACAATTGATATCAAACGAGGCCCCTACTGTAACTTCATAATCATGAGCAGTCACGACTTCATCCATATCCAATTGATCCTTTACTTCCTCATAATAGGGGACCCTCTCAGTCGGAGATTCTGCCGCAGAAACCATCATCGGAGATACAACCGCTGATAAAAGTGACACCAGCGCCATGCAGCCAGAGATCAGCCTTGCTGCTTTTCTTTTCTTTCTCATCTTTTTCGTCCTTTCTAAAATCTGGTTTATGAGTAAAGCATTTCATTTCCTCTGTCAATTTTTATGTTTTCTTCATCCACATCCTCCTTCTATTAATTATTTGTACTGTCTGGGACAGTCGGCCGTTTCTTCCCGGCCGGGATAACAGCACAAAAATATGGCGGTATCCATTTCAATCAGAAATCCATACCGCCACACTGTTTCTACTGTCATCAATATGATGAAATCAGACAATGATTTTTATTTAAGGTTTTCCTGTTCTCTTCCCCAGATCCGTTCCTGTACCGGTTTCCGTATAACCGGGACGTTGCCTCTGACAGGACGCGCAGGATGCACATTCAAGCCAGATATCACTCTGGGCAGGCTGTTCACTTTTCAAGGTGCACAGGAGTTTTTTAACTCCTTCACATATAGAAAGGAAAACAGCCCTTTTTACAGCGTCGAATATCAAATTTTTTTATTTTCTGTTTCTTCCAGACGCTTTTTCATAGCAGATACAGCTCTTTTGATCATATTAGAAACGCTCTGCTGAGCGATGCCCATTTCCGCACAAACGTCTTCCTGCTTCATGTTTTCCAGATAGTACAACGTAACAGCTTTTTTCTGCTTTTCTGTCAGAACACTCATAAGGTCACGAAACATTTCTCTTTCCACAAGCCGTTCTAAAACATCCTGCTCCTGATCCTTTAATTCTTTCCACTCTTCCGAAAACGGGTTATATGAACATACATTATGATTAGAGAGTATCTTTTCCTGATTTCTCTCCATCAGATCGGAGGCTTCCATCAGAAGACGTACATACCAGTTTTCATTGTCAAAAAATTCAGACCGAAATATCTTCTGCTGCCCGGTAACAGACTCATAACCATATGCGCTGCATGCATGCAGCGGAAAAACAGTCGTCTTCTCCCCCTCCTGATAAAGTACATATCCATTTGCGTAAACAGTAATATCTGCACCAAGTCCGACCGCCTCCCGGACCACGATACGGGCTCCGGACTGTTTCAGCGATACCGCACAAGGCACTCTCTTTTTAGGATCTGCAGGTTTCACCAGGTTTTTTAATTCTTTTAATGTCATCATATAGACCACCTTTCTGCCTTCCGGCTCCGGGTGGTCCCGAATCAAGAAACATTACCGTTTCTTTTTCCCAATTCTCTGCAGCACAAACAGCCTCGGACTCACCCGTTTTTTTTGAACGGGAGCCCGAAGCTCCTATTTCACCTCCTCATTAATAGAAAGGAAAACAGCACTTTTTACAGTGTCGAAAACTAAATTTTTTTATTTTTGCATAAAAAAACCGGCAAAACAAATATGATTGATTTCCAGACACAAAATAATTTCTTTTTCTGTGTCTCAACCATAAATGTTTTGCCGGGCTCTTAGTGATTCTGGTCAGGTTCAGCTCCTTGACAAACTCTTGATATCCGCCGCCGTCCTGATGGTTCTAGCCAAATTCACCGCTCTAACGGATATCTCATTCTATTCTGTTTCTTTTTTCTTTCCAGATCCGGATCTGATTCTCTGTGCATAGACCCGCATCCTTGCTTTGAGCTGCTCATCCCTGATGATCATGGGACGGACAGATACAATATCTTCCTTTACCAGTACTTCCAGTGTGCTTTTACATTTTTTACAATCCACCTCCGAATCGCACTGGGAACTTTTCTCCAGAAAAGCTCCGCATACAGGGCAGTGAATATGCCATTTATAATTATCTGATCCCATAAGTTCCTCCTTTAAGCAATAAGAATTTCATTTATTACTCAACGGATCAAGGGAAATCAAATCCGCTTCATGAGCTCTCATGCTGCCCATTCCGAATAGCGCCAAAGCTGCGCGGACACACATGATATTCATTTCAGACCTGCTTTGTCGGTCTGCCGCTTCCACCGCAGCCTTCATCCAGCTCCCACACGCCGGACAGTACCATAGATTTCTGCGGATATCCCTCTAACAGGGCATTTCCAATATTTCAAAAACATCCCCGGACATCTCACAGATATCCCGGATCTCTATCTCTGTATCTCCGATCCGCAAACCAACTGACGGATCAAAAAAAGCAACATCCCCTTTCACTGTATGATATCTTCCGAATCCCGGAAGAGACGGATTCCCGGTAAAAAACTCCACCAGGATCTCCATGCCCGGTTTCAGCATCCTTAATTTCATATCCAGTTCATTTTTCTTCTCCTCCGATAAAATTCTCCTGGGTTCATAGATAATCTCCTTTTCCCTGACCGCATCCTCAAATCCTTTTAATGCGGCAAACGGAGCAAACTGTTTTGCCCTCCGCTCTACCGCCATCGGAGTTCTCCCGGATGCCGGACGCGGCAAATGTATGATTTTACGGTATGCTGCCGTCATCACAGTCATCACCTCCTTATGCCCGGTGGCCGCCAATCTGATTATTTCTTTCCCTGTAAGTAGAACAGGCCAGAAGATTGGAGCCACGCATGACCGCATTCCTGCCATATCTTCTCTTAATCTCCAGTATAGCCAGCTGCAGGTTTCTTTCTTTTTCCTGCTGTTCCGGATTGGAGAACAGATCGTACTGAACAAAGCTCTCCGGAACTACTCTGTTGGCACAGATTTCCACTCTCCGGATCCCGGTATGGCGATCCGCGATCCTCTGATACAACTTCTCCACTGCATGAATGATCCGCTCAGAACTATTAGTCGCTTCTGCGAATCTGACAGTTCCCTTTGATGGATCATGTTCAAGCCGATGGTCGTATGCAATCCAGAGAGTGACAGAATTTGTCACCAGCCCTTTATCTACCAGATCCAGCACCAGCACATCCGTCATTTCCCTGGCGATCACAGCCCCCTCTTCAAATTCATAATTTCTCATAAGAACCTGTCCGTTGGACAGACTGTGCTCTTCTGTCCGGTAGTTCTTGATATCCTTCATCCTGCAGGTCTCTCTCCCCCAGGCGTGGTCGATCATCAACTCCGCATCAATGCCAAAGATCTTATAAAGAAGATCCTCAGAAGTAATGGATGCCAACGCAAGATCTCCCATCGTATGAATTCCATAGCCTGCCAGTTTCCTTTCTGTACGGGAGCCGATCATCCAGAAATCACGAAGCGGCTGATGATCCCACAGCTTTTCGCGGAAAGATAACTCATCCAATATCCCGATATGGTCTTCCGCATGCTTTGCCAGGATATCCATTGCAATTTTCGCCAGGTAAAGGTTTGTTCCCACCCCGGCAGTCGCTGTGATCCCTGTCTCCTGCATAACCGCGCGCATCAGTTCCACAGCCATTTCCTTTGGATCCATCTGGTACAGACGAAGATACTCTGTTACATCCAGAAAGCATTCATCCACACTGTACACATGGATATCTTCCTTTGAAACATAGCGAAGATAAATGCTGTAGATCCTGGCAGAATAATCCAGATACAGCTGCATCCTCGGCATTGCCGTAATATATTGGATGTTGTCGGGGATTTCATGAATCCTGCATCTGTTTTTCACCCCCAGTTTTTTCATTGCCGGGGTGATCGCCAGACATATAGTCGATTTTGATCTTGTCGGATCTGCCACTACAAGGTTCGTCTTAAATGGATCCAGCTTCCGTTCTACACATTCTACTGATGCGTAGAAGGACTTCAGGTCAATGCATATAAAGTAATTCTGCCGTTCCATAAGCGCCTTCCTTTCCGGTTCCACTTGCCTGTGTTCTTTCTCATATGATATTTCCGTCTTTCCTCTTCCAGAAATTGTCTTAAAACCGGCAATTTCCCATAATTAGAATTGACAAAACAGGAAATTTCGATTATATTATAGGCAAGTACTTGCCGTTTCCTTGTGATTCACATTATAGGCAATCACTATCCGGTTGTCAAGAGGCAAGATGATTTTTTAGGAAAGTGATTTCCTCTTTTGTCAGGAAATCAAAGCGCAATACATGAAGATTGCTTAGAAAAGAGGTATTGTTATGACGTTCGGTGAAAAAATCAAATCTCTAAGAAAATCAAAAGGCATGAACCAGACCCAACTGGCAAATGCCCTTGGCGTTTCTTTACGGACTATCCGCGGCTGGGAAGCAGAAGGACGTTATCCCAAACAGCACGAGCTGTATCAGAAACTGGCAGATACACTGGGATGTGATATTTCCTACCTGATGACGGAAGGAGAAGCGTTTATTACAGAAGCTGCAGAACAGTATGGATCCAGAGGAGCAAAACAGGCACAGCAGATCCTGGAACAGGCTGCCGCTATGTTTGCCGGCGGGGAGCTGACTGATGATGATAAAACGGCTTTTATGGATGAAATCCAGATGCTCTATCTGGATTCAAAGAAACGTGCAAAGAAATTCACGCCCAAGAAATATCTCCGCCAGGATGATGCATCCGACGCGGAAGACTGAGTCCATTTTATAACACACCATTTATGGTATTGTTATATCCGCAGTAATATCCATACGCATTCACGGGATAACAGATCGGGGTGATTGATTTGACAAGCGATTATATTAATAAAAAAGTGAATGACCTGATCCGGAAATATAAGACGAGGGATCCTATTGAACTTCTGGAAGCGCTGGGGGCAGTTGTAGGGGAAACATCGGCATATGCCAGATTAAAAGGATACTGCTTTATGAGCTGTCAGACTATCTACGCCATGTTCAGCAGTTTCCTTTCAGAAGAAGAAAAACGGATTGTTGCGGCTCATGAGCTGGGACACATCGTCCTGCACCGGAAGCAGCTTAAAATGGCCCCCATGTCAGACAACCGTCTTTATAATATGACAGACGAGACAGAATATCAGGCCAATCTATTCGCAGCCGACCTTCTGATCAGCGATAAAGACGTGGCTGATCTATCAAAAAATGAGGAACTGGACTATTTCAGCTTCTGCAGTTCACTATATGCCACTCCTGAACTGATGAGCTTTAAACTATACAGTCTCATGAAACGAGGGCAGCACTATAATATGCCGGTAGGCCTTAACAGCAGATTTCTGGCAAAATAACGGGAGCGTATCAATTTGATATGCTCCCTGATTTTTGGATCAGTCTGACAACTTTGGCTTTGTCTATTTCTTCAAATTTTCTATAAACCCGGAGACAGCGGATATAAGCCAACCCAAGCCAATAATAATTAACGAAATTTTCCACCCGATACCATTATCAAAAACAAAGACAAATGTATATAGAGCAAATAAACTAACAGGAATGGCAATTCCATATAACATCAAATGAAACTTCCTCTTTTTTTCTTTATCCATTTATTCTCACCTCATTGACTTCTAATTCGACAACTTAGGATTTTTCTGCTTAACAAACTGGATTTTTCCAAATACTCTATTTTTTTAAGATGTCGATATCTGCATGAAAATACATTATGCTATCAGCACAATTATGATAAGGAAAAAGAGAAAGAAAGTTCCCCATATAAGGATCAGTGAATTTACATGCAAAAAAGTCAATAAAGCTAAAGTCAGACAAATTCCCAGCACCGTAAATATAGTATAAATTTTTCTGCCTGTGATGTCTTTCCTGTTGCTGATAAGAAGATAAAACCCTATGGGAATAAATGCAATAAAAGCGCCTGCAACAATTCCTCCACCTATACTTCCATAGCCATAAAATTTTATAAAAAATGTAACAAAAAACATTGTGATACACGAAATACATGCAATGATCCTATCCTGCTGTTTATTTTGCTTATTCATTTCAACAGCATTTTCCATCAAATGAACAATGATTGTATCGTCCTGGAAAAGTTGGACTTTATCTTTTTGTCTTTCTGAGTGCATCAATTCAAGAACTGATACTTCAAGAGCCTCTGCTAAGGGCAGCAGCAAATTTATATCCGGGAAGCCTTTTCCCCGTTCCCAACGGCTTACCGCTTTGTCTGTTACCATTATTTTTGCTGCCAATTCTGATTGTGTCATACTTTTCTCTTTGCGGCACTGTGCGATAAAAGCACCAAATTTTTGAGCATCCATCCTACCACCTCCCGGCTATTATCATACAATAACCGCTGTTATTTTTAAATCGATGCTTCGTTTACTTTGCAATTTTAATAAAAAATCTTTATCCATTGCAAAAAAATATCCTAAATTAACTTCCATTTTTCTGCTCTACAACTTAGGATTTATACACCAAATCCATTTGTTAATCCGATAAAAACCAAAATCATTCCTGCTATTCGTATTCCCTTTTTCGCTTTTTCTTGTTCTAAATTTGTTATATTTATAGGATATACAGGGTTAATGAAAAAAACAATACCTGTAAAAGCCCACGCAAGGTTATAGTACATATCCTTAGCGAACCATAAAGAACTTATAAATCCCACAATAACTAAAACCATAGTAACGATTATTTGCGTCCGGAAATTTATTCTCATTTTCGATTCCTCCACAAATTTCATTTTATTGCTGGCTTTATTATACTATGCCCAGCTGTTTTCGGGAATAGATGAATTGTAAACTTGCTGGGGGAAACCGCTAAAGACAGCCTCAGTTTTTTTTCATAAAATAGACGGCGATTACTCCAACTAATAGCGGGAATATAACACTTCCATAGTTTACTCCACCAAGTCCTCTCGCATAGATGCCTTGCACTAAATAGCTAATCCCTATTAAGAGGGCAATAATTGCTAAAATTAAAATTACTATGCATGCCTTTATCGCTCATACCGTCCAGCAGCGCGTCAAGCTGCCGCCGCCCGGTGGATTTCTCCGCATTGCTGTTCGGGAAGAAAAATTGATCTACCGAAATATGATACCGGGTTACAAGGTCATAGAATACCTGTAAACT
>CASFID010000006.1 GCA_949294665.1 uncultured Eubacteriales bacterium
AGAATATCACCTTAATGTTGTAATGTCAATAGTTACATAACTCTTTTCCATATTTAAATCATGCATTTGTTATATTTTGTTGACAGAGTCCACAAAATACATTATCCTATAAAAATGGACAGAGTCCACAAATTATCGCATCTAAACAGGAGACAACAAGATGGAAGAAAGTATGAAAGAAAATGTAAATTCAGTCATGGCAAATTGTACTGCTGACGGAAAGCCGGCCGAAAAATCAAGCAAAACGGCGAAAGGCGAGATGCGCCCGAAGCTCATGCTCAGCGTATCCATGGCGATCTTCGGAACGCTGGGGCTCTTCACCAGATATATCCCCTTAAGTTCCGGGGAACTGGCACTCTACCGCGCCATCCTGGCGGCGGGCCTTATCATCATCTATCTGGCCGTCACCAGGCAGAAGATCGACCTGAAGAGTATCCGCAGGGATATCCCTCTCCTGCTGGCGTCCGGCGTGGCTATGGGGATCAACTGGATCCTGCTCTTTCAGGCCTACCGGTATACGACGATCTCGGCTGCTACACTGAGCTACTACTTCGCTCCGGTGATCGTAACCATAGTATCGCCGTTTCTGTTCCGGGAAAAACTGACGGCAAAGCAGATCATCTGCTTCTGCATGTCCACACTGGGATTAGTCATGATCATCGGGGTAAATAACTTAAGCCGGGGCGGGAACGACCTGATCGGAATCCTGTTCGGCCTTGGCGCCGCGGTCTTCTATGCAACGGTCATCCTGCTCAATAAATTTATCAAAAATGTAGCCGGTATCCACCGCACACTGCTTCAGTTCTTTGCCGCCATCATCATCCTCGTCCCGTATGTAGGATGCACAGACGGAGTGAACTTATCTACGCTGAACACAGTCGGCTGGGTATGCCTGCTGATCGTAGGACTGATCCACACAGGCGTTACCTACTGTATGTATTTCTCCGCGCTGAAGGATCTGCCCGGACAGGAAGCCGCAATCCTAAGTTACATCGATCCTCTGGTGGCCGTTATCGTCTCCGTCCTCATTCTCGGAGAAAGCATGACAATCATGCAGCTGATCGGCGGTATATTGATACTCGGATTTACTCTGTGGAACGAAAAGAACTCATAGACAGACATGATACGCGGACAGAAAAAAGAGATTTCAGGAAAGGAATGAAGCAACAAAATGTTTACATCAGATCAGATTGCAGATGTGCAGGGATTTAATAAAGTCTACCTGTATCTGTGCAAACGGATCGACAGCGCGATCCTTGACGCAGGTTATTCCCTGACGGAAAAGGACGTTCTGCTGGAGATCAGTAAGACAGAGCGATGCACGGCAAATATCCTGACACAGCAGCTTCATATCGACCGCAGCTATATGAGCCGGATGATCGCAAAGTTTGAAAAGAAAGGGCTGATTGAAAAGACATTGTCAAAGACGGATAGCCGTGTACGCTACATCCGGCTGACAGAGGAAGGCCGAAAAGAATTCAACCGTCTCAGCGATATCCAGAGCGCTCAGATCCGCAATATCTTCGGGAAACTCAGCGATGAGGATCAGCAGTCCGTCCTGAATGCCATGATCATGATCCGCAACAAGCTCTCCGACGCCAACGACGTGATCACGATCCGTCCCTTTACACAGAGCGATATCGAGTACGTAATCTCCCGCCACAAAACACTTTATTATGCGGAGCGCCATCTCTCTGACGTTTTTTCCGCGTATGTGGATCGGATCGTATATGAATTCGCAGATAAATATAATCCCGCGACTGACTGTCTGAACATCCTGGAGTGCAACGGCGTTCCCGCAGGCAGCATCGCCGTCGCGAAAGCGGGCGACGATACCGCACAGCTCCGTTTCTTCATGCTGGAACCGGAGATGCGCAGACGTGGATACGGAAACCGGCTTATTGATCTGGCGCTCGATTTCTGCCGGGAAAAAGGCTATAAAAAAGTATTTCTCCTGACCATCACAGCCCAGGTAGTGGCAAGACATGTCTATGAAACACACGGGTTTTATAAAGTGTGGAGCCGGAATAAATCCGAATGGGGTGAAGGAGTTGTAGAAGAAAGATGGGATCTGGAGCTGTAAAGCTTCAGGTCCCATCTTTCTTCGATAGTTTTATTTTCGATTCAAAATATCCAGAAATTCTTTTGCTGTGACAATAAACGGCTTTTTCGGAAAATGTCTAATGTTTCCTGTCACAAGATACGCTTCGTCATCCTGCTTATCCAGTACAACTTCATAAAAGGGAAGATCCTTCATATCAGGCAGTATTTTCCCAGATGATTCCGGTTTAATTTTTTCTCCGTATTTTTCAATAACAGAAAGTAATGTAACAACCTTGTCCTCTGAAAATCCAAACTTCTTTCTTCGAAGAACTTCTTCATATTCTTTTATAATTTCTTCACTGAATAGCGGGATAACCTCTCCATCCAGCATTCTGCCGACAACTTGGACTGTAGCTGCGTCAGCATGACTCGAAAGAAGAGCTGAGACCAGAACATTCGTGTCGATTACCGCATAATATATCATGTTTTATCCTCTCCATATCGTGCCTGCCGGATTTCTTCGTTAATTTCGTCTGGCGTCATGTCCTGAATTCCATTTTCTTTTGCCTCTGCGCGCAGAGCCATAAAAGCGTTCACGCCATCTTCCCTTTTCAGGTCATCCGAAGCTTTGATCTGAAAAGGTATCTTCCTTTCCCTCACAACTGCTCTTGCAAATATATTAAAAGCAGTAGTCGCATTCATTCCAAAATCTGCACAGAGTGCATCAAATTGGCGCTTAAGATTCTCATCCATCCGAATACTGAACGTTGCCTGTGCCATACTAACACCTCCTTCTCTTACTATAGTTAGTATAACAAATATATGCATTTTATTCAATATTTGAACACAATAGGTTTTATTTTATATAATTTGTCTAATCCAATAATTTATTCCCTTTCTCGCAGATTTCATAAATCTCGTCATACTTCTCCTCGATCAATGGCGTTATCTTCTCTGTCTGCTTTCTGACGCCTGTTTTGTACAGGAAATACGGAAGGATCCAGCCGAGGAATCCCGGTATCGCCAGAATAATACATAACAGAATCTGGGGCGGCTGTGCCGTCACTGCAAATGTCGCTCCCGCCATAAACGCTGTCCCAAGGATTCCTATAGTCAACGCAAGTACGGACGGACGGGAGGTCTTTTCTTTCTCCAGATTCCCGATCTCCGCAACGCATGCTTCAAAATTTCTCTGGAGCCTGGTCAGCTCCATTTTATTGAGGATCTTGCGGTCACGCTTCATCCGGATCACGACTTTTTTGTGCTGGTGTTCCCCTTTCTTCACAGAATACCTTTCCGTCGTATCCGGCATTACATTTTCATCGATCTCCCAGCCGAAATTTTCATATCCGTCTATGAGAAAAGACGCCTGCGCGATATCCGCGACCACTTCCTTATATTCAAACGCGATAAAACTTCCGTTCCTTCTCTTTGTCTTTTCCATCTGATCACTTCCTTTGATCCATTTCCTGTATTTTCCCTGCTGCCGGGATCCTTACCGTAAATGTACTTCCTTTTCCCTCTTCACTGACAACGCTGATCTCCCCGTTCATCAGCACAAGAATCCGTCTGACCAGAGCAAGGCCAAGCCCGTTGCCTTCTTTGGAATGTGAAGTATCCCCCTGATAGAACTTATCAAAAATGTGACGGACACTCTCCCTGCTCATACCGCATCCCGTATCTGTCACTTCCACCACTGCATATCCGTCGGAAGAAGTCTGCCGGACCGACACTCTCCCGCCGGGCTCTGTGAACTTGATGGCATTGGAGAGCAGATTGTTCCATACCAGTTCCATCAGGCTCTTATCCGCATCTACGACTGTCTTTTCCTCCAGATCTACTTCCAGATCCAGGTCTTTTTCGTCCCACATCTCTTCGTAGTTCAGGATACACTCTTCAAGCTGGCCGCACAGATTATAGGACTCGATCTCCGGGTCAATCTGCTGATGCTCCAGTTTGTTCAGACGCAGGATATTGCTGATCAGCGCGGACAGCCGACCTGCCGCTTCTTCGATATTCTGCGCATACTCCAGCCGTTCTTCTTCCATCTCTTTCCCTGTCTGGAGCAGTTCCGCATAATTCTTGATGATCGCGATCGGCGTCTTCATCTCATGGGAGACATTGGATACGAAATCCGTCTTCAGCGTCTCCACACTCCCCAGCTCTTCCACCATCTTATTGAAATCCAGAATCATGACGTCCAGATAATCCAGTCTGTCAGATGTATGGATCGTCGGAATATACACAGAAAAATCTCCGTTTGCCACCTGCTCCGTCGCTTCAGCCAGCATATGGAGAGGTTTCTCGTAAGTGTCTTTCATCTTCTTTCTTGTAAATAGAGTCAGCCCTGCCGCCACACACCCCCAGTAAATGATCGGAACAATAGTCTGCACATATCCGTTCCATCCCATTTTGTTCATGAGCACGACCAGGCCCACATGAAAGCCAGACATCAAAAGCAGTACGCCCAAATAAATCGCAAATAGTGAGATTGGAAAGAGACTGTCCTTTATGATGCGCTGCCCGTTTTTTCCACTCATTGCAGCACCGCCTTATATCCCAGTCCCCGGACTGTCACGATTTTAAATCCGTCACAGCCGGACAGTTTATTCCTGAGTTTGGTCATGTACACATCCACCGCGCGCAGGCTGGCGTCACTGTCCACATCCCAGAATTCATCCATAAGCTGAGCCCTTGAAAATGTTTTCTTCGGATAGGATAACAGCTTATATATGATATTAAATTCCCGTGTCGTCAGGCTGATCTCTTCTCCGTCCACCTCTGCGCTCAGGCCGTCTGCATCCAGTGTCAGATTGCCGACAGAGATTTTGCGCTCTGTCTCGATATTTGCCCTGCGCAGAAGAGCGCGCACACGCAGTACCAGCTCGTCCAGATCGACCGGCTTTACCATATAGTCGTCGATTCCCAGACGGAATCCCCGCCGCTTGGACGGAAGATCGTCCTTTGCAGACATAAAGAGGATCGGAATTCTCTCATTTACTTTTCTCACAGTCCTGGCGAACTCAAATCCGTCGATCTCCGGCATCATGATGTCAGATATGATCAGGTCATAGAGCTGACTGTACATCTCATCATAGGCGTCTCTTGCATTTAAACATCCTTTTGCCTCAAATCCACTGTCGTTTAAATACGTGCAGACAATTTTATTTAATTTCTCATCATCCTCTACTACAAGAATGTGTATCATGTTGATTTCCTCCGGATTTTTGTATGATGTTGGGGCAAAAGCCCTCAGCCCTGTATTTTATCTTAGCATACTGTAGGAAATTTGTGTTTCGGGAATGTTTGACTTTTGTTTCTGAATTGTTAAAATACCTGTTGCATGGTCGCCTCGCCGATGAACCGCTCTGTCCCCCCAAAAAGAATCACAACAGCGCCATCGCCACTGTACCGCCGGTGAGCAGTGCAAGTCCCAGCGCCTCTTTCTTCCCCAGCTTCTCTCCAAACACAAAATACGAGAACACGACTGTCACCAATACACTCAGCTTATCGACAGGCGCCACAATGCTCGCAGGTCCCTCCTGAAGCGCACGATAATAGCACAGCCACGACGCTCCTGTCGCGACACCGGACAGGCAGATGAATCCCATCTCTTTTTTCCCAATCTGCGTGACTTCCCGCTGTTTCCCAGTGACAAATACCATCCCCCACGCCATGACGAGCACAACGCACGTACGGATGGCTGTTCCCAGATTAGACTCCACTCCGGAAATGCCGATCTTTCCCAAAATTGCTGTCAGGCTGGCAAAGAAAGCCGAACCCGCCGCATAGAGCAGCCACCCGCCTTTTCCGGTATTCTTCGTCTCTTCCACATCCTTTCTCTCGATCATCAGCATGATCCCTGCTGCAATAACAATGACAGCCACTGCTTTCGGGAAAGAGATTCCCTCATGCAAAAAGATCAGCGCCAGTATGATCGTAAGAACCGTGCTTGATTTATCGATGGGCACGACTTTATTGACATCTCCCGTCTGAAGCGCCTTGAAATAACACAGCCAGGATGCTCCCGTGGCAGCTCCCGACAAGACCAGAAACAGAAACGTATATCCGCTGATCGAAGTAATCTGATCAAAGGAGCCCGATATGAGCACCATGATCCACGAAAAGATAAGGACTACCACCGTGCGCACTGCCGTCGCCACGGTAGAGTCCGTTTTCCTTATCCCGCATTTTGCCAGAATCGAAGTCACTCCGGCAAAAAATGCAGAGCCTATAGCATAGAAAAGCCACATATTCCATTTCCTCCCATCCCGTTTATTCTCAGGCTGACTCCTGCTGCCGATACAGCTATAAGGCCAATTAAAATTCTTTTGCTCAATTATTATATATGTAAGATTATCTGTCAATGATATAATATTCTGTATTGAACAAAACAGCATGAATGGAGTTAGTAATATGACAGATTTAAAAGAAGCCATAAAGGAACGTCACAGCGTACGCCAATATACAGAAAGACCGCTTGAAGACAGCGTGGTAACTGAGCTGGAGAATGAAATCAAAGCCTGCAATAAAGAAAGCGGACTGCACATCCAGCTGGTCAGAAATGAGCCGAAAGCCTTTGAAAGCTTTATGGCGCACTATGGGAAATTCCGCGGTGTCAGAAATTATATTGCCCTGATCGGAGAAAAGAGTTCCCGCCTTGAAGAAACGTGCGGTTACTACGGAGAACGCCTTGTCTTAAAAGCGCAGCAGCTTGGTTTAAACACCTGCTGGGTTGCTTTAACTTACAGTAAAACCAGGACTGCATTCACCGTCGGAAGCGGAGAAAAGTTATGTGCCGTTATTACCGTCGGATATGGCAAAAACTGCGGAGTACCGCACCGGTCAAAATCTATAGATGCCGTCACTGAGGCGGACCGGCCGCTGCCCGACTGGTTCAGGGCCGGGGCAGAAGCCGCACTGCTGGCCCCCACCGCGATGAACCAGCAGAAATTCCGCTTTATACTAAAGGAAAATAAAGTCGCTGTCAAAGCCGGTTTCGGTTTCTACACCAGGCTCGATCTTGGTATTGTGAAATATCATTTCGAGATTGGCGCGGGAACAGATTACTTCGACTGGGCGTGACTGCCGACCGCAATGATATTCGATTTCCACGTCTGCCTGGTGGAATTATTCATCTCTTCCTTTCCTCACTGAGTTGTTTTGTATATTTTATCATCTCACGGATGACATAGATAGACACAAGAAACTCCGTGACCGGCATTGCAGACCAGATCGCGTTTCCGCCGAAAACTTCCGGAAGCAGATAGATCAGGACGCCGCTGATCACAAGACCTCTCGCCACAGACGCGATAAACGCCGTCTTCGGCTTCATCAGCGCCTGGAAATAATAGGTGGAAAAGATGTTCAGCGGCAGGAGCAAAAAGGACAGTCCGTAACACCGGAAGATCGACGGTGCGATTTCCA
This sequence comes from uncultured Eubacteriales bacterium, assembly GCA_949294665.1. Classification (GTDB taxonomy): domain Bacteria; phylum Bacillota; class Clostridia; order Lachnospirales; family Lachnospiraceae; genus Mediterraneibacter. The sequence goes on from CASFID010000006.1 coordinate 7,471, forward strand.
GTACTTCAGCCGTCGGCGTCATAAAGAACCGAATAAATACATTCGGGATCAGCATGCTCAGCGCTGTCCAGAAGATACTGAATACTGCCACAGTACCCAGCGCATATTTCAGCGTCTCACGTATCCTGCCTCCTTTGCCCGCGCCAAAGTTCGTGGATATGATCGGCTGGGACGCCTGTCCCACACTGTAAGCACAGCACTGTACAAAGGTACTGATGTTGACAATGACTCCGTAGACCGACAGAGCATTCGTGCCGAGCCAGACCATGATCTGACGGTTGAATAAAATAGTCAGTATCCCCATTGCCACATCGATAAAGAATGTGGAAAATCCTGTCGCTGTGATCTTTCTTAATTTTCGCAGCAGACTTCCCGGTTTTACAAGCCGGAGTGTATTTTTCTTCATGAAAAAATGGGATAACATGGCAAGGAAACTGATCGCGGAGCCGATCGCCGTCGCAAGTCCTGCGCCAAAAGCGCCCATATCACACGTAAATACGAAGAAGTAATCTCCGAATATGTTAAAAATGCCGCCTGCAAGCACTGCTCCTGTCGCCAGCGCCGGGTCCTTATCATTTCTCAGGTATGCCGCCAGCATCTGATTGAACAGGAAAAACGGGATCGCAAATTTGATCGGAAGGACATATTCCCTTGCCAGTGTGAGCGTATTGTCCTGTGCACCGAACACAAGCAGCAGTTCCTTATCAAATACGATAATGATCAGCCAGATGATCGCTGCAAGGACAACCGATCCGATCACCGATGCTGTAAAATATTCATTGGATCTCTTAATATCACCGTCCGCTTTTCCCCGGATCATGCTGAAAAGGACGGAGCCCCCGATTCCCATCAGCAGCCCGAAGCTGTAGATAATGTTCCAGACCGGAGCTACCACTGCCAGCGCCGCAGATCCTTCCGGCCCGTGATACTGTCCCACCATTGCCATATCCACAATGGAATAGACAGAAGTGATCAGCGCGCTTCCAAATGCCGCCGACAGATACTTGAAGTAGATTGTTTTGACCTTTCCGCTCAGAAAATCCATTTTTCAATCCCCCTGTGATTCAAACTTAAAAAAACCGGATAAGGAATAAGTATTTCAACTTATCTCTTATCCGGCTGCCGCCTGTTCTCTCTCGGTTCAGCCCTCCGAGCAATATGGGATAGTCTACCACACTGCCTTGCACTTGTCAAACTTTTTTTGGTTTCAACTTTTTTCGGTTTCATTCCTCTCAAAAGAAATGTCAACAATACTTTCCAGGTCGATCTGCGCCCCGTCTTCCAGGATAAGTTTCCCCTCGTCAGAGTTTATCCTCCTGATCCGTCCGCATGCGGTATGATATGCTCCGCCTTCTCTCCCGGAGAACTGCAGATGAGGACAAGCTTATCGTTCAGTTTTTCCTTCTCGTCATCTGACAGTTCCGGTTCTGTATCTGTCTGTCTCGCTGTCTCCTTTATCACGTCGCCGTATCCGGTCAGAGCGGCAAAAGGCGCGAACTGTGCGGCCCGGTCCGACACGGACATGTGCGGATGAGTGGAAGACACATGATGGGGAAGGTTGATGATATCCTCATAATTGTCACTCATGCTCTATGCCCTCCGATCTGACTGTTCCTGTCCCGCGCCGTAGCTCCCTCTTCCAGATTCATCCCTTTCAGGATCGCATTCTTTCCGAACTTTCTTTTAATCTCCAGCACGGCTTTCTGCATCTTTTTCTCACGTTCCAGTTCCTCTTCGTGCTTCTCCTTTTCTCTCTGCAGCGCGCTGTAATCGGTAAAAAGATCCATCTGCTCAAACTGCACCCTGCTTTTTGCCTCCTTTTCCGGAATGACATGCGTGGCGGCCATGCTGATCCGCCGCACAAGGAGTTTCCTGTCCACGATCCGGTCAAACAGTTCTGTCGCCGCCTGCACGATCCGGCGCGTAGAGGATGTATACTCCTTTAAATTGATCGTACCGTGGGCATGCTTTGGAATCTTTCTGCCGTAGCGGTCTGTTTTCACCTCTCCGCTGTATCGTTTCTGTGGATCCTGATGCTTCAGATTGTCAATATCATACCCCACGGTCAGAACGATCTGATCGGTGACCACCTCTTTATCCACCAGGTCCAGTGCAAGCATATCCGACATCTCACGCGTCACCAGTCTGGCCTTCTCGAAAGGATACGGACAGTGCAGCACCTGCCCGGATCCCACGCTGCTGTTCTGCGGCCTGTATGCCTTAATATCAGCGATACCGCATGGTTCCCAGCCCCAGGCGTGATCGATCAGAAGCTCTGCGTTTACGCCGAACAGATCATACAGAAGATCCTCGTTGTAATAGTCCGACGGTTTCCCCAGAGAGCATCTCGCGATATCTCCCATCGTAAACAGTCCCCGTTCTTCCAGTTTCTTCGCGTACCCCCTCCCGACTCTCCAGAAATCGGTAAGCGGGCGGTGAGACCACAACAGTCTGCGATAGGACATCTCATCCAGTTCGGCGATACGCACACCGTTCTCATCCGGAGGAATATGCTTTGCCTCAACATCCATGGCTACTTTGCTCAGATACAGATTGGGGCCTATCCCGGCCGTGGCCGTGATGCCGATCGTATCAAGTACATCCCGGATCATCTCCACTGCCAGCTCGCGGCCGGTCATCTGATACGTCCTTAGATAAGCGGTAGCGTCAATGAACACCTCGTCTATCGAATAAACATGGATATCCTCCGGCGCAATATATTTTAGATAAATCTTGTAGATCTCGCCGCTGATCTCCATATATCGGGCCATCTGCGGAGGAGCGACCACATAGTCCGCTGCCAGCTTTGGATCTGCTTTCAGTTCAAAATCCTGACAGGAAGAACCAATCAGTTTACGGCCCGGCACCTTCTGCCTGCGCAGTGCATTGATATCCCTTATTTTCTGTACTACCTCAAACAGCCTCGCTCTGCCGGGAATCCCGTAAGCTTTAAGAGAGGGAGAGACAGCGAGACAGATCGTCTTCTCCGTCCGGCTCTTATCCGCCACCACCAGATTTGTAGTCATCGGATCCAGACCACGCTCCATGCACTCCACCGAAGCATAAAATGATTTCAGATCGATCGCAATATAGGTTCTTCTGTCAGTCATCTAGCCGCGCCCCCTTGTGTCTTCGTATTCTGCTCCTTTGTATCTCCACAGATTAAGAATAACACAAACAGCCGACGCGAACAAGTGTTCTTTTTTACCAATTTTTATTCTTCCCTGTTTTGCTGTAACTCTTCACGGATATGTGCGATAAACTTCTCCACGGCTGTGCCGAAAGGCTGCCGTCTCTTCCATGCAAGCGCGCAGGTAGCCGTCAGTTCAGGCTTTAACGGCCGGTGTGTAAGTTTCGTCTGATCCCAGAAATCAACCGAACCGCATGTATTGATCGAATACGCAAGCTGTTGATTTGACATGACCGCGCTGCTGGAAGGCAGATTACTCGTAAAGAGCACCTGTATCTTGTCATAGTATTCCCCGAACCAGTTGGCGATCTCACTTTGTATGTTCGCTCTTCTTGGCATAATCAGAGGAACGCCGACCAGATCTTCTGGAGTGATGTACTCTTTTGCCGCAAGAGGGGCGTTCGGATGCATGGTTACCACACATCGCTCCAGTCCTTCCAGACGAATAAAATCATATTTTTCCAGATCTACCGGCTCCAGCAGAAGTCCGATATCCGTCAGTCCCCGGTCCATCCGTTCGGTCACCAGATCAGCCGTCGCCGTATACAGGTCAAATGTCACAAGCGGATATTTCTCATGGAACGGGCGGATCAGCTCCGGCAGCCTCTGCACAGCTCTCAGGTCTCCGCACCCGATAGCAACAACTCCTTCCACCTGCTCCTCCTGTCTGATCAGCTCCCGCTCCGTTTTATCGACCAGTTCCAGTATCTCCTCCGCCCTGCGGCGAAGCAGAATGCCCTCGTTTGTAAGCGTGATTTTTCTCGTCCCGCGCCGGAACAGCTTCACTCCCGTCTGCTCCTCCAATTGTGAGAGCTGACGGCTCAGGGTAGGCTGTGTGATGTGGAGCACTTCCGCTGCACGTGTAATGCTCTGCTCTCTTGCCACTGCCAGAAAATATCTCATTACTCTTATCTCCATCGTTTGACCTCCTCATCGGCGCCGGACAGATTTCCGCTTCTGATCATAAAACTTCTGTCGCAACACTTTTATTTTACTACAAATACCATGACAGGCAAACACAAACTCCAGACGAAAAACAGGAGCCTTTTCCTGATATGGGAAAAAACTCCTGCTCTTTGATCCATCCGTCTGTATTTTTTTAAATTTTATATCTGATCAGCGGTAAGATTTTTCATAGATTGCCGCGCACTCCTCATCTGTCATCTCCACCGGATCCGACATGAACAGCCCGCCCATGGTAGCGCGTGCGTTCTTCGCCAGAGTCATGCACTCCTCTTTCTGGATGCCGTAGTCGGACATCTTCAGATCCGCTACGCCGCATGCCTCCTGCAGCTCCACAAGGGCTGTCACGAAGTCCATGGGCTCTTTGGCATCGGTCTTGCCCAGCGCCTGCGCCATGCGGATGAACCGCTCGTCGCAGCAATGCCTGTTTACAAAATGCGTATAGTATTCTTTTGATATCATGATAAGTCCCGCGCCGTGGGGCAGATCCTGATGATATGCGCTCATCGCATGTTCCATCGCGTGCTCGCTTGTGCAGGCGCCCACTACCATGGAATATCCTGACATCGTATTCGCGAACGCAACATGCTCGCGTGCCTCCATATCACTGCCATCCTTTACTGCACGGGCAAGATATCTTCCGATATTTTCAATTGCCGTAAGCTGTACCATATCTCCCATCAGGCTGGTCATTCCCGATATATATCCTTCCGTGGAGTGGAATAAAGCGTCAAATCCCTGATATGCCGTAAATTTCGGCGGAACCGTGGCCATCAGCTCGGGATCTACCACGGCGATCACCGGGAACAGGCTGTCCATACCGCCGCAGCCGATCTTCTCATTCGTCTCCGGATTCGTCACAACGCCCCACTGGTCAACCTCGGAACCTGTTCCGGCTGTCGTGGTGATCGCGATAAGCGGAAGCGTCGGATTTACAAGGGGCTGCATCTTACCGGTAGCTCCCGCCACATAATCCCAGAGGTCTCCCGGCTGGAGCGCATACATCGCCATGATCTTTGCCGCGTCCATGACGGAGCCTCCGCCCAGTGCCACGACAAAGTAGCATCCGTTGTCGCGGGCGAATCTTCCGCCCTCTTCCACTACAGATTTCAGAGGATTCGCTCCGACTTTATCGAACAGTACCGTCTCCACTCCCGCCTGATGCAGTTCGTTCATGGTGCGGTCCAGAGCGCCGTTCTCTCTTGTTGATTTTCCGTTTGAAATAACTACCATCGCTTTCTTTCCCGGCATTGCCTGCTCATGAAGATGGCTGAGCTGTCCCGCGCCGAAAAGTACTCTTGTAGGATCAAAAAAGTTATACATTGTCATCTGCCTCCTGTAATAAATTTTTATCTATATAAACCGTGCTTGCCATCGGCCTGCACTGCCGGCTTAGGAGGTACGTCCTGTATATCTGTGCAGTCGATCATACGCACGGGAGATCCCGTCTTCTGTAATCAGATTACCTATCCGATCACCCGGAACCCTTTCCACTTTCCTCTGCGGAAACGGGTCCAGAAAAAGCGGCAGGATCAGAAGCTTCAGATCATGATCTGAAAAAAGCTTTCTCACGTCCGGTATGGACATCGCCGGCTCTGTAAGCCGGTAGATCAGTTGTTTCATCGGAATTCACCGCCACATATCATTTCTTACGGTTCAAGTATAATTCCATAATCCCAATATATCCAATACTTAGTTTTCATGTTATTTTATGCCCTGAAAGCATGAAAAAACCGCAGCTTACCTGCCGCGGCTTTTGTAATGTTTTCTCTATTTCTTTCACAATTTCTCTGTTCTATCTTCTCTCCCGCACTGCAAATATGGAGATCAGGAACAACGCCACTGCTCCCGCCGTCATCCACAGGAAAGAGACGTTCATGCCATGCATCATCGCATTGTCGCCGTACACGTCTGCCGAAGCAGCGCTCACAACCGTCATGATTCCGACAAATATCGCGGAACCGATGGATCCTGCGATCGTCCGCAGCGATGTAAGGAGCGACGAAGCGTCCGCCACTTTCGTCGGATGTACGTTGCTCGTGCCCCAGGTCAGGAGCGGCATCATAAGACTTCCGATGGCGATGTTGCGGATCACATTAAATGCTGCTGCAACCCACAGCGGCGTGCTCATGGTAAGGAAATACATTCCGATATTGCTGATCACCAGAGCCGCAGATCCGGCCGCGAAGATCTTTTTGATCCCGATCCGGTCGTACAGATTTCCTGCAAACGGACTGACGACCGCGGTCGCAAGGGAACCCGGCAGTGTGACAAGGCCGGAGACAACGGCCGAGTATCCCATAACGCTCTGAACATACAGAGGCATCATTACAGAAGATCCCATCATGACCAGATAGAGCACCATGCTGGCGATCACGCTGACCGCATATTTCCGGTTGGCAAGGATCTTGACGTCAAGGAACGGTTTCTCAAGCCTGCACTGACGGACCATAAAGAATACGCATACAATTGCGCCGGCCACCAGGGGGAGACCGCTTTCTATGCTGATCAGACCGAAGCTGCTGATATTTCCGATACCGAGAGTGATACCGCCGAATGCCACGATACTCTCTACAAAGGAGATCACATCGAACTTCTTGTCCTGAAGCTCAAGCACGTCGTCAAATACAATACTGGATATGATAAAGGATACCGCCATAATGACAAGCGATACCCAGAAGATGGATTTCCAGCCGAACGCATCGATCATCAACCCTGCGACTGTAGGCGCGATCACCGGGGCCGCTGTTGTGGCAAGTCCGTAGGTTCCCATCATGGTCCCTTTTTTCTCAACCGGATAGACCGTCAGGATGATGACCTGTGCAGCCGTCATCAGAACGCCGTTTCCGCAGGCCTGAATCACTCTTCCCACCATCATAAACCCGAAATTTCCGGCAAAGATACTGATCAGAAGCCCCAGGATAAATGCTGCGATCCCCGTCAGATACAGCTTTTTCGTAGGAAACTTCGTAATGAGAAATGCAGTCAGAGGCATGATCATCCCCATTGCAAGGGAGTATCCGCTTGTGATCCACTGTCCGATCGAAGTACTGATCCCGAAATAATCTACCACATTCGGAAGGGCCGTTGTCATCGCTGTTGATAAGATGGATGAAGCGATGCCTGATACGACCAGACAGAGGAAGATCATCATCCTCCTGCCGCTGCTTAACTGTATTTCTTTTTCATTTTCCATGATGCTCCTCCATTCTGTGCCATACTTTCTGATTGATATTATCTGCCATCCGCTGCAGCGTCTGCTCCGTCATCGCCAGTTCTTCCTGAGAGATACCCCGACTCAGCGTTTCATAAAAATCCGCATGGACTTTCTTGATCTGCTCTGCCGCCGGAATGGCTTTTTCCGTCAGATACAGGTGCTTCACCCGCCGGTCTTTCTCATCGCTCGCGACACGTATATACCCCACTTCACCGAGTTTCTTTATTATCTTTGTCAGCGTGGCCCTATCCACCCGGAAGCGTTCCGCCATCTCCTGAGGCGACGCTCCGGGATGAGCATAAAGATACTCTACATAGAACTGCTGTCCCCAGCCGATCTCATAATCAGAAAGTCCCCGGTCATAGTACATTTTCATGAGCCGGTCGAAGATCGACACCCAGCGGCCCATTTCCGGAAAACAATGCTCACACATCCCAAAACACCTCCCTGTCCTGCTTATCCGTGAATAAATCCTGCGAAGATTTCATTCCCCGGTGGGATACTATACCACATTTTTGTAGCGTGCGCAACTATTTTAGGCATTTCGTCGGTTGTCGTGAACGGCAAAGCAATTTACTTTTCCGGCTAATACCAGTCGTGCTTTTCGTTCCTGTTAAGCGCGTTAATCCTCTCCATCTCCTCTTCCGTCAGCAGGCCGGCACCGTAGCGTGGGAACCGATCCAGGCATGATTTCCGATCAGCGTTCCGTCTCCTTACCGATAAGAGTTTTCAAAAATCTATTTCTTTCTGAATCTTATAGATCAGGTAATCAAGGCAGTCGATCTGTCTCTGCCCGAGGCGCACTTCTGTGAGCAGCGCTTTCCGGTGTCCGGAAAGGATCGCGAGCATCTTGCCATAATTCCCGCTTCTCATGAAATCCATACACTTTTCTGCCGTCTGCTCATCGCAGCCTGCGTCTTTCAGGTTCTGATAGACCATGCCGAACGTATCGGATGCTTCTGCCATTCTCCTGCACCTCCTCTGCGTTTTTATTATAGAACTGCACAATCGATATGTCCAAGTTTTATATTTTATATCGCATTATTCTTGATTAGAATATCCTTTTATTTTATACTATTATACATATTTTACAGTCAGAGCCGCTTACAGTACCGCTGCGGCAGAGAAAGGATACGGCAATGGAGATTCGTGTGTTGCGTTATTTTCTGGAAATTGCAAGAGAAGGGAACATGACACGTGCGGCGGAGACGATCCACGTGTCACAGCCCACCCTGTCGAAGCAGATGAAAGATCTGGAACGGGAGCTGGGGAAGAAATTATTTATCCGAAAGAGCACCAGTCTCAGCCTGACGGACGAGGGCATGCTGCTCAGGAAACGTGCGGAAGATATTCTCGATATGGTGGATAAGACGACCGATGAATTCAAGGCGCTGAACGAGATCAGCGGCGGCGAAGTCCACATCGGCTGTGCGGAATCCCATCAGATCAAGTATCTTGCACAGGCGATTCGTTCTTTTAAGAAGAAATATCCCCTGTTTCGCTATCATCTCACCAGCGGAAACACAGAGCAGGTGACAGAGCGGCTTGACCGGGGGCTGATCGACTTCGCCGTCATCGTGGAGCCGCCCAACCTGTCCCGATATAACTATCTGGAACTTCCGGAAACAGATAGGTGGGGACTGATCATGAAAACGGACGATCCTCTTGCCCGCAGGGAACGCATCTGTTTTGAGGATCTCGCCGGGCTTGATCTGATCTGCTCGGAACAGGGGATGAAATTCGATATCACAAGATGGTGCGGAGAAAAAGCCGACACGCTGAACCTCACCGGCACACTGAACCTGGCATACAACGGTTCTGTATTTGTCAAAGAAGGGCTGGGATATATGCTGACCTTTGATAAGATTATAAATACAGGCTTTGACAGCGGGCTGTGTTTCCGGCCTCTGGAGCCTGCACTTGAGACAAAGATGTATGTGATCTGGAAAAAGTATCAGGTATTCACCCCGATCGCAGAGTTGCTGTTACAGGAACTGAAAGAGCAGTTATCCGGCAGAGCGGGCGGATAAAACCCGCGCCCGCTCTGTCCGAAAACGGCGGAATTTAAGCGCCCAGCTTCTCAAGTGCATAGACGGCAGCTCCCGCAGCGCCAACGATCTCGGGCTCTTCGCAGATATAGAGCTTTGAACCGATCTTCTCTTCCACCGCGCGCACTACGCCCGGATTCTTCGCCACGCCTCCGGTCATCATGAATTCCGGCTCCATGCCCACACGCCGCAGCAGACCGGAAGCCTTGTTGGCGATGGCATGACAGACGCCGTCCGCGATGTCCGCTTTCTCCTTGTTATTGGCGATCAGAGAAATCACTTCGGACTCCGCAAATACCGAGCACATGCTGGTGATCTCGATCTTCTCCGTAGACGTCAGGGCGATCGCTCCCAGCTCGTCCAGAGACACTTCCAGCGTCCGGGCGATCATCTCAAGGAACCGTCCGGTTCCCGCCGCACATTTATCATTCATAACGAAGTCTTTCACCTCGCCGCTCTCGCTTAAGCGTATTGCTTTGCTGTCCTGTCCGCCGATATCGAGGATCGTGCGGATGTTCGGATTGAAATAATGCGCGCCCTTGCCGTGGCAGCTGATCTCCGTCACATTCTCATCGGCAAACTCAATACTCACACGGCCATATCCGGTAGATACGATCCATGAGATATCCTCCCGCTTCAGTCCCGCTTTCTCAAGCACTTCGTGGAGTACCTTATCCGCGCTGACACCGGATTTGGCCCCGGTACGGACCACGGAAAATGCCTTGATCTTTCTGTCCTGATCCATGATGACCGCATTGGTCGATGTAGATCCGCTGTCTATTCCCATTACATACATTGTCCCGTCTTCCTTTCTCTTTCTTTCCGGTTTCTTTCTCTCCGCTGTCAGTGACTCGAGAAATGCCTCGATCCTTGTACGCACCTGACCTCCGCTCTGTCTCGTATAGTCGGTCTCCAGCAGTAAAAGCGGACGGTCCAGCCATTCCTTGAGCCATGCGTATTCATAGGCATAATTATCACAGAACTGCACCGTGTGATAGATAATGCCGTCCACACTTCCCGCGCTTCTGCGGATCAGCTCATCGCGGCCTGCCGCCTGCTCCATCCTCATGCATGGGAACTGGCTCAAAAGTCCTCTCGCATATCCG
>CASFID010000007.1 GCA_949294665.1 uncultured Eubacteriales bacterium
ATACGGTTACTATAATAAATCAGAAGCTTACAACCGTAGAAATTCTGGTAAAACTACGGATGTAAATCCAATAATTCCTATATTAACCGTAATTCAACTAAATTTTCTACCGCTAAAAATCAAAAAAATCGAATAATAACCGTAATTCAGCACACATTTGTACAGCTTAAAAGAGGATTCTAAACATTTGAACCGTAACATTGCCATTGAGTACTGTCTGGAAATCCTATTGCTGTCTCCGCTTTAAATTTCTGGGGTTGTACAGAAAGTTCTGTCTGGAATTCAGCAGAAAACAGGGAAAGCCGCCCTCCTCTTATCGCAGAAAGAATTCTTCCGGCAGCTTTCCCTGTTTTCGGATGATATTCTGAGATAAAACTTACCTTACAAACCCGAATTTAATAGTAAGAGACTTTCACTGTTTTTCCCATTTCTTCGGCTGTCCGTATGAGCTGCTCCACGAGATTCTGTCTCATACTGAGGTCAAAGTTAAGCTCAGTTTCTTTGTGGGCGGCGTTCACGGCTGTTCCGACGAAAAGGTTCAGTTCCGTACATTCTTCGATCAGGAGCTTTGCCAGGCGGGAAGCGCCGTTGTCAGCGTCCAGTTCGTCGAAGAATTCGGCGTCAAATTCATCGCGGACATATTTCTTCAGGAGCTTCAGGCTCCTGCCGAGGGTAAGGACTCCTTCTGTGACAAGGTCGATTCCGTCGATCACTGCCATGGGCGGGACGTCCGGATTTCGCGTATCCACTTTTGTGACGATCTCTTTTCCCAGCACACGCGCTGCGATATTGGCGCTGGTGCCTCCGGCTACGACCTTTTTCCCCTCCGTGTTCATGAAATCATGCATCAGGCGTTCATCGTCTTCCTTTTTTGCCGGGGGTCCGGTGAAGATATTGACGATCCTCCGCTCGATGACTCTTGCCACGGCAACTGTTGTGTCGTCCCCGGGCTTTCCTTCATACAGCTCGCTGCAGGCATCACTGAGCATGACTGCCAGACGGGAGGCGGAAAGTGTCTGCTTCGTGCACTTCAGTGTATACTCTGACATCGCCTCCCAGGTCCATCCCTGCAGATCCAGTATGGCTCCTGCTCCGGCATAGATCACACCGTCGCTCATCAGGACGAAACAGTCATTCTTTTTTACTGTAAAACGGTATTCATGGATCTTTTTTCCGCCGATCTCTCTTATCTCGTATGGGTAATTGATGATCTTTCCATCCCGGATGAATACACAGGACGGATTGTCAAACTCGGCCAGGCAGGCCTCTCCGCTGTGAAAGATCTGGAGGATGCTGAATGTCGCATACGCAGTCTTCCTCACCTTACAGACCGGCAGGGTCCTTGCCACGGTCTCCACGCAGTCCTCAAGCGCCGCGCCTTCGTGGAGCATTGTCCCGAGTATCTTGGATGTCAGTGTTGCGAGGATATTTGCTTTCACTCCGCTGCCCATCCCGTCTGCCAGGATCACGATATCCGAGTCGTCCGTCTTGAGTACTTCCACTTGGTCTCCGCACAGTTCTTCTTGATCTTTGTTCAGGCTTTTCCAGGCCACATCTATGCTCACACTCATGGCGTTCCCTCCTAATAACGGACTGACAGCGGACTGCTGCAGCCCGTTTTTTTACTCTTCTTCGTTCAGGATAGAATCCCGCAGTTTTGTCAGCGTTACCTTTGTCTCCGCTGTTGTCTCTCCTAAAAGGCCTGCGATCTCCTGGGCGACTGTCATCTGTTTTTCAATAACCTTCTGCGCCATCTCCACGGTCTCAACCTTCAGGTTATAATGCTGTTCTTTGATCCGTTCTTCCCGCGTTATATCCTGGAAGGTAACGAGCACGGCGTCCAGATTGTCGATATAGACAATGGTCTCCTCAGCAATGATTCTGCCCCGGTTCAGCCGGATCTTTTTGTGAAAGACAGGTTCCCTGGTGAGCAGCGCCTGTTCGATGTCGTCTGCCTCGATAAACTCAAAAATATATCTCTGGACTGCTTCGTCATGACCGACTCCCAGAAGCTCCTGTCCCTTACGGCTGCACTCCAGGATCCGCAGATCATTTCCTATGATGAAAACCATGTTCGGAGTGGCATCAAGGACGACATTTGCCATGGATTCCGCCCGTGCGAGCGCGTATGGCATGCACATGGAAAGCTCTGCCTTGCCCTGGAAGACCGCAGCCGCTTTTTCCCGGCAGGTAGAATATCCGCAGGCGCCGCAGTTCAGCTCGTCCTCGGGGGAATATTTGCCGGTAGATCTTAAGATCCTGCGGATCTGTTCCTCGGAAGGGCGGGGATCGACAAGCCCTCTTCCGCCGAACTCTTTTGCAAGTTCTTCGGTACTCATATCCGGCAGTCCGCGCGCCGCCTGATAGGTCACCCCGTTTTCAATCTTTACCTTTGTCTTTACATAGGAGGTGTTCCAGTGTGCGGAAGCAGGTCCTCTTGCACAGCCGCCCTCACAGACATTTGCCTCGATAAAGCAGTGGTCCAGTTCGCCTCTCTGCAGACACGCCAGCATCTCCATACAGTTCTCAAGTCCGTCAACAAAAACTTTGTGATATCCGTCAGCATCTTCCTCTGTAATGACCGACTGGATCACGCCGCCGCTGACCGGATACAGCCGGTTGATCTTCGGATCCGGATTGCCCATTGGCTTCTCTGCGCAGGAGTGAAGGTCGATCCCGTCCTCCTTCAGCCAGACGGCAAGCTCCTCAAAGGTGAGGATCGCATCGACGGCTCCCGCAACACGGGAATCCCCGATGGCTTCCTGCTTCTTGGCAATGCAGGGACCGAGGAAGACGACCTTCACATCAGGTCCGAAGAGTTTTTTAATGTACCGTCCGTGGGCGATCATCGGGGAAACGACAGGCGCCATCAGGTTTGCACAGTCCGGATAATATTTCTCGATCAGATCGTTTACGCTGGGGCAGCAGGTCGTGATGATGTTCGGCATCTTTCCTGCCTTGACTAGCTTTTTGTATTCATTTGTCACAAGAGCGGCGCCTTCCGCTGTCTCACGGACTTCAGAGAAGCCCAGCCGCAGCAGTGCGTCCACGACCTGCCCCGGGCGGTCGAAATCAAGGACTCCTGCATAGGACGGCGCTATGGATATGACTGTCTTCAGATCCTGGTGCAGATAGCCTTTTACCCGTTCGAGATCACTGGAAAATGTCTTTGCATTCTGGGGACAGACCTCCAGGCAGCGCCCGCAGTTGATGCAGTGATCCACCATGATGCGCGCCTGCTCATCCCTGACGGAGATCGCCTTTACCGCACAGTGACGCACACATTTGTAGCAGTGGCGGCATTTCGCATCTTTAAAGTCAATGACTCTCATCTTGCAATCCTCCTGTTTTCTATTTCTCGCTCAGTTCTGTTAAAATTATTTTATCAGAGGAGCCGGGGAATATCTACAGAAAACCGCCCCTCAGACAGGAAAATAGAGTATAATGATCTGATGATTTTTCCATGCTGTGAAACTTTTTGACCTGCAGGTCCGTCTAATGTATGTAAAACAAAACGGCATCAGTGCACAGGTTCCATAATTTACATTACATAAGGGGCGGAAGGAGGGATAGATTCTGCTATGAAAACAACACAGAGAAGGGAGGGGATTTCGCTGGAATATCTTGTAAAAAAGGCCCGGCAGGGAGACGGACATGCGTTCATCGAACTGATGGAAGCAAACAAACAGAATATGTACAAGGTGGCGCGGAGTTACTTTTCCAACGAAGAGGATATCGCAGACGCCATTCAGGATACAATAGAGTCCTGTTACAGATCTCTTCCTTACCTGGATAAGACAGAATATTTTCGGACATGGCTTACCCGGATCCTGATCAACAAATGTATTGATATCATTAAGAAAAACAAACGGGAAAGGCCCGTCGATGTCTTTCCCGAACAGGGAGAGATCTGTATGGATTTAAGACACTGCGAATTCGAAGAGCTGATGCGGTCGCTGGATGAAAAATACCGCACGATCCTTCTTCTTTACTATGGGGAGGGATTCAAGATCAGCGAGATCGCACAGCTTCTTGATATGGAAGAGAACACAGTAAAAACAAGACTTGCAAGAGGCAGGCAGAAGTTCCGGGAGGTATGGAGCGCCGAGAGCGCAGCCACCTGATATCTGCCGGATGCAGCATAAATAATGAAAGATTGGAAGGAGGAATTCTCTTGAAAAAAGAATATACCCAGAGCGAGATGGAACAGATCTTACGGAATGACGCCGAGATACCGGAATCCGTAGACAGAAGAATGAAAGAGACTTATGCAAAGCTCGGTCTTGGCCTTACCGCTTTCGCGGCTGCCAGGGCACTGAATGTGACGGTCAAAGAAGAAAACGGAAAAGCAGTGCAGCAGGTGAGCGTGGAGCCGACGAAGAAAGAAGCTCACAAGATCGAAGTGACTGCAGGATATGTCCCGGAGGGATATGTTTATCAGGAGGAGGGGCCGCATACCGGAAAATACCATAATGACGCAACGGACGGCGGCATGACGATCGTCCCTCTCAATGCCGCCGAAGTCTACTGGCACACTATGATCGGGGATGGATGGATCGATGCGATTTATGACGAAGATGCATTCGCTGGAACGACAGAGCTCAATGGGACGACTGTAAACCTTTTTCGCGAAGAGAGTAATTATGTAGATGATAACACTGTTTCGCAGAATGCGTACCTCTTTAATGAAGAAGAGGGATATGTTGTATGGGTATATCTTGATGGCATTGATCTCCCGGAAGATGAGGCGCTTAAAGTGGCACAGAATCTGCAGGTTACGATTCTTGATGAAACAGTTGCCTATGCAGCAAATGAAGAAATCGAGGCTGCGAAAGAAGAGATAGCATCGTATGTACCGGCGCCGGCAATTATCGAGTCATCCCGTGTTCATCGGATCGGCGATGTCATTACTGCTCCTGACTCCATACAGAGTACAGAGGGGGCGGATATGGCAGATCTCCAGTATATTGTGAAGGACGCTCAGATTCTCGATACTCTTCCGCTGGATCAGTATCCGAAGGAGAATTATGTGCCTGACTATGATTCGGCAGTGGCAACGCTTCTGAATGAGGATGGAACATTAAAGCCACATACTCGTTATCCTTATACTGAATCTGCAGGGGATATCAATAAAGACAGTGGCAAGGAAGTAAACGGAAAGTTCCTTGCAGTTACGGTAGATATTACCAATACTGCTGATTCCGACGGAGAATTCTATATCACTCCTACGCTGAAACTGCTCAGAAGCAGCAATAGTGGTGACGGCTCCGAATCGTATGAACAGTTTGATTACACTGAGGGGACAAAAGCATACCTGGAACTCAATACAGACGGCGCGCCGTTCTACCAGAGCGTTCAGCAGTTCACTGACAACAGAAAGAAACATGTAAGATTCGCTGAGATCGGCGCAGGCGAGACGTTGGAATGCACTTTCGTATATGTGGTAGATGAGGACTGCGTGGACAATGCGTGCCTGGAGTTCTTCAATATGGGAGGCAGCAGTGCCCTGTTTTCTGCTGAATTCCAGACAGAACTTTCTGTACAAACCCAGGAATTTCTTTCTGTTAACCGTACTTGAATAGTGTATGAATAAGAATAGATAAAACCGTCCCTGAATCATAAAGTACATCTGACGTTTTACTTTAAATCTCCGAGATTGCCGGACAGGCTTCCCATTTGGAGAGCTTAGAAACCGGCAGGATGGGATACGAAGAACTTTCGGGGATGAGGGGCGGGGATTCTGGTGACTTTGAAGAAGGATTTAGAAAATCTTAAAGCTTCGGAAGATGGCGTTAATCCGAAAAACAGTATTGTCTGAGCGTCAGCGAGTTGTGCTGTTTTTCGGATTGCTTTTAGCTATCTTTCGAAGCTTTTAGTTTTTCTTATTCTTCGGAACGGAGCCTGAATCCCCCGCCCCTCAT
>CASFID010000008.1 GCA_949294665.1 uncultured Eubacteriales bacterium
AAGAAATAAAATATATTCAATCGGCTTCGCCGCAAAATTTGGGCGATTTGTCAAGTGCTTTTGGCAAAAAAGTGGGGGATTTTAATAAAAAAGGAATCCAAACCCCTTATAAGTCAAGGGATTAAGATTCCGAGAGATTATCATAAAGACAGGAGGTATGGGAGTAGTCTATAATAAGGATATGTTTGAGGAGAGAGGGATGGAGATCCCTCAGACGTATGATGAATTTCTTGCTGTGTGTCAGACACTTAAAGACGACGGCGTCACGCCTTTCTACGGCCCGTTTAAAGACGTATGGACATTCCAGATGTGGACGGCTTCTACCTGGGGATATTATGTAGAGAAATTTGAACCGGACCTGTGGGACAGATTAAATGCAAATGAGATCGGCTGGGATGAGATACCGGCCTTTGAGGACAGTCTGCAGAAGGCGTATGATCTCTACAAGGACGGATATATGCAGAGCACGGTACTCTCGGATGATTACAACAGTATTACGGACGCTATGGGAAGCGGCGAATATGCCATGACCGTGGGATCCGATACGACGGCGAGAGATCTGCTCGCGGCACATCCTGATATCACGTTTGACATCTTTCCGTATCCGGTATATGACGGTGAATATGAATACCTGACGATCAGCCAGTTAGACGCTGAGTTCTTCATACCGAAGGATGCGAAACATGTAGAAGAGGCGAAACAGTTCCTGAACTTTATGGCGCAGCCGGAGCAGTGTAATACGGCTCAGAAAGAGGCGGCTTTCGTGGCAAACGTGCAGGGTGCGGAAGAACCGGATTTTGATGAATTTTACACACATCTCTATGAAGATTATAACAAGACAGGAAAGACGGTTGTGGAGATGAACGCTTACATGAAGGTTGACCTGAATGATCTGTGGGTATATTTCCAGGATATGTTTGCAGGGGCAAAGACGCCCCATGAGGTGCTCTCCGCATGGGATGCGACTTTTGAAGAGCTGATGAAAGCGAAAGGAATAGAGAACTTCTGATCTGTGAAAATGTAAGAGGACACCGGGATATCCGATGAGATGTCAGAGGCATCATTTCTTCGGATCCGGTGTCCTTTTTACACCCGGAAAGGATATGGTGATGATGCGTAGAAAAGGACATATCTACAGTTATTTTCTGATACTGCCCGCGTTGATTATTTTTGGGATCTTCTTTGTTGCCCCGAGCATTTACGGGGTGTGGTATTCTCTGACAGACTGGACGATCGGAAAGGATGCGATCAGTTTTATCGGCCTGGATAACTACCGTACGATACTGGAAAGCGACGAGCTGAAACTTGCGATATATAATACCTTCCTGTATGCTGTGGTTGTAGTTATCGGAAAGAATGTAAACGGTCTGCTCCTGGCGCTGGCCGTAAATACAAAGATAAAATTAAGAGGATATTTCAGGGTTATATTTTTCCTCCCCTGTGTAATATCCACGATCATAATAGGCCTTATTTTTGTTCCGATCCTGCATCCGAACGGGATTTTAAATGAGTTCCTTGACGCTGTGGGACTCGGGTTTCTGGGGCAGGAATGGCTGGTGGACTCTCATATCGTCATGTTTTCTATCGCGGGAGTGTCCATCTGGCAGTGGTCGGGATATCACATGGTCGTATATCTGGCGGGACTGCAGGGGATACCTGGCGATTACTACGAGGCTGCCAGGATAGACGGCGCAACTGCGCTCCAGCGTTTCAGATACATTACATTCCCGATGCTCGCGCCGGCATTTAATATTAATCTGCTTTTGAGCCTGATCGGAGGTCTCAAAGTATTCAGCGAACCCTATGCGCTGACAAACGGCGGCCCGGGAAACGCATCCCAGGTCATCGCGCTGGAAGTGTTCTCCAAATTCGGAAGAGGGCAGTGGGGACTCGGGACGGCGCTCAATGTAACGCTGGCAGTATTTGTGTCTGTGATCGCGATCCCTGTTTTATATAAGATGAGAAAGCGGGAGGTGGAAGAATGATAAAAAGAAAGACAAAGGAGCGGGGGATGAGGATCATTCTGCAGATATTTCTGTTTCTGCTGTCTCTGATCATCGTGATCCCTCTTCTGATCATGATCCTGGGCGCGTTTAAGGATTCGACGGAGGTGACGGCTTTTGATCTCTCGCTTCCCGACAAGTGGCTGTTTGAAAATTTTCTGGTCGTGTTTGAAGAGGGGAATCTCCTTACTGCATTTAAGAACAGTGTGCTGATCACGCTGTTCTCTACCGGGATCACGATTTTTGTAAGCTCGCTGGCGTCATTTGTCATAGCCCGCCGAAAAACGAAACTTTCGCAGTTCCTCTATTATTTTTTCTTTATGGGAACGATAATCCCGATGCAGATCATGCCGACGATACGGCTTTTTACGGTACTGGATCTCTACGGAGGGTATGTAAATGTAATAATCCTCTATACGGCGATCAATATACCGTTTAGTTGCTTCCTTTACACCGGGTTTATCAGAGGGATTCCACGGATACTGGATGAGTCGGCCTTTATAGAGGGGGCGACAACGATCCAGACATATTTTTATATTATTCTTCCTCTTTTAAAGTCCTGTAATATTACAGTCCTCATCCTTCTGTTTACCGGCATATGGAATGAGATCAATATTCCGCTCTATTTCTTAAATGATCCGACCAAAAGGACGCTGCCGCTTTCGGTCTATCAGTTTTTCGGAGCGTACGGGGGGAGCAACTGGAATCTGGTATTCGCGGATCTGGCGCTGGCCGCGCTGCCGGTGATCATACTGTTTCTGTTTATGCAGAAGCAATTTATAAGCGGACTTACGGAAGGAGCGGTGAAAGGCTGAACAAAGGAGGGCATATGAATCTGAAGTTCCGGACGAAACTGTATTTTGTATTCTCGGCAGTGATCATTTTTGCGGCTGTGTCATTCAGCCTTTACATCCACATGCATATTTTCAGTCAGATCGAGCGGGAAACGACATATAATGATCAGCAGCTCTGCATCAAGATCTCGGAAAACGTGGACACTTATATTGAAAAGCTTGATGATATTACCAAAAAGCTCATATCTGATCCCGCGCTCCTCCAGATCATGAGAGGACTCAAAGACAACGGGAAAGTGCTGTCTTCGTACGATCAGATCAGGCGGGACAGAGAGATAGCGGGTATCGTATCAAACGCGATCACGCTGACGTCGTTTCCCCACGTAAATGTCTATCTGTATGATCAGGAGGAAAACTGTCAGTTTATTTATAATCAGAACCAGAGCAGTTTCCGTAAGATCATGGAATCGGAAGAATGCAGGGAGAAGCTGAAAGACAAAAAACTTGTGATCTATGCCGACAACAGAGGAGACGATACGGATGCGGCGCAGAGGAGTATTTCATTTGTGAGGGCCGTCTATGATGTAAGTGCGAACCACTACGGCTATATCGAGGTGCAGTCTGATTATAAGAAGCTGGATGAGATATGTGATATCAATGAAGTGGGGGACGTGATCCTGGTCGACAGCAGCGGAGATGAGATCTATCCCGCCCGGGGCGGAGCGGATGATTCCCGTGGGGAAGTCCCGCAGGACAGGACAGAAGGAGACAGCGGGGTATTTACAGATGAGAGTAATATCTTTTTTTACAGCTGTTCAGATTATTCGGGAGTGACGACATATATCTGTTATTCCCAGGAGACTGTGTATTCATCTCTTGAGCTTTTACAGCGGACGACTTTTATATTTTTTATCGCTGTCACAGCCGCGGCATTTCTTATGGTCATTCTTTTTTCCAGAAAGCTGGTGAGGCCGCTCCAGGAACTGAGAGATAATGTGTTAAAGGTAACTTATGAGAACACGGGACTTGGCGATGATGATCTGTACAATAACAATGAAATTGTAGAATTAAAAGATGCATTTCAGAAAATACTTGGAGATCTGAAAGATACGGCTCAGAGAGAGATCGCGTCCAATCAGGCCGAGGCAAGGGCGAGGATCGCGGCGCTCCAGGCACAGATATCGCCTCATTTTATCCATAATGTCCTCTATTCGATCAGCATTGCCGCAAGAGAAGGAAGGACAGAGGATTCGGTATCCATGTGCAAACAGCTCTCGGATATGCTCCGGTATACTGTCAACTCCAATGCGCACAGTACGAAGCTGAGGGAAGAGGTCACCTGTATCGCCAATTATCTGTCGCTCCAGAAAAAGTATTATGAAGATTTTCTCGAATATGAGATCCATATCCCCGGGGATATCGAAGAGCTTGACGTGCCCAGACTCAGCATCCTGCCGTTTGTAGAGAATGCAATGCAGCATGCTTTTGACGGGAAGAGACCGCCTTACAGGATCGTGGTGGAAGCGCGGACAGGAGAGGATTTCTGGATGATTCGGATCCGGGACAACGGGCGCGGGTTTACAGATGAGAAAATAGAGGAACTAAAAGAGCGGATCAGAAGTAAGAATACCGCCATAGACAGTGAAAGGAAAAAGGACGGACCGGGGATGGGAGGAATGGGAATACCGAACTGTATTTTGAGACTGAGATTGTATCTGGGGGAAAACTTTTATTTCAGGATAGAGAATCTTGAATCAGGAGAAGGTGCGCAAGTCTGTCTTGGATATACCGGGAGGTGGAAAGATGTATAAAATTCTTGTCGCCGAGGACAGCAAGCCGATCCTCCGCGATATCGTGAGACTGATCCAGAAAGAGAATGCGGAAATCTGTGTGGAGACTGTCTATGACGGGGAAGAGGCGATGGAACTGCTGAGCCGGTTTAAGCCGGATATTATCTTTACGGATATTAAAATGCCTGTCATGGACGGCCTGACGCTGATCCAGAAAGCGAAGCAGATGTATCCGCGGGTGAAATGTGTGATCATAAGCGGATACACGGATTTTACGTTCACTCATGAGGCTCTGATGCTCCAGGTGGACGATTACGTGATGAAACCGGTGGACGAGGAGCAGTTTGAAGTCCTGCTTACAAGACTTATGGAGGAGATTGACGGACTTAGAGTATGCAGGACAGAAGCCGTCATGCAGCAGATCCTTCAGGAAGAAAAGCTGATACCGGAGAGCAGTCTGCCGGAGCAATATATGCTCGCACTGATACGAGTGGGACTTTTCCAGCAGTATGCGGCGCCGCTTTCCCGTGAACTGGTAAACGAGGTGATGCGCCAGGCGAAAGTCAAAGGCAGATTCTGGATCGTCAATACCAGGCTTAACAGTGAGAAGCTTATCGTATATGACAGAAAAGACAGCGCTGCAAGAGACAGGATACTGCTCTGGGACAAAAAGATCCTTGAAAATCTGAGCGGAAAATATACCCGTGTCAATATTATTGAGTCGGGAGAATACGACGGGATCATGGATCTCGGGAGACAATATGCCGAACTTTCAAACGAGCTGGGAAGAAGAGTCCTGTTGGATGAAGTAAATGTGTTCAAAGCAAAATGCGGATCGGAGGGGCATAAGGAATATATACGTCAGAGGGAAGAGCTGGACATTTTCAGGACAAGGATCGGAAGAGTGCTGAAAAACAGGTCTGCGGAAGACTATAGAAAAGAGGTTTCCCGCAGAGTGAAAGAGTGGAAGAAGGTCAGGTATCCTGTGTATGTCCTCAGAAAATTCCTGATAGCGCTTATGGATGAAATGCTTCTGAATGAAACGGGAAATACCGGGCTTTTAGAGGAGCCCGGGACACTTGCCGACCGTATGCTCAACGACTGCGCCACCTACGGGGAACTCGAGATGCAGCTCTCGGAATATGGGGATTACATGACGGAAATCAGGGAGGAAAGACCGGGAGCATCTGTCGAAATGGCACAGGAGCTGGTGCAGTATATGAGAGTGAACGTATATAAAAATCTGTCTCTTCAGGATATGGCGCAGCATTTCGATATCTCGTCTTCTTACATCTGCCGTCTGTTCAAAATGTATTACAGCGATACACCGATCAGTTACTATAACAGGATCAAGATCGAGGAGGCAAAGACCATGCTGACGGATTACCCGAACATGCGGGTAAAAGACATAGCGGAAATGCTCGGGTTCAGCGATCAGTATTATTTCAGTAAAGTGTTTAAACAGCAGTACGGAGTAAGCCCTCTTGTCTACCGGTCTCAGATATATGGGAACAGCGGATAGATCCGTCCGCAATATTGTTCAAAATATTTCACGTACCAGTCCAGTATATTCTATTCACGGCGGTATTTCACGGAAGTATAATCACCTTAACATGCAGGAGACATCCTGCAAAAACGAGAGAAAAGGAGGAACAGTATGAGTACTTATGGAATGAAGGCTGTTGATTTCGGACTGAGATACCGTCCAATGGATATCGGGAAAAGAAGGGGCGTGCTCCCGTATAAAAATGTGTGCAGCCTGTATCCGGCGAAAGCAGATGAAGACGTGCTTGTCACGGCGAACGGGCGCCAGAGACTGGATATCGTGGGTGATCCGTACCATGAAAGAGTGATATACCGGAGAGAGCGTATCATGGACATGAGGTGGAAGGATACTCCCGAACCGCCGGACGTGGCGTATGCGATCCCCGAGGCGAGAAAATATCTGCGGCAGGGGGAATTTGAAAAAGCGGCAAAAGTCATGGATAAAGCGACGAAAGACGCGGGATATGACAAGTGGATCGACAGCAGGCCTTTCGGGGTAGAATTCCCGCGTCTGCACCCGAGACTTCATTCTGTGATCGAACTTCTGACGGAGATAGAGGAGGGGGAGAACTGTCATGACTATCTTCGTTATCTGGATATGATGACAGGAGAGTCGATCGTGAGATGTGAAGACGACAGAGGCGGAGTGCTGAGACGGTCGTTCGTTTCATTTGACAAAGAGATCGCGGTACAGAGGATCGAGAGATTAAGCGGCGCGGAATTTGATGTAAACATGCGCTTTGTGGCGCCGGGAGGTTATGATCTTCCCGATCATTTCGACCAGTTTGTTCTTGTTACATACAATGATATGTACAAGATCGAGGGGAGCGACGTGAAGATCAGCACAACTCCCGGGAGCTGTACGGTGTCTCTTGCATATGATCCGCAGTTTGGGGAAAGAGGATACTGCTGCTGTTCCGTACTCCGCACAGACGGAGAAGCCGTCTGCAGAGAGGGCGGATATATTACGGTGAGAAACGCGCACAGCGTGACGATCCTCTCCCGTACTGTAAAATATGAAGAAGACTACAGGCATGAGAATGCAGACCGGGTGCTCCGCGACATAGAGAAGATCACGGATACATACGAGGATATGCTGGAAGCCAACCGGGAGTATCTCGAACCTCTTATGGAACGGTCCCATATAAGCCTTGCGGGCGATCATGCCATGGCGGCGGAAGAGCTTTTAAATGAGCAGCACAGTGAAGGGGAGCTAAGTCCGATGCTTCTGGAAAAGCTGTATGATATGGGACGGTTTTTCCTGATCACAGATACCGGAGATGATCCGCCGTCTCTGTTCCAGCACAATATCAATACGAACCTGCAGGTGTGTTCGGGCAATATGACGGGGCTTCCCGAGATGATGGACGTCTATTTCCGGTTTTATGAGGATAAGTTCGATGATTTCCGTCTGAATGCAAAGAGGTTTTATGGAGCCAGAGGCGTGCTGGGAAATATACACTGCGATTATAATTCGGGAAAATTCTATCAGTTCTCCATTGTATATCCGCACTATTGCTGGACCGCATGTCTTGGCTGGATCTACAATGAATTCTGGGGCCATTATCTTGTCAGCGGCGACAAAGAGTTCCTCAGAGAACGCGTTGTCCCGGGCCTAAAAGAGATCGCGCTGTTCTACCAAGATTATCTGTCGGATGAGGATGAGAACGGGAAGGTGATGTTCTATCCGAGCTATTCGCCGGAGGATCCTTCCATGAACGACTATCATGTTCCCTTTCCCAAGGACGTGTATGCGATGAATGTGAACTCTCTGATGGATGTGATGGTGTGCAGAGAAGTGCTGGATAATCTGATGGAGGCATGCGGGATCCTCGGCCTGGATGAGCCGGATCTTCCGAAGTGGCAGGAGCTTAGAAGGAAACTGCCTGATTTTCTCCTCGATGAAGACGGGGCCGTCAAAGAGTGGTCCTTTAAATATTCGGGAGAAAATTACGATCACCGGCATGTGTCTCATCATTATGATATCTGGCCGGGGCGGGCGATCTCCCCGGAGAAAACGCCGGAACTTGTAAAGCCGTTTATCTTATCGAACCGCAAGAGAGGGCATCAGGACGATTCGGCACACGGCGTCATCCACAGATACTTTACAGCGGTAAGACTGAACGATCTCCCCGACGCCATGCATAACCTGCGGACGCTCATGGAGCACGGATATGTGACAAGGACCTTGAATACAGTGCATTATCCATACCGGGTGTTCTGCCCCGATCTTCTGGGCGCAATGCCGGCAATGATCCTCGAGATGCTTGTCTATTCTGACGAAGGATTTATCAAACTTCTGCCCGCGGTTCCTGAGGATCTGAAAAAGGGTGAACTGGAAGGAGTGTGGCTGTACACATTTGCCAAGATTGAAAAGATGAAGTGGGATATGGATCAGGGGACGGCGGTCGTCGACCTCTCGTCGCTCGTCGATCAGGAAGTGGATCTCTCTTTCCCGGAGGGATACAGGAAAGTCCTGGCGGACCGGGAGACAGCAGATGAGGACGGCAGCGGATTCAGGCTGGAACTGAGAAAGGACAAGGTGATAAGACTTGAATTCTATTTCTGAAACATACAGGCCTGCCGACTTATGTGAGGTGCATCTGACGGATACATTCTGGTCAAAGTATACGGATCTGGTACGGGAGGTCGTGCTCCCGTACCAGTGGAAAGTCCTCAATGATCAGGAACCCGGAGCGCCGGAGAGCCATGCGGTGCGAAATTTCAGGATTGCCGCCGGACTGGAGAGCGGAGAGTTCTACGGGGAGGTTTTTCAGGACAGCGACCTTGCGAAATGGATCGAAGCAGCGTCGTATACGCTCGCGGCACGTAAGGATGAGGAACTGGAAAGCCTTATCGAGGAAGTGATCGGGCTCATAGAGGCGGCCCAGCAGGAAAACGGCTATCTGGATACTTATTTTACGATCGGGAGACAGGACAAAGAGTGGACGAATCTGTATGAGTGTCATGAGATGTACTGCATGGGCCATATGATCGAAGCCGCGGTCGCATATTATAAGGCGACGGGGAGAAGGCGGTTTCTGGATATTATGTGCCGCTGCGCGGATCACATTTCCGACTGTTTCGGGCCGGAAGAGGGAAAGATGAGGGGTTATCCCGGCCATCAGGAGCTTGAGCTTGCCCTTGCGAGACTGTACGAGGCGACAGGGGAAAAGAAGTATCTTGAACTGAGCCGGTATTTTCTGAAAGAGCGTGGGAAGGCCCCCAATTATTTTATCAGGGAATGGGAGACGTCAAGACAGCGGCGCACATTTAAGACAGGAGAACTGACAGAGAGACCGGATTTATATTATGATCAGTCCCACTGTCCGGTGGCGGAGCAGAAGGAGGCGGTGGGCCACGCGGTGAGGGCGGTGTATATGTATTCCGCCATGGCGGATGTTGCAGGAAAGACGGGGGACGAAGAACTTTTCCGGACGTGCAGGACGCTGTGGGAAAATGTGACAGCACGCCAGATGTACATTACCGGCGCGGTCGGAGCTACGCATCAGGGAGAAGCGTTTACGTTTGATTATGATCTTCCGAATGAGACTGCCTATGCCGAGACATGCGCATCTGTCGGACTGATCCTCTTTGCAGCCAGAATGCAGAGGATCGATATGGACGGAAGATATGCGGACGTGATCGAGAGAGTGTTGTACAATACGGTCCTTGCGTCAATAGCGGAGGGCGGGAAGCATTATTTTTACGTCAATCCGCAGGAAATGTGGCCGGAGGCGTCCGAAAAGAATCCCGACAGGAAGCATATCCGCGGCAGCAGGCAGGAATGGTTCGGATGCGCATGCTGTCCGCCGAATATCGCCAGGCTGCTGGCATCCCTTCAGAAGTATGTGTGTTCAACAGACGGAAGGACGCTGTATCTTCATCTCTATCTGTCAGGAGATCTGGATATTCCGGCAGGAAATGGGAAATATTCGGTCAAAGTGAGGCGGCAGTCGCCCTGGAGCGGCATCACGGAGATCCGGGTAGACGGCGTCCCGGAAGGGAAAGGACAGATCGCGCTCCGCATCCCGGGATGGTGCAGAGAATGGTCTGTGCGTATAAACGACAGAATACAGGAAGCGGACGTACAGAAAGGATATCTGTATCTGAAAGGCGTGCTGCCCGAAGACAGCATCCGGCTGCAGTTCGATATGACGCCGGGGCTCATACAGGCAGATCCGAGAGTGCGCGCAGATGCGGGGAAAGCAGCGGTACAAATGGGGCCTTTTGTCTACTGTCTCGAGGAAACAGACAATGGGGACAATCTGTCGGCTCTGAGGATCGATGCGGATACGGCGTTTGAAAAGCAGACGGACGCCGGATTATCCGATGAGGTTCCTATGATCATATACAATGGCTATCGGACGGAAGAGTGGCCGGAGGGAGAATCCCTGTATCGGCCTTACGAACGTCGGGAGAAAAGAGCAGTCCTGAAAGCCGTGCCATATTTTCTGTGGGGGAATCGTCATCCGGGTGAAATGCAGATATGGACCAGAATATAGACAGGCGGGAGGCGATTGATATGGTGAATTTCGAGAATCCGGTATTACCGGGATTCTATCCGGATCCCAGCATATGCAGAGTGGGAGACGATTATTATCTCGTAAACAGCTCTTTTGAGTTTTTCCCGGGGATACCGCTGTTTCACAGCAGAGACCTTGTTCATTGGGAGCAGATCGGTCATGTGCTGACGCGAAGATCGCAGATCGATCTGGAAGACGAAAATCCGTCGAAAGGGATATGGGCGCCGACGATCCGTGAAAATAAAGGGCGGTTTTATGTGTCGGCTACCAATATGAGCCATGGGGGAAACTTTTTCGTCTATACGGATGAGATCCGCGGGGAGTGGTCGGATCCGATATGGGTAAGGCAGGGAGGGATCGATCCTTCCCTGTTTTTTGATGAAGACGGGAAAGTGTATTTCGCAAGTACATATGATATGCCGGGCGGACAGGCGATCGGACAGAGTATGATCGACATCATGACAGGGGAACTGCTGACGGACACGAAGATCATATGGAGAGGCAGCGGGGGCAAGTACCCGGAAGGTCCGCACATGTATGTGAAGGACGGCTGGTATTATCTTCTGGCGGCTGAGGGAGGTACGGAGTACGGCCATATGATAACAATGGCAAGAGGCCGGTCTCCCTGGGGACCGTTTGAGTCCTGTCCGGATAATCCGATCCTTACTCACAGAGACACGATGCTGGACCGGTTCCAGGCGATCGGACACGGAGATATCACAGACACTTCGGAAGGAGACTGGTGGATCGTGTTTCATGGGATACGCACTTCACAGTATATGCTCCACCATCTGGGCAGAGAGACGATGACGGCCCCGGTCCGCTGGGACCAAGGCGGGTGGCCGGTGATCAACGGTGGAAAACTTATCACGCCGCACATGAGGGCGGAAAGGCTTCCGGGAGACGGCCGGCAGGGAAGAGACTGGAGACAATATGCAGACGGAAAGTATACGGAAAGGTTAAAGTGGAACTTTATTAAAAATCCGGAAATGTCTGATTATACGGTGTCGGAATCCGGCCGGGAACTGCTCCTTCACGGGACGGACGTGACGCTCAATGACGGAAAGTCGCCTACCTTTGTCGGAAGGAGACAGCAGCACTTCTGTATGTGTACGGAGGTGAGGATAAAATGCCGCCCTCAGACGGCAGATGCATTTGCAGGGATGACGGTCTATCACACGAACGAGCATCACTACGACTTCGGGATCACGAACCATGGCGGCAGGCTGCGTCTGCTGCTTCGCAAACATGTGGGCGATATGGAGACGACAGATATGTACAGCCTGCCGGAATGTGAAACATATATCCTGCTCAGGATAGAGGCGGACAGGCTGGAATACCGGTTCTCAGCGGGACCGGACGGAGAGCATATGCAGTACTTTGGAAGCGGGAGGACGCAGCTCCTGTCTACAGAATGCATGGTCATGACATTTACAGGATGCTATATCGGGCTGTTCGCGGAGAAAGGGGCGGAGGCGGTCTTCGGGGAATTCCGGTATGCGGAGCGATGACAGGGACTGCCGTACGAATGATCCCGTGCGGCAGTCCCGTTTCTGTATGGGATCATTTTTGCGAGTAAATTTAAGCCGGCTATGTTATACTGGAACTAACTGATATAGAAAGAAGTTTTGCGAAGGAGGAGAAACAGTATGGCGAAGTACAGATGCAGCGTATGTGGGTATATTTACGATGAGGAAGAGGAAGGGGCTCCATTTGCCGGCCTGAAAGAATGTCCGGTCTGTCATCAGCCGGCGGACAAGTTCACGGTATATAAAGAGGACCACGGGACGCAGGCCCCGCCGAAAAAGGAGCTGAAACTTGACTATCCAAAGGAGTTCGTACGTCAGGATGATTCCTGCAGGTACATGAAAGAGATCCATGAGATGGCGGTGACGGGCAGGAGTATTTCCGCGTCTATGGGGACCGAGATGCCTGTGCCGTCCTGGGACGACATCCTGATCCTTGGAGCCCAGCTCGATCCTATGCCGCTGGATGAACATGCAGAGGTAAAGACGGAGACCGTGATCGGGAAACACGCGGCGAAGCCTCTCATCCTTGAGAATCCGGTCTATGTCTCTCACATGTCGTTCGGCGCGCTCTCAAGAGAGGCGAAGATATCCCTGGCAAGAGGCTCCGCCCTTGCACACAGCGCCATGTGTTCCGGCGAGGGCGGGATCCTTCCCGAAGAGATGCAGGCGGCGGACAAGTACATATTCGAATATGTCGGAAATCTTTACAGCGTAACTCCGGAGAACCTGCGCAATGCGGACGCCATCGAGATCAAGATCGGTCAGGGCACCAAGCCGGGGATGGGAGGACACCTTCCCGGGGAGAAAGTGACGCGGGAGATCAGTGATGTAAGAAATAAGCCGATAGGTGAGGATATCATCGCACCGTCCAGATTCCCGGGGATCAGGACGAAGGATGATCTGAAGAATCTTATCATGCAGCTTAAGTACGCATCTGAGGGACGACCGGTAGGAGTCAAGATCGCAGCCGGGCGGATCGAGAGAGACCTTGCATTCTGCGTCTATGCGGAACCTGACTTCATCACGATAGACGGAAGAGGCGGCGCGACGGGATCTTCGCCCAAGCTGCTGAGAGATTCCGCGAGTGTTCCGACGATATACGCGCTTCACCGCGCGAGAAAATATCTGGACAGCGTGGGATCGGATATCAGTCTTATCATCACCGGAGGCTTAAGAGTATCGTCGGATTTCGCCAAGGCGATCGCCATGGGAGCAGACGCTGTCGCCGTTGCCTCGGCCGCGCTTATTGCAATGGCATGCCAGCAGTATAAGATATGCGGAACAGGGATGTGTCCGATGGGCGTAGCCACGCAGGATGAGGATCTTAGGGCAAGGCTGCATGAAGACGCTGCAGCGGTAAGAGTGGCGAACTTTCTTAATGTCTCTCTGGAAGAACTCAGGATGTTCGCCCGCATCACAGGGCATGAAGATCTTCACGATCTCTCTGTGGACGACCTGTGCACGATCAGCCGTGAGATCAGTGAATATACGAATATCCCGCATGCATAACTGAATGGGGGACAGAAGCAGCAGGAGGAGATTGTCATGACGATCAAAGAGATCGCACAGCTTGCCGGAGTTTCGAGCGCCGCTGTGTCGAGGTATTTAAACGGCGGCTATATCAGCGGGGAGAAAAAAGAACGGATAAAAAAAGTGATCGACGAGACCGGCTACCAGCCGTCTGCTCAGGCGCGGATCCTGCGCACGAAAAAGGCGTGTCTGGTGGGAGTCGTTGTCCCGAAGATCAATTCAGAGTCTATCAGCCGGGTGACCGCCGGGATCGAGCAGGTCCTGTCCGGGAGAGGATATCAGATGCTTCTTGCCAGCACGGATAATGATCCGGCCAAGGAGATCGCCTACCTGAAACTTTTTGAAAGTTATCCGGTGGACGGCATTATTCTGATCGGGACGGTCATCACGGCGGAGCACAGGAAATTTCTGAAAAGTTCTAACATCCCGGTCGTGGTCATCGGGCAGTATACGAAATACGCCAACTGCATCTATCACGATGATTACGGTGCAGGCAAAGCCATGGGAAAACTGGCGGCAAAAGTGATCAGGACCGGGGATGGGAAGGATTTGAAGGCTGCCTATATCGGGGTGACAAAGACGGATAAGGCGGTCGGCGTCGCGCGGGAAGACGGGTTCCGCTCGGGGCTCCGGTCCGCGGGCGTCGAGCTTGCCCCGGACTATGTGAGGAACGTCGAATTTACAATGGACGCCGGGTACCATGCCGCACTGGATCTTCTGGAACATAACAGCGATATCGGGATCATATCCTGCGCCACGGATACGATCGCGGCCGGCGTGATCCAGGCGCTTCTTACATATGGCGGACATACGGCGCCCGGATCTTCCGTGGATCTGGGAAGGCGGATGCAGTATATCCCGGATCATGCACAGATACGGGTGACCGGATTTGGCGACAATCAGCTGTTAAAAGCAGTGACAGGCGGAATCCCGACCGTACATTTCGGATACAAGACAAGCGGTATCCGCGGAGCGGAGCTGCTTCTGGACGTTATTGAGAGAAACGAGAAGATCCCTGTAGAGATAAAGCTGGGGTTCAGGCTGGTGGACTGAAGGTATCTCGTTAAATTAAAATCAGTGTGAGCAAAATGCGGCGGCAGATTTTGTTTTTGTTTTGATACAATCCGCGTTTTCCGCAGGAATATCCGGCAAATGTCAGGAATCCCGACGGGAGGCCGGGGTTAATAAAATAACGATCGTTGACTTTTTCCCTCCTCATGTCAAACTTAATATGAAAAGTGGTGAATGCGTCATGTTAGGTGAAAAGATATGGGAGGAACAGGATCATGGGATTACATGCGATCGATGAAGCCAGGAGATGTCTGAACTGCAGAAAGCCGAGGTGCCGGGAGGGCTGCCCGATCAACACGCCGATCCCCCAGATGATCCAGATGTTTCTGGGAGGGCGGATGGCGGATGCCGCGGAGATGGTATTTGAAAATAATCCGCTCTCTGTGATATGTTCGCTTGTGTGCGATCATGAAAAGCAGTGTGAAGGGCACTGTATCAAGGGGCTCAAAGGGGAACCGGTGCACATCTCATCTATCGAGAATTATATATCGGATACCTGTTTTGACAATATGAGGCTCGGGAAAAAGCCATGGAACGGACATCGGATAGGAGTCGTCGGAGCAGGGCCGGCCGGCATCACGATCGCCATCCTGATGGCCTGCAGGGGATATAAGGTGACGATATTTGAAATCAGGGAGAAGATCGGAGGCATCATGCGTTACGGCATCCCCGAATTTCGTCTGCCGAAATCGATACTGGACCGATATAACGTGAAACTCAAAGAACTGGGGATCCTTTTCAGGCCGAATTTTGCCCTCGGAGGTTCGCTCGGAGTGCAGGACCTGCTCAGAGACGGATATGACGCTGTGTTCATAGGGACCGGGACGTGGCGTCCCAACAGGCTGGATATTCCCGGAGAAACATTTGGAAACGTACACTACGGTATCAACTATCTGAACAATCCTGACGTCTATGAACTGGGCGACAAAGTAGTCGTGATCGGAGCGGGCAACGCTGCCATGGACGTGGCAAGAACGGCGGTCAGAAAAGGCTCGCAGCACGTGACCGTATATTCTGTGACGGAGATCCCGGCCGCATCGCCAAAAGAGGTGGAGTATGCGAAGATCGACGGGGTGCAGTTCGAGACGCTTCAGACAGCCATTGAGATCCGGGACGACGGCGTCATCGTATGCGATGTCGAGTGGACGGAAGATCATAAGATGATAAAGCGGGAGGAGACGGGAAGATTTGTGCCTGCGGACAGCGTTATTATCTCGATCTCACAGGGGCCGCAGGACAGGATCGTCAACCGGGATAAGGAACTCGAAGTAGATGAGAAAGGCCGTCTTAAGACAGACGGGAAAGGTGAGACGACGATGGAGGGTATCTTTGCCTCGGGAGATGTGGTCACAGGGGCGAAGACAGTGGTGGAAGCCGTGAAATGCTCGAAGATGATCGCGGATGTGATGGACGAGTATGTGAAGAGGAAACAGAGCACAGAAAATGAAAGAACATGATATCGATTACTCATAATATCATGCTCAAAAAGAACGTTCAGGATACAGATGCGGCGCTGGAAAAATATCTAAATAATACAAAAAGACAAATATGCACAAAAATAAGTATAAAATATCGGTAAAAATGCCCTCTTTACAAACGTTGTATTTACCGATATTATTTATATGAAAATATGAAATCGATTACACATACGGAAGGAGAGTTACCATGGATTACAGAAAGACCGCACAGGAAATCCTGGACAAGGTCGGCGGCAGCAAGAACATTGTATCTGCCGCTCACTGCGCAACAAGGCTTCGTCTTGTTATTGCCGATAACAGCAAGGCGGATAAGGCAGCCATAGAAAATGTAGAAGGGGTAAAAGGGGTGTTCGAGGCGTCCGGTCAACTCCAGATCATCCTCGGAACGGGAACAGTAAACAAAGTATTTGACGAATTTATATCCATCGCGGGCATCACAGCCAGTACGAAAGCGGAGGCGAAAGAGGCGGCGGCTAAACAGCAGAACGTATTTCTGAGGGCGATCAAGCTGCTGGGCGATATTTTTGTACCCATCATCCCGGCTATCGTGGCGAGCGGTTTCCTCATGGGTATCATGAACTCGCTGGATTTCATGATCAATAACGGATTCATCAGTATGGATACGAGCAGCTCGATCTATGTTTTTGCAGGTCTGTTCAGTAACACAGCGTACACATTCCTGCAGATCCTGATCGCATTCTCCGCGGCGAAAGCGTTCGGCGCCAATCCTTATCTGGGCGCGGTCATCGGTATGATCATGATCAATCCTTCGCTGCAGAATGCATATGATGTGGCGACCAATGGCGTACAGCAGACACAGTCGGTATTCTTTGGACTGTATGATATCGATATGGTAGGGTATCAGGGACATGTTATCCCGGTCGTCATCGCAGTGTGGCTCCTTTCTGTGATCGAGAAGAAGCTGCACAAGATCGTGCCGGAAGTTCTGGACTTGTTCGTCACACCTCTTGTCAGCGTGTTTGTAACAGGGTATCTTACACTGGCCATCATCGGACCGGTCTTTGTATGGGCTGAGAATGCGATCCTTGGCGCGATCCAGTGGCTGCTCACGCTTCCGCTTGGTATCGGAAGTCTGATCATGGGAGCCTTGTATGCTCCTACAGTCGTAACTGGCATCCATCAGATGTATACAGCCATCGATATCGGGCAGATCGCACAGTATGGCGTTACATACTGGCTGCCCCTTGCGAGCGCGGCGAATGTAGCTCAGGGAGCGGCCGCCCTTGCAGTGGCGCTGAAGTCAAAGGACAAGAAAGTGAAATCACTGGCCCTTCCGTCATCCTTAAGTGCATTTATGGGGATCACGGAGCCGGCGATCTTCGGTGTAAACTTAAGATTTTTCAAACCTTTTATCGCAGGATGTATCGGCGGCGGATGCGGAGCTCTGTATGCGTCCATCGTACATCTCGGAGCAAAGGGGACGGGTGTGACCGGTATCTTCGGCATCCTGCTCTGCCTGGATGAGCCGGTGCAGTATTTCATCGAGATGGTGATCGCAGTAGGAGTTGCGTTTGTTATCTCATTCATTATCTATCGGGATGCAAAGCCGGAGACGGCAGCAGCCTCCGCAGGAACATCGGGAAATGCGGACGCTCTGTCAGAAAACTCTCATGAGGAAGGCGCAGCGGACGAGACGGCGGACGAGACAGCTCCGGCGGTGACAGAGGAAGAACTGAAAAGTCCGGTGAACGGCAAAGTGCTTCCGCTTACGGAAGTGGCAGACGAGACGTTTGCCTCCGAGATGCTCGGCGCGACCGTAGCGGTAGAACCGGAAGACGGAAAGATCGTAGCTCCGTGTGACGCGGAGGTGCTCAATGTATTCGATACGGGACACGCGCTTTGCCTGACCACACAGTCCGGCGGCGAACTCCTGATCCACATCGGTATCGATACTGTGAAGCTGGAAGGAAAAGGATTTACAAAGAAAGTTTCTGATGGCGCAAAGGTACACGCCGGAGACGTCCTGATCGAGGCGGATCTGGATACGATACGGAAGGCCGGATATCCTGCGACGACTATGGTAATCCTGACCAATGCGGATCAGTATTCGGAAGTAGAGAAAGCAGAGCCGGGCGCGGCAGGTACAGACAAGACGATCATGAAACTGAAAAAGTAGTCTGAGAAGCGGGGAGAATATTATATGACTGCATTGACAAAAGATCTGATAAAATTGACGGCCGGGGCAGAGAAAAGCAGTAGTCGGGACGACAGGTTCCGACAGAAGCTTCACCTTATGCCGCCTGTGGGATGGCTCAATGATCCAAACGGCCTCTGTCAGCTGGATGGAGTTTATCATGCTTTCTTTCAATACTCGCCCTTTCATGTAGAGGGCGGAGTCAAGATGTGGGGACACTATACAAGTCGTGACATGATCGACTGGGAATATCAGGGCGTGCCCCTCTATCCTGACCAGCCTTTTGACTGCAGCGGCGTGTACTCGGGATGCGCCTTTATCGAGGGCGGAGAGATGTACCTGTATTATACCGGCAATGTGAAACTCGAGGACAGTGACGACTACGATTATATTAACAGCGGGCGTGAGTCAAATACAGTATTGGTGACAAGCGCGGACGGAATGCATTTCGGACACAAGAAGCTGATCATGAGAAACAGTGACTATCCGTCCGATCTTACGCTGCATGTGCGGGATCCGAAAGTATGGAAAGAAAACGGAACATACTATATGCTGCAGGGAGCCCGCACAAAAGCGGATATCGGGCAGGCAGTGATTTTCCGGTCGGAGGATAAGATACACTGGACGATTCACAGCCGTGTAGAGACAGCAGAGAAGTTCGGCTATATGTGGGAATGTCCGGACTACTTTGAAGTGGATGGGAAGAAAATCTTGTCCGCATCCGTGCAGGGGCTGACCGGAGAAGAGTGGAAGGACCGCAATGTATATCAGTCTGGATATTTTGAAGTGAAGGGGGATATTCTCAGCGGAGAATACAGTCTGTCGGACTACCGGCTCTGGGACTATGGCTTTGATTACTATGCGCCCCAGAGTTTTGAGACAGAGGACGGCAGGCGCATCCAGATCGGCTGGATGGGAATGCCGGACTGTAAAGAGTATACGAACCGGACGATCGAAGACGGATGGCAGCACTGCTTTACCTTCCCACGAGAAGTATTTGTGAAAGACGGAGTTATCAGACAGCGGCCGATCCGGGAACTTGATAAGAATAAAAAACTTGTCAAAGAAACTAAAAACTGTCTTGAAGTGCAAGGATGCGCTGTGTATGAAGCGCATATCTGTCATATCAGACAGAATCAGTTCCGCGCAGTTTTGGCGGAGGATCTGACGGTGGAGTACAAAGATAATAAGTTCGCGCTTGTATTTACGGATGAAAGAAATAAAAAGATTTCGTGTGGCCGGAATATACGCTGCGCTGACA
Source organism: uncultured Eubacteriales bacterium (assembly GCA_949294665.1). Classification (GTDB taxonomy): domain Bacteria; phylum Bacillota; class Clostridia; order Lachnospirales; family Lachnospiraceae; genus Mediterraneibacter. The sequence goes on from CASFID010000008.1 coordinate 19,683, forward strand.
TAGACTGTGTGGAGGATGTCAGGATCCTTGCGGATAAGTCGTCCGTGGAAATATTTGTGAATGACGGAGCGTATGTGTTCAGCACAAGGTATTATCCGGAAAATGAAAGGATGGTCATAGAGGCAGAGGGGGCGGAGATCACATACTGCGAACTGCGGGTGTGACAAGCTGATACTTGAAACTGTATTGATGATTTACTATAATGAGAGAAAGTTTACGTTTTTTATAATCTGAAAATACAGTTGAGTGTCGGAGGAATAAGATGGGAACGGTCTTAAAACGCGTGGTAGCAGCACTTCTTTTATTGACTGTGACGTTTATGTCAGCGCCTGCCGTCTGTGCGCAGCCAGATGCGGAACAGGAGGCAGACGAGGCGCAGGCGGACGGAACGCAGACAGCGGAAGAGGCTGCTGCCGCGGCGGCAGAGGAGAAGTTTGAGAAGGAGAAACAGAAGTCTTACAACACTTTGCCTGAGACAAATGAACTTGCAGGGTGGCCGCAGGGGCCGAAAGTCTATGCCAATTCAGCGATCGTGATGGATATGGACAGCGGGGCGATCCTCTATGGCAAGAAGATCGATGACCGGCATTATCCGGCCAGCATAACGAAGCTGCTCACCGCACTGGTGGCGCTTGAGAATGGGAGTATGGATGATGAGGTCCTCTTTTCGCAGGAGAGTATCGATGTTCTGAGGTCCGACTATGCGAGTATCGGGATGCGGCCGGGAGAGATCATAAGCATGCATGATGCGATGTATGCCATGCTGCTGGCGTCCGCCAACGAGGTGGCCTATGCCATTGCGGAGAACGTGGGACAGAAGATGGGCGGAAGCTATGACACATTTATCCAGGCGATGAACGACCGGTCCCGGCAGCTCGGCTGTACAGGCTCGCACTGGATCAACGCGAATGGCCTGCATGATGACGATCACTATACGACGGCCCGGGATATGGCGCTCATTACATCTGAGCTGTATCAGCATGAAGAGTTCCAGACAATAGCACAGACATTAAGTTATACGATCGGGCCTACGAATCTTGAAAAGGAGTCCAGGACTTTCCAGCAGCATCACAAGATGCTCATGCCTGAGAGCAGCAAATACTATCCGTACTGTACCGGGGGCAAGACCGGTTACACGGATGATGCCAGGACAACTCTCGTTACGACGGCAGACAACGGAACGCTCCGGCTTGTGGCCGTTATCCTTCAGGACGACGGAGACGCGTACGATGATACGCGGGCAATGCTTGATTATGTGTTCGAGAATTTTTCCGGGGTTCTTTTAAGCGAACAGGAGAAGCCGGACGAAGTGACATACTACGACGATGCCGGGGCGTATGTTCTCCTGCCGGAGGGGATAGGATTTTCCGATCTGGAGTATGAGATACAGGTAGAAGACGAGAAGGAAGCGTCGGGTGAGATCACATTTTATTATGCCGGGCAGAACGTGGGCTCTGCGGCCGTCAAGCTTACGCCCGAGTATGTAGAGAAAGCTACCGGATATACGACAAGGCTGCGCCTTGTAGAAGATCCTGAGTCCCGGGACGGATCCGGAACAGGGGAGGGAATCTTTTCCCCTGGCAGATGGGCTCCTGTCGCCGGGGTAGCTCTGCTCTTTCTGGCAGCGGCAGTGCTCATCGGATTTAGATTACGGGCGGCGAAAAGTGAAAAACTCAGGAAAGCGCGGAGACGCCGCAGACAGAGCAAGAAACGCCGCCGTGTGTCCGGCAGAGACGAAAAAGATAAATAACAGCGCAGTCTGCCAGGTGGACCATGCTGCGCCTGATATATCGGAATCGGTTATTAAGTATACTGCCTTCGGTAATCCGTAGGCAGTATTTTCATGATATCCTTAAACGCCGCAGTGAATTTGCTCTGGCTTTCATATCCGACGCTGTGTGCGACCGACGCGATGCTTATATCGCTCTCGCGGAGCATGCGCGCCGCCTCAGTGATGCGGTACTGTTTCATATATGAGGCTACGGGCATGCCATATACAGACCGGAATAGGCTCTTGAGAGCCGCCGTGTTTATCAGATACTGTTTTGCCAGCTCATCGATCGTGTAGCGCTGCTCCAGATGGCCGGTCATCTGATCGTGGATCTGACGTATGATCTCAACCTGGCGGGAATAGTGCGGATCCAGTTTCTTCGAGACGGCAGGGCCTGTCATATCAAGAAACAGGAGCAACTCCTGGCACTTGAGCTTCAGATAGGGAAGTTTCATCTGTTCAGGCAGGTCATACACTTCGGAGAAGATGTGTTCGATGCGGCTGCTTGCGGGGAGGGCGGCGGTCTCGCTTTCGCCGCAGAACCTGACGCTCAAAGCCGCGATATCCACGCCTGCCTCCCGGAGCAGTTCGGGGAGCTGTTCCCTGAGGACGTCGATGTCCAGCGAGACGGACAGGCCCTCGTAACAGCCAAGCGGCAGCGTGATCTCGGAGTCCGAGCACTTATCTGTAAGGTGGAAAGACAGGTCTCCGTTTCCGAAATAGAGACTGAGCCCTTCTTTCATCTCCCAGCCGATACGCCCCGCGCGGCAGTGATCTATCGTCAGTACAGAGACGCCGTGCCGGTGATGCATACGGAATTTGTCTGCCAGATAATAATGATAGGATAGCTCTATGCCGGGGTAAAGCTCATAGCTCTCTGTTTTCAGTCTTGCGCCTCCGGAAACCGGCACGTCCGATCTTGTGACCTCTGCTGCGCTGCCGTCCGCAGGGTGGCGGATGTATGCGTGCTGCCCGACGTTGACATCGGACAGCATTTCTTTGATCGTGCACAATGCTTTCTGCATGGGATCTCTCCTTATCGTATGTGTTCCGATTACTCCTGGGGACTTTCTTCCTGCGGACAGGTGATCCTGCCGAGTTTTTCTATCATATGATGCAGCATCTGCGCCAACTCTGTATCAGCGGTCCGATAGTACATTTCTTTCCCCTCGCGCCTGCTCACGATCAGGCCGCTGCTCTTTAAGAGCCGAAGATGATGAGAGACTGCGGGACTGCTCATACTGACGATGGCGGCGATATTGAGTACACATTCTTCACAGTGGCACAGGAGCCAGAAAATGCGCAGGCGGCTGGGATCACCGAGCTGTTTCATGGCCTCCGATACTCCTGCGATCTCGTTTTCTCCCGGCAGGCGCTCTCTTATCTTTTCTTCGTTATGTCCGTGGTCGTGTGGTAAGTTCCGTTGTTCCATACTATTTTGCTCCTTTTGCTCCATTTGGGAATTTTTTTCGCCCAAATGGGAAAACACAACATTTTCCTCTTGACTTATTATAAAATGAGAAGTACATTATAGTCAACGATTAAATAATTGTTTAATTATAAAGACAGACTAAAGGAGAGATAGAACATGAAAAAGAGTTATAAGATCGATGTCGACTGTGCAAACTGTGCAAATAAGATGGAACAGGCCGCAAAAGATACGGAGGGTGTAAAAGACGCAGTCGTAAATTTCATGACGCTTAAGATGAACGTGGAATTCGAGGAAGGACAGAATGCGAAAGAAGTTATGAAGGAAGTGCGGAAGAACTGTAAGAAAGTAGAAGACGACTGTGAGATCTTTCTGTGATCGGCAGCAGAAAATGCCCGGGAACAAAAACGTTCCCGGGATAAAATAGCCCATATAAATAAAAGATTAAGCATATGTTTAATTAAAATACATACTGATCAAAGAGGGACCATATATGAACAAGAAACAGAAAAAAATGCTGATAAGAATCCTGATCTCCGCAGCGCTGCTGATCGGCATCGGTTTTGTCCCGATTACCGGAGCGCCGAGATTCGTATGTTATCTGATTCCATATCTTATCATCGGTTATGATATCCTGATCAAGGCGTTTAAAGGGATCAGGAACCGGCAGCCTTTTGATGAGAGCCTTCTTATGGCCATTGCTACGATAGGCGCCATGGCCATCGCAATCTATGAGGACGGCGATTATACAGAAGCTATCGCCGTTATGCTGTTCTATCAGATCGGCGAGTGGTTCCAGAGCTATGCGGTCGGGAAGAGCAGAAGAAATATCAGCGAATTGATGGATATCCGTCCCGATTATGCGAATATAGAAAAGGACGGAAAACTGGAGCAGATCGATCCCGACGAGGTGGAGATCGGCTCAGTGATCGTCGTCCAGCCGGGGGAGAAAGTACCGATAGACGGCATCGTCACAGAAGGAAGTTCCTCGCTTAACACAAGCGCTCTGACAGGTGAGAGTCTGCCAAGAGACGCGAAAGTTGGGGATGAGATCATCAGCGGATGTATCAATATGACCGGCGTTCTGAAGATAAGGACGACGAAAGAGTTCGGCGATTCCACTGCGTCAAAGATACTGGATCTGGTGGAGAATGCAAGTTCCAGAAAATCAAAGTCCGAGGCGTTTATTACGAAATTTGCAAGGATCTATACGCCGGCAGTGGTATACAGCGCGATCGCACTGGCTATCCTTCCGCCTCTCGTGCGCATGGTGGGGATGGGACTTCCCGCTGAGTGGGGAACCTGGATCTACCGGGCTCTGACCTTCCTTGTCATCAGTTGCCCGTGCGCGCTCGTTATCAGTATTCCGTTAAGCTTTTTTGCCGGCATCGGCGGAGCGAGCAACGCCGGAGTGCTTGTCAAAGGATCGAATTATCTGGAGACACTGTCAAAGACAAAATACGTTGTCTTCGACAAGACCGGTACTCTGACACAGGGAGTTTTTGAGGTAAATGCAGTCCATCACAATGAGATGACGGAGGAGGAGCTTCTGGAATATGCGGCGCTGGCAGAAAGCGCTTCGTCGCATCCGATCAGCAAAAGCCTTCAGAAGGCTTACGGACGGGAGATTGACAGGAGCCGCGTCACGGACATACAGGAAATCAGCGGAAACGGCGTGACTGCGAAGGTGGACGGCATTGACGTGGCGGCGGGGAATTCAAAGCTGATGGAGAGGCTTGGAGTAAAATGGATCGACTGTCACCACGCAGGGACGATCATCCACATGGCTGTCAACGGAGAATATGCGGGACATATCGTGATCTCAGATGTAGAAAAGCCTCATGCGAAGGAAGCGGTACAGGCGCTCAGGGCAGCAGGCGTGGAGAGGACCGTCATGCTGACGGGAGATTCGAGAAAAGTAGCGGAACATGTGGCTTCTGATCTTGGAATAGACGAGGTATATGCGGAACTGCTTCCGGCGGATAAAGTGGCCAGGGTGGAAGAACTGCTGGCACAGAAACCGGCAAAAGGAAAGCTGGCGTTCGTCGGCGACGGGATCAACGACGCGCCGGTGCTTTCCCGGGCGGACATCGGCATTGCCATGGGGGCTATGGGATCTGACGCCGCTATTGAGGCGGCAGACATAGTGTTGATGGATGACGATCCGATGAAGATATCCAAGGCGATTCGTATCGCCAGGAAATGTATCCATATCGTATACGAAAACATCTGGTTTGCCATTGGCGTTAAGTTGATCTGCCTGGCTCTTGGGGCTGTCGGTATCGCTAATATGTGGCTTGCGATCTTCGCGGATGTGGGCGTAATGATCATAGCGGTGCTGAATGCAGTACGGGCGCTGTTCGTAAAAAAACTGTAATATTGGGGACGTAGTCAAAATCGTTTTCGACTACGTCCCCAATTTAAATTCAGGGTGTCCCTTTCTGGTATCTGCCCTGTCCCTTCTGATATAATAACGCGTTTTATGCCTATTTTTTGGTAAGGACACACGGCAAATTACATAAAGGGACAGGGTAAAAGTCGTTTCGGGACGTAGTGAAAGTGAATTTAACTACGTCCCCATAAAAAAATATTGACTGGTATACCAGATGGTGATAATATAAAAGCAGAACTGGTATACCAGTTCTGCCCGAATAAATACGAAAGGACATAAAATTACTGCCGCGCTAGTGATTCAGCTCGGCAGTACAAACAGGTTCTTTTTTCATAGTTCACCAATCAGATTCAGAGACATTTTTGTCGGGGAGGAAATATGTTGCTCCAGCCAATTGTTGATCCTGGCTTTTTCTCCCTTCCGGATTATCCGGCATATATCGGCATGTTCGTCTACTGACCGCCGGATACGTTCAGATTCGGTAAGCGTTATTTTGGTCATTGTATGAAACTGACGGACGTATTTCTGGAATGCTTCCATGAACCAGGCATTTTCTATCCCTGAGACGATCACTTCATGGAAACGACAGTCCAGATCAACATAGGAAGAATAGTCTTCCGAAGATGCCAGATACTGCTCCTGAGCTCTGACAGTCTCCTCCAGACGTTTCAGCACTTCCAGAGTTTGCGGAGAGTCGTTGAAAGATGCATAGTGATGAAGACAAAAGTTCTCAATTGCAGTGCGCATCTGATACATGGAAATAACATCTTTTTTTGTCAGGGGATGGATTCTGAATCCGCGCTTGGGCAGGATGTCAACATATTCCTCCTGACGCAGCCTCTGGAGGGCATCTCTTATAGGCGCCCGGGAAATTTTAAGCTCCAGTGAAAGTTGTCGCTCGGAGTATAGTTTTTTCTCATCAAGCTGTCCGCTGATAATTATATTTTTCAGGTAATCGTAGGCGTATTGCTGGAGGGAAGTGTTGTCCGTCATGTGAAATCTCCTTTCTGCAGCGATACCCATATTTTAGCAATTAACCGGAATTTTGACAAGAATGTAGTGGATAAAACGTTCCTGGCCAGGACTTTTATAAAAGTAAGTAAAAAGGAGATGAGGAGATGAAAATTGTATCTGTTGATGTGTTTCTGCTTGACTGTGGCACGACGGATTGGAGGCCGATCGTATGCCGTGTAAATACCGATGAAGGTATCAGCGGATATGGAGAGGCTTCTGTAGGATTTGATTCGGGAGCTCCTGCAGCCTATGCAATGATCCGGGATATAGCCCCTCTTGTTATCGGAATGGACCCCATGGCTCACGAGGCAGTATGGGACAAACTGTTCCGCCAGACTTTCTGGGCGCAGGCAGGCGGAGTCATTGTATTTTCGGCGATCAGCGCGATCGATATGGCGCTGTGGGACATCAAGGGAAAGGCGCTTGGAGTCCCTCTTTATCAATTGCTTGGCGGAAAGACTTCAGATACACTGCGCTGCTATGCAAGTCAGCTTCAGTTCGGATGGGGCCATAACATGGGAAAAGCCGTAACAGATGAAGAACTGACAGAAGCATGTGTGAAAGCAACAGAGGAAGGATTCGATGCGGTTAAGATCAACTTCATCACATTTGACGAGATGGGCGGGCGGGTTGGTTTCCTGAGAGGACCTATTCCGTCCGGGTATCGTCGGATGATCGAGCGAAGGGCCGGGGCTGTGCGAAAGGCTGTGGGTGATGATGTAGACATCATCGTTGAAAATCATGCCCGCACAGATGCCGTATCTGCAGTGGAAATGAGCAGGATCCTGGAACAATACAGGATCATGTTTATCGAAGAAGCTGCTACGCCGCTCTACCCGGAGACAATGCGCGTCATTCGTCAGAATACTACTATCCCGCTGGCGGGAGGAGAGCGTATTTTTGGCCGTTGGGGATTCATGAAATTCTTTCAGGAAGATACAGTCCAGATTGCTCAGCCAGACATCGGGACATGCGGCGGTATTACAGAAGCAAAGAAGATCTGCGACATGGCACATGCGTATGACGTTGGAGTTCAGATCCATGTGTGCGGAAGTCCGGTCTCGATCGCCGCGTCGCTTCATATGGAGGCGTCGATCCCGAATTTTGTCATACACGAACACCATATCATTAACCGCTCCAGCATGAATATTGATCTGGGAATCTATGATTATGCGCCGGTTAATGGGAAGATTTCAATACCGGAGCTGCCGGGAATCGGACAGGAACTGTCAGAAAAAGCGATGAAAGAGGCACTTGCATCCTGCACAGTAGAGCAGTGACCCGGTACATTACAATAATTGAATAAAAGGAGGAGAATGTATGAGCGGTAATAACAATAGTTCCGGCTTAAAACGTGAGATGGGGCTTTTTTCAGCAGTATCTGTTCTAGTCGGCTGTGTGATCGGATCCGGGATTTTTACGACGCCCGGAAAGATAGCTGCCGCTGCGGGATCTTTTGGACCGAATATGATCGCATGGATCCTGGCGGGGATGTGCGGGATCCTGTGTGCGCTGGTATATGCGGAACTGGCACCCGCTATGCCAAAAGCGGGCGGTTCGTATGTGTATATCGATGAAGCATTTGGCCATTGTCCGTCATTTATGTATGGCTGGTCCATGTTCTTTGGAAATTTTCCGGCGACGATCGCCATGATGGCAACAGCGTTCGCCAGTAATTTCGCCGTACTTTTCCCGGGGCTTGAGCTGAGTGTGACCGAACAGCGCATCATAGGCACTGTCGTTATTATAGTGCTTTCGGCGGTAAATGTTTTTGGCGTAAAAAGTGGATCGGCAGTGCAGAATATATTTGCTGTTGCCAAGATAGGGGTTTTGTGCATTGTGATCATCGGGGGAATCTTTATGATCCGCCCAGACAACTTTACGACAATGACTACGGAAACAGTAGAGTGGGGAAATGCATTTACGGCGGCTGTGCCGGCGCTTACAGCATTTGGAGGATATTATACGCTTTCCTATATGAGCGGGGAGATTAAGAATCCACAGAAAACACTGCCTCTGGCGACGATCATAGGCATGAGTATTGTCATCGTGATTAACATGCTTCTTACGATCGCGTGCGTTGGCTCTGTAGGATTTGCAGAGCTGGCAGGCTCGGACACTCCGGTAAGTGCGGCGGCACAGGTTATATTCGGCGGCGTGGGCGCCAGCCTGGTTACTGCCGGCGCTATGATCTCGATCTTTGGCGCGGTCAACGGAGCCCTGTTGGGAATGCCGCGTGTTGCCTATAGTATGTCTGAGAATAAAATGATGTTTTCGTTCTTCGGGAAAGCGCATCCCAAGTACAGAACCCCATATATAGCGATTCTGATTTATGCGGTTGTAGCGGTTGCCTTTGTGTGGACGGGAAACTTTATGACGCTTCTGATGATGGGGACCTTTGTCAGTCGTCTCTGGGAAGTTGTAATCTGCATTTCGCTGATCGTACTGCGCAAAAAATACCCGGAGATGGACCGACCGTTTAAGATGTGGGGCTATCCTGTCACAACAATACTGGCGGCAGTCATTACATTTATCCTTGTCTGCAACGTAGATCCACAGCAGATCGTCAATGGACTGATTCTGATGTTGACGTCTATCCCCGCGTATTTTATCTATTGCAGTGTCACAGGAAAAAATAAGAAGATCAGAGAGGATAAGGCATGAGTGTGGAAGAGATCACAGTAACACAGGAGTTACTTGATTATGTAGCAGATATCAGACACAGGATCCACAGAGCGCCTGAACTCTCCATGAAGGAATATAAAACCACAGAACTTATATGTACGGAACTTGAAAAGTTGGAGATGGAGGTGATCCGCTGGACTGATATGACCGGAGCCGTGGGGGTGTTGTACGGCAAGGAGCCCGGACCTGTTATAGCATTCCGGGCAGACATAGACGCTCTCCCGATTCAGGAGGCCAGCGGATCAGAATGGACGTCTGAAAACAAGGGAGTCATGCATGCCTGCGCACATGACGGACATACAGCGCTGCTGCTTGGACTGGCGAAATATTATTCCGAAAAAAGAGACAGATTATCCGGTGTCGTAAAATTCATTTTTCAGCCGGGAGAGGAACTCCCGCCGGGAGGAGCGCGTTTGATGATCGAGAAAGGCGTACTGGAAAACCCTCGCGTACAGGCGGTCTTTGCCCTTCATCATGCGACGGAAAACATGACCGGGGACATAGGCGTTCTTTCCGGACCGTTTCTGGCTGGTTCAGATTCTTTTACATTGAATATAAAAGTCGAGGGCGGAGGGGGATCAGCGCCACATAAAGGGGTGGACGGTATTATGGTGGGGGCAGAGATCGTTACCGCGATTGAAGTCGAGATGACGCGCCGGATAGATCCGGTCAGGCCGGGATTACTTTCTTTCGGGACATTTCATGCAGGAAGCGCATTTAATATCCTGGCAAATGAAGTGGAGATCACAGGGACGGTGCGTTGGTTTGATGAGGAGACGGCAGAGATAATTCCTGCTCTGATCAGGGAAGTTTCAGAATCTGTCGTAAAACGCTATGGAGGAACGGCAGTTCTGGATTACAGGCGCGGCTATCCGGGAGTGATCAATGATGACCGAATGACAGAACTCGTAAGGCGCGCAGCCCAACAGGCGATCGGGAAAGAACATGTAAAAAAAGCAACGCCGCTTATGGCAGGGGACGACATGGCATACTTCTTAAAAGCGGTTCCGGGATGCTATTACTGGTGGGGGATCACCCCGCCGGAAGGGATGATCGCTCCGGCGCATACGCCACGGTTTGACTTTGATGAGAATGCATTTGAGACGGCGCTCAGGGTGAACATAGAGATTGTATGAATGGTTTTAGAAGAATTGTCGCAATAGCAGGGAACAGCCGTAAAAGAGAATATTACAATGGCGCTGTTTTCTATCAGATTTTACCCCCCTCGAATTCGAGGGGGGTAAAATCTGTGTAATACCGGATAAAGCGTACCGGCCTCCAAAGTTCTTATTTACGGTTTTCTTTTATTATTATATAATGTATAAAAATGTATAACAGGTAAGGAACTATTGAGGAGGGAAAAGAAATGTTTTGTGAAAATTGTGGAACACAGATGAACCAGAACGCCAGGTTCTGTCCCCGCTGCGGCGCTCCGGTTCGGAATGCCGCACAGCAGAGTCCGCAGCCGCAGGGAGGTTCGCAGCCGCAGGGAGGTCCGCAGCCGCAGCAGAACCGGCAGCCACAGGGAGGCCCGCAGCCGCAGGGAGGTCCGCAGCCGCAGGGAGGTTCGCAGCCGCAGGGAGGTCCGCAGCCGCAGCAGAACCGGCAGCCACAGGGAGGCCCGCAGCCGCAGGGAGGTCCGCAGCCGCAGCAGAACCGGCAGCCGCAGGGAGGTCCGCAGCCGCAGCAGAACTGGCAGCCACAGGGAGGCCCGCAGCCCCGGCAGAATGGCGCATGGCAGTCGCCGCCTCCGTCTGCGCCGTCGCCTTCGGACGACAGGGGCCCGAAACGAAAAGGCAAAAAGAAAAAAATCATTATCCCCGTAGTTGTCGCCGCCGCAGTGCTCATTGTAAGTGTAGGTGCCTTTGCAATGTCGAAGACGAACTTGTTTCAGGCAAGATTTTCCAGCCCGGAAGATTACTACCGGTCAGTGGAGCAGGAATATATCGACCAATATGTGGAACAACTGGAAGAAATCTCCGGAGAGGAGTCCAAGAGCAGTACGGTCACTATGGGCGTTACACTTGAAAACGCGGCTGTTTCACTTCTGGGCGCTGCCGGAGCGTCATCGGATGATATAACGGCCCTTCTTGGATTAAATGATCTGGAGATTCGGATCCAGTCCAGGGAATCAGGGGGACTTTACGGAGCGGATGTAGCTCTGTACACATCGTCGGACGAAAGAATTGCGAGCGCTAATACTGTGATCGATACAGAGGGACAGGAGATGTACGTCCAGATACCGGAACTTTCAGAAGGATATCTTTTCCTTGATTCGAATACATTTCAGGATCTGGGCATCAATCTTCCCGGAGATCTGTCTGTATCACAGCCGGACAGTTCAGATCTTGCTGCGCTGATCAGTACCTATTCGGGGATCGTATTAGGACATGTGTCAGATGTCGAGAGACAGAATACGAGCATTTCTGTAAACGGCATTGAACAGGAGGCGATACTTCTTGACGTATCGGTCAGCGGAACAGAGCTGAAAGATATGTTGATGGATGTGCTGGCAATGATGCAGCAGGACGAGGTGCTTGAGCAGTTTATTACATATTATGGGGACGCGATCTCTCTTATGGAGAGCTACCAGTATGACGGATATTATACGAACGAATATAGCGAGAAGTACTCTTACGAGTCGTTTATCAGCGGGCTCAGAGAGCTGACGGAAGAACTGCAGACGAGCGACTTTTTTGCATCTGCAGAGTTAACAATGGAAGTCTGGGTGGACTCTTCGGGCGAGATCATCGGGAGAACGGTAGCGTTCTCCGATGGAACGCAGACGATACCGTGTTTCAGCTATCAGATTGCCAGAGACGGAGGAGAATTCGGGTATGAATGCGTCTTCGGCGATATGCAGGATGAATACGGGGATTACATACGGATCGGCGGAAGCGGAACGGAGATCGGCGATACGGCCGAGGGGACGTTTATGCTGGAGGCAGAAGGACAGACGATCGCTCAGATCGAGATGAGCGATTACGATATGGCGTCTGCCGAGAAGGGATTTATTAACGGGACGTATAAACTGTCGCTGGTTTCTGATCCTTCTGCAATGGGACTTGGACTTGAGGTATCGATCGACTCGTCCGAAGACTATGTCGGCCAGACGATTTCCGTGCTGAGCAATAATGTCGCTCTTGCAACTGTCAGCCTGGAGACAAGAAAAGGGTCGGATTACGCACCGTCGCTGCCATCGGATTCAGCGGTATATAATGTGATGGATGAAAATGATATGGCGGCATATGAAGCTTCGGCGGATATTGCCGGTCTGGAAAACAGCTTCAGGAGCAACCCATTTCTGAGCTACCTGCTTTTCGGGAGCGCTTATTCATATTGAGCGACCGTACGGAAATAAGGGAACCTTTTGTAGATTATCGCAGGTCCCGCTGCTTTTTGGCGGCGGGACCTGTTTTGCAGCAGACAGGAGAAAGCACGAAAATGATACAGATAAATGAACTGTCCAGAAGTTTCGGGAAAAAACAGATTTTTGATCATATAACATTCGACGTTGCTGACGGTACGTGTGTCGGTATTCTGGGGCAGAACGGATCAGGGAAATCCACGATGCTGTCAGTTCTCGCGGGTACACTTCCCAGAGACGGTGGGGAGTTCCTTTATAACGGGAGAGATCTGTTTAAGAACCGCAGAGAACATGCGTCATATGTAGGCTATGTCCCTCAGGGGACTCCTCTGATCGAGGAACTCAGCGCTATGGATAACCTGAGACTGTGGTACCATAGCAAGAAGGAGATCCGGGATGACCTGGAAAACGGACTCCCCGCCATACTGGGAATCTCGGACTTCCTCCGGGTTCCGGTATCCCGTATGTCGGGAGGAATGAAGAAGAGGGTGAGCATTGCCTGTGCGGCAGCGCATCATCCACGCATCCTTCTGCTTGACGAGCCGTCGGCAGCGCTGGATCTCATATGCAAAGAGCGGATCGCCAATTATCTGCGCGGATTTAAGGAGCAGGGCGGGATCGTTATACTGACGACACACGATATCCAGGAGCTTCCCCTTTGTGATTCCCTTTATATACTGAAACAGGGCAGACTGCGCCCTTATGAATATGACGGCAACTATCACCGGCTGGCCGGACAGCTGTAGGGAGGCGGACATGAAGTATTTACACATGCAGATCAAAAGAGTATGGGGAGCTTTCCCTGTGATATTGCTTACCACGCTGATACTTGCAGGTGTTCTGGCAACCATGGCATATTTCCAGGCGGTGTCTTCCTCTGAAAGTGAAGAAAACAGCAGGATCACACTTGCCCTTGTGGGCGATACGGAGGACTCCTACCTTGGTTTCGGTATAGATCTGCTTCAGAAGATGGATTCTTCCCGGTACACATGCACACTGGTCAAGATGACGGAAGAAGAAGCTGTATCCGCACTGGAAAGGCAGGAAATCTACGGATATCTGGTGATACCGGATTATTTTGTGGAATCTGTTGCTCTCGGGGGAAACAAGAAAGTTACATTTGTAGTTGGAACTGTTCAGTACGGAATCGGTGCGATGCTTGCGAGAGAACTGGCTGACTGTGTTTCTACGCTGCTTACAGAGACGCAGTCCGGCATCTATGCCTTTCAGCGGTTTGCAGAACAGAGGGGGGCATCGGGGGATTTGATGTCGGACATATATGAGATCAACATACGTTACTTTCAATATGTTCTCCCGAGAGCCGAACTATATGATATCGACACGCCGGATTCGTCCCCGGTCATTTCCATACAGGGATATTATGCCTGTGCGGCAGGGGTGCTTTTTCTGCTTTTTCTTGGCGTATCAGGAGGGTATCTGTTTATCCGCGGGGATCTTTCCATGAACAGGATGCTGGCGGTGCGGGGGACAGGACCGGCCCGGCAGGTTCTTGCAGAATATATTTCCTGCTGCTTCCTGTTTCTTTTAAACTATCTTGTCATCATGGCGGTATTTTTGCTGCTTCCAGGGGAAACGATCAGTCTGATCCCTGAATTATCCGGGATCTCATGGGTGGATCGTGTCAGGCTTCTCTTCTCATTCGGCCTCCTGATCCCGGTGATGGCGTCAATCCTGTATTTCCTCTCACAATGCGTCCGAAGCCTGATCAGCGGAGTGATACTGATCTTTTTCTGCGCCATAGGACTGGGATATTTATCCGGATGTTTTTATCCACTGTCCTTCTTCCCGGAGCAGATGCAGCGTCTGGCTTCTGCTCTTCCGGTGGGAATCCTGATGGAATACATGCAGCGTATACTCCTGGGGGAAAGGACCGGCTCAGTGTTCCTGATGGCGGCGGCGTGGACCGTGTGTCTCCTTGTGCCGGCATACCTGATACGAAAGAAGAAACTTGCCGGATAACAGGAGATGCCGGCCGGTCCTGCATCAATGCAGCATCGACACGGAAAAGAGAAAACGAGAGTAAAACGGGGGATTGAAAATGGCGAAAAAACTTATGATATGGTATCTTCTCCTTAGTAAAAGACTGTTCAGGAAACCTTCGTTTCTTGCTGTTCTTATGCTGGCTCCTCTGCTGACGGCGGGGACGGCGCTGCTGGCAAAAGAGGACGCTCATATTCTCCGTATCGGCGTATACGCAGAGACATCGGAGGACGAACTGGGGGCGCATATCGTGGATGAACTGACAGCGCTTGACGGAGTGATACGATATCAGGAATACAACTCAGAGAATGAACTCAGGAAAGCGGTAGCGGCTTCTCAGATGGATGCGGGGTATTTAATTCCGGCTGATCTGACGGAACTCCTCCGGGAGTATGCCTCCGGAGACAGAAGTTCATTTCCATATGACGGCCATCTCATCGGGGTTGTCGCGCCCGTCGACAATATCCAGCTCCAACTTGCCAGAGAACAGTTTTACAGCGTTTTGTATCCCAGCCTTTCTCAAAAAATATCCGAACAGTTTGCCCTGGAGCACAGTGTAGCTGCCGACCAGGAGGAAGACGATGTCCGAAAAGAGATCGATCGGCTGTACGAGCAGATGCACGTGGACGAATCCATATTCCAGTTTGCATATATCGACAGTGATACTCCGATAGATATGAGCCGCGTTAATTATCTGACGTCGCCCTTAAGGGGAGTTCTGTCTCTGTTTGTGCTCCTGACCGGTATGGCGTCCGGCCTCTATCTGCTGAGAGGGAGGAAAGACGGCATGCTCGGCTGGGTAAGGTATGGATACCGTTCGGCATGTGAATGGATATGTATCCTGACCGGAACCGCTGCGGGAGGAGCAGCCGCATATGCCGCACTCTTCTTTTCCGGCACGTTTACCGTGTGGGGCGAAGAACTTCTGCTGATGACCATGCTGGTCCTGGCGGTGACGGGATTCTGTGGCATCCTGACACATGCTGTCCGAAGCCTGACAGTGTTCGCGGCCTGTATCCCTCCTGTTATCCTGACTTCTGCCGTACTGACACCGGTATTTACCTCTTTTCACGGATTGACAGCGGTAAAATGTATACTTCCGGGATTTTATTACCTGAACAGTATGAACAGTGCCACCTACCGGTGGATGTTCCTGCTGTATGTACTGGCGGTAAACAGCTTGTATTTTATCCTGCCTTCCTGTGGGAAACGGCGGGCTTTACGTTCTGAGAGCAGATCTGCAGGCAGGCGAAGAGATAAGGAATCTGATGGCTGAGTACGAAAAGCACAGAAAATCAAAAGACTATGCGGCAGTGATGAATCTGATTACGCGGGCAAACTGGGAACAGATGGAGGTGGAGAAGAAGATGTGCGATGCATTAAAAGAATTG
>CASFID010000009.1 GCA_949294665.1 uncultured Eubacteriales bacterium
GATAATAAGGTATTATCCTCTCTCCATCTCCCGTCCGAAATGTGCTACACTACCCAAAAAGGTGTGGAGGACAAAATGATGAGTTACAAGGAACAGGTAAGAAGATATCTTGAATACTGTAAGTTCCGAAAGGAACTGGACTGGAACACGCTGAAAGCGTACAGGATAGATCTGAGACAGTTTTTTGAGTATGTCCGTGAGGATATGCCGGGGAAAGAGGGCATAGAAGACTACATAACAGAATTGCACAGGAAATATAAGCAGAAGACAGTGAAGCGCAAGATCGCGTCGCTGAAAGCATTTTACAATTATCTGGAGGAGCGGGAGATTATTGAAGACAATCCGTTTAGAAAGATTAAAGTGAAATTTAAAGAAACGGTGATCCTGCCGAGGATTATCCCGCGCCAAGAGATTGAAAGGCTTCTGAATTATATGTATGCGCATGAGGATAAAAGCAAGGGAAAGGCATATAAATACTGGCTTCGGGATACGGCAGTGATAGAAACTTTTTTTGCTACCGGAGCGAGAGTATATGAGGTGTCGAATATTAAAGCGGATTGTGTGGATCTGAATACCGGTCTTATCAGGATCATGGGAAAAGGGGGAAAAGAACGATATGTACAGATCGCCGCACCGGAAGTCCTGGATATTTTGAAAAGATATTATGACAGTAATATAGAGGCGATCAGAAGAAGCGGTTATTTCTTTGCGAACAGTCGGGGCGGCAGGTACACGGAGCAGTCCATCCGGCTGATGTTAAAGAAATATACCAGGCTGGCAGGGATTGAACGGAATATAACGCCCCACATGTTCCGGCATTCGTTTGCAACATATCTGATAGAAGAGGGGGTTGACGTAAGCTGTGTGCAGCAGATCCTGGGGCACAGTTCCATCAGGACCACGCAGATCTATATCCATGTCGCGGCTCAGAAGCAGGCCGAGATCTTAAGAGAACTGCATCCAAGAAACCAGATGCATATTATCAGGGCTGCCTGAATCTGAAAGTGCCAAATATATTATTATAGATGAGTGCAGACCGGCTTGAGTTCAGGCGGTCTTTTTGTGATAGGTATAAGACAGCCATTCTGACAGATGCGAAATATTCTTCCGATAGTGTTGCTATTCTTTCGATAATAGAGTATTCTCATTGAAACAAGGCAAGAAAGATTATGAAAATACATTTAAAGATTTGGTGAATCTTGTTATAATAAAGCCAGAAAAAGAGGTGATCTTATGGAACAATTACTTTATTTTATCGTAGCTTTGATCGCGCGGATCCACAACTACATCATGACGTTAAACGACAGTATAGAGACCAGTTTTACGGACAAAGAGCTCCATTTTATCGTGATCGGGCTGCTGGGCCTATTCCTTGTGTTTGTCATCTATCCGGTCTTTAAGTGGCTGGCGAATACGGGGCACACGATGGTCATCACATGGATCTATGTATTTACGGTCATTATCGTGCTGACTTTTGCCATTGAGATCGGTCAGGGAGTTACCGGTACGGGAAATATGGAGATGGCGGATATTACTGCGGGCGTCCTTGGATTTTTGGCGGCTTTCGCGGCTTTTGCAGTGGTCCGGGGCATCTATCATCTGATCGTAAATTTTATCATGAAGAAATGACGTAACAGTTCAGCCCGCGCCATTCGTAAAACCGCACTTCGTGCTTATTGCGGCTGTCGCCGCTGTTTTACTCATCGGCAGGCGCTCAGCGCATCTGCCGCTCAGTCGCCGGGGATTTATGCAGGCATAAATCCGTCTCCTGATGTCAGATGGCTGAACTGTTACAAAATGACCGCTGTCCAAGTTTTATTTAGCCTTGCAATAATATGTCGATTCGTATATAATGTTACAGGTATATTACTAAAATGTTATTAATTGTTGCGGTGGTAGGTAAATGAAGAAGCATTTACACAAATTTGAATCGACGCTATGGCTTGTGATAAAAGCTTTGCTGTACCTCTCCCTGCTCACAACGTTTATTGTTGTCCAGGGAGAGGAAAATATTGGTCTGCGCAGGCTGTCCCGTACGATGGGTATCACGGTATTTACCTTTGTGATCGTGGGGCTGCTGCTTCTGAGTGTATATGGAACATATGATGTCGGACGCAGGAAGAGTAAGCCCATCATATATTCCATGTCTCTTGCCGTCATCTGTACAGATGTGATCACTTATTTTCAGGTAATGATCATGAGGGCAAACACGAACGTCCATGAATTTAAACTGCGCGGCGTCGAGCTGCTGTTTATTACGATCGCTGTACAGATCATCATCATCATCGTATTTACTTACGGGGGAAATGCCCTGTTCTTTCTGATCCATGAACCGGAAAAGTGCTGTGTGATCACATCCTGTCAGGAGAGTCTGGATGTGATCGCCTATGCGATCGGGCGCTTCAAAAAACAGTATCGGATCGCCTCTGTGGTAGATTACCGCAGCGATAATATCGAGCTGCGCATCCGGGAGGCAGAGACGGTATTTATCTATGACGTGCCGCCGGAACGCAGACTTTTGATCATGCGTCTCTGCTACAAATACAAGGTCAACGTATATTTCAATCCTTATCTGGAAGATATCATGGAAGTGAACGCCAAGCACTATGTGCTGGATGACGTCTATCTGTTTAACAAAAATATTAAATCTCTGACGATGGAACAGCGCATTGTGAAACGGCTTCTGGATATCGGGCTTTCGCTTTTTCTGGGCATTGTCAGTTCGCCCCTGTGGCTGGCCGGAGCTCTGGCGGTAAAGCTGTATGACGGCGGACACGTGCTGTTCAAACAGGAGAGGGCGACGATCCACGGCCGACGGTTCTATGTGTACAAACTGAGGACGATGAAAGAAAATGTGGAAAATTATTCTGCCAAAAAGGACGACGACCGCATCACGAAGCCGGGGAGATTTTTAAGACGCACGAGGATAGACGAACTTCCGCAGCTTCTGAACGTGCTTAAAGGCGATATGACATTTGTAGGACCGCGTCCTGAGATGATCAAAAATGTCAAAAGCTACACGCAGGAACTGCCGGAATTCAGATACCGTCTGAGAGTCAAGGCAGGGCTGACGGGTTACGCCCAGATTGCCGGAAAATATAATACCACTCCCAGGGACAAACTGATCATGGATATGATGTACATCGAACAGTTCAGCATCCTTCGGGATATCCAGCTTATCCTTCAGACAGCCGTTGTATTTTTCAGGTCGGACAGCACAGAGGCATTTGGCAAAAAGAAGAAGACCGGATACAAATTCGTGCCGGCGGAAGACGAACCGCGTCAGTGCGGCGAGTAAGCGGCGGTAAGGGCGGACTGTGACGAAGGAGAAAGAGTCGAAGTGATTTCCCATATTTCGACTCTTGAATCTTTTATAAGTATATTGTAATATGTAAACCGTAAGAAAATCTGTCGTACAGGAGACCATCATGTCAAAAAACGTAAGAAGACGCGGACTCAGACGCGCCCGCGGTAAAAGAGGAAACTGGTTCACGAAGATGAAGATGTGGCAGCGTGTCATGCTGTGCGCTGCCACGTTTGTGATCTGTCTGATCTTCGGGGCTGCCACGTATGTCTACGCCCAGTGGAACAAGATCGACACGCAGGAGATCAAAGCCGATGATCTGATCATAAATGAAGAGGTAAAGAAGAACAGTGAGGTTGATCTCGGCGACGGATATACAAATATAGCGCTTTTTGGCGTGGATTCAAGGGACGGGAATCTCGGCAAGGGAAACCGTACAGACTGCATCATCGTCGCCAGTCTGAATAACGAGACAAAAGAGGTAAAAATGGTCTCTGTTTACCGTGATACACTTCTGGATCTCTCTGAGGGAACTTACCAGAAATGCAACGCTGCATACAGCTACGGCGGCCCGATCATGGCGATCAATATGCTCAACATGAACCTGGACCTTGATATTGAAGATTATGTGACGGTTGACTTTGGCGCGATTGCCGACGCGATCGATCTGCTCGGCGGTGTGGAGATCGACGTTCAGGAGGAAGAGGTTCGCTACATCAACAAATATATCCCCGAGACCGCACGGTCGGCAGGAAAGGAGGCAAATCTCCTGCAGGGGGCGGGAACGCAGCTTTTGGACGGCACCCAGGCGACGACATATGCCCGCATCCGTTCCACAGCCGGCGGAGATTTTACCCGCACGGAACGGCAGAGGCTCGTGATCGAGAAAATGTTTGAGAAAGCGCTGCAGGCAGACATCGGAACGATCAACGATATCATCAATGCGGTATTTCCTCAGGTTTCAACAAGCTTTACCCTCCAGGAGATCCTCGGATATGCGGCAGCGTACAGCGAATACAAGCTGGGAGATAATATGGGATTTCCCATCGACAAATCAACGGATACTCTTTCTGGACTCGGCAGCATCGTAATACCGGAGGATCTGGCGTCGAATGTGACAAAGCTCCATGAGTTCCTGTTCGGCACGAAAGACTATAACCCGTCGTCAACAGTGCAGACGGTGACGGCAAATATCAAAAGCAGGGTGGGCTCAGCGGGAGCATCATCTTCCTCAGAGTCCGGGAGCGGCTACAGCAGTGGAAGCGGATATAGCTCCGGAAGCGGATACAGCTCCGGAAGCGGAGGCGATTCCTATGGCAGCAACGGAAGTGGATCCGGCGGCTACAGCGGCGGATATAGTCAGGACAGCGGATATGACGCCACGCCTTACAGCGGCGGGGGAACAGGATACGGCGGTACGGGCAGTGATGACGGAACCGGCGGAAGCTCCGGCACAGGAAATGGAACAGGAATCGGAACAGAAAGCGGCGCCGGAGGAAGTGCGGACAGCAGCGGCACATCCGGTACGGGAAGCGGTTCGGCATCAGGAGGAGACTCTTCGTCAGGGAGCGGAACAGGCGGAAACCTGGGAGGCGCGGAGAGTACCGGCGGTACAGGCGAGAGCGGCACCGGAGGAAGTACTGTCGGCGACGCGTATAACAGCGGGGCCGCAGTGGAATAGGAGGTAAACAAATGAAAATTTTTAAGAGACTGGCTGGAGTGATCCTTGCTGTAAGTCTGATGGTGCCGATGATCGGAACTGTCGCGTTTGCAGCGGAAGGTGTGCTGATGTACACTGATCCTTCCACAAAAGTAGGAGAAAATGTAGATATCGATCTGGTAGTACAGAGCAGCAGCGGCGAGACGGTCGGCGACGTGCAGGTAAATATGACCTATGATCCGTCGACGCTTGAGTTTGTCAGCGGAGATGGCTTTACGGCCGACGGATCGGGCGCATTGACATATCAGGGAACAGGAGACAGTGCGGAACTTCGCAAGACGGTAACTTTCCGTGCGCTGCAGACAGGGGAGGCGAAACTTACCGTAGACAGCACGACCGCGTCCCTTGCGTCAGGGGAGACGCTTGAACTGCAGCAGGGTTCTTCCACTGTGACGATCGAGGCGGCGGACGACGGCACGACCTCAGTAGAGCCTCAGGGAACGGCTGAGGCGTCTGACACTGCCGGAGAGACAACGGATATCAGTGTGACGGTAAACGGCGTCGAGTATTTTTTCTCCGAGGCGTTTACCAGCAATGATATTCCTGCCGGATTTACTCAGACGACGCTGACGTTCAATGGGGGCGAGAGGCAGTTTGTTGCCAATGAAGCCGGAGTCACGCTTGGCTATCTTGTGGACGCTTCCGGTGCGGGAAGTTTCTTCCTGTACAATGAAGAGGACGCTACATTCTCGCCATTTGTACAGTTAAGTATCTCGGATACAACGAGCATCGTACCGCTTAGCGCAACAGATTCCGTCAGTCTGCCGGATACTTACCAGCAGGTGGAACTGACGGTCCAGGAGCAGCAGTACCCGGCGTGGTCCGATCCGATGGCGCCGAGATATTATGTGATCTACGCGCTGAACACCCGCACGGGAGAGAATGCACTGTACCAGTACGATACGGACGACGGCACTTATCAGTATTTTATAGCGCCCGCCGAGGAGGAAGAGACGTCCTCCGGGCTGCCTATCCCGGGTAAGATCGGTGAGATGATCAATAACCATCTCCTGATCGTTATGATCCTGATCGGGATCATAGGACTGATCCTTTTCATCCTGATGATCGTTTTTGCCGTCAAGCTTGTGCATCGGAACCAGGAACTGGATGATCTTTATGATGAGTACGACATTCCTTTTGATGATGAAGAAGAGGATACCGGCAAGAAAGACAGGAAGTCCGGAAAGAAAGAGCCTGTTCTGACAGACGATGACGAGTATGATGATGACTATGACGATGAGTACGATGATGAATACGACGACGAATACGACGACGAGTATGACGATGAGTACGATGACGAGTATGACGATGACTATGACAGCAGACAGGCAACGACAAAGGTAAAGAAAAAGGGTAGGAAACAGAAGAGTGATCCTGACGAGGACGACTACGATATCAATTTTATAGACATTTAATGTCAGGAGCGGCAGAACGTTTCCGAAGTGTGTCAGAACACTGCGAGATTCGCGCTGCCGTTCCTTTTTTGCGTTTATTGACAGATTGAACACAAATTTATCACAATCACAGGCTATGATGTAAACATGTGGAGAACATGTGGGAAAGCAGGTATTGTTATGGACAATCGATACAATTACTATGACACCGGCGGAGAACGGCAGCACGACGGTGGAGAACAATATCCCGGGGGCCGCCGGCCAATGGGCGGTTCGGGAGAAAAAACGCTGAGAGACGAGAAAAGAAAATACGGGTATGTCGTAAAGACAGCCGCGGTCATCGGTTCGGCCGTCCTGTTCGGTCTGGTGGCAGGCGCAGTGTTCCTCGCGTCCGGATATGTCGGAAGCCGTATTCTCGGAAGCGACGCTTCTCCAGGCTATGCGGAAGTCTCTTCGGGCAAAGACGACAATGGCGCGACTTTATCCAGATCATCCAGTGTTGTGACGTCGGATGTGTCAGGGGTAGTGGACGAGGTGATGCCGTCTATCGTTTCGATCACCAGCATGTCAGTTGAAGAGGTGCAGAGTTTCTTCGGCGGAACATTTCAGAGGCAGAGCGAAGGCGTGGGGACGGGGATCATTATCGGAGAGAGTGATTCGGAACTCCTGATCGTTACGAACAATCATGTTGTAGAGGGGGGCGACACTATGACGGTGACCTTTGATGACGAGACAAGTGTGGAGGCGGATATCAAGGGAGCGGATTCTGCTTATGATGTGGCCGTGATCGCAGTGCCGATTGATTCTGTCTCCTCCGATACGAAGGACGCTATCTCGATTGCTACTCTTGGGGATTCCACGAATCTGAAAGTGGGGGAACCGGCGATCGCGATCGGGAATGCTCTCGGATACGGACAGTCGGTTACTACGGGGGTGATCAGCGCCCTGGATCGTTCCGTGGTTGCATCTGACAGCCAGACGGGGGAGAGCGGAGTGGCTCTGATCCAGACAGACGCCGCGATCAATGAGGGAAACAGCGGCGGAGCCCTGGTGAATATAAACGGTGAAGTGATCGGTATCAATTCGGCAAAGTTGATCGGAGAGAGTGTGGAGGGGATCGGATATGCGATACCTATCAGCGATGTATCGGATCTGATCCAGAGCCTGATGAGTCAGGAGACGAAGACAAAAGTTGATGAGAGCGACCGTGGCGTGATCGGAATCAGAGGAGTTAGTGTATCGGACGCCTTCTCTCAGCAGATCTACATGCCGGCAGGCGTCTATGTCACGGAAGTCTCGTCCGGCAGCGGCGCGGCAAAGGCGGGCGTGACGAAAGGATGCATTATAACACACATCAACGGGAGTTCGGTGGACAGCATGGACGCTCTGAAAGAACAACTTGAATATTATGCAAAGGGAGAGAAGGTGACATTGACTCTCCAGATTCCTCAGCGGAACGGAGCGTATGCAGAAAAGATGACAGACGTGACACTGGGATAAGAAAGAACAGACCATCCGGGCATATTGTCTGGATGGTCTGTTTTACGCCTGCCTTGTCTGGACAGGCAGGCATCTGCCGGACAGCGGACAACCATGCGGTGTGCTGGCCGTGTTTATCTGTCGAATTCGGGATTAAATGCATAGAAGTTACGGCTGTCGAGATCATCCTGAACGATGCGCAGACTTTCGCCGAAACGCTGGTAGTGTACGATCTCGCGCTGCCTTAAGAAGCGGATGGGATCGCATACCTCGGGATCTTTGACGAGCCGAAGGATATTGTCATAGGTGGTCCGGGCTTTCTGCTCGGCGGCCAGATCTTCGCTGAGGTCCGTGATCGGATCGCCTTTTGACTGGAAAGTCGTGGCGCTCCACGGAGTTCCGCTCGCTGCCTGCGGCCAGAGAGCGAGTGTGTGATCAACGTAGTAGGGCGCAAAGCCTGAGCGTTCGATTTCTTCCGGCGAGAGATTCCTGGTGAGCTGATAGACGATGGCGCAGATCATTTCGAGATGGGCCAGTTCCTCTGTACCGATATCGGTAAGGACGCCGGTTACTTCTTTGTAAGGCATTGTGTATCTCTGAGCCAGATATCTCATAGAAGCGCCCAGTTCCCCGTCGGGCCCTCCGAACTGTGTTATGATGATCTGGGCGATCTTCGGGTTCGTCTGGGTAATCTTTACCGGATACTGCAGTCTTTTTTCATAATTCCACATAGATCAGCACCCTCCTTCCTGCCATGGCCATGGCTCGTTGATCCAGTTCCATCTCTCCGTGCAGGAGCTGTCAGCAGTATCGACAGTGAGCGGGCCGTATGCGGCGGCGTACTCTTTGAGCGCATGTTCCCTCTGACGGCTCACCTTGCGGAAAAAGTCAAGCGCCTCGGAGTCGCAGGGATGCGTGTCGAGATAGAGTTTCGTATCATCTGCGGCGAAACTCACCTGATTGATATGGTTCAGGAGCTGGCGGCGGTTCATCTGCCGGGACTGGCTTGCCTGCCGTGTCTGATTCATCATCTGACGATTCATCTGTTCACTCATCTGCGGGGCCCTCCTTTCCCAAGAAACGGTTTGTCGAGTTCCTCGAAGATGGTTCCGTGCTCAAGGCCCTGCCCCAGTTCATAGATCCTTTGCCATTTCTGCCACGGTACGTATGCCATAGCGACAGGCATCCCGGCGGGAAAATGATCATGGGTGTCAGGACATCCGTCCATTCTGCGCGTTTCTTCCCGTGAAGGTGCTGCGGGATGGACGGGCCGGCGCATACAGCGCATATTATTCTGACAGTTTGCCATTTGCGGCTTCTCCTTTTAGTCATGATTTATTATTATATTATGGCGTCCCGGTGCAGATGTGCAGAAGAAAAAAATTCCTTTACATTTCACAACAAATTATATATAATGTATAAGTCAGCGGGGTGTGGCTCAGTTTGGTTAGAGCGCACGGCTGGGGGCCGTGAGGTCGCAGGTTCGAATCCTGTCACCCCGATGTTGCTTGAGAAAACTTGTATGATGAGCAAAGCTTTATAATGAGGGATCAGATCAGGTAGAAAGATATACCGAAACTGGTTCCTTATCTGTTATAAGAGGGAAAGTGATGATGATATGAAGAGCAGGATCGTAAGGCCGGTCAGGCAGAGAGAAAAGAATAAGAACGTCTCATCCGGCAGGGGCAGGAGCTATCTGGGAGAGACTCGGCCGATGAAGCCGGTAAGTACCGAAAGCGCGAAAAATATCTCCTCCGACACACGGCCTATGCGTACTGTAAATTTCAGAAGCGGCTATGCGGGATACAGAAGATCTGTCGAACAGAGACGTCAGGTCATCCAGACGCCTCATCCCCCTGCTCAGAAAAAGCCGTCCGGCAAGACGCAGGGAAGGCTGCGTCAGAGTTCGGCAAAGAGATCCCTCCCGGACAGCATGACCAGAAGCGCCGGCGCAGAGAAGTATTTTGACTATGATCTTCTCCTTGTCATCATCTTTCTTATGTGTTTCGGACTGGTCATGCTCTACAGCACGAGCGCGTATGAGGCGGGTGTCGATTTCGGGAACGAACTGTATTATTTTTTCAGGCAGGCAGTGATCGGCCTGCTTGGGTTTGCGGCGATGTTCGTTATCTCAAAGATAGATTATCATCTCTACGGAGCTTTTGCCGTTGAGATCTATGTGGCTTCGATGGTCCTTATGGCGCTTGTTCAAACGCCGCTGGGCCGTACATATAACGGGGCCAGACGCTGGATCGGGCTTCCGGGCGGACTTACGCTCCAGCCGGCAGAGATCACAAAGATCGCAGTGATCCTTTTTATTTCCTATGAACTGTGCAGGCTCGGGAAAAAGGCGTACACGCTGGAGGGGATGATCCGTGTGTTTGTATTCGGGGCAGTGGCCGCAGGAGGCGTACTTTTTCTGACTGACAACCTGAGTACCGCCATTATCGTCATGGCGATCACATGTATCCTGATCTTCGTCATCCATCCGAAGCTGAAACCGTTTCTCATTATACTCGGTGTGTGCATCGCTGTAGCTGCGGTGGGCATCGCCGTTTTGTCAGTCACAGTGGCGAACAGTGACAACTTCCGTCTTCAGAGGATCATCTCATGGCTTAATCCCGAAGCGACCGCAGATACGGGGAGCTATCAGGTCATGCAGGGCCTCTATGCCATTGGAAGCGGCGGCTTTTTTGGAAAAGGTCTTGGAAACAGCACCCAGAAGCTGGGCGTGATACCGGAGGCGCAGAATGACATGATCCTGGTGGTCATCTGCGAGGAGCTGGGGGTATTCGGAGCGATCATCATCCTCATGTTGTTCGGAGTGCTGTTGTACCGGCTGATGTTTATCGCCAGGAACGCGCCGGATCTATATGGTTCTCTGATCGCGACCGGGATTTTTGCCCATATTGCCCTTCAGGTCATACTCAACATCGCTGTTGTGACAGGCCTGCTCCCGACGACGGGGATCACGCTTCCGTTTATCAGCTATGGCGGTACGGCGATTCTGTTTCTGATGGCCGAGATGGGAGTGGCCCTGGGAATCTCGCGGCGTATCCGGCTTGAAGGAGACTAGGCTGTCATGAAAAATTCACAGATTCCCCTTTTTTTCTGTGTAAATATATGGTATATTTTTATGTGGTATTAAAAACTATATGAGGTAGAAACCTGAAATATATTTTGCGGTTTAGGAGGATTCAGCGTGGATTATAAGATTGTTGTTGACAGCTGTGGGGAACTCACCCATAAGATGAAACAGAGCGGGCTCTACGAGACGGCTTCTCTGAGTATGCAGGTAGATGGGGATAACATTGTGGACGACGCTCATTTTGACCAGAAGGATTTCCTGAGAAGGATAGCGGCCAGCCCGGAATGTCCGAAATCCTCCTGTCCGTCGCCGGAAGAGTATATGGAACTTTATAAGGGCGCCTGGAAGAGGGTGTATGTCGTGACACTGTCCTCAGAACTGAGCGGTTCTTACAACAGCGCTCAGCTTGGAAAAGAGCTGTTTCAGGAAGAGTATGGAGAGGAAAAGCAGATCCATGTGTTCAACTCCAGATCCGCTTCGGTAGGCGAGACGCTGATCGCCATGAAGATCCAGGAGTGTGAGGAAAAAGGATACGGGTTCCAAAAGACTGTGGAAGTCACAGAGAGCTATATTGAGAGCCAGCACACATATTTTGTACTGGAAAATCTTGATACTCTCCGTAAGAACGGGCGGCTTACCGGGATCAAATCTTTTGTGGCGAGCGCGCTTAATATCAAACCGGTTCTGGGTTCCACCCCGGAGGGGACGATCTGCCAGTTCGGACAGGCGAGAGGCGTGAAGCGTGCTCTTGTGAAAATGGTCGATCAGATTGCCAGGGAGGCGAAAGATACAAAAGACAAGGTGCTTGCCATCGCCCACTGCAATTGTCCCGAGCGTGCGAGGGAAGTGGAACGGATGCTTCTGGATAAGATCCGCGTCAGGGACAGCTTTCTTGTGGATACAGCCGGGATCAGTACGATGTATGCCAATGACGGAGGAATAATTGTTGTGATCTGACGGGGATTGTGATAAACTGTCAATATCGAATTGGAAAGGAGCATTTTCGCAATGAGCCAGGAAAAGGTGGACAGATATAAACAGGAAAAATTGAACAGGAAGAAGATCCTGCGCAGGCAGAAGATCATGAATATCGTACGCAAGAGTGTTCTCACGCTGGCTGCACTCGCCCTTGTGGCGTGGCTTGGTTATTCTGCCTATGATATGTACGATTCAGGCAGGGAGAGAGTGGTGGCAGAGGTGAACTACGATGCTGTCACGAATTACATGAACAGCCTGACTGCGGAAGACACAGTAGAATAATTGAAACAAATGGTAATTTTGATACAAACTGTTTTTTTTATAAAACACAACATGTAGACGGGCGGGATATCCCCGCACCCTACATGTTCTTTTTTTGCCCTGAAACGCCTGGTTTTCAGGGCTTTTTCTGTATTCTCTGATCACAAAAAAATCAAAAAAGGGGGTTGAAAAAGGGGGATTGGTGGTTTAGAATGGAGTCAAGTGGTAAAGAGTGGTGGCTAGTGGTGCCAAGTGGGGAGCGATGTGGAGGCTCACAATAAGAGAAAGGATTCCGGATGTTATTAGGAGAGTTTAACCATAGCATTGATGAAAAGGGAAGACTCATCATCCCGGCAAAGTTAAGGGATGACCTGGGTGACAGTTTTGTCATCTGTAACGGACTGGAAGGCTGTCTCTTTGTATACTCCAAGGAAGAATGGAATAAATTCGTCGCTGAACTCGAAACCTTACCACGCATGAACAAGGATGCCAGGATCTTTAAACGTTATTTCTTCGGAAGCGCTTCTGAGGGCAGCTTTGACAAGCAGGGGAGAGTTCTTGTACCGCCGACGCTCAGAAAAGCAGCGAACCTGGAGAAGGACGTTGTACTGGTGGGAGTCCAGGATCGCGTTGAGATCTGGGACAAGGCCCTCTGGGAGGAACGCAGTCAGGTGAGCGAGGAAGACCTGGATGCCATTGCAGAACGCATGGAATCGATAGGGATAAGGATCTGACAGGAGGATACCATGGCATTCAAACACACATCTGTTCTGCTGCATGAGACAGTGGAAGGACTTAATGTCAGGCCGGACGGCACTTATGTGGACGCCACTTTAGGGGGCGGCGGACATGCTTATGAAGTGTGCAGCAGGCTGAATGACAAGGGGAGATTTATAGGAATAGACCAGGACGCTGCCGCCATAGAAGCGGCGGGAGAGCGGCTGGCAGGCTTTGGGGAGAAGGTCACGATAATACGGAGCAACTATCGTGATATGAAGCCGCAGCTCCACAAAAGAGGCATTGACAGTGTGGACGGGATTGTCCTGGATCTGGGCGTATCGTCTTATCAGCTGGATACGGCAGAACGGGGATTTTCCTATCGTGCGGATTCGCCCCTCGATATGCGGATGGACCAGAGACAGAAGATGACGGCGAGGGACATTGTCAATGATTACAGTGAGGCGGAACTTTACCGCGTGATCCGTGATTATGGGGAAGATCGCTTCGCGAAAAATATTGCGAAGCATATCGTATCAGAGCGGGAAAAGGGACCGATCGAGACAACAGGACAGTTAAATGAGATCATTCGGCGCGCGATTCCGATGAAGATCCAGAAGACATCGGGACATCCGTCAAAGAGGACGTTTCAGGCGATCAGGATCGAACTAAACGGCGAGCTGGATGTGCTCAGGGATTCTCTTGACGATATGATCGATATGCTGAATCCGGGAGGACGGATCTGTATCATTACATTTCATTCGCTGGAGGACAGGATCGTCAAAAGCGCATTTCGCAAGAATGAAGATCCGTGTATCTGTCCTGCAAATTTCCCGGTATGCGTCTGTGGGAGGACGTCAAAAGGGAAAGTGGTGACAAGGAAGCCGATTCTTCCATCACAGGAGGAACTGGCGTCCAACAGCCGTTCAAAAAGCGCGAAACTCAGGATATTTGAGCGTGCGTAAGCAACAGGGAGTAGTGAAGATATAGGTTCCGGCGGGAGGGGAGAACCTGCAGGAACAACAAAGAAAGGGGCAGTCTGGTATGGCAGCAAGGTATGGCACATATAACAACACAAGAACTGGTCGCAGGGTAAATTCTCAGGGACAGTTCTATGTATATGGAAATACAGTGCGCCGACCGGAAACTGCTCCTTTCAGAGAACATGAGACGCGCCGCAGACAGCCGAAAAAGGCGAGCCGGCAGGTGAAGAGGAACAGAAACCGTGCGATGAGTATCAGCCCCGCATATGCAGTGTTCCTCGCAGCGGCTGCAATCTGTGCAGTGCTGGTGTGCGTACTGTATCTGAACCTTCAGTCAGACGTGGTGTGCAGATCAGAAAACGTGACGGCGCTTCAGGAAGAACTTGCCAATCTGACAGAGGCAAATGATACGAGATACAACGCGGCGGCCGATTCGGTAAATCTGGTGACAGTGCGCGAAAAGGCAACGGGCGAGCTGGGTATGGTACCTTCTTCCGAGGGGACCGTAATAGAGTACGACAGCCCGGACGGGGATTATGTGAATCAGTATAGTGATATCCCTGAAAACGGAGTCCTCGCCAGGTCAAGCGATGTGTCGAAATAAGCGATATGCCGGGCTGCAATAAGCCGGATAAGGAAATTGAGATATGGCTGGAAGAAGTAAAAAGAAAAACAGATTTGAATTTTTGACAAAAAAATTCCCGACAAGGATGCAACGAAAGCTGGTAATGCTATTTATGGCAGTGATACTGGCTTTTGTTATTCTTATAGGAAGGATTACATGGATCAATGTGACGCGGGGGAGCAGCTACACAAAGCTTGTCCTGGATCAGCAGAATTACGACAGCCGTGTGATCGCCTACAAGCGCGGGGATATCGTCGACAGAAACGGCACGAAGATCGCAACGAGCGAGCGTGTATATAATGTAATACTCGACGTGTCGGTAATGACCGATAAGAAAGAATATATAGAACCCACCAAGGAAGTGCTCAAGGAGTGTTTCGGGATCGAGGGAAGCACTGTGGATGAGCTTATAGAGACGAAGCCGGACAGTCAGTATGAGATCATGGCCGAGGGGATCAGCTATGAGACTGCCCAGAAGTTTAATGCGATTGACAGCGATGATGAGAACTATCCGAATGTACGCGGCATCTGGCTTGAAGACGACTATACGAGGACATATCCGTATGGGAGTATGGCGAGCGATGTGATCGGATTTACCTATGACGGCAATCAGGGAGCGATCGGCATAGAGAACGCCTACAATTCTATCCTGAACGGGACAGACGGAAGAGAGTACGGATATTTTGATACGGAGTCATCTGTGGAACGGACGGTAAAACCCGCCCGAAACGGCGATACGGTCGTCTCTACGATTGACGTGACGCTTCAGAATATCGTGGAGGATTGCATACTGGAATTCAACCAGGAACTGGAAAGCAGCGGCAAAAACGGCAGTAAAAATACTGCGGTGATCATTATGGATCCGAATACGGGAGAGATCCTTGCAGAAGCATCGTATCCGAATTTCGATCTGAACAGTCCGCGGGATCTTTCGGACCTGTATCCGGATGATACATGGGAGGGGATGTCGGAGGACGAACAGGTTGAGGCGATGAACAACCTGTGGCGTAACTTCTGCGTCAGCGACGCCTACGAGCCGGGTTCGACGACAAAGCCTTTTACGATCGCGGCCGGTCTTGAGTCAGGGGCGCTGAAAGGAGACGAGTCCTATTACTGTGGAGGAGCGAAACAGGTCCTGGATACGGAGATAAAGTGCGCGCATAAAGAAGGGCACGGCACGGAGAGTATCCAGGATGCGCTGGCGAATTCATGCAACGTAGCGCTGATGGATATCGCGCTCGATATGGGAAAAGAAAACTTCACCCGTTATCAGCATATCTTCGGATTCGGAGAGTATACCGGGATAGATCTGCCGGGAGAAGCCGCCACGGAGGCCCTTCTGTATTCGGTGGACGACATGTCGGATGTAGACCTTGCCACGAACTCGTTCGGACAGAATTTTAATGTGACTATGACGCAGATGATCTCGGCGTTCTGTTCCCTGATCAACGGCGGATACTACTACGAACCGCATATCGTAAAGCAGATACAGGACGAGGAGGGCAGCATCATAGAG
This sequence comes from uncultured Eubacteriales bacterium, assembly GCA_949294665.1. Taxonomy (GTDB): domain Bacteria; phylum Bacillota; class Clostridia; order Lachnospirales; family Lachnospiraceae; genus Mediterraneibacter. The sequence continues at coordinate 16,066 of CASFID010000009.1, forward strand.
ACGAAAAATCCAGTGCTGCTCAGGAAGACAGTATCCACTGAGACGTCCAATATGCTGAAGCAGTACATGAAAGCTGTGATGGACTATGGGACCGGCCAGAAAGCCCAGGTGGACGGATATGAGATAGCTGGCAAGACGGGGACGGCTGAGAAACTCCCGCGCGGGAACGGGAAATACCTGCTCTCCTATATCGGATTCGCACCGCTGGACAATCCGGAAGTAGCGATCTATGTTGTTGTAGACGAACCGAATACTTATGCGCAGGACAATACCTCTCTCGTGCTGAAACTGAGCAAAGCGATCATGGAAGAGGCATTCCCCTATCTGGGCGTCACGACGATAGCAGAGAGCGGAGATGAGACGCAGACCGAAGGAAACACTGTGGAGAATACGGAACATACGGATTACGATGAAGACTACGAAGAGACGTATGATAACCCCGACGGCTCATACATAGACGGGAACTATGATCCTGACCTGGACGACTGGGCCACGGGCGGCAGTTCAGAATAAATCGCGGCCGGCTGAACCGGCGGTGGGAAAAGTGGAATAACCCTGCAGAAGATGTAATAAGCTGTAACAACATCTTGTGCAGGGTATTTTTATGAAGAATAAAACATATAACCGAAAGAAGATACTTGTGGTGTTCCTGTGTGCGGTGATCGTTCTGTGCGTGCTGATCGGGAGGCTGGTATATCTGATGATCTTCGACGCAGAGTATTATCAGGAACTGGCGCAGGATCTACACGAGAGAGAGCGGGAGATCAAGGCTGCCAGAGGCGAGATCGTAGACAGGAACGGCGTCGTGCTGGCGACAAACAGGACCGTGTGTACGATCTCGGTGATACACAGTCAGATCGAGGATCCGGACCTTGTATCCGAAGTGCTGGCGGGTGAGCTTGAGCTCGAAGAAAGCGAGGTAAGGGAGAAAGTCGGGAAAGTATCCTCTATGGAGAAGATCAAGACGAATGTGGACAAAGAGACCGGCGACAGGATCAGGGAGTACGATCTCCCGGGAGTCAAGGTGGACGAGGATTATAAACGCTATTATCCGTACGGTGAGCTTGCATCGCGTGTGCTCGGATTTACGGGAGGGGACAATCAGGGCATCATAGGGCTGGAGGTAAAATACGAGGATTATCTGAAAGGGACAAACGGAACAATACTGACAGTGACGGACGCAAGGGGCATTGAACTTGAAGGTGTGGCAGAGGACAGGATAGAGCCGGTGGCGGGGGAATCGATTAAAGTCAGTCTGGATTATAACATCCAGTCCTACTGCCAGCAGGCGGCAATGAACGTTCTTGAGGAGAAACAGGCGGAAGCGGTATCTATCCTTCTTATGAATCCCCAGAACGGCGAAGTCTATGCAATGGTAAATGTGCCGGAATTCGATCTGAATGAACCATATGAACTTAACACCGGCGTTCAGGCAGATACCCTCTCCGATGAGGAGCTGCAGGAACAGCTGAACCAGATGTGGAGAAATCGGTGCATCAATGATACATATGAGCCGGGATCGACCTTTAAGATTATCACGGCTTCCGCCTGCCTTGAGGAGGGAGTGGTGGATCTTGACGATACGTTTGTATGTCCCGGATACCGGATCGTGGAGGACCGCAAGATACGATGCCATAAGGTCGGAGGTCATGGGCAGGAGACATTTGTCGAGGGAATACAGAATTCATGCAATCCGGTCTTTATGGATATCGGGCTCCGGCTGGGAGCGGACCGATTCTACGACTATTTCCGCCAGTTCGGACTGTTTGACCTTACCGGTATCGATCTGCCGGGAGAGGCAGGGACGATCATGCACAGGCGGGAAGATATCGGTACGGTGGAGCTTGCGACGATGACGTTCGGACAGTCGTTCCAGGTCACCCCGATCCAGATGGCGGTCACTGTAAGTTCTCTTATAAACGGAGGGAACCGGGTAACGCCTCATATCGCCATAGGGACGGTGAACGACGAGGGGGAGCTGACGGAAGAATTTGAGTATGAGACGAAAGGGGGGATCGTCTCCGACGAGACGTCCGGGACAATGCGGATGCTGCTGGAGAGCGTTGTCTCAAAGGGATCAGGGAAAAATGCCTACATTGAAGGCTACGCGATCGGAGGGAAGACCGCCACATCGCAGACACTGCCAAGAAGCGCCAATAAGTATATCTCCTCGTTTATCGGTTTCGCTCCGGCGGATGATCCGCAGATCCTCGGGATCGTCATCATACATGATCCCAGGGGAGTCTATTATGGAGGTACGATCGCAGCCCCGGTGCTCCGGGATATTTACGACAATGTTCTGCCATATCTCGGGATTGAAAAAAGCCAGTCGATGGTTTATACTAAATAAGATGTTCAAAAGAGGGGCCTCCCTCTGTGAGAAACGAAAGAGATGAAGAGGTGTATTTATGAGTAGTCATGTAGTGATCCCGGTTCTGATATCATTTGCCATAAGTCTTGTGCTCGGGCCGGTCGTCATTCCTTTTTTAAGAAAATTGAAAATGAAGCAGACGGAGCGTACGGACGGAGTCCAGTCTCATCTGAAGAAGGCGGGGACTCCGACTATGGGCGGGATCATCATCCTCATCGCGGTGGTCGTGACCTCGCTGCTCTATGTGAGGGATTACCCGAAGATCATACCGGTACTTTTCCTCACGGTCGCATTTGGCCTGATCGGTTTCCTCGACGATTATCTGAAGGTCGTGCTCAAGCGTTCGGATGGGCTGATGCCGATGCAGAAGATGGCGCTTCAGATCGTCGTTACGGCGATCTTTGCGTTCTATCTCGTACGTGTGGCGGAGATTCCGCTTACCATGCTTGTCCCTTTCTCGGACGGCTATTACTGGGATATCGGGTGGCTGGCCATCCCGGTCCTTTTCTTTGCGGTGATCGGAACGGTCAATGGAACAAACTTTACAGACGGACTTGACGGCCTTGCTTCCAGCGTCACAGTGCTGGTAGCGACGTTCTTTACCGTGGTCGCTGTCGGGACAAGAAGCGGGATCGAGCCGGTCACATGCGCGGTAGTAGGAGCCCTGCTGGGCTTTCTCCTCTTTAATGTATATCCTGCCAGTGTGTTTATGGGCGACACAGGATCTCTTGCCCTGGGCGGATTCGTGTCAGGAACGGCATACATGCTGCAGATGCCTCTGTTTATCATTATCGTAGGTTTTATCTACCTTGTGGAAGTGGCGTCTGTCATCATCCAGGTCACATATTTTAAGAAGACGGGCGGAAAAAGAATCTTTAAGATGGCTCCTATCCATCATCATTTTGAGCTGTGCGGATGGTCAGAGACGAGAGTGGTGGCAGTTTTTTCAATCATCACGGCGTTGCTCTGCCTGATCGCGCTGATGGGGGTGTGACACATTGGACAGGGGGTATGAACAGATGGAGATCAGTGGAAAAAAAGTACTTGTATTCGGCTGCGGAATAAGCGGGGAAGCCGCCGCCGGTCTGCTTTCGGAGCAGGGCGCGGAGGTGATCCTCTATGACGGGAATGAAAAACTCGAAAAAGAAGAGATCAGAAAGAAAGTTCCTTCGGATGTTCGGATCGTGCTAGGTGCCTTTCCGGAGCAATTTACAGAAAATCTGGACCTGATGGTCATAAGTCCCGGTGTGCCTACAGATCTGCCGGTCGTGGAGAAGATGCGAAGTAAGGGGATTCCGATCTGGGGAGAGATAGAACTCGCCTACAGATGTGCGAAGGGGGATGTCCTGGCGATCACAGGCACAAACGGAAAGACAACCACCACGACACTTCTGGGCGAGATTATGAAAAACTGGAAAGAAAGCGTGTTCGTGGTAGGAAATATCGGGAAACCTTATACGGATATTGCGCAGGAGACTTCGGAGGATTCGGTCATTGTGGCGGAGATGAGCAGTTTTCAGCTTGAGACGGTACATAGTTTCCGTCCGAAGGTCAGCGCGATCTTAAATATCACGCCGGACCATCTTAACCGGCATCATACGATGGAAGCATATATCGCTGCCAAGGAAAGGATCGCGGAGAATCAGACGTCGTCCGACTTCTGCATCCTTAACTATGAGGATGACGAGCTCAGGAAATTCGGAGAAAGAGTGAACGCGGAGGTTCTATATTTCAGCAGCCGGCGTAAACTTAACAGAGGCGTATATCTTGACGGGGATCTGATCGTCTGCGGGATAGACGGATGTATCCCGGTGTGCAGGACCGGGGAACTCCAGATACTGGGAGTCCACAATTACGAGAATGTGATGGCGGCGGTGGCCATGGCGTATGTGTATGGAGTTCCGATGGAAGTGATAAGAAAGACGCTTGGAGAGTTCCGGGGAGTAGAGCACAGGATCGAGTTCGTAGCCGAGAAGAACGGCGTAGCCTATTATAACGATTCAAAGGGTACAAACCCGGACGCGGCGATACGCGGTATCCGGGCGATGAACCGCCCGACGGTGCTGATAGGCGGCGGATATGACAAAGATTCATCCTATGACGAGTGGATACAGGCTTTTGACGGGAAAGTAAAGAAGCTTGTGCTTCTTGGAGCCACCCGGGAGAAGATCGCCGATGCAGCCGCGCGCGCGGGATTTCATGACGTTGTTATGGCGGATACATTAGAAGAGGCTTTTGCAAAATGTGTAGAGTATGCGCAGCCCGGATACGCAGTGCTCCTCTCGCCGGCATGCGCGAGCTGGGGGATGTTTAAAAATTACGAAGAACGCGGAGATAAATTCAAAGAACTTGTAGATCAGTTGTAAGGAGTGGGATTTATTGGAGCGTTCCGAAAAAAAGAGACGGTACGATGAGACGCTGATCGCGGTAGTGCTGGTCCTTGTGGTGATCGGTCTTGTGGTGCTTATGAGTACCAGCTCTTATAACGGCCGCGTAAAGTTCGACGACTCTTTTTACTATCTGAAGAAGCAGGGATTTGCGACATTCATCGGGCTTCTCGGGATGGGAATCATATCGAGAGTCGATTACCACAGATGGGCCGTCCTTGCCATACCCGGCTATGTGGCGGCGATCGCCCTGTCTGTAGCGGTCATGCTCTTCGGAGATGAATATAACGGGTCCAAAAGATGGCTGTCTTTGGGCCCTGTTTCTTTTCAGCCGTCAGAGTTTGCCAAAGTGGCCGTCATCCTCTTCCTTGCCTGGCTTATCAGCAGATATGCAAGTAAGATGAAGCGGTTTCGGACGCTTGTACTGATGATGCTGCCGGTACTTCCTGTGGCTGCTCTGGTCGGGGCGAGCAACTTGAGCACCGCGCTCATTATTCTGGGGATCGCGGTGGTTCTTGTATTTGTGGCAAGTCCGGGATATTCGCAGTTTATCTGGATGGGAAGCGCGGGCGTTGCGTTTATGGGCGTTTTTCTGGCTATGGAGAGCTACCGCCTGGAGCGTCTGGCGATCTGGCAGAACCCTGAGAAATATGAGAAAGGCTATCAGACGCTCCAGGGCCTCTATGCGATAGGAAGCGGCGGGCTCTTCGGGAGGGGGCTGGGAAACAGCATACAGAAGCTGGGATTTCTTCCGGAAGCGCAAAATGACATGATCTTTTCCATTATCTGCGAGGAGCTGGGACTGTTTGGCGCCGGGATCATCATCTTTCTGTTCCTCCTTCTTATATGGCGCTTCTTCGTTATCGCGACGAAGGCGCCGGACCTTCTGGGGGCGCTGATCGCCGCCGGGGCGATGGCGCACATGATGATACAGGTGATCCTCAATATCGCGGTGGTCACCAATTCGATCCCGAATACCGGGATCACTCTGCCGTTCATCAGTTACGGCGGGACTTCGGTCGTCTTTCTTCTGCTGGAAATCGGACTTGTGCTCAGCGTGTCCCGTCTGATAGAATGAGAATGATCTTCTGATCTGTGCGGTAGAGGAAAAGGAGGCATAGATGAAAAGAAAAAAATACAAAAAGAGAAAAATACTGCCGATCGTACTCTCGGTGCTCGGATTTCTTGTCATAGCGTCGGCCGTTGTGGTACTGCTGTTCCGGACAAGAGCGATCGAGGTCGAAGGAAGCAGCTACTACAGCGAGAATACGATCACAACATGGATACAGAATGATAAGATGTCGGCCAATACACTCTACGTACTGCTCAAATATGATCTGTTGGACGGTGATCTTCCCTCCGGGGTGGAGCGCTTTCAGGTTTCTCTTAAGAATCCGTGGACACTCAGGGTAACAGTACAGGAAAAGGAGATGGCCGGGTACGTGACAGATGGGGACGCGTATCTCTACTTTGACGGGGCGGGGACAGCCATACTGCGGTCAAAGAAACTTGTCGGGGGAGTTCCCTGCATCGAAGGCCTCACCGGCGATGTGTCGGGCGTAAAAGCGGGAGAGAAGCTGCCTGTTGAAGAGGATGATATTTTTGAAAATATCGTCGATATATCCGACAACCTCAGAAAATACGATCTTGCTCCGGATCGGATTTCCTGTGCGGAAGGGGATATCAGACTCTATTTTGGCGGAGTAGAGGTGATACTGGGAGAAGGAGGATATGAGGAAAAGCTCCGGCAGCTGGAGCCGATCCTTGGGAAACTCAATGAGCTGTATCCTGACACGGCCGGTACTCTGCATCTGGAAAATTATACATCCGAATCCGAGTCGATCCGGTTCGTGCCCGCCGGCTAGCGGGCGTTCAGCTTATCTGCCTGTCAGTCGCCGGATTCTTATGCAGGCGTAGATCCGTCTCCTGACATCAGATGACTGAACTGTTGCAAAAAATCAGAAAAATAGGAAAAAATCTATTGATTATTTGTGTAAAAGACTTTATTATATACTTATTGGATTGTAATGTTCAATAAAAGGGATGTATAAGAGATTAATAGGACGACAAAGGAGGAAATACTCTTGTTAGAAATTAAGACCAACGAATCGGAAGCGGCCGCAAGAATAATTGTTGTCGGAGTCGGCGGCGGCGGAAACAACGCCGTGAACCGCATGATCGATGAGCAGATCGCGGGCGTGGAATTTATCGCAGTGAATACAGATAAGCAGGCACTGCAGCTCTGTAAGGCGCCGACGCTGATGCAGATCGGCGAGAAACTTACGAAAGGTCTCGGCGCGGGCGCACAGCCAGAGGTGGGCGAGAAAGCTGCAGAGGAAAGTTCAGAAGAGATACAGGCGGCCCTCAAGGGAGCGGACATGGTGTTCGTCACCTGCGGTATGGGCGGCGGAACAGGTACAGGAGCAGCTCCTGTGATCGCGCGTATCGCGAAAGAGCAGGGCGCACTTACAGTCGGCGTCGTTACGAAGCCGTTTCGTTTCGAGTCCAAGACAAGGATGCAGAATGCTCTGAGCGGCATTGATAAACTGAAAGAAAATGTCGATACGATCATCGTTATACCGAATGACAAGCTCCTCGAAGTCGTTGACAGGCGCACAACGATGCCTGAGGCACTCAAGAAAGCGGACGAAGTGCTCCAACAGGGTATCCAGGGCATCACCGACCTGATAAATGTACCGTCACTTATCAACCTTGATTTCGCAGATATCCAGACGGTCATGAAGGACAAGGGTATCGCTCATATCGGTATCGGTTCCGGCCGTGGGGACGACAAGGCTCTCGAAGCTGTCAAAGAAGCAGTCGCAAGTCCGCTGCTCGAGACGACGATCCAGGGCGCTTCCAATGTCATCGTCAACGTATCCGGCGATATCACGCTCATGGATGCTTCAGATGCGGCAGACTATGTTCAGGAGCTCGCAGGGGAGAATGCAAGCATCATCTTCGGCGCTATGTATGACGATACGAAGTCTGACGAATGTACGATCACTGTCATCGCCACAGGTTTACATAATGTGGGCGGCAGTGCTTCCAAGTTAAAGGCAAGGCTCGAGGGACAGCAGAAAGTCGGCTCTATCCTTCCGAACGGCGAGTCTCCGGTGAGAAGCCGTCTTGACGGAGAGAAGAGAGGGACCGGCGCTGCGGCAAGACCGCAGGGCGGCACAATGCCGACGCTTCAGCCGAGAACACCGTCGAGCAATGTGAAAGAGCAGTCCATCAAGATACCGGATTTCTTTAAGAAATAAAGTATTATGCGGGACATGCAGTTTTTGAATATCAATGCAGACAGGACTCTGTGTGGGGATTTCCTCACACAGAGTTTTATCATGTCGAAATATATTTTTCTTATCTGTCATTATCTGACAAATTTCCAGGATACACAAGCTTTATAATAATTCTCGGATCGTTTCCGGGGAGAGGGTGAGACATGTACTATGAACTCTACATAGATGTGTTTTTTCTTGAGAATTTCATGATGGACAGTCTTCTGCTCTTACTTGTCAACCGTGTTCTGACAGGACGGCGCGCATACGGACGAAGTCTGCTGGGCGGCGCTCTCGGAAGTCTTATGACCTGCCTTGTTATTGCAGCGCCTGTCTGGCCTGCCGTCAGGCTGATCCTTTACCACACGGTCATTAACAGCGGGATGCTGCTGGCGGGCGTTGAGATCAAAAGTCCGGCGCAGTTTGTAAAAGCATTTATCCTTCTGTATGTGTCGGCTGTCGTGACCGGAGGGATCATGCAGATATTCCGTCCGTATATGAGGTATATCAGTCTGTTCTATGCCACAGCCGCATGCGGGGGGTATCTTTTCCTGAAAGTATGGAAACTGTTCTTATACCTGTACAGGAGCAGGGACACGGTCGTGAATGTGACGATATACACGGAAACCGGCGAATACCATGCGCATGCGCTGATCGATACCGGCAACCGGCTGAGAGACTGCATTACGGGGGACCCGGTAAATATCATTGATCCGGGATATGCGACAGGCCTGTCCGAAGACACGGAACAGGGCTTCCGCCTTATCCCTTATCAATGTGTGGGAGGCAAGTCGCTGATGAGAGTATTCCGGGTGAAGAAGATGTGTGTTCACATGGATGAGGACAGATGGATCAAGAGACCGCTCCTGGGGATCGGGGAGTCGGACCTTTCCGACAGAGGCGAGTATGAGGTGATCCTGAATCCGGCGATCTTTTCGGGATAGAAGAATCCCAAATATGATAGAGGAGGAGACAGATGTTAGGGAAAGCAGCAGTTCCGCAGCAGTTCAGAATGCGGATCCTGCCGGATATCAAGAGTCTGATATTCGGCGGTGGAAAAGAAGTTCATTACATAGGCGGGGCAGACGTACTCCCGCCGCCGCTTGAATCGGCGAAAGAAAGCGAAATGATACGGCGGCTGGGCACAGGATGCGACGAGGAGGCTAGAAAGATCCTGATCGAGCATAATCTCCGTCTGGTCGTGTATATCGCCAAAAAGTTCGACAATACAGGGGTAGGAGTGGAAGATCTCATTTCCATAGGGACGATCGGCCTGATCAAAGCGATCAACACATATGATCCTGCGAAGAAGATCAAGCTGGCCACATATGCTTCACGGTGTATTGAGAATGAGATACTGATGTATCTGCGGAGAAACAGCAAGACAAAGATGGAAGTATCTATCGATGAGCCGCTCAATGTAGACTGGGATGGAAACGAACTCCTTTTGTCCGATATACTGGGCACAGACGAGGACACGATATACCGGGATCTGGAAAATGAGGTGGAGAGAAAGCTTCTTGTGCGTGCCCTGAATAAGCTGAGCAGCCGTGAGAAGCTGATCGTAAAGATGCGATTTGGCCTGGACGATCCTGAAGGACACGAAAAGACGCAGAAAGAAGTCGCAGACCTTCTGGGAATCTCGCAGTCCTATATCTCACGGCTTGAAAAAAAGATCATGCAGAGACTGAAAAGGGAGATGGTTCGCTACGAGTAGTCAGCGGCTCCCGGGTATGCCAGGAGCCTACAGATTGTAGTAATGAGCATAGATCCCGCCTTTTTCGAGCAGTGTCTCATGGGTTCCCCTCTCGGCAATGCCGTCCTCGGTGATGACGATGATCTCATCAGCGTTTCGTATGGTAGAGAGACGGTGGGCGATAGTGATCGTCGTCCGGTCTTTGGAAAGCTCCTCAAGACTCTGCTGGATCCAGCGCTCACTTTCGTTGTCAAGCGCGCTGGTCGCCTCGTCCAGAATGAGGATGGGCGGATTTTTGAGGAACACACGCGCGATGGAGATGCGCTGCTTCTGCCCGCCTGAGAGACGCGCCCCCCGTTCGCCAACGAACGTGTCATAGCCGTCCGGGAGTTCCTCTATAAAATCATGGATGTTGGCTCTTCTGGCCGCCTCGATGATCTCGTCCATGGAAGCGCCGGGCTTTCCGTATCCGATGTTCTCCCGGATCGTGCCGGAAAAGAGATAGACATCCTGCTGAACCATGCCGATCTGCTTTCTCAGGCTTCTGAGAGTGAGGGAGCGCACGTCCTTTCCATCGATCGTGATACGGCCGCCCGTCACGTCGTAAAAACGTGGGAGCAGAGAACAGATCGTCGTCTTCCCGCTTCCCGAAGGTCCCACAAGGGCAATGGAGCGCCCGGCGGGTATCTCGAAGGAAACGTGGGAGAGAACGCTCGTATCGTCGTCGCTGTAATGGAAAGATACGTCTTCATAGCAGACGCGGCCTTTTACATCTGTGAGAGGTTCGGCGTCGGGCGAATCGACGATCTCGGGTTCGGTCTCCATTACATCCAGGAAGCGGCGGAAACCGGCGAGCCCTTTCTGCATCATTTCGATCAGTTCTACAAGGATCTGGATCGGACTGATAAAGATACCGATGTAGAGGGCGTACATGGCAAGATCCGCCACTTCCATCAGCCCGTTGGCGATGAGGAAGCCTCCGTACACCAGTGTGATGAGATACATCATTCCCTGGAAGAAGAGATTCCATCCCATGAAATTGCCCATACAGTTATAGTTGTCCCGCTTGGAGACAAGGAACGCGTGATTGCTCTTTCTGAATTTTTCCCGCTCTATTCCCTCGTTGGCGAAAGACTGCACAACGCGGATGCCGGCCAGAGTATCCTGCAGGCTTGAGTTGACGTCGCCGATCTTCCGGCGGTTCTCCATGAAAGTCTCCTGCATCCGCTGATTCTGGCGAAAGGAGTAGAGAAACATACAGAGAACAAGGAAGACGAGCGGAAGAGCAAGTCTCCAGTTGATCAGGAAGAGAAAGACGAAAGAACCGATGATCTTCACAAGGGAGATGAAAAGATTCTCCGGTCCGTGATGGGCAAACTCTGCGATATCGAACAGGTCGGATACGAGCTTGCTCATCATCTGTCCCGAGTTGTTGCGGCTGTAATAGGAAAAGGAGAGTTTCTCATAATGGTCGAAAAGCTGCTGGCGCATGTCCCTTTCCATATTGGCGCCCATCATGTGCCCCTGGAAACTTACATAATACTTACAGAGACTCTGTAAGATATACATGACGAGCAGTCCCGCGGCAATCCAGGGGAGTGCCCCCAGGATCGCCTGACTGTCCTTTGTGAACAGCGTATTGGTCATTGTCCTGAGGATCTGCGGGTATGCGAGATCTACAATGCTGATAAATGCCGCGCAGACAAGATCGATAAAAAAGACGGCTCTGTACGGCGCGTAATAATCTATAAATTTTCTGATCGTATGCATGACGTTTCTCCTTCTTCTGTAATTTTATCTGTGCAAAATCAGGTCGAAACAATCTTAGCATATCATTTTCTGCTTGACAAGGCGTTCTCTTCTGTAATAACGTAGAGATTACGAATGAAAAGGAGAGATGATGATGAAGCTGTATCTGGCGCCCCTGGAGGGGATCACGGGTTGGATTTTCCGCAGCGCCGTTCACACGTGTTTCGGCGGGTTCGACAAATATTTTGTACCGTTTATCCGTCCCAATCAGATGGGACATTTCAGCACCCGGGAGAAAAAGGATATCCTGCCGGAGCACAACAGGGACATGTACACGGTCCCGCAGATCCTCACGAATAAGAGTGAAGATTTTATCAGGACCGCACGGAAACTGAAAGAATACGGATACGGCGAGATTAATCTGAACCTGGGCTGCCCCTCGAAGACGGTCATCACAAAGGGCAGAGGAGCGGGGTTCCTTGCGTATCCTGAGGAACTGGATGCGTTTCTCTGCGAGATCACGGAGAAGTGCGACGTAAGGATCTCTGTCAAGACGCGGCTTGGGGTGGAAGAACCGGAAGAGTTCCTGCGTATCATGGACATTTATAACAAGTATCCGCTGGAAGAAGTCATCATCCACCCGCGTGTACAGAGAGATTTTTATAAAAATACGCCGCATATGGAATTGTTTGACAGAGTATTGCCGGAAAGCCGCAGTCCGGTGTGTTATAACGGGGATATCTTTACCGTGGAAGATTACGTCAGATTTACAGAGGCGCATCCCGATACGGACCGTGTCATGACGGGAAGAGGAGTGCTTGCAGATCCGGCTCTGGGCAGAGAGATCCGGGGAGGAAGAGGCCCTGAAAAAGCGGAGCTGAGACATTTCCATGATATCATATATGAGGGATATTCCCGGGAGATGTCCGGGGATCGTACGATACTCTATAAGATGAAAGAACTGTGGTCGTATCTTGCGCCGTTGTTCACCAATTACAGAAAGTACATAAAGAAGATCAGAAAATGTGAACGATGTGCGGCATATGAAAAAATTGTCGGGGAATTCTTTGAACAGGAAGAGACCGGCGCTTCCTGAGAGCGGGAAGTGCCGGTCTTTTCTTTCCTGATCATGAATCTTTCTTCTGAAGAGCAGCTTCCACAAAGCCTTTGAACAGAGGATGGGGCCTGTTTGGCCTCGACTTGAGCTCGGGATGAGCCTGTGTGGCGATAAACCACGGATGGGACGGAATCTCGATCATCTCGACGATCCTGCTGTCCGGGGAGAGTCCGCACAGGGACATTCCGTGTTCTTCCAGATCCTCGCGGTAATCATTGTTCACCTCGTAGCGGTGGCGGTGGCGCTCGCTGATCTCGCCTGTTCCGTACAGCTTTCTGGCCAGGGAACCTTCTTTTAGGATGCAGGGATACGCCCCGAGGCGGAGCGTGCCGCCGATATCTTCAACGCCGATCTGATCGGGCATAATGTGGATGACCGGATGCGTCGTGTCGGGTTTGAGTTCCATACTGTGCGCGTCGTTATATCCGACCACGTTCCTTGCAAATTCCACGATGGCGAGCTGCATGCCCAGACACAGTCCGAGGAAGGGAATGCCGTGGGTGCGGGCATAGTGGATGGCAGTGATCTTTCCCTCGATCCCTCTGTGGCCGAATCCGCCCGGGACAAGGATGCCGCTCACGTCCGAGAAAAGTTCCTCCGCGTTCTCCTCGGTGACTTCCTCGGAGTCCACCCATTTGATGTTCACGGTAGTATGAGAGTAGATGCCGCCGTGTTTTAGAGCTTCCACAACGCTGATGTACGCGTCGTGGAGCTGGATGTACTTTCCGACCAGCGCCACGGTGACTTCCTGTGTCGGATGCCGCAGATTCTCGACCATATCGATCCAGTCTTTGAGATCCGGTTCCGGACAGTCCAGATGCAGACATTCGCAGACGACCTGAGCGAGACGCTCTTTTTCCATGGCCAGCGGAGCCTCATAGAGATATTCCACATCCAGGTTCTGCAGGACGTGGCTCGCAGGCAGGTTGCAGAACAGTGAGATCTTATCCTTCATGCCGGCGTCGAGAGGATACTCGGAACGGCATACGATGATGTCCGGCTGGATGCCCATTCCCTGGAGTTCCTTTACGCTGGCCTGCGTCGGCTTTGTCTTCATCTCCTGGGAGGCGCGCAGATAGGGGATGAGCGTCACATGGATGAGGATGACGTTCTCCGGTCCTTTCTCGTGCTGGAACTGGCGGATAGACTCGAGGAAAGGCTGGCTCTCGATATCCCCCACGGTTCCTCCAACCTCGATGATGGCGATCTCTGTGTCTTTTGCCGCCGGATTGCGGTAGAATCTGCTCTTGATCTCGTTGGTGATATGAGGGATGACCTGCACGGTGCCTCCCCCGAAATCCCCGCGGCGCTCTTTCTGGAGAACGGACCAGTAGATCTTGCCCGTCGTGACGTTGGAGTTCTTCGTCAGACTCTCGTCGATGAAGCGCTCGTAATGTCCGAGGTCCAGATCTGTCTCCGCTCCGTCGTCGGTGACGAAGACTTCCCCGTGCTGGATCGGGTTCATCGTTCCCGGATCGATATTGATATAAGGATCAAACTTCTGCATAGTAACAGTATATCCGCGGGCCTTTAACAGACGCCCCAGAGATGCGGCCGTGATCCCCTTTCCCAGACCGGATACGACGCCGCCGGTAACAAATACATATTTTACTGCCATAGTTAGCTGACCTCCTGCATAAATTACGTTTACAGTTCCTGAAAATGAGTACAGTCTGACCACAGGAAAAGCGCTGCTTCCTTGCAGCTCAGTTCCTATGCATATGGTCAGACTGTAAAAATACTTATATAGTATACACCTGGACGCAGGGAAAACACAATACTTTTTTTATGCGAAAGTTGTGATATGCTCGTATACCGCCTCGCATGTAAGCTGTACGCCCAGCTTCTTGAAGATCTTGATATCCACATCGGAGAGCATGACGGAAGTATGCGCCTGACAGCCGTCAAGCTTCGGGAGCTGGGAGAGTGCGAGGCGAGCCTGTGAACTGGCCGCGGCGCTGGCGGAGAGCGCGATCAGCACTTCATCCGTGTGGAGGCGCGGGTTCCGGCTCTTTAAATAATCCACTTTCAGCTTCTGGATCGGCTCGATCGACTCCGGGGAGATGATGTGTTCCTCGTGATCGATGCCGGCCAGGACTTTGAGGACGTTTAAGAGCAGAGCGGCGGATGCCCCGAGCAGGTTCGTCGTCTTGCCTGTTACGATACGCCCGTCCTCAAGCTCCAGGGCTGCGGCAGGGCCTCCGGTCTCTCTGGCGCGCTGCAGCGCCTGCACGGCTACTTTGCGGTCCGAGACGGTGATGCCGGCCATGTTCATGAGCAGTTCGATCTTCTGTGCCTCTTTATCGGAGGATTCGCCCTTTGCGAGAGCGTTGAGAGCCGCATAGTAACGCCGGATGATCTCCTGGCAGGACGCTTCACGGCACGCCTCATCATTGCAGATACAGTTGCCGGCCATGTTCACGCCCATATCCGTGGGGGATTTGTAGGGACTTTCCCCGTATATTTTTTCAAATATCGTGTTGAGGACAGGAAAGATCTCGACGTCCCGGTTATAGTTTACGGTCGTCTCCCCGTAGGCCTCCAGATGGAACGGATCGATCATGTTTACATCGTTCAGATCGGCGGTCGCAGCCTCGTATGCCAGATTGACCGGATGGCTGAGGGGCAGGTTCCAGACGGGAAAGGTCTCGAACTTTGCGTATCCCGCATGGATCCCTCTCTTATGCTCATGGTAGAGCTGGGAGAGACAGGTGGCCATCTTGCCGCTTCCCGGTCCCGGCGCGGTCACGATGACGAGAGGACGTGTCGTCTCGATATAGTCGTTCTTGCCATAGCCCTCGTCACTGATGATGAGAGGAACATTGGACGGGTAACCCGGTATAACATAGTGGATATATACAGAGATCCCCATATTTTCGAGCCGGTTCTTGAACAGGAGAGCGCTCTCCTGTCCGGAGAACTGCGTGATCGCAACGCTTCCTACATAGAGCCCCTGCTCCCGGTATGTCTCGATCAGGCGGAGAACGTCTCTGTCGTATGTGATTCCCAGATCCCCGCGGACTTTATTCTTCTCGATGTCTCTGGCGCTGATGACGATGACGATCTCAGCCTGTGCGCTGAGCTCTTTTAAGAGTCTGAGCTTGCTGTCCGGGGCAAAACCGGGCAGTACGCGCGATGCGTGGTAATCGTCGAACAGCTTTCCGCCAAATTCCAGATAAAGCTTGTTGTCGAATTTTCCGATGCGCTCCCTGATGTGCTCAGACTGCATCTTCAGATATTTTTCATTGTCAAAACCGATATTCATCTTTCTCTCTCCCTGCACATATTTTCATGCCGTTCAGGCGCTGCGGTGTCTGTAGCGGATGCGCAGCGTTCACGGGCAAAAAAGACATATTTCGTTCTCAGTATACTATAAAAACTTGTCTTTTTACAATATTTTCATAATCTTTTTATTGATTTATGTAAAACCTGTCCTTATAATAATGATAATAGCGTCGTTGTGTCATCACAATGCAGGCGGCGCTGACTTGTATTAGGAGGAACGGAAGTGGACGATAATAATAAAAAGAATGATCCGAATCACAACCGGCAGGGCTGGGGAATCATCCTCGTAACAACCCTGCTGGTCACTTTTCTGGTGATGGGATTGTTCTCTCTTATGCGTGGATCCGGCCCGGAAGAGATCAGTTACGACAGGTTCCTTTCCCTGATCGAGGAGGGAAAGGTGCAGGAAGTAAGTCTGAACAGCGACCGGATATACATCACTCTGACAGATAAGGCGCGCAGCGAAGAACTTGAGGAAAATATGCAGCCCGGAACTGCGGGCACGATCTGGGGACAGTTCCAGCGGCAGATGCGTTCTACCAGCGGCACGGACGCGGAGAGGGAACCGGATTACTACACGGGATATGTGAACGATTATGCTCTTGTGGAAAAGCTGGAAGAGGCTGGAGTAGAGTTTGCCAGTCAGCCCGCGGACACGGTGGGGCAGACGCTCTTTGAACTGTTTATTACCGTGATCCTTCCCATTGGTCTTATGGCGGCGATGCTTGTCTATCTGATGAAGAGGATGTCGAAAGGCGGCGGTATGATGGGAATCGGAAAGAGCAACGCCAAGATGTACATGGAGAAGGAGACGGGCGTTACTTTTCAGGATGTGGCCGGCGAGGACGAAGCGAAAGAATCCCTGCAGGAGGTGGTGGATTTCCTGCATAATCCAGGGAAATACAGCGGCATCGGCGCGAAACTTCCCAAGGGAGCTCTGCTCGTAGGGCCTCCGGGAACCGGAAAGACGCTCCTTGCCAAAGCAGTGGCCGGAGAGGCGAAAGTACCTTTCTTCTCACTCTCGGGATCTGCGTTCGTGGAGATGTATGTGGGCGTCGGCGCTTCCCGAGTGCGCGATCTGTTCAAGCAGGCGCAGCAGCAGGCTCCGTGTATCGTCTTTATCGATGAGATCGACGCCATTGGAAAGACGCGTGATACGGCGCTTGGCGGTAATGATGAACGCGAACAGACGCTCAATCAGCTTCTGGCGGAGATGGACGGGTTCGATACGAACAAAGGACTCCTGATCCTCGCTGCGACAAACCGGCCCGAGATCCTTGATCCGGCTCTGCTCCGTCCGGGACGTTTTGACCGGCGGATCATCGTGGACAAACCGGATCTGAAAGGAAGAGTAGAGATCCTGAAAGTACATGCGAAAGACGTGCGGATGGACGAGAGCGTTGATCTGGAAGCGATCGCCCTTGCCACTTCGGGAGCGGTCGGCTCCGATCTTGCCAATATGATAAACGAAGCGGCGATCAATGCGGTCAAGCACGGCAGACAGGTGGTGAGCCAGAAGGATCTCTTCGAGGCTGTGGAGGTCGTACTTGTCGGCAAAGAGAAAAAGGACCGCATCATGAGCAAGGAGGAGAGACGCATTGTCTCCTATCATGAGGTGGGACACGCTCTTGTGACTGCGCTCCAGAAGAATACAGAACCAGTGCAGAAGATCACGATCGTGCCAAGGACCATGGGCGCGCTGGGCTATGTGATGCAGACGCCGGAGGAAGAGAAGTTCTTAAATACGAAGAAAGAGCTTGAGGCAATGATCGTTGTGGCTCTGGGCGGACGGGCAGCAGAGGAGCTTGTGTTCGATACGGTGACAACAGGAGCTGCCAACGATATCGAACAGGCGACCAAGACAGCCCGCGCCATGATCACACAGTACGGCATGTCCGAGCGTTTCGGGCTGATGGGCCTGGAGTCTGTCCAGAATCGATATCTGGACGGAAGAGCAGTGCTCAACTGTGGCGATGCGACGGCAGGTGAGATCGACGAGGAAGTTATGAAGATGCTCAAAGCCGCGTATGCGGAGGCGAAGAAACTCCTGGCGGAGAACCGGGAAGCGCTCGACAAGATCGCCGCTTTTCTCATTGAGAAAGAGACGATCACGGGAAAAGAATTCATGAAGATATTCCGGGAGGTAAAAGGATTGCCTGAGCCGGAGGAATCGGATGATCAGACGCCGGACGAGCGGGAAGGACGGATCGTGATGAAGCCTGTCGAAAAACCGGAGACGAAGGATCACGAAACGCAGGAAGGCCCCAAAGGGAATGAGTGTACGTACAGATAGACGAAAGGCAGCAGCCGGGGAACTGTCAGAGCAGAGCTCCCCGGCTGATCTTTTCGTAAAAGACTATCGTGGTCCGCAGAGGACAAAGAGGGAGAGACGCAACCATGTTTGACATACAGGAGGAATTGAAAAAGCTGCCAGCCAGGCCCGGCGTCTATATCATGCATGATGAAAACGACCATATCATCTATGTCGGTAAGGCGGTCAGTCTGAAAAACCGGGTGAGACAGTATTTTCAGAACAGCAGAAATAAGGGCATCAAGATCGAACAGATGGTGACGCACATCCGGCGTTTTGAGTATATCGTGACGGATTCGGAGCTGGAAGCCCTTGTGCTGGAGTGCAATCTGATCAAGGAACATCATCCCAAATATAACACCATGCTCATGGATGATAAGACATATCCGTTCATCAAGGTGACGACAGGCGAGGCGTTTCCAAGGGTCGTGATGTCCCGCCGCATGCTGAAAGACAAGGCGCGCTATTTCGGTCCTTACACGAGCGCGCAGGCGGTAAGAGATACCATCGACCTGATCCATAAGCTGTATCATCTGAGAAACTGCAGCCGGAACCTGCCAAGGGATATCGGGAAAGAACGCCCCTGCCTCAACTATCACATCAGGCAGTGTGATGCACCGTGCCAGGGCTATATCTCGCAGGAAGAGTACGGCAAATCGGTCAGCGAAGTGCTGCATTTTCTGAACGGAAATTATGATATTATCTTAAAAGAACTGGAGGAGAAGATGAACGCGGCGTCGGAGGCGCTGGAATTCGAGAAAGCGATTGAGTACAGAGAACTTCTGAACAGCGTAAAGAAAGTAGCTCAGAAGCAGAAGATCACGGACTCAAGCGGGGAGGACAGAGACGTCCTGGCCGTAGCGTCCGAGGAGAAGGATGCGGTCGTGCAGGTCTTCTTTATCCGCGGCGGACGCCTGATCGGGCGGGATCATTTCTACCTGCGCATCTCCGGCGGCGAGAGCGCCTCGGGGATACTGAACAGCTTTATCCTCCAGTATTATGCAGGAACGCCGTATATTCCCGGGGAGCTGATGCTCCAGGCCGAGGTGGAGGACAGAGAGCTTCTGGAGACGTGGCTTAGCTCGAAACGGGGACAGAAAGTGTCTATCAAAGTGCCGAAAAAGGGGACGAAAGAGCGGCTTGTGGAGCTGGCGCGCGAAAACGCGCAGATGGTCCTGAGCAAAGACAAAGAGCGGCTGAAACGAGAAGAGGGGAGGACGATCGGGGCGGTGAAAGAGATCGCCTCTCTGCTCGGGCTCAGGGAGATCAGGCGCATGGAGGCATATGATATCTCCAATACGAACGGGTTTGAGTCGGTCGGCTCTATGGTCGTCTATGAGCACGGACGTCCGAAGCGCAACGACTACCGCAAGTTCAGGATCAAAGGGATCAGCGGAGCGGATGATTACGGCAGTATGCGGGAAGTGCTGACGCGCCGGTTCAGACACGGGCTGAAAGAGCGGGAAGAGAGCGTGCAGCTCGGGAAGTTTACATCGTTTCCCGACCTGATCCTCATGGACGGAGGAAAAGGCCAGGTCAACGTAGCGCTGCAGGTGCTTGACGAACTGCATCTTGACATCCCGGTATGCGGAATGGTAAAAGACGATTATCACCGCACCCGTGGATTATACTATCATAATGAAGAGATATCCATTGACAGATCCTCGGAGGCGTTCCGCCTGATCACAAGGATACAGGATGAAGCACACCGCTTCGCGATCGAGTATCACAGACAGCTCAGAGGAAAGAGCCAGGTCCATTCTATCCTGGACGATATCGACGGGATCGGACCTGTGCGCAGAAAGGCGCTGATGAGACAGTATCAGAGTCTGGATGACATTAAAAACGCTTCTGTGGAAGAGCTTGCCAAAATACCGTCAATGAATGAAAAAGCGGCAGAATCTGTGTACAAGTTCTTTCATGAGTGATATGATAAAAAGAACAGGAGAAAGTGAGGAGATAATCTATGGCACAAGGGATAAGATTAAGTGAAATAGTAGAGAAGATGAATCTGAAGAATCTCACCCCCGAAGTCGACTGGGAAGAGAAAGAGGTGAACGTACCGGACGTCAATCGGCCGGCGCTGCAGCTTGCCGGATTCTATGACCGGTTCGATTCAAACAGAGTACAGATCATCGGAAATGTGGAATATCGATACGTGCAGACGTTAAGCGAAGAAAAGAGGGAGGAGACGTTCGATAAGCTGCTCGCGCATCCGCTCCCCTGTATCGTCTTCAGCCGCGGCATCGTTCCGGAGGAGCGCTTTCTGCAAAAAGCGGTGAAAAACGACGTGCCGATATTTAATACCACGAAGCAGACTTCGGACTTCATGGCCGAGATCATACGATGGATGAATGTAAGACTGGCTCCGTGCATCTCAATCCACGGAGTGCTCGTGGACGTATACGGTGTGGGCGTACTGATCATGGGAGAGAGCGGGATCGGAAAGAGTGAGGCCGCGCTGGAACTGATCAAGAGGGGACACCGTCTCGTGACGGACGATGTGGTAGAGATACGAAAGGTGAGCGAAGAGACGCTGGTCGGTTCCGCGCCGAATATCACAAAGCACTTTATCGAACTGCGCGGCATCGGTATCGTGGACGTCAGATCCATGTTCGGCGTCCAGAGTGTAAGGGAGACGCAGAATATCGATCTTGTCATCACGCTGGAAGACTGGAGCAGAGATAAGGAGTATGACCGCCTCGGCCTGGAGGAACAGTATACGGAATTCCTCGGAAACAAGGTGGTCTGCTACAGGATCCCGATCCGTCCCGGAAGAAATCTGGCGATCATCGTGGAATCTGCGGCTGTCAACCACAGACAGAAACAGATGGGCTATAATGCGGCTCAGGAGCTCTACAAGAGAGTTCAGGAGAACCTTGCGAAGAAGAGCAAATAAATAAAGATAAAGGAGAGAGCAGTTATGAAGTATTGTTTTGGAGTTGACATCGGAGGGACAACAGTCAAGATGGGGCTCTTTGAAGAGAGCGGGACAATTCTGGACAAGTGGGAGATCACGACGGATACTTCAGAGGAGGGAAAATCTATTCTTCCGAATATCGCGGCGTCTGTCGCGAGGAAGATCGAGGAAAACGAACTTGACAGCAGCGATATCGAGGGGATCGGCGTGGGAGTTCCGGCGCCTGTGACGGCGGAGGGCGTCGTGAACGGCAGCGCCAATCTCGGATGGACGTACAAGGAAGTAAAGAAAGAACTTGAGGAACTTACCGGACTGAAGGCGTCCATCGGAAATGATGCGAACGTCGCTGCCCTTGGGGAAATGTGGAAAGGCGGAGGAGCCGGGGAGAAGAATATGATCATGGTTACGCTCGGCACCGGAGTCGGGGGAGGCGTTATTATAGACGGAAAGATCCTTGTCGGTGAAAACGGAGCCGGCGGCGAGATCGGACATCTCTGTGTGAATTACGAGGAGACCGATCGCTGCGGCTGTGGAAACAGGGGCTGCCTTGAGCAGTATGCATCTGCGACAGGCATTGTACGTCTGGCAAAACAGAAGCTCGGACAAGAGATGAGACCAACGATCCTGAACAAAGAAGACGTCACCGCAAAAGACGTGTTTGACGCAGTGAAAGCGGGGGACGAAGTGGCGAAGGAGATCGCGGTATTATTCGGACGATACCTCGGATATGGCCTGGCCAATCTCGCTGCAGTGGCCGATCCTGCTGTGTTTGTCATCGGCGGCGGCGTATCGAAGGCAGGAGAAGTGCTCATCCCGTACATAAGGGAGCCTTATATGGAGCGGGCCTTTTTTGCCGATAAGAATGTAAAATTTGTCCTCGCACAGCTCGGAAACGATGCGGGCATCTGCGGAGCCGCGAAGCTTATCCTGGATGATAAGTAAGTATAAGTGAGCGGGAGATAAGCAGGGCGGAACACAGGGGAGAGACGGA
>CASFID010000010.1 GCA_949294665.1 uncultured Eubacteriales bacterium
GAAATAAAATATATTCAATCGGCTTCGCCGCAAAATTTGGGCGATTTGTCAAGTGCTTTTGGCAAAAAAGTGGGGGATTTTAATAAAAAAGGAATCCAAACCCCTTATAAGTCAAGGGATTAAGATTCCGAGAGATTATTTGAAAGAATAAGGAGGATAAAAGAGATGCATGCGTTTGAGTATTGTAATCCTACAAAGGTTGTTTTCGGAGCCGGCAGGTCGACGGAGATCGGAACGATCGCAAAAGAATACGGGAAAAGAGTGCTTTTGATCAGCTATGACAAAGAGACGCTTGAAAAGATCGGCCTCCTCGACAAAATATTGATCCCGCTGCAGGACGCAGGGCTGGAGATATGTGAATGTTATGGAGTGAAATCAAATCCATCTCTGAGACATGCAAGAGAGCTCGTAAAACGTGCCGCGGATTTTGAGCCGGATGTTATTGTGGCCGTGGGCGGCGGCAGTGTGATCGATGAGGCAAAGTGTGTCGGGGCTTCTTTAAGAAGCGGAGAAGATATATGGGATATGGTAGAGGACTACGGGAAAATAAAGGCGACGATCCCGCTGGTGGCAGTCTGCACGATTCCCGCTACCAGTTCGGAGATGAATAATATAGCGGTCATAAGCAACGATGAAACGGGAAAGAAAGACGGTCTGGAAAGTCCGGTGCTGTATCCGGTCGTGGCGCTTCTCGATCCGGAACTTACAAAGACGATCCCTCTGCGCCAGACCGCATATTCGGCAGCAGATATCGTCTCCCATCTCCTGGAGGGGTATCTGTCTCATAATGATCCTTTTGTTCCGATGCAGAACCGATATTTTGAGAGTATGATAAAGACGCAGATGGACTGTATGGAACGGCTGCTTGACGATCCGGAGGACATGGATGCCAGAGCAATGATGATGTGGGCGGCCACGTATTCATGGAATGGATTTTGCGTACTGGGGATCGGACCGTTTGAGAGCATGATCCATGCCTGCGGACATATCATCAGTGAGATGTACGATACGGCACATGGAGCGACCATGGCGATCATCATCCCCGCACTGATGACGCTTAACGTAGAAAAGCGAAAGACCAGATATGCACAGATCGCAAGAAAGCTTTTCGGAGTAGACGAAGAGGATGAACTTCTGGCCGCCAGACAGGGGATCCGGCGCATGAAAAACTGGCTGGACCACATCGGAGCCCCGGTATCCCTGGCAAAGGCGGGAATCCCTCTGGACCGCTTTGGCGAGATGGTGGAAAGAGCGTACGATAATGTGATCTATTACGGCCATGGCGACGTATATACAAAAGACGACATCAGAACATTGTTTGAATATGCAAAAGAATGAAATAATCAGGCGTGATTTGTATGTTCTGACGATTGAGCTTAAATCCGGGTACAGGGTTTAAAGTATATTTAAAGGAAGCCGCTGGATTTCTTATTCCAGAATGTGCCGCGACCGCATCCTGCGAGAAGAAAGACCGGCAAAAAAGGTAAAAGAGTAGGAGGAAAATTACTATGGAGCAAACGAGTGAGAAGAAACGAATCAAAAAGCTTGCCTGGATCATCGTTCTGTATCAGGTGTTCGGATCATATGCACTGATCATCATTCAGAATTACGGCAACTATGCGATGACGAATGTAGCGGGACTAAGTCCCGGAATGGCCGCAACGGTGATGTCGGTATCCAGTATGTTCCTTATCATCTGGTCGCTGTTCAACGGCGCGATCGTCCAGAACACAAGATCCAGATGGGGACAGTTCAGACCGTGGTACATTTTTGGCATCTATGCCTGTGTATTCGCCGGCTATCTGCTGTATGTGAAGATCGGAAGCAGCGTGATCATTACCGCTATTATCGTGGGAATCGGCTATGCCGTCCCGCAGGCGCTTATGGACCTGATGTATACGGCGCGTATCGGTATCTTTACCAAAATGGCAAAAGGCAACGGCGAGGCAAATGTTTTATTCGGTTCTTATAACTGGGTAGGTACTTACATCGGATACTTCATTGCAGGAGCGACTACAGTGCCTCTTGTCAATTTCTTCGGAAAAGGCTCTGAGATGCTTGGCTTTATCGGAGCGCATACGGTATATGGGATCTCATGCTTCATCGGGTATGCAATCTTCGCCAGGGCCGCGAAACCTTACGACCTGCCTAACAAGGATATCCCGGTCAACAAGGAAAAACATGCAAGTATCATTGATATGGTCAAAGGCGTATTCACAAACAGGGTAGGCGTTGTGATCCTGCTCTCTGATATCGGGCGTTTTACAGGGTATTATGCACTGATGAACCTGATTGCATTCCAGTGCACGTATGTAATAGGCGACCTGAACGCATCGGCTGCAGTATTTGCCTTCGTTAATCTGGGCGGTCTTGCAAGCTCGTATCTTACGCCGATCATAGCAGGCAAACTCGGCCGCAAACTGACGATGCGATGTTCCGATGTCCTTTCGTTCCTGGCTCTACTCTCAGTGATCTTCGTGGGAAGGAGCGTAGTCGGACTGACCGTACTGCTTACAGTATACCAGTTCTTCAGCTCTTTTGCAGATGGAACAGATCCGTCGCTTTACATTGATGCAGGTCAGTATTCTCTTGCAACAAAGGGGAAAGATACGCGTGATTATTTCAATTCCATGTATAATGTGGCGGTCAAAGCAGCCGTGGGGATTGCCGGAGTCGTTTCCAATACAGTACTTGCCATGGTGGCGTTCAACCCGGATATGGTATTCGACGAAGCTTTGAAGACAAGATTTACTATTCTCGTAGCATGCGGCACTGCGATGTGCTATCTGGTCCCGATCATCGCCATGTTCTTCCATCCGCTCAGTGATGCGCAGGCAGATGAATATGCAAGGATCAATGCGGAAAATGAAGCGGCTGAGTTTGCCGCGGCAAATAAAGAATAAATAAAAACAGCTGCTGCCGGTGAGAAAACGCCGTCAGCAGCTATTAGAAATGACAGGAGGAATAAAAATGTCTTTGGTAACGTTAACAGAGATCCTTGCAGAGAGCAGGGAGAAAAAATATGCTGTGGGGGCTTTTGATACTTTCGATGCAATGAACACAGAGGCGGTCATCTCCGCAGCAGAAGAAAAAAATGTACCTGTTATACTGATGGTATGTGACTATTCATTTGAAGCGCCAAACGCAGACCGCTTTTTCGCCGACGCGCTGAACCGCTGTCGGACAGCTTCTGTACCGGTGTGCATGCATCTGGATCACGGCCCGTCCTTTGAGGCGGTCATGAAAGCGATCCACTATGGCTGCAGTTCGGTCATGATCGACGGATCTTCCCTGTCCCTTGAAGAAAATGTTGCAATTACAAAGAAAGTAGTGGAAGTGGCTCATGCGTGTGGCGTGTCTGTGGAGGCCGAGATCGGCCATGTAGCAGGACATGAGGGAAATACGGACGATGGAAACGTGGCGGACGAGACAGCTTATACAAGACTGGCGGACGCAGTCCGTTTCTATGAGGAGACGAAAGTAGATGCGCTGGCAGTGGCGATCGGAACAGTCCACGGAGTCTATAAAGGGGAGCCGAAGCTTGATTTTGACCGGCTGGATGCAATCCGGGAAAAGATACCGGTGCCGCTTGTGATGCACGGCGGATCCGGACTGAGCGAACAGAACTTTAAAGACGCCATCCGGCACGGGATCAGCAAGGTGAACTTCTACACCGGCATGTCGCTGGCCGGCGCCAACGCTGCAAGAGAATACCTGGATGCGAATAAGATCGCGGACCTCGGCGAGGCGGTAGAGATCGGATACAAAGCGTCAAAAGACGTAGTTCTGAAACATCTGGATATTTTCGGGACACAGCCTTTGAGCAAATAGTCAGAGAGGAGAAAGGATATGGCAAAAGCAAAATTACTGGCAGTAAGAGATTATATGGATGTTGAAATGCTGGAATATGATATTCCCGAACCTATGGAAGACGGTCTTGTGATCAAAGTGGAAGCGGCTGCGATCTGCGGATCTGACATCGGAACCATGCATATGAAAGATTATCCGAGGGAATTTTCCGGGAATATCGGACACGAGTTCTGCGGCAGAGTCGTTTCCATGGGACCGAAAGCATCTGAAAGAGTGAGATGCTATAACGGAGAGCTGAAAGTGGGAGACCGGATCGCCGTATATCCATGGATCACCTGCGGCCATTGCCACGGCTGCCTGAAACATGGCGAGGGTGTGTGCGGAGCGTGTGAAAACGGCTTCATCTATGGCGGAGACGAGATGCAGATCAACGAGTACCTGAATCATGATCCATCGAAATATCCGCATTTTAAAGGCGGTTTCGGCGAGTATGTGCATATCTTTGCAAACACATATGTGTGGAAGATCCCGGACGATATGCCGTCCAAGATCGCTGCGCTCCTTGATCCGTGCGCGGTTGCGATGCGGGCGGTGGAACAGGCCGTGACGCCTCTGTGCGGATTGCATGAGGGGATCAGTACGACAACCCATGCGGTAGTCGTAGGACCGGGACCGATCGGTATCATGACGGGAATGATCCTGAAGAGGATGGGCGTAGAGCAGCTTGTCCTTACCGGACGAAACGATAATAAACTTAAGAGGGCACAGGAACTCTGCGGAGCCGATGTCGTTGTAAATGTCAGGGATATGACGCTGGAAGAAAGAGTAGAGAAAATAACAGAGATTACCGGAGGCGGCGGTGACGTTGTGATCAACTGCGCGAGCGCGCCGGAATCCTCTATCGAGGCGATGATGATGACGGCATTTCTCGGAACATATGTTGAAGTCGGAAATGCGGCGTCCTGGACGCATGAGCCAAAGCTTACGCTGAATCTCCCGGATGTGATCTACGGCAAGAATATCCATGTGACCAGCGTGGTGGCAAATACTTCTAAGACATTTGACCGTGCATTCCGTCTGCTGACAAAGTGGAAAGAGATCCCGTTTGAAAAGATGATCACACATGAGTTCCATCGTCTGGAAGACTTTATACCTACGGTGGCTCACGGACATGACGAGGATTATATCAAGGGCGTCCTGACCTTTGAAGATTAAAAATTTTTAGAAAGGATCTGACAGATATGGCAGTAAAAATATTACTTATCAACGATATGGCAATGCGCGCCGCCAACGGCACGGAATACTTTAAAGTCCTTGAAAAATATGATTGTACCCTGACCGTCGTGGAAGATATGGTGGGCTGGACGGATGAACAGCAGTCAGAGGCATTCCTGAAAATGGAGAAAGAAGGGCCGGATGCGCTTGAGGACAACGAAGATGTCGTAAAAGGGATGGAAGACGCCGATATCGTCGTGTCTGCTTTCAGTTGCATCCCAAGCCGCGGACTCCGTGGGGCAAAGCACCTGAAAGCCGTCTGCATCATGAGGAGCGGGGTTGAAAATATCAATATGGATGTGGCAAATGAGTGCGGAGTCAAGGTGATCAACGCACCGGGAAGACTGGCGGTCCCGGTATCGGAATTTACGGTCGGACTCATCCTCGCCGAAGTGAAAAACATCGCCAGGGCGCACTGCCTTGCAATGCAGGGGGATTATGAATATTTTGACTATGTGAACAAGGCTTACTGGTTTAATCTGAAAGGGAAAAACGTAGGGCTTGTAGGGTGCGGCGCGGTAGGATCCCGTGTGGCCAGGATCATGAAAGCCTTTGAGGCGAACGTCCTTATCTACGATCCTTACTTAGACCAGGAAAAACTAAAAGAACAGGGCTACATCCCCGTGGAATTAAACGAACTGTGTAAAACAGCGGATATCATCAGCATACATTTCCGGCTGACGCCGGAGACAGAGGGGATGATCGGAGCAGAGCAGTTCGCGCTCATGAAACCTACGTGTTATCTGATCAATACAGCCAGAGCCGGACTTGTGGATGAGAAATCGCTGCTTGACGCACTGGAAAACAAGAAGATCGGAGGAGCAGGCCTGGACGTATTTCATTCAGAACCCCTGCCGGAAGACTATCCGCTGTTCCATATGAAGAATGTGACGATCACACCTCATCTTGCAGGCTATTGTTCGGATATCTTTGAGATCACGACCGGCATTGTGCTGGATGCGCTGGAGCATTATCTAACAACAGGAGAATGGAAAAACGTAGTGAATAAATAGAGTCGGCATGTGCGAGGAACTGATATGAGACAGATCATAGGGGTTACGGATTTTGGGACGTCGGGGGTAAAAATATATGCAGTGGATGCTGAGAACGGGAAGACTGTCCTGTCCCGCGCAGATAAGTACGGCATGTATTCTGATTCCAAAGGATACTGCGAGCTTGATATGTGGAGCTCATGTGGGATACGGCGCAGCAATGCATGCAGAAACTTCTTGACGAAATGCCCCGGGACTGCAGGATAGAACTGCTCAACTAAAGGCGGACTGGCAGCAGGATATACTGGAACTTGCGGGAGTGACGGCGGCGCAGATGGGGCCGGTGGTCGGCCCGGATCAGATACTGGGGCCCGCAGATCATTACGGCAGCGTACCTCTGCCTTATCAGGTGAAAGTACTGCCCGGTATACAGGATGCGATAGCCGGTTTTGTCGGAACAGGACTTGAAAAGAACAGATCCGGGCGAGGAAATATGGTCGTCAATGGCACCTTACAAGGATTCCAGCGTATGCATTGCCTATTATCCGGTATCGGGAGCACTGCATGACTGGTTTATGCGAGAAAGTGAGCGGATCTCCCGCAGATGCGGTACGGATCTGCGGCGGCGAGGCGAGATCTGAAATCTGGACGCAGCTTCGCGCCGATATCACGGGAAAAGTATACGAACTGCCTGAGGTGATCGATTGTTCTGCTCTGGGAGCGGCCGTTACCGGAGCCGTATGCCTGAAGATCCACAAGGATTATACGGACGCGATCAGTCATATGGTCAGGATCGAGAAAAGGTTCTATCCCTGTCAGGAAAGGCAGAGAAAATACGAAGAAAAATACCAGAGTTATATGAAGAGAGCTCTGTAAATGAAAGGAGGATCCTTTTGAGCAGGATAATATTGGTTGTTGATTACGGAACGTCAAATGTGCGTGTGAATGCTGTTGACGCGGAAAACGGAAGTACGGTTGCCTCAAATTCGATCAAATACCGTCCGGTTACAACGGAACCGGGGTACTGTGAACTGGATGCGGAGTCTATGTGGGAATCGACACAGGAATGTATGCAGAGGACGGTTGCCGATATTAACTGGCAGAAAGATGAAGTGTATGGCGTCAGCTTCTCCTTTTTCGGAGACAGCATGATTCCTGTAGACAGCTCGGGAAATGCAGTCCATAATCTGTTCCTCTGTTTTGATCCCAGAGGTGCGGAAGAAGCGAAAGAAATTAATGAAAAAGTAGGAACTGAGAGAATCCTGAAGCTGATCGGAGACGTATATGAGAGCGGCTGCACAGGAGCAAAAATCCTGTATTTTAAGCGCCATATGAAAGAGCTGGATGAAAGAACGGCAAAATATTATACGATCCAGCAGTTTATACTCCGGAAACTGGGAATGTCGGACGTCAATGACGTCACTATGGCGTGCAGGAAATCCATGCTGGATAATGAGAAAAAGGAATGGGCCGGAGAACTCCTTGAGGCCGTGGGCATTACCCGGGAGCAGCTCGGAGACATTGTAGAACCCACAGAAGTACTTGGGACGATAAAGAAGTTCGGAAGAGTGGAATTTCCGTATGAGATTCAGGTGTGTCCCGGCGCGCATGATTCTGACTGCGGTTATGTCGGCCTTGGCGTCGGAACGGATCCGGATATCAATACGGCTGAGGTTGCCGGTACATTTGATCATATCGGAATGATCGTCAAGGGGTATGTAAACTGTCACCGGGATCATCCGGACAAAGATATCTGGTCGGGTTGCGGTCCCCTGAAAGACACGTCTTCCTGCCTGAGTGCGTATGCGACAAGCGGAGCGCTTCTGGAGTGGTTTATGACAGAGATCATCGGGAATGCGGAACAGGAGACATACCGGGAGCTCTGGAGCCGCACGTCGTTTGATGGAACGGGAACGGTATCTTTAGGCCCTATGTTTTTACAGGGGGAGGGAGAGATCAAAGGGCTGTCCATCACGACCACGAAATACGAACTCTTTCAGGCAGTTATCGAGATGCTTACATTTGAGACAAGGAGATGCATCGAACTCTGCGAGATGGCGGATGCTAAGGGGATTCATACTGTACGCATCGGTGGTGGCGGCGCAAGAGAAGACAAATGGGTCCAGTTAAGGGCCGACATTACGGGAAGAACGTATCAGAGGACAGAAGAACTGGAGAGTTCGGCCCTGGGAGCGGCAATGCTGGCCTCGGTCGGGTTCGGCATATACAGCAGTATAGAAAAAGCAGGCAGCAGCATGGTCAGACTCCAGAAAGCCTTTGAGCCGGATCCGCACGTGAAGCACCTGTATGAGGACAGATATCTTGCGTACCTGAAGGAATATTATTCATAGGAGGAACGTATGGGAACGATCAGAGAAGAACAGCTGGCAAATATGAATATTGCCTACAAAAGATATTCTTTTGAGTATTTTCTGGAATCCACCTGCAGGCTGGGGATCAGTCAGATCGAGCTGTACTGCAATATCCCTCATTTCAGTGATGTATACAGTTCCACATTTGATCTGGCTCATATAAGAAGCGCAATCAGGAAAAGCGGGCTCAAAGTGGTATGCTTTACTCCCGAGCAGGCATTCTCCTGCTACAACCAGTGCGCGAAAGAACCCATCTCCCGCAAAAACAGTCTGGAGTATTATAAACGGTATATGGACGCGGCGGCAGAGCTGGAGGCGCCTATGTTTCTGACAGGACTTGGCGGCGGCTTCTATGACGAGCCTGTAGAAGACTGCTGGAACAGAGGCTTTGAACTGGCGGAGGATCTTCTGTATACTGCCGAAAAGGCAGACATGAAGATCGCATGGGAAATCGGGTGCACGTATGTGACACCGCTGCTCAACGGTATCGAATCCTGCAGAAAGGTCCTGAAAAGGCTGGATTCTCCTTATTCAGGCCTGGCGATCGATACCTGCCCGGTCATTTATGACGGAAATACGCTGCAGGAATATTTCGATATATTTGGCGATAAGATGTTCCACATTCATCTAAATGACGGAGAGCCTGATAATTTCCTTGTATGGGGTGACGGAAATCAGCCGCTTAAAAAGCATCTGCAGGATCTTGCCGCCAATAATTACAGCGGGGCGATGACGATGGAAGTTTGTGACAGCAGATATTTCAGAAATCCTCATGAGTCCATTGAACGGGGACTGAGTACCCTGAGACAATATCTGCCGTACTCGGTATAGAGGTGATGGAATGGGAAAAGTAGAACATGTTTTAGTACATACTTTTTATTATACGCATAATTCGCTTGATACAATGGTGAAATCCTTGTATGAAGCTGATATGACACATATTGAACTGTATGGAAGTGCCCCGCATCTGTGCGAGATGTACCGTTATTCGCTGCAGGAACGGGGAGAGATGCTTGCCGATTGGCGGAAATTAATCCGAACTTACGGAATTGACGTATCATGTATTTTTATTCCTACAATGGACTGTCCTGTAAATATTGCCGATGAGAATGCGGAAGTTATGGAGTTCAGTGTGGATATGACAAAACACTTTATCGACGACGCAGAGTATTTCGGCACAAAAGGGATCCTGCTCGATTCCGGCTTTGGCCTTTATGACAGAGACAGGGAAGCGGCGTGGGGCAGATCTGCGGAAAGCCTGTCGCTCATAGGAAATTACGCGCAGGAGCATCAAGTTGACATCTATCTGCGCCCGGTCGGTACATGCAGCAATATTGTCTCAGATCTCCGGGATCTGCAGAAAATGCTGGATAAGCTCAAGTGCCCTCAGATAAAAGCATGCGCCGATATGAACATCGCAGCAGCAAACGGTGAAAGTCTGGAGGACTACATCTCTGCATTTGGAAAAGATCTTGGATATGTAAGGATCGGTAATTTTTCTTCCGAGGGAGAACTCTGCGACGGGAAAGGGACCGACAGGTTAAAAGATGCGATCCGTAAGCTGGAAGCGGCGGATTATTATGGAAATATCGGCATAGAGATCGGATGGGAGCGGCTTGACGCACCGGATCCGGCGACAAAGCAACTTGCAGAAGTACTTGGTAATTTGTGAAGATGGGAGACATGGATTATGAGATATAAACAGTTTAAAAATTCAGAAGTTAAAGTATCGTCTCTGGCTGTAGGGACATGGGCCATTGGGGGAGACGGATATGGAGAAGTCAATGAAAAAGATTCAATAGAAGCGATACGGACGATGATAGACAATGGAGTAAATATTATTGACACTGCGTCGTCCTATGGCGCAGGCCATTCGGAAGAGGTCGTAGGGAAAGCGATCCGTGACGGATATCGCGATAAAGTGATGATCTCTACGAAATTCGGCATACCGTTTTTTAAGGACTATAAGAATGACGGCTCGTATGACAACTGTATCAAAGAGTGCGAGGGTTCGCTGAAGAGACTGGGCATCGACTGTATTGATTTCTTCTTTATGCACTGGCCGGATCCGAATACTCCTATAGAGGAGACGATGCGGGCACTCAACGATCTGAAAAAACAGGGCAAGATCCGTTTTATAGGCGTTTCCAATTTTGATCAGCCGCTTCTGGAGGAAGCGATGAAATATGCTGTCATCGACGCGATCCAGCCGCCCTATTCTATGGTAAATCAAAGTGCAAAACCGCTGATGCAGTGGTGTGAGAGTAAGGGAATCGATACATTTACATATGGATCTCTCGGGGCGGGTATCTTAACAGGTGCGATCCGTGAGCTTCCCCACTATGATAAAGATGACGCCAGATATGAATTCTACGATTTCTTTGTAGAACCGAAATTTTCAAGAGTCATGGAACTGCTCAAGGCCCTGGATGTGATCGCAGAGGCTCATAACAGACCGGTAGCACAGGTGGCGATCAACTGGAGCACACAGAAGAGCTATGT
This sequence comes from uncultured Eubacteriales bacterium, assembly GCA_949294665.1. Classification (GTDB taxonomy): domain Bacteria; phylum Bacillota; class Clostridia; order Lachnospirales; family Lachnospiraceae; genus Mediterraneibacter. The sequence goes on from CASFID010000010.1 coordinate 10,952, forward strand.
GGGGACCGCGCTCTGCGGTGTCAGAAATGCAAAAGAGGCGCTTGAGAACTGCAGGACATTTGACTGGGAACTTTCGGAAGAAGAGATCAGCACGATAGATAAAGTGCTTGAGAAAATGAAGATATGATCAGGTCGCCCGGGCATGGCGTAATATTATAAAATGGCGTTGGGAAAAATCCCAATGCCATTTTTGAATTCGTGCGCCTGGCGGCGCACGTTTCTTAAGGGTGAAAGTCCCAAATCCGCCCGGTAGCGGGAAGGATATAGCCGAAGGCAAGGGTGTTGCAGGTAACTGCTATAGAAAGGTGGCACTGAACATGCAGAAGTCAGCAGAGGCCATACTGGCTGATAGTCTTTTTCAGTGAAGGGCTGAATCAATAGGAGTCTTGAGTACGACTGGGAAAGGAGGAATGGGCAGATGGGTACAGAAAACAGAGAAAGCTGCTCACAAAGAGATAGCGCGGAACTCAAAGGGTATGTGAGAGCGCACCGCTCGTTCAACCGGATATGGAAGGAAAGGGACAGTGCAGAGCCGGACATCTTAAGTAAGATGCTGAATAAGGATAACCTGAACAGGGCTTACAAAAGAGTGAAGGCGAACAAGGGAGCGCCGGGGATCGAAAGACGCCATAATCAGGATAAAAGAGTATATCGAGCAGGGATATACGAGGGCAGTTGTGCTCGACTTGTCGAAATACTTTGACACGCTGAACCATACGATACTGCTGAACTTGTCGAAAAAACAGGTAAAAGATGAAAGAGTGGTACATTATCTCCGCTGTTAGCAAATGTGTATCTGAATGAATTCGATTGGGAGTTTCACAGACGTGGAGTACCATGCATCCGCTACGCAGACGATATCGTACTGCTGGCGAGAAGTGAACGGGCCGCAGAGCGGCTGCTGGAATCCGGCACGAAATATCTGGAGGAAACGCTGAAGCTGAGAGTAAACCATGAGAAGGATAAAAGTCTACATGAGAGGATGGCTGAACTACTATGGGATAGCGGATATGAAGAAGAACATCGAAAGCCTGAATGGATGGCTGTACCGCCGAATACGGATGTGTATCTGGAAACAATGGAAACTGCCCAGGATCAGAATGAGGAAACTTATAGGACTGGGAGTGGACAGTCATTATGCGGCAACAATAGCCTACGACCGCAAAGGATACTGGTTCAATGCCGGAAACAAAGCGGTCAACTGGGCGCTAAGTAAAGAAAGACTGATAAACTGGGGCTTTTACGATTTAGCCGCAGCCTATCAGTCACTGCACGTCAACTATTGAAACCGCCGTGTACCGAACGGTACGCACGGTTGTGTGAGAGGACGGTGGCCAATCACCGCCTCCTACTCGATTGCTATCTCGTCTCCCTGACATATTGCCGCGGTGTTTTACCGGTCACGCTGTGAAATACTCTGGAAAAGTACTGACCGTCTTTAAAACCTGTCATTTCTGCGACTTCGTACACTTTCAGCGATGTGCTGCGGAATAATTCTTTGGCCTTTTCGATCCGGTAATTAGTTATATATTGCGCCAGATTGATCCCCATGCATCTATTGAATTTCTTGCTCAGATATGTTCTGCTCAACCCTACATGTCCGGCGATGGACTGCAGGGTAAGCGTCTCTTTGTAATGCTCATCAATATACAGGAGCACTTCCTGGATGTCGGGACTCAATATGCTTCTGGAGAGCAGTTTCTTCCGTATCCCCAGAAATTTTGTGATATACAGTTCTTCAATCTCCGCCACTGTCATCTGCATATCGAATTCCAGAAGCGGAGAAAAACGGATCAGATCCGGCTGTTTTAAAGGAGAGGAAAACTCCTGCAGTTTTACATTGAGCGTACTGCAGCAGTAGTAATACATTGTGATGCTGACATATTCTTTTAGATGTTTCGTAAACAGTGTGTGCAGCGCGTCTTTCCAATCACTCTCGGACGTCTTCTCTGTATAGCTGCGTATGAGCTGGAGCAGTGCATTGATCGCTTCGATGTCCGGCATTTTTTTCTGCGAGCGGATATGGTCCACGGTCAGGACAGCGGCATGTGGGAAGAAGATCTTATAGCGTGTCAGATGCATAAGCTCCTGAAATGCATCATTAATGTCGCAGGGTTCCTGTATCATACCACTGATAAAAAAAGCACGGTATGCGGAACCTGTCACATAATGCAGCTTCTTGGATATCAAAGTGAAAAACTGCTGTTGTTCCAGAAGGCTGGATGTATGAGGCGCGTTGATCAGAATACAGTTCGTAAACCGCGTTGCCCCGAACATTTCTCCTCCGCTGTATTCATGAAGTATCTGGTAGACGGCCTCTCTGCGCAGCTCTTCAAGAAAGTACATTACATCCCGGTTCATTGCGTAGTCATTATAAATATTATTGTTTGTTGTTGACATAAGATACAGATAGTAATTCCGGGGCTGCAGGTCAAGTACCGTCTTATTTGTGATCTGGGAAAAAACCTTGTTGGATACGCCTGAGAGGATCTCGCGAAGATATTCGGTCTTTTCATATCTTGTGCTGTGATATCCGATGTGTGAATATAATTCTGGTTCTTCTGCCGGGGAAGAGAATCTTTTTATTGTAGTTTTCAACGCATACAGATATGCCGATATGGCATCCTGCTGTTCCCGGGATATGACGTCCAGAGGATATGAAGTGGTATACCTCGGTCTTGTTCCTGTGTGAAATAATATGATAAACGGATGACAGCCGGACTGATACAGTTCATATAAGCGGTCCATGTAATAGCAGGCGGGATTTTCAATCTGGAGAATCAGGAAATCAGCATGGAGACTTGCGGCATCATCCTTGAAGCATTCTGCCGAAGAGGTATGGATGCGGTAAGTATTCTCCCTGACTGATTCTGAAAAACAGTTCATAAATTCAGACTCCATTGCGATAATCGTAGTATTCATGCACAACTCTCCTCACCGTTAAAAATAAAAATATAACAATTATTTACAAATAAAAGACAATTTTTAAGTAATATGTCAATATTTTACACAAAATAGCAATTTATTACAACGACTTTGTGCAAATTGTAAGATAAAATTATAACAGTTCAAATGGATTCAAAAATACGGGAGGCATAATGATGGCGAAGATTATCATCAATCCAGACAGATGTAAATACTGCAAGATGTGCGTGAACGTCTGTCCTTTTCACCTGATCGCCGCAGCGCAGGGGCTGAACCGTTCAGGAGGACGATATATGGAGCAGACAGATCAGGAAAAATGTACGGGCTGCAGAATGTGCGGCATGATATGTCCTGACGGTGCGATCAGCGTATATAAATGAAAATTTTTAGAGATGGAAAAAGGATGTGAAAAGAATGAAGAAAGTAATGAAAGGCAATGAGGCAGTGGCGGAAGCCGCGATAAGGAGCGGTCTGGAATTTTTCTGCGGCTATCCGATCACCCCGCAGTCTGAACTGCTTGAATATATGTCATGGAGAGTGCCGCAGGAAGGAAAAGTGTTTGTACAGGCTGAGAGTGAGATCGGATCCAGCCAGATGCTGACAGGCGCATCGATCTCAGGCGCCAGATGCATGACCGCAACTTCCGGGCCCGGACTGTCCCTGATGGCAGAGGCTCTGGCGTGTATGTCTCTTGGGAGACTGCCGGGGGTTATCGTTGACGTACAGCGGGCGTTCAACTGTATTACACCGGCTCAGATGGATTACAATTTTGTGACGAAAGGATTCGGTCACGGCGGACAGCACGGATTCGTTCTGGCTCCGTCCACTGTACAGGAGGCGGCCGACTGTACGAGACTGGCATTTGAAAAAGCCTACGAGTACAATGTCCCGGCTGTCGTACTGATGGACGGGATGCTCGGCCAGATGATGGAATCAGTAGAGCTGCCGGAGAAAGTTGAGACATTGTCACCGGTCACGTACAAAGTCCCTGCAGGAAGGGGGACAAGAGAGGACAGAAAAGGATACTATCAGTCCGGCTACGGAGGACAGTATAAAGGTCTCTCCGGTGAGGAGGCATGCGAGGCCGCCTGCGAAGATAATGCGGCCATGTACCGGGAATGGACGGAAAATGAGACGATCGTGGAAAAATACCGGATGGAAGACGCCGAATATGTCATATTTGCGTATGGAAGTTCCGCCCGGATCTGTATTGATACGATCGATATATTAAGACGGGAAGGAATCAGAGCAGGACTGTTCCAGCCGATCACTGTGTTCCCGTTCCCGGAGAGAGAGATCCGTTCTCTGAAAGGAATACGGGGAGCGCTGAGTGTGGAGATGGCGAAACCTGAGCAGTTCGCGAGAGATATCGCTCTCTTCCTCGACAGGAAGATCCCTCTGAAAACATATGGACACTGCGGAGGCAATCTCCCGATACCGGAAGAAGCTGCCCAGGTGATAAGGGAAATGGCAAAGGAGGAAAAGTAATGGAACTGATATATCAGAAACCTTCCGTGATGTATGACGAGCCGACTCCTTACTGCGCCGGATGCTATCATGGACTGATCCAAAAGCTGTGTTTTGAAGTGGTGGAAGAAATGGAGATCGAGGACAGGTTCGTATACGGCGGCGCAGTCGGATGCAATGGAATGGGATCTTTTACGATCGATATGGACGCGTATGGGACATGCCATGGGAGAAGCCCGTGCGTGGGGACTGCACTGAAACGGCTGCACCCGGAAAGCGTGCTGCTGATCTATCAGGGAGACGGGGACGCGGCATCGATCGGCCTGGGCGATACGCTGCACGCAGCGAACAGGGGCGAGGCGTTCACCGTAGTTATGGCGAACAACAGTCTGTATGGAATGACGGGCGGTCAGGCCAGTCCGACCTCAATGCCGGGACAGAAGACGACAACGACAAGAGGCGGAAAAGAAGGAGGCCCCATGCGGCTTGCCGAGATGGTAGCCACATTGGATGCTCCGTACTATGTGGCAAGATGCAGTGTGCACAATACAAAATACATTATACAGTTTAAAAAAGCTCTGAAATATGCTTTGGAAGCGCAGATGGAGCTCGGGGCATATTCGTTTATCGAAGTGCTTGCAAACTGTCCGACCAGCAGCGGAGTAAAGCCGGAAGACAGCAGCAGATTTATTGAAGAGACAGCGATGAAATACTTCCCGGTCCGGGAGTTCAAACGCGGCGGACTGCCGGTCTGATTCTGATAAGGAGGGATAGAATGGAGAAAAGTATTTTTCTGGCCGGTTCCGGCGGCCATGGGATACAGGTGGCAGGAAAGATATTAGTGACTGCGGAGAATACCGATACGCAGAACGCCACATATTCCCCCAGATACGGGGTGGAAAAAAGGGGCGGACTTTCCTCCTGCTATATTGTGTTGAGCAGCGGCAAGATCGGAAATCCGAGAAAAGACAGATCTGATATTGTCGTACTGATGGAACCGAAATGTTATGCACAGTTTAAAGATTCTGTAAAGGAAGGAGGATGCCTCATCATCAACAGTTCCCTGATCCGACCGGAGGATGAGACAGCGGACTCGATAAGACGGATACCGCTGCCGATCTCCGACACAGTTGCAGAACTGGGAAACCCTAAAGTGATCAGCACTGTCCTGATCGGAATACTTGCCGGTATTCCCGGCCTGTTTGAAGATACAGAAAGGATCAAAGATTCCATGCTCAGTCTTCTGGCGAAAAAGCCTGAACTGCTGGAACTGAACAAAAAAGCATACGAGATCGGAAAAGATCTGGCGGCTGAGTATTTTAACAGATAATTTGTACAGATGGAGGAGATGCAGACGTGGATTTATCAAAACTTTTAAAACCGAAAAGCATAGCGGTGATCGGAGCGAATGAGAAAGCGGGATCGTTCGGGAATTATTCGGCAATCAACGCCCTGCAGAACGGCGGGAATGTAAACGTTTATTTCGTGAATCTGAAATCTCCGGAGGTGCTTGGACATAAGACATACCCGACGATCAAAGATCTCCCGGAAGTTCCGGACTGCATCCTGATCGCAACTCCGGCGAAGACCTGCGCCGCGCTGCTCGAGGAGGCGGGCAGATCAGGGGTGAAGGCGGCTATCATAGAGGCGGCCGGATTCAGCGAGGAAGGGACAGAAGAAGGAAAAAGAGCGGAAGAAGAACTGATCCGGATCGCCAGGAAATACGATATGGCGGTCATGGGACCGAACTGTATCGGGTTTGTCAATAATATAGATAAAGTCAAATTATGGGGAATGGCCGGGACAGACTTTGACATGAACGTGAGAAAAACAGGCGTCGCATTCTTTGCACAGAGCGGGACAATGTCCATCCATGCGGTCAGCTGTCCGTACATTGACGTATCCTATGTATTCTCCATGGGAAACTCGACAATGGTGATGGTGGAGGACGTCATGGAATATGTACTGGAAGAACCCGAAGTGCGGATGCTGGCGATCTATCTGGAAGGAGTCCGCGACGGAAGAAGATTTATGAACTGTCTGAAACGTGCCGATGAGCTGGGAAAACCGGTCGTGATCCACGCGGCAGGAATGAGCAAAAAAGGCGCGGCGGCGGCCGCCTCGCACACCGGAAATATTGCAAGCAGCAGAGGAGTCTACCAGGCGGTCTGCGAAAAATATGGAGCGATATTGGTGGAGAGCATTGACGAGTTCTTATGCGCGACAAATGTGCTGGCAACATGGCTGGACCGTATGCCGAAAGGATCCGGCATAAGTGCGATCAACGGATCCGGCGGGGAAAACGCAGTCTGCGCTGACTTAAGCGAATTATATGACGTTCCTCTCCCGGACTTTGAAGAGGGAACGATCACGGCTTTAAAAGAACTGCTCCCCGGATTCGCAAATCCCAGGAATCCTCTGGATATCACTGCTATCACATCCGATGTGTATACGGTCATGATGAACGTGCTCACCACGGTGGGAGACGATAAAAATGTAGACGCGGTCATATGCAGTATTGCCAGCTTTGCCGAACCAAACGAAAAAGACATTGAGCAGGCGAAAGTATTCGGGGAATCGCTGAATGAGCGGTACGCGAGACCTATGATCGACTATGTGAAAAAGCCGGGAGCTGTGCCGGTTCTCTGCATACCTATGACAGAGGACCGCAGAGACGCACAGTGGAGACGGAAACTGCAGGAGGCGGGGATTCCGATCCTGGCAAACAGTCTGATCGGATATAAGGTGCTCGGTAAGATCTGCAAATATATTGAGTACAAGAAAGTCGTGCATACACTGGAAAATGCGGTTCCTGAACAGAAACACGGAGAGGATACCGTCAGTCTGTCCGAAGCGGATTCAAAAAAGGAACTGTACGCGCTGGATCTGCCGATCCCGAAACAGTCCGTAGTAAAGACAAAGGAAGAACTGAAAAAAGCAGTTTCAGGTATGAAGTATCCTCTTGTGCTGAAGGTCTCCTCGGCAGACATCCTGCACAAGACAGAGGCGGGAGGCGTGCAGCTTGGCATTGAGGATGGCCATCAGGCGGAAAAGGCTTTTGACGAGATCATGGAGAACTGCCGTACTTATAAACCGGATGCAGTGATCGACGGCATCCTGGTCCAGGAGCAGGCAGAGCCCGGAGTGGAAATGATTCTCGGGATCACAAGCGACGCACATTTTGGTCCGATGCTCATGGCGGGAATGGGGGGCGTTTTTGTTGAGATATTTAAAGATGCCGCGATGTACCCGTGCCCTCTGAATAAGGAAGAGGCGCTGCGCATGCTGCAAGGCCTGAAAGCATATAAACTCCTGAAAGGATATCGCGGAAACAGTCCCTGCGATATTGAAGCGCTGACAGATGTGATGGTGAAGCTGTCGCGATATGCCAAAGATCACAGAGACGAGATAAAAGAGATGGACCTGAACCCGGTATTTGTATATCCCGAAGGCCAGGGAGTATCTATTATCGATGCACTTATCATCAAATATAAAGACAGGAAAGGAGGAGAGCAGGAGGAGAACAGAAAGTCGGACAGTTAACGAAAGGAGGAGAACTATGAGTGAAAATGAAAAGAAAGTGCAGATGGGAGGAGAAAAATTAAGTATTGCGAAAAAGCTGATGTTCGGCGCGGGAATGGGCGGTTACAATATCATGTGGTATTGGATCAACAGCTTCCTGATGATCTTCTATACGGATACGATCGGCGTTCCTATGGCGTCCATTACTGCATTGATGTTTGTCGTCAGGATATTTGATGCGATCAATGATCCGATCATCGGAAGTTTTATGGACCGGAGACAGAGCCGCTGGGGCAGATACAGACATTTTGTATTCCTGGGCGCATGCCTGATGATGCTGTTCATCTGTATGGTGTTTGGCGCACAGGCGGACTGGGCGCCGACGACGAAAGTCGTATGGATGTGGGTGACTTATACCCTGGCAACCGTAGGATCTACGGTACAGTTCATGGCATATGGATCTCTGCAGGGAGTTCTTACCAGTGACGCACAGGAGAGGAGCAGTATTTCTCTGTGGAGGATGATATGTACCGGTATCGGGAATATGGCTGCCGGCTATATCGGAATCTATCTTCTTGTATTTTTCAGTGGAGGAGGAGAGGAGAGGACGTCTTCCGGATACTTTTGGGCAGTGTTTATCTGTTGCTGCTTCGGAGTTCTGGCGAATTTCCTGACATTTATCGGAACGAAGGAGAAGATCCTTCCTTCCCCGTCCCAGATGAAGATACCGATGAAGACCACATTCCAGTGTCTTTTCTGCAACTGGCCAATGTTGATCGTTCTGGTAGGCATGATCTGTAATGGTCTGATGAACTACGGCAGACTGAGCGTGCAGCAATACTATCTCACCTATGTGGTGGGAAATGCCAATCTGGCGGCAACGATCGGTCTGGTGGGAGGATTCGGCACACTTCTGGGCGGCCCGGTGGCAAGGTTCATTCATCGCCTTACGAGGCATAAAGGCCGGGCGATCATGATCGTACTGGCGCTGTTCAGCCTGAATCAGATACTGGTGCTGAACTGTCCTTATGGCTGGCATGTGCCGATCATCCTTCTTCTGAGCCTGGATATGGTATGGTCGGGGGCTTTGGGGACGATGATGTATGCGATGACAGGAGACGTGGCGGATTATACACAGTTGAAATTCGGAGTACGGGTGGATGGGCTTATCTCATCTTCGTCCTCGTTCGGCATGAAAGTCGGAGGCGCAATCTCCCCGGCGATCGCGAGCGCTATGCTCGCCTCTGCGGGATTTGTCGCAAATCAGCAGCAGACACAGCAGGTCGTTGATACGATCATGTTTAATCTTGCGATGTTCCCGCTGATCATATCTGTGGCGGCGATCATCCTGCTGGCATTTTACAAGATCAGCGATAAAGAACAGGCGAATATCATACAGAAGCTGAAAGAAAAAGGCATGCTGAATATAGCGAAGTAAGGCAAGGAGGGAATGACTTTTGGACGAAAAGAAAGCAGAAAACACAAATGCAGCAACAAACGAAACAACACAGAAAAATGCGACGGATGTCAAATATTCTCCGCTTAAGAAGTTCGGATTCGGCCTGGGACTGGGCGGTTACAACCTGATGTATTCTTATTGGGTGAACAACTTTTTCTCGATCTTCTGCACAGATACGCTGGGCATCTCGGCACAGACTCTGACATCGCTGACGGCAACGGTGCAGTCGTTTGATGCGATCAAGGATCCGATCCTCGGAGGTATGCTCGATCACACGCACACGAAATGGGGAAGATACCGCCCGTTCGTAGTTCTGGGCGCGATCCTCACCGGATTCAGCATGTGTGCAATGTTTGCGGCTCAGGCTGACTGGAGCATGGGGATGAAGATCGGATGGATCTGGGTGCTGTATATTATCGCAGTCATAGCAAATACAGTGCAGTTCCAGGCATACGGAGCGCTTCAGGCATGTATGACGAGCGACGCGCAGGAGAGAGGAAGCATCTCCCTGTGGAGAATGATCGGAACAGGGATCGGAAATATATCCGCCAGCTATATCGGCCTGAACCTGCTGATATTCTTCTCAGGCGGAAGCGAGACCTACACGACGGCCGGATATTTCTGGGCGGTTACCGTCTGCGCTGCCTTGGGGATCATCGCGAATTTTATTACATTTTTCAATTCCAGAGAAGTGGTAACACCGAAGAAAAAAGAAAAGATACCGATCATGCAGTCGTTAAAATGTATTGTGGGGAATCCATATATGATCCTTATCCTGATCGGAATGGTCGTAAACGGACTGATGAATTACGGCAGACTGGCTCAGCAGATGTATTATCTGACTTATGTGGTCGGAGACGCTACCCTGGCCGTTGCAGTGGGTGTGATCGGAGGTTTTGGTACATTCGTAGGAGGACCTATCTTCCAGTTTTTCTATAAATTTACGAAAAATAAAGGCCGTGCGATCTCGCTGTCATTTATTGCAATGTCGATCAATATGTTTGCTGTGTACTTCTGCCCGGTAGATAACCACATTCTGGTCATCATCCTTCTCAGCCTTGCAATGGCATGGGCAGGGGCTGTCGGAACAGGAATGTATGCGGTCACAGGAGATGTATCGGACTACTCACAGTTAAAATACGGGCTCCGTGTGGACGGCCTTCTGTCCTCCACCACTTCTTTTGCAATGAAAATCGGACGTGTGATCGTTACTGCGATGGCAACAGCTCTGCTTGCATCCGCAGGATATGTGGCAAACCAGGAGCAGACGCAGGAAGTGATCAATACGATCATGTTTAATGTCGGACTGTTTCCGGCGCTGATCACGCTCGTGGGCGCGATTATCATGTGGTTCTACAAACTGAGCGACAAACGGGTAGAAGAAAACGTAGCTGCTCTGAACAAAAGAGGAGATATTGGCTGAGCATTGTAAAAGCAGCAGATAATAAGAGCAACAGATAAAATGTCAAAATAAGAAAAGGAGAAAAAATATGGCAGTTATCAAAGATATTAAAGTACAGGAACTTAACGGAATCGGACCATACGTTGTGGCAGGAGGATATCCGCCGTTCTATTATCCGATGATGCTTGTGAGGATTTTTGACGATGAGGGAAATGAAGGAAACTGTATGGGATGGCTTCTCCACGGACCTCACATCGACGAGCATCTGGAAGGATGGAAGAAACAGCTGATCGGAAAGGATCCGCATTATGTAGAAAAATTCCAGCAGGCAAACAGCCGCAAATCCGTGCGCTACGAGATGCCTTATAATCATATTGATATCGCACTGTGGGATCTGCTCGGGAAAGAGCACGGCGTGCCGGTCTACAAGCTCCTGGGAGCGGACCACGATGTGATGCCGGGGTACGTGAGCACACTGTGCTATGAGACTCCGGAAGAGTATATTAAGATAGCAGAGGAATCATTTGCAAGAGGATACACATTATATAAGATACACGGAACAGGAAATGTTGACCTGGATATTGAAGTGATGCGTGCATGCCGCAAGGCATTCCCCGATAAAAAGCTGGCGATCGACCCGGTCAACGTCTATGACAGATGCGAATCGCTCAAAGTAGGACGGGTATGCGACGAACTGGACTTTGAATGGCTGGAAAGCCCTATGGACGATTTTGACATTGAAGGGCTCAAGATGCTGCGTCAGCAGATCAAGACTCCGCTCTATGTAGGGGAGACGATAGAGCCGCCGCTGCGCCTGCTTCCGCAATATCTGGCGAGCGGTGCGTTTGAGGCTTTCCGTACCCTGGGTGATTTCACAGGAGGCATTACATCCATGCACAAGCAGGCGATCCTCTGTGAATCTCACCGCGTACAGTTTGAACCTCACAGTTATGGACCGACATTGATCCAGGCAGCTCACTTCAACGTGATGCTGGCTCATAATAACTGTAAATGGGTGGAGATGCCTCTCCCTCTGGATGACTGGCATAAATACATGAAAACATGGATCGAATGCGATGAGGACGGTATGATCCATGCGCCGACTGAGCCGGGGCTTGGTTATGAGCTGGATGAGGACGAGATTGCGAAAAATATCGTGAGAGAATGGTAAGAAGGTTTTGTGATGTCTGATAAATATAACATATTGTTTTCTCCTTATAAAATCGGAAAGACCACTGTGAAAAACAGAGCCGTCATGACAGCTATGATGCTCGGGTTTTCAGGACATGACGGTCAGGCAAACGACAGGATCATCCGGTTTTATGAAGAGAGAGCCCGCGGCGGGGTGGGCATGATCATTACAGAAGGCGGCGTCGTTGATGAAGAGTACGGCAGAGTGAGATATAACCAGATGAGCTATACGCTCAAAGCGATAAACAGTCTGGAGCGTCTTGCTCTGACTGTACACAAATACGATACCCGTATCCTCGCACAGCTCTGGCATGGAGGGAATATCTGCAGCCCGAAAGTCATTGGTAAACAGACTGTATCGGCAAGCGATGTCCCGGCGATACCGGGGAATATTCCAAGGCCGCTGACGGTCAAAGAGATAAAAACGATCATACAGAAATATGCAGAGTCGGCTCTTGTGTGTAAACAGGCGGGATGGGACGGAGTGGAAGTGCATGCTGCACACGGATATCTCCTGTCTCAGTTCCTGAGTCCGTACTTTAATCACAGAGAAGACGAATATGGAGGCAGTTTTGAAAACAGGGTACGCCTGCTGGACGAGATCTTAACAGAAGTACGCGCGAAAGTCGGCAGGGATTTCCTCATTTCTGTCAGGATCAGCGCGGATGAAATGGAAGACCGGCAGAAACGGCAGCATATGACGCTGGAAGACGGGGTAAAACTGGCAGAACATCTGGATTCTCTCGGGCTGATCGATATATTAAATATCAGCAACGGCAATAAGTTTACAAATAATGCAAACTGCGATCCGTACTATTATGAACATGGCTGGAAAGAGCCGATCATCCGAAAAGTTCGGGAGAAGATCACAGTTCCTACGATCGCAACAGACACGATAAAGACGCCGGAAGAGGCGGAACAGATGCTAAAGTCCGGTATCAGCGAATTTGCCGGAATCGCGAGAGGACATCTGGCAGATCCGGAGTTCATGCGTAAGGCGTACGAAGGCCGGGAGAAAGAGATACGCAAGTGTATCGGATGTCTGTACTGCAGAGAAGCAAGAGGGCAGGGACAGTGCAGCGCCGGATGCGCCGTTAACCCGCTGGCCGGAAATGAGATATGGCTGCGGGATCTCAGAAAAGACGGCAATGGAAGACAAGTCGTTGTGATAGGCGGGGGACCGGCAGGTATGGAGGCGGCCCTTACTTTCGCAAAACGGGGATTCCGGGTGAAACTGCTCGAACAGAGATCCAGGCTGGGCGGTTCGCTTAACCTTGCTGCAAAACCCAGGTATAAAGAAAAAATATACCGTTTGATCGAAACAATGGAAACACAGATCAGAAAGGCAGGCGTCGAAGTAGAACTGGGATGTGAAGCGTCTTTTGAATATGTCAGTTCACTGGAGCCCTGCGCAGTTGTGATGGCAGCGGGAGCAGTGCCGGTCAGGCCACCGATCCCCGGGCTTGAGATGCCGCACGTGTATACGGCGGAAGAAATCATAGAGAAAGATATGAGACTGAAAGGCAGAGCAGCAGTTGTGGGATCCGGTATGACCGGCCTGGAGACGGCGGAACTTCTGGCAGACGGCGGAGCAGACGTCTGTATGATAGAAATGCAGGATTCCATAGGGCCGGGGCTTCTGCCCGAGATATTAGACGGGATAGCCGACAGACTTACGAAGCTGGGCGTTCGTTTTTATCCAAAGCATAAGCTGATAAAGGTAACAGAACACAGCCTGGAAATAATGAATATGGATACCGGCGGACAGATGAGTCTGGATGTTGATCATGTTGTATTAGCACTTGGAGTCGCGCAGAAATATAAAGAAAAGTTCGGGCCCAACATTATTACGGTCGGAGATGCTGTTAAAGGAGGCCGGATCGCACAGGCGACACGGGACGGCTATACAAAGACATGTGATTTCGAGCCATACGAGACAGACTGAAAACAAAAAACCGGATAGGAGAGAGAAAATGTCACTGATTATGATCCGATGGCAGGAAGGAGTTCCTGACGACGCAAAGATAAAGATAAGAGAAGAAATCTGCCAAAATGTTGGAAAAGACCTGGGGGCAGCTCCCGAGTATATCGCAGTAGTGTTTGACGATCATCCGCCGGTCGATGTGACTCACCATGGTGCATTTGTCCTTATGTATCTGACAGAGGGACGAAGCGAAAAGTGTAAGGACGATCTGGTAACTCATATTACAGAAGGAATATGCAGATATTCCCGCTATACTCCGGATAAAGTAAATATCATGATGGTGGATATCCAGAAGGGGAGCATGGCTACGAATGGAAAGATCGTAAACCGCCAGGGTGCATATGCAGATATTCTGAATGCTGAGAAACAAGAACAGGGGGAACTTTAAAAACCAGCCAGCTGATAATACTCTTATTTACAAGAACCATGCAGACCGGGAGCCCCGGGGACGGCCAGCGGCCGATCCGGGGCTCTGTCTTATTTCCAAACCGTCTGTTTATTCATCCCATCCTTCATAGAATCGGATATTTACGGAGATATTTCTCACGATATCGCCGTCTTTTACCTCGATGTCCTCGATATCAGATACATAAGGCATTACAGGTTCCTCTTCCTCGAGTTCAACCGTGAGCCATGTCCGGCATGCCTCGTTTGCATTTTCAATCGCGTCGTCGAGTGTCTCGCCTTGTGCTTCGCAGCATTCCAGATCTGGAAAAAATGCGTGATATCCGCCGTTCTCCTGTCTGCGGAAGACCGCAGGGTATACAAATTTCATAATAGATTACTCCTTTATCATTGATCTTTCATTCAAGTATTTTTCTCACCTGTTCTACTGACAGATCACATTTTTCTGCGATCTGTTCCGGCGAATCGCCCTGAGCGTACAGACGCAGCGCTTCTTTTGCAAGACGGATGCCTTTGTCCATGCCCTGTCGCATACCTTGCTGCATACCTTGCTGCATACCCTGTCGTACGCCCTCTGCCCTTCCTCTGCTGTCAGCCTCTTTCAATTCTTCTGCAAACAATTCTTTTAATGCATCGCACATCTTCTTCTCCACCTCCATCTGTTCCCAGTTTGCCCGCGTAA
>CASFID010000011.1 GCA_949294665.1 uncultured Eubacteriales bacterium
GCGTTCATCCTGAGCCAGGATCAAACTCTCGTTAAAAATGTTTGTTCCAAGTTCAGAACTAACTACTAGCTAATTCTTCCCTTTTTACTGTGTTTGGTTGACATTGAACACTTGATGAGGTCTTTCACGAATCCAGCGTGAAAACCGTTCGACGGAGTCGAACCTCATTGTCCAATGACGTTCTTAGAAATTTTCTCTTCAAAGAAATTTTCAAGGGTTGTTGTCTATTGTTCAGTTATCAAGGTTCCTGTCGTTCTCTCAAAAGCGACAGCTTGGATATTCTATCAAACATCATCTGCTTTGTCAAGAACTTTTTTATTTTTTTGCCGGCCCCAACGAGTCAGCTTAGATATAGTACCACTTATTTCTACCATCTGTCAACCATTTTTTACAAGTTTTTTCAACTTTTCTCCTGGTCGTTTTTCCGGTACTATATGTGGTATTTTTACATGATATTATCCACAAGTTTACATCGAATATACAAAAACTACTGGGTTTTCCAGTAGTTTTTAGGATAATATCAAACGGAGAAAGAGGGATTTGAACCCTCGCGCCGGTTTCCCGACCTACACCCTTAGCAGGGGCGCCTCTTCAGCCTCTTGAGTATTTCTCCCGATTCTGAATGCGGCTGTGCATATACACAGCAAATATTCAGTTCTGCACTAATAATGCGAAACTTATTATACTAAACAGGGTTTGTAATGTCAACGACTTTTTAAACTTTTTCCGATCTTTTCGCTGCGACTGTCAGACAGAGAGTTATATATACTCTCATCGACGAATCAGACATTTGCATCGATAACAGACTGTATGCGTTCCTGGACCATCAAAGCGATCTCCGTCGTCTTCATATCTTTATATTCTTCGTAATAGATCGGCTCCAGAAAATGCACCTGTACTGTCACCGGCTTGATCGTGTTGGTGTCAAACGGTTTGAAAGAATCGATCAGAGCCACCGGAACGATGGGACACTGTGCCTTTGTTGCTGATTTGAAACTGCCTCCCTTAAAACTGCCGACTTGGTTTCCATTCCTGGAGCGTGTTCCCTCTGCGAAGATCAGATAGTTTCTGCCCTTTTTCACTTCTTTTGTTACATTAATGATGACCTGCATCGCCTGCCTGACGTCATCGCGGTCGATCATATATGCTTTCATACATGCAAACACCTGTTTTAAAAACGGGATGTTGGCGATTTCCTTTTTGGCGACTACCGCAAACGGTCTCGGACAGGCTTCGATTACTGCCAATACATCGTACAGTCCCTGATGATTCGGGAAAAACATAAAGCCGTTTTTCTCGGGAAGATTTTCCACGCCATGCGCATCGATATGAACATTCCCCCCTCTATTGGCGCGAAGATCTATCCACTTAAGAAATGCATACATATCCTCTTCTGAATATTTATCCACATGAGCGGCCCGATAGCACAGTCGAATCCATCCGTAAGGCACTATGAATAGGTTTCTCAACACCATCATCAAAATACGTTTCATTATATGTTACTCCTCTGTTCTTTTGTTTTCTGCACATGGAAATGCTCCCGCAAGGGGAGCCTTAAGCTTAGAGTCTGATCTCTACCTTCCTGGCCGTGCGTTGATACTGGTGATACTTCACCCCCGCGGCATCCATCATACGTTTTGACGCCTGAACGCTTACCGTATCGGCATATTTATCGCAGTCATAGATAACTTCTCTTATCCCCGACTGTATGATCGCCTTCGCACATTCATTGCAGGGAAAAAGCGTTACGTAGAGTTTCGCCCCGGCGAGACTTCCGCCGCTGTAGTTCAATATCGCGTTCAGCTCACTGTGTGTAGAATACGCATATTTTGTCTGTAAAGGATCTTCCCCGTCTCTGTCCCACGGGAATTCATCATCAGAACATCCGTTAGGGAAACCATTGTACCCCATAGACAGGATCTTATTTTCCTGGCTGACAATACAGCATCCCACCTGTGTATTCGGATCTTTTGACCGCATGCCCGACAGCATCGCGACTCCCATAAAATATTCATCCCACGACAGATAGTCTGTTCTCTTTTCTGACATACTCATATCTCCTTCTGATGTTCGAGCCTGCATGAGCGCCTTTCTCAGCATCCCGCTTTTATTTTGTACCGAATATACGATCGCCGGCATCCCCCAGGCCGGGAACGATATAGCCGTGGTCGTTAAGTTTCTCGTCGAGCGCTCCTATATAAATATCCACGTCGGGGTGCTCCTTCTGCATTCTTTTGAGCCCCTCGGGTGCAGCCAGAACGCATAGAAATCGAATGTGTTTTACCCCTTTGTCCTTTAACATGCGTATCGCCTCTACGCTGGAGCCGCCGGTCGCGAGCATTGGATCCACGACGAACACCTCTCTGTCTTCACAGTCTGCCGGGAGTTTGCAGTAATACTCCACCGGCTCAAGGGTATCCGGATCTCTGTAAAGCCCGATATGCCCGACTTTCGCCGTGGGGATCAGTGAAAGCATGCCGTCCACCATGCCAAGGCCGGCTCGAAGTATCGGCACGATCGCAAGTTTCTTTCCTGCAAGGACCCGCCCCGTCATTTCCGCAATCGGCGTCTTTATCTTCACTTCCTGCGTCTTCAGATCTCTTGTCGCTTCATAACACATGAGCTGGGCGATCTCACCGATCACTTCCCGGAACTCTTTCGTTCCAACGCTCTCCTGCCGGATGTAACTGATCTTGTGAGCAATCAAAGGGTGATCCATCACTACTGTTCTTCCTGCCATTTTTCTTCCTCCGTAAGTGAATTTAATTTTACTGCAAGCTTTTTGATCAGCCTGTTCAGCACTTCAAAGCATTCGCCGTACGCTGTCAGCGGTTTCCCGTATGGATCCGGGATCTCTGTGTCGTCCTCCGTATATTCATTTAAAGTGAATACATGATCAGGATGACCGTATTCGGATAATATCTTTTCTTTCTGGCTCTCTTCGATCGTCAGTATCAGAGCATCCTCCTGGATATCTTCCTCGTCGAACTGGAGCGAACTGTGATCTTCCAGCGTCATCTGTGCGCTCTTCATAATGGCCTCTGCTTTCTGATTGGCCGGTTCCGGAAAGAGAACCACCATCCCTCTGGAATTTATTACATACTCCTGCGCAAGGTCACAGTGCCTGAGAAGTTCTGCCGCCATCGGCCCCCTGGCCGAATCCGTACCGCTTACGAATGTGATCCGCCTGTATTTCTGGAGCTTGACAACATCTGCCGCAGGGATATGAAGATGCCCGGCCGCTTTCTCCAGCCGGTTCATGATCGCTTCTCCAATGCCCTGCCCGGCAAACGACTCACTGTAGATAGTATCTATATTTTCTTCATCAAACTCGCGAAGCACCCTGTAGAGGCCGCGTGCAATCGTCTTCTCATTCTCCCTTGTACCGACATTTTTGACAACGCCATATTTATAGAAAGGAAGCGTCTCGCTCGTTGCAATGATCCCCACCGGATGGCCTTTTCTGTCCGCCTCAAATGCAAGCTGCCGTATTGCCAGTATCTCCTCGCGCAGATCTCCCTCAACGATGATCAATTCCGCATTCGGAGCATAGTGCCTGTATTTCATTCCCGGCGCTTTGGGCGCCTGCGCACTGTCCGCGCTTATCAGCGACTCATCCATCCTCACCGGGCCGATCACTTCTTCAATCATATCCATTGTGATCGCACCCGGCCTCAGGATCATCGGAGGGATGACCGTCATATCAAGAATGGTAGATTCCAGTCCGATATCCACAGCGCCGCCGTCCAGTATCATATCTATCTTTCCGCCCAGATCCTCCAGCACATGTTCTGCTTCTGTAGGACTTGGCCGTCCCGACGTATTGGCGCTGGGGGCTGAGACGAAACCGCCGGCAGCGCGGATGAGCGCCTGAGCGACAGGATCTTCCGGCATCCTCACAGCAACTGTATCGAGACCGCCTGTAGTTTCATAAGGAACGGCTTCACTTTTTTCAAAGATCATAGTAAGCGGGCCCGGCCAGAAATGCGCAGCCAGCATATCTGTTTCTGGCGGAATATTTACAGCGATCTCCCGGAGATCCTCATAGTCCGCGATGTGGATGATCAGTGGATTATCCGACGGCCTCCCTTTCGCCTCATAGGTGCGCCGGGCCGCTTCTTCCTGAAGCGCGTCCGCCCCAAGGCCATATACCGTCTCTGTCGGAAATGCGACAAGCCCTCCCTGTTTCAGGAGTTCGCCGGCTTCATTTATGATATTTTCATCTATCTGATTTTTATCTATTTTCCTTATTTTTGTTTCCATAAATTTTATTATACCATCATTTGTATTAAAAAAAAACTTTTTTTACCCGCTCCTTCATCCGGCGTTCGTCTGCTGTCGGATCTCTTCTATATATAGGAGAATTCCATCCGACACGGCCTCTGCGATTTCTTCCTGGTACTCGTCGGAAGATAGTTTCTGCGCTTCCTCATAGTTGCTCAGGAAACCGCACTCCACAATAATCACAGGGACTTCCGTATTCTTCAATATATAATATGTATCGTTCGATTTTATTTTCTTTTTATTATCCGGCTGCAGTTCGTTGAGTTTTTCCTGTATCGCCTCTGCCGCCCGCTCTCCCTCTTCAGAGCGGGAATGATAAAACACCTGCGCTCCACTTACATTTTCTTCGCTGTAACTGTTCTGGTGGATACTGACCGCGATAACGGGACTTTCTCTGTTCATGAGCGCAACTCGTTCTCTGAGATCTTCAACCTGAGAATCCGCAAGTCTGTCGTCTGTTTCTCTGGTCAGAATCACTTCCATATCCGCTTTATCCAATTTGTTTTTCACTTTTAAGGCAATCTTCAGATTCACTTCCTTTTCTTCGGTTCCATTGACGCCCAGTTTGCCCGCGTCTATTCCGCCATGTCCCGGATCAAGTACGATCACCCGGTCATTTTGCACGGCAGCCGACGTTTCTTCTGCTCCCCCTCTTCCTGTGAATCCCATTTTCAGATGAGTCCCCAGCATCTGGCAGACCAGTATCAGCATGATCAGCCCAACCAACGCCGCCACAGGCACAGCTTTCTTCCACATAAAGAATCCCCCTTTCACATATATCTAAATATATGCAAAAAGGGGATTTCCGTTTCCGCTCATTTACTGTATCCTGTGTAAAATTTCAATTCACATATTGCAGGATCAGATCCCAGACGCCGGAGTTTTCCATTCCCAAACTCCATTCCGCCACGCCGGCAAGATTATTTGCCGAAATGACTTTCAGCTTTTCTTCCAGCGACTGGGCATCTTCGAGCCAGATCTTATAGGTTCCGCCGTCAGCTTCCCATTGCGCATAATTCTGCTTCGTCTCTTCGTCCCACTGCAGGTCAGCGCCCGCAGCGTCCACAACAGCGGCAGCAGCATCCATGCTGTATGCAGTGCTGGTCACTTTGTTGGGGTATGACGCAGCCTCCGTTCCTTCTTCTTCAGCAAGTTCTTCTTCGGTTTTAGGCGTCTCAAACCACAGCCGCGTAAAGAACGGCACTCCGGCGATCAATTTGTCGGCAGAGACTGACTCCAGTGCATCTGAGATTCCATTCTCAAGATATCCGATGGATGCCACGGACCCGGCTTCATAAGAACCGTCCGTATGCTCATCATATCCCATGATCACGACATAATCCGCCACTACCCCCTGCTCTTCGATATCATAGTGCGCATTGTAAGGCTGCGGCACATAATTATCTATCGACAGCACAAGGCCATTCTGCCTGCACCGCACCGACAACTCACGGACAAATTGTATATAATGCTCTCCGCATTCTGTCGATATCAGTTCAAAATCCAGATTGATACCGTCTACGCCGGTCTCGATCGCCGAAGCGATCACCTGATTGATAACCCGTGTCCTTTTGGATGTATAACTGAGGACTTCATATGTTTCTTCATAGGAATTAATGCCGCCGTGGAAATCTCTCAGTACAGCCCATACTTCCAGATTCGACTGATGCGCGTAATTCACATAATCCGAATCTGCCAGAGAACTGATATTCCCATCCGTATCGGCAAGATTATACCACGTCGGAGCTATCGTCGTAAGTCCTTTTGTCCCGGCTATTGTCTCCAGCACATAATTATTTGCATCTCCATTGGATACATTATGCCACGCCATATTGATGGTGTAGCCTTTGGAAATATTTGAATAAACCGGCTCTTCAAACTCTCTTGAAGTTGTCTCCGGCGCAATATTTCTGAGCGTGCTCGTCTTGACATATCCGATAAATCCATCGCTGGTGCCGACTTTCATCCAGTCATTCTCATCCTCAAGAACCGTAACCTTGTCATTCTTTGCTATCTCCGTAAGGATCGGGCTCTTCACGCCTCCCCGATAGCGCACCTGTGTATCACGCCGGATCTCTGCGGTCTGTATCTCGCCCCACTCAGAGGTTATCACCGCTCTTGTCGGTTCGTCATACACTTCATATTCCATATTTGTATACTGTTGAATGAAAGGAAGGGCGATGTATGCGGTTCTTCCCTCCGTCTTCAGGATCGTATAGTCTGCGCTCTTCTGTTCGTTTACGTCTGTATACTCATTGCTGCCAACTTCTACAGTGACATTTCCGTCCGGTAAAGTGTACAGCAGGACATTTTCATTGGGATCCCAGTAAAACCGTTTATTGATCTTGTTTCTGACCACAGAATATTCGATATAATACTGACCGTCATACGTTTTTCCCGCAGGTGGAACCTCTGTTTCTTCCGATGAAGCCTCTGTACCGTCATGCTCACGGATCACTTCATTATTGATGACCACCGCGATCTCGTCTTCCGAATCCAGCTCATAATATTGTTCCAGGTCCGCCTTCTCATTCGATGCACCGTATCTCTGCCAGATCAGGAAACCGCCGACCGCCGCCAGGATCAGTATAAAAAATATCATCCAGCGTATCACTGTGTTGCGCCGTCTTCTCCTCGCTCTGCTGCTCCGTCTCATCGGCCTCTGCCTGCGCGGGGGATGACTGCCGCCTGCCGGTCTCTGGGCGTATCTGTCGGGGCGCTGCCTTCGGACGCCGTCCTGTCTGCCGCGTCCCGGGGCTCTGCCCTTTCTTTCTCTTTCGTCCATGCCGCACCTCCTATCAGGCTTTATTATAACATATTTTTATTATACGTCATTAATTATTTGCCTGTTTCAGAAGTTTTTAAACATCTGTATCATGATATATACATCCGTTCGTCCTGCCGGTCATTTCAGGGGTATCGTCTGCCCGGCCATGAATATTGATGTTATGAAACCTGAGCTCTTCTATATTCCCCTCGTGGCTGATAATATAGTCCCGCATATATGTACCCTCTTCTCTTGTCATATGAGCAGTCACGATCTGAAGAGGACTGGCTTTATATCCGTCGATCGAAATATCGATGCCGTCCCTCTCATATTTCTCCAGTTCTGTAAACAGCTCTCTGTATCCTGTCTCATCCATTTTCATCTTGCAGTATACTCCTTTCCCCTGCGGATTGCGATAAATAGTGGACTCCGTCTCTGATCTTCCAAAGGAGAGCGCCATGACGTACTGCCGCATCCCGGACGGAGCAAAAGACAGCAGAATCCGCTTCAGGTTCTGTTTGTTGATATATGCCTCCTTTCGTCAGATTTACTTATCAGGCGATGCCATCTTTTGTAAGTGCCATTATATGTGCGGCGCACTGAGATTTCAATGTGTTTATTGTTCATAACCCTATGGGATTTGTTGATAAGTACCTGCAGACCTGTATCCACGCACAAACCGCATATTTGTCTTTACATCTTTTATTTTTTTGTATATACTAATCGTGAGAATATGTATCTAAATCTATTTGATGTGCATATTATCTTATATAGTATAAGGATGTGATCATATGAAGATTGAGAAACTCAATGAGAATCAGATTCGTTGTACGTTGACACATGCTGATCTGGCGGCACGCCATCTGAAACTGAGCGAGCTCGCCTATGGAACTGAGAAAGCAAAATCTTTATTTCGGGATATGATGCAGCAGGCTTCTTTTGATTTTGGATTCGAGGCAGAGAATATCCCCCTTATGATAGAAGCGATACCGTCCTCCGCGGACTCTATCGTCCTGATCATCACCAAGGTGGAAGATCCCGAAGAACTGGATACGCGTTTTTCCAAATTCACTCCCGCGGGCGAGAATGATCCTCTTAATATGGAGACACTGGAAAAACTCGAGGGTGCAGACGAATTTCTCAACTTGTTAAATAAAGTAAAAGAAGCCGCCGTAGGTACCAGAGTACCGGAGACTGTCGAAGCAGCCGCTCCGTCGTCATTTTCAGTCCGGCTCTTCGCCTTTGAGGATCTGGACGGCGCGATACGGGCTTCCCACCTGATCGCCCCGGTTTACCAGGGTGCGAATACGCTTTACAAGGATGAGAGTAATGGAACATTCCTTCTCGCTCTCGCCCCATCGGAGCACTCCACGAATGAGTTCAACAAAATATGCAATATGCTTTCTGAGTATGGTTCCCCGGAAAAAGCGGATTCTTCCGTCCTTGCGTTTCTGGAGGAGCACTGTGATACGCTTATCCCAGCAGACGCCGTACAGAAATTATCCACATTGTAAGGATGAAATAAGGGCGTGCCGCATGAGGAAAATATCTCCTCGTACGACACGCCCTTCATTTTTCTATCCTGCTCTGACCGTCAGACTGTCGGCTTAGTTCCCAGCTGCCGTCATAGCCGCATTGATCTTCTCCACGAGAAGATTACTGTCAATGCCGTGTACCATAGCGGCCTCCTCGATCGTCTCCATCTGCGATGCCGGGCAGCCGAGGCAGTGCATTCCGATCTCCATCAGAATCGGTGCAGAATCCGGAAAAATGTTGAGAAGTTCTCCGATTTTTGTATCTTTAGAAATCTGTGCCATTTCTATTTCCTCCTTAAAAATATAAAATATGATTAATATCTTCAGCGGCTTCTATTATAATCCCTGTCAATTAAATTATCAACCTGTGTTTTCTATTTTATACAGCACTTGTACACATATCTTTTTCTGAATTTTCTGAAATGTTCTCCCTGTATTTTTTGTTTTTTTGAATACTCAAAAGTCAAGAATCAATCTGATTTTTTTCGACAATTTTATATTTTCATAACAACTCACCAAAACGTTCGTTCTTTTTTTACCGCCGAGTAATTCACCAAAAACATATGTTTTTGTGTGGATAATGTGGATAACTTTATAAAAACGCTCACTTTTTCCACGTTTTTCATCCCATCACATGTGGATAAGTTGAAAACTTCCTGATTTCCGATTTCGACGCATTTTTACAAATAAAAACATTTTTGTGCATTTTGCTTATTATATCGACGGCTATGTCGAAAACGGGAAAACTGCATTTTCAATGAAATACAATCTTCCCGTTCCTATTATAATATATTATCATTCGGTATTACATTTCTCACCGGATTTTCTGTCAGAGTACGCGCCTCACAGAATAGATATTGGAATATGTGGCGCTGCATATGCAAATGCCTTTTTCCGCATTCAGAGCATTGACGATATTTCCGTCGCCCATATACAACCCTACATGCCCTGCATCCCCATACAGGATCAGATCTCCCGGCTGGGCTTCCTCGTAGCTTACCGCATAGCCCGAATTTACCATATCATATGTCGTTCTCGGAAGACTGACTCCAAAATGTGCGTACACCGACTGGACGAAACCCGAGCAGTCCGCACCGTTCGTAAGACTTGTCCCGCCCCACACATAAGGGTTTCCGACAAACTGACAGGCGTAATCGATAACTGCCTGTCCCGATACGCCATCACTGTTTACCGGGATTCCCGAGGCTTCGGCCTCTGCCTGTTCCTGACGCGCTTTCTCTTCTTCGATCCGTTCCTCTTCTTCCTCTTTTGTCTCCCCGTAGGAATAAGAGGTTTCTTCTGTAACGTATTCACCCGATACCCAGCCGTCTATATCTCCGACTTTTACCGGATACCAGCCGTCCACCGGATCGCCGGTCACCTGATATTGTTCGTCCATGGCAATCTGCGTCAGGATCCCGGAGTCCGTACCCTGTCCGTTTCTGACATTCAGAACAGATGCCGTGACCGTGACCGTATCATTTTCATAATCACCGGCGCATTCTTCCGCATCGCTTCCCGTGATAAGCGTGTCTGCCGGGACATACCCTTCAGCAGATCCTGACCGGATCTTCGTCCAGCCGTCCAGATATTCGAGCACCTGGGCTGCGGAATCTTTATATAGCTTTCCTACCCATTCGCTCTCCTCATCCGGGGCACTTCTGATATAGGTATAATCTCCTGTATCAGAAAATGCCATATTCAAATACTCACCCTCTTCTGTTGGCACCAGATAGAGATCAATATTCTCTTTCACCTCTGTCTCATAACATTCTTCCAGTACCGATTCGATCCCCGACGCCTGCACAAACGGCTGCTCATCCGTGTCTCCGGCCGCCGTTACGTGGAGAGCGCTCCCCGGGATCATGATCATTCCCGCCACTGCGGAAAGGACCATCTTTTGCCTGATGTGTGTCTTACCCATATAAAACCTCCTTGATATCTATGTCTTTATCTTTTGTAGGAAGTTCTAAATGTTACACATTTGTTAAATTTGTTACGCTGATATTGTATCAACTATACACCGATGTGTCAACAGTATTTATCAGTGTTTTCGTTGACAACGCTCGACATATTATCTATTTCTTCATGTCGCAATGTGTCCCATATGATTAATCCGTTAATTATTTTGTAACATTCTGCCCCATATATACTTCTCTGCGTCATTCTTTACAGATCGTTCATCCCCCGGCTATATTTTTTACGATTTTTTTATGAAATAACGGTTGACAACCGGCTGCAAATGTATTATATTTTAATCACAGTAATCGTTATCATTATTATTTTAATAACTATTCTCATTTAGTTAGTTTTGAAAGGGGGATTCCCATTGGCAGCTTTAAAATATAGTAGACAACGAGAATCCATCAAACATTTTCTGATGACAACCAGAGATCATCCTACAGCCGACGAGGTGTATATGCATGTAAAGAAGGATTTCCCGAATATCAGTCTGGGTACTGTATACAGGAACTTAAACCTCCTTACTGATATCGGCGAGGCGATCAAGATCGCTACACCAGACGGCGGAGACAGATTTGATGGAAGGATTGAACCGCACAATCATTTTTTGTGCAAAAAATGTGGACGATTACTGGATCTGGAACTTGATATGCAGAGTATCGAGGAAGTCAATCAACTGGCAGCTGAAAATTTTGACGGACTGATCGAATCCAGTTCCACATTATTCTATGGTGAATGCAGTGACTGCATTAAAAAGTCTTAACAATACATTTTATAAGAAAAGGAGACAAGAACTATGAAAAAATGGGTATGTACAGTATGTGGTTATGTTTATGAAGGAGAAGCTGCACCGGCAGAATGTCCGGTATGCCATGCACCGGCTGAGAAATTCCAGGAGCAGTCAGGCGAGATGACATGGGCTGCCGAGCATGTAGTAGGCGTTGCAAAAGGCGTAAGCGAGGACATCCTTGCAGACTTAAGAGCAAACTTCGAGGGAGAGTGCTCCGAAGTCGGAATGTATCTTGCAATGGCAAGAGTTGCTCACAGAGAAGGATATCCTGAGATCGGTCTTTACTGGGAGAAAGCTGCTTACGAAGAGGCTGAGCACGCTGCTAAATTTGCTGAGCTGCTCGGAGAGGTCGTTACAGACAGCACAAAGAAAAACCTTGAGATGCGCGTAGAGGCTGAGAACGGCGCTACAGCCGGAAAATTCGACCTTGCGAAACGTGCGAAAGCAGCTAACCTGGATGCGATCCACGACACAGTTCACGAGATGGCAAGAGACGAGGCTCGTCACGGAAAAGCATTTGCAGGTCTTCTTAAGAGATACTTCGGCTAATCCGGGCCTGATCCAAACTGTAGATAAGTAATATATAAACTCATGAGACTGTCTTTGAGAATTTCATACAAGATTCCCGGAGACAGTCTCTTTTCAACTGACGCAATGTTGTGCTGATATAAAGTAACTGATATACAGATAATGATTTCAAGAGAGGTGTACTATGTCTAAATATGCAGGAACAAAAACTGAGAAAAACCTGATGGAAGCTTTTTCCGGAGAGTCACAGGCGCGCAATAAATATACTTACTACGCATCTGCCGCAAGGAAAGCGGGATTCGTCCAGATGGCGAACATCTTCGAGGAAACTGCAAATCAGGAGAAAGAGCATGCGAAAATGTGGTTCAAAGAGTTCCACGGCATTGGAAACGTAGAGGAGAATCTGGCGGACGCTGCAGCCGGCGAGAACTATGAGTGGACGGATATGTACAAACGCATGGCTGAGGAAGCCGAGGCCGAGGGCTTCGCCGAGCTGGCTGCGAAATTCCGCGGAGTAGCCAAAGTGGAAGCCGCTCATGAGAAACGCTATCAGAGACTGCTCGATCACTACCGCGAAGGCAGGACTTTCAAAGACGAGGCTCCTCTCGGCTGGAAATGCGGAAACTGCGGTTACATCTATGAGGGTGACGAAGCGCCGGAAGTATGCCCGGTATGCGCACATCCGAAAGCTTACTTCGAGAGAAAGGCTGAGAATTACTAAGAATCGTGTTTATCGGGGCGACTTCCCCGGTAGATCATCCGAAATAAAGCGGATACATCAGTATGTCTCGCATGTTCAGAGCCGACGGCATTGTAATGCTTTCGGCCCCGCAAGATGCATCATATCAGCTGTATCCGCTTTATTTTATAAGGTTTCTATCATTTTCACTTTCTCTTCTCTGCTCATATGCTTGATCTCCCACTCCCGGCGCATGGCTTCTTCTTTCGTCCGGAATCCCTCGTAATAAGCCAGAGAGACCGGGCGGCGGGACTTCGTGTACTTCGCGCCCTTTCCGTCGTTGTGCGCCCGGATCCGCTTCTCCAGATCATTGGTCCAGCCGGTATAGAGCGAACCGTCACTGCATTGAACGATATATGTATAATTCATAAACAACACCACCATTATTTTATTCCATCCGTGAGGATTTGACAATCATTAATTCGTGTTTGCCGGCGGGGAAGGCGACTTCGCAATAATCTGTCAGAAAAAGTTAAGGATCCGTAAGCTGATGTTAAGCCGCAAAATGGACTGTCTGAGCCAAAGGCAAGTTGTCCGTTTTGCGGCTTTGCTTTTCATCAGATTTCAGATCCTTTTGTTTTTCTCAGATTATAAAGCTGAGCCGGAAGCACATACCGCTCATCTCAAAAAAGTATTTCCGTGCCTCATCTCCGCCCGTTTTCGGACCTCATATTATCGGCATTCACTCCGTCAAACACGAATCGATCTACTCCATAAAGTTCATCGGATCTACCGGATCTCCGTCTTTGAGTACCTCAAAGTACAGATTCGGCCCCTCCACACTGTAATATTTTGTGGGCTCCGCTAAAGATCCGATCGTCTCCCCCGCGCTGACATAATCGCCGATGCTGAGCGCCACATCGGCCAGCTGACCATAGACGGCAGTGTAGCCGTTGCCCATATCGAGGGTGACCGTTGTTCCTGTCTGCGCCGTCTCTTCAATGTTTGTAACGATTCCGGCAGCCGATGCGCTGATCGGTTCTCCTACTTCACCGCCGATGATCATGGCAGGATTATACTGGTACTGTTCCAGCGTCTGGAAAAATACTGTCTGATCCATGCTGTAACTCATGATCACTGCGCCGCTGGCCGGCCATGCAAGAATGCTGTCTTCACTGAACCACACGCCTGATGTATCTTCTGCCGACACTTCCGAACCGTTGTCTGTTCCCGCATTTTCGTCTGCAGTTTCGCCTGTGCTGTTCTGAGTTCCCGCAGTATCTCCGGTCTGTTCATCCGTTTCAGCCGGCAGGCCGCCTTCCGACGTCCCCGGATCGATGTCCGTTTCCGGCAGGATAATATCGTCTGTAGTCGTTTCTTCTGATGTGCTCTCCATATTTGACCCGGTATCTTCTGTAAATTCTTCTGCCTGTTCCTCTGCCTTTGCCATCTGCTCTTCAATGTCTCTTTGATAATTGTTGAACGTATATACTCCAACCAGCGCTATGACAGCTACAAAGCAGATTACAATGCCTACGGCAGCGCCTTTTCCTTTCAGGAAAGACGGTCTTTCATTCTTATTCATTGTCATCACCTCTGGCTATATTTTTGCCAGAAAACAATCGTATTATTCTGCGTATTTCAAAAGATCGTCACAAAATATTTTCCTGTTGCAACGCATCAAAAAAATTCCGTTTCCTGAATATCATTTCTCACTTCCGTTCCCTCAAAGAAAAATGCAAGGATCTCCTGACAGGTCCTTCCCTCTTTCGCCATCTGATCCGCAGTCCATATGCTCATCCCCATCCCGTGTCCCTGTCCCGTTGTAGTGATCTTTACGCCGTTTTCTCCATCTTCGCTGAGCGAAAATGCGCTCGACGGCAAAGAGAGCGCATCCCGGAACTGATCTCCGGTGCACACAGTATTGCCGATCCTCATCTCGCTTACATATCCCGCGGAATCACAGGATACGATCTCAAGATCTTCAAAGGTGTATCCCTGCGCCGCTTTCTCACCGTCTTCCTCCGCCACAAGAAAATCCCTGCACAGGCTCTGGATTTCCCCAAAAGAAAAGGTAAATGTCTGGATTTCACCGTCCGCTTCTTTATCCAGCGGACACTCTCTCACCGCAATATACGGATATTCTTTACTTCCCATCACTTCGGCTGCGCTCCGCGTCATCCCGGCACTCGACTGATGGAACGGCGTCCAGGCGTAGGCGTCATTGTACAACACTGCCATATCGTCTGTCTCCTCCACAGCACGGATATACTTTTCGTAGTATTTCCGGTAATCTTTCGCGCCCCACTTCTCTTCCATCTCTTCACGGGACAGATAGGTTTCTGTGAGAATCTTGTCCTCCGATCCTTCAAGCAGCCTGTATATCTGAGTACGGATGAGTACGGCCTGTGCTTTCATGGCCTCCAGTCCGCAGTCCTCCGGTATCTCTTCCGCAAGTATTCCCGCAATATAGTCTGTCCACCTGACCTCTGTCACTCCGTCGGCCTCTTCGGCATCAGATACTTTCACTTTTACATAGAAATCCTCGCCGCCCTCTTTTCTTACATCCGCGCCATTCACAAATACCGATACGATATATGGAAGCAGGATAAGGATCACGAGAAATGCGGCAACCGATTTAAATTTTTGTTCTATGGCATATCGATTCATAAAAAACAGCCCTCCATAATCTAATATATGAAGGGCTGCTCCTGATTTATTCTGTTTTATCAGTTGGCTGCTCCGGAGTGGGAACATTCGGCTGCTCCACAGCCGGGCTGCCCGGCGCAGGACCGCCCGTCGGATATACCGGCGGGACCGGCGGAGGCGTGAGCTCTGGCTCCATCCCCGGCATGAATGGTTTATTTCGCATCACGAACAGGCAGATTGCTTCATAGAAAGGGATAAACCCCGAAAGTACAGCATGCACTACTGCCATGTTACGTGTGGTAAACCGCTCGAAAATCTGGATATTGATCAGTATCCGCAGCACGGAATATACCGCTGAATATACGACGGCGACAATAACGAGCGCGATATAGAGACCGAGAAATGTTGTAAAGAACGCTGCCATCCCGCTCATGCTTCCTCCGTTTATGCCGGTCGCCGCTCCGATCCCCATCGCAACTCCCATCAGAAATACGCCCAGGACTCCCATCACAGCGCTGTATATGATCGGCACGATCAGGTTCCATATCCCCGGATTCCTGATGCTCTTGTTCTTCAAAGGAATCTCACCGGCGAGTTCACCGTGGAAATAATCTCTCGCAAACGGAATGAACGCAAGCCACGGACTCTTTCTTCCCATACGTTTTCCGATCGTATAAAGACCGATGGACTGGAAGATATAATTCGCCAGTACGGCGGCAAGGCACACCGCCAGCACGACCAGATAAACTGTCAGGACCAAAGTGAGCATCCCGCTGTCTCCACTCCCCTGCCCGATCGGATAGTCATAACTGTATTCATAGCTGTAATTATGTCCAAAATCCATAAGGCACCTCCTATTCGTCCTCTCCGGACGGAACTTCTACTTTTTTCAGTTTCCAGATATCAGCCACATACTCCTCGATCGTCCTGTCTGACGAGAACTTGCCGCTGCAGGCTGTCTGAAGCATCGCCATCCTCGACCATCTCTGCTGGTCTCTGTAAGCCTCTTCCACTCTCTTCTGCGCATCTGCGTAAGAACGGAAATCTTTCAGGATAAAGTACATATCCGCCCGGTCTGTAGACTGCGTATTGAGAAGAGAATTGTACAGATCGGCATACATGTTATGGTCGCCGTGCGAATAGGTTCCGTCCATGAGCTGATCCACAACGCGCTTCAGTTCCCAGTCATTGAAATAGATATCCTGCGGATTGTAGCCGCCGTTGTTCTCATAATTAATAACTTCTTCTGAGCTCAGCCCGAAGATGAATGCATTCTCCTCTCCGACTTCCTGTACGATCTCCACATTTGCCCCGTCCATGGTTCCCAGCGTAGGAGCTCCATTGAGCATCAGTTTCATATTTCCCGTACCTGACGCCTCCTTGGACGCCGTGGAGATCTGTTCGCTTACGTCAGCCGCCGCGAAGATGATCTCTCCATTGGACACACGATAGTCCTCGATAAATACGACTTTCAGTTTGCCGTTGATACTGCGGTCGTTATTGACGATATCGGCAACCGAGTTGATCAGCTTGATCGTCTCTTTTGCCCTTAAGTATCCTGCCGCCGCCTTTGCGCCGAAGATAAATGTCCTCGGATAAAACGAGATCTCCGGGTGCTCCTTGATCTGATTGTACAGATACATGATATGCAGGATATTCAGAAGCTGACGCTTATACTCATGGAGACGTTTTACCTGTACGTCAAAGATAGAACGCGGATCTACGTCGATTCCGTTGTGCTCTTTGATGTATTTTGCAAGACGTACTTTGTTCTTATACTTGATCTCCATAAATTCACGCCTTGCACTCTCATCCTCCACATATGGTTTCAGTTTCGCGATCTGCGACAGATCCGTGATCCAGCCGTCGCCGATCTTATCAGTGATCCAGTCTGCGAGCAGCGGATTGCCATGCGCCAGGAATCGTCTCTGAGTGATACCGTTTGTCTTGTTGTTGAACTTCTCCGGCATCATCTCATAGAAATCTTTCAGTTCCTGATGCTTCAGGATCTCTGTGTGAAGTTTTGCAACGCCGTTTACGGAAAAACCAGCAATGATCGCCATGTTCGCCATGCGCACCTGACCGTCCATGAGGATCGCCATTTTCCTTACTTTCTCCTCGTTGCCCGGATACATCTCGCGGACTTTAATAAGGAAGCGGCGGTCGATCTCCTGTACGATCTGGTAGATACGCGGAAGCAGTTTGGAGAACAGGTCGATGGGCCATTTCTCAAGAGCCTCCGCCATGATCGTATGGTTCGTATATGCACATGTCTTTGTCGTTACATCCCATGCCTCATCCCAGTTCAGTCCTTCCTGATCGATCAGAAGACGCATCAGTTCCGGAACCGCAACTGTCGGATGTGTATCGTTCATCTGGATCACGACTTTTTCATAGAGTCTGCGGATATCGATATGTTTCTTCTTGTATTTTGCGATCATCGCCTGAAGGCTTGCAGAGATGAAGAAATACTGCTGTTTCAGGCGAAGTTCTTTCCCCGAATAGTGATTGTCGTTCGGATAAAGGACATCGACGATCAGCTTTGCAAGGTTCTCCTGCTCTACCGCTTTGTGGTAATTGCCTCTGTCAAATTCATCCAGTTTAAAATCTGTGATCGCTTTCGCATCCCATACGCGAAGCGTATTTACTACATGGTTTCCATATCCCACGATCGGCATATCATAAGGGATCGCAAGTACAGACTCATAATTCTCCTGTATGAAGATATCCTTTCCTGTGGAAGGATCTTTTTCAAAACGGATATTTCCGCCGAAACGGACCTCCTTGGCATACTCTTCTCTGCGGAGTTCAAATGGATTGCCTTCTTTCAGCCAGTTATCGGGCACTTCTACCTGATAGCCGTCCTCGATCTTCTGCTTAAACATACCGTACCGATAGCGGATACCGCAGCCGTATGCGGGATAGTTCAGAGTAGCCAGAGAGTCGAGGAAGCAGGCTGCAAGTCTTCCAAGACCGCCGTTTCCAAGCGCTGCGTCCGGCTCCTGATCCTCGATCACATTGAGGTCCAGCCCCATCTCATCCAGCGCTTCCTTAACTTCTTTGTAAGCTCTCATGTTGATCAGATTGTTCCCCAGGGCACGGCCCATCAGAAATTCCATAGACATATAATAAACAGTCTTTGCATCTGCCTCGTCATACGCTTTCTGTGTGGCGAACCAGTCGTCAAAGATCACGTCTTTCACCGCATAGGAAACCGCCTGAAAAAGCTGCTGCGGCGTGGCTTCATCGATTGTTTTCCTGTAAAGCGTCCTGATGTTGTCTTTTACTGTCTGTTTGAATGTTTCTTTCTCAAATCTTTTGCTGAACATTGTCTTATTTTCCTTCCTTTTCCACACCCATTGTAACTGCTTCACCGTTGATCTTCCACTCCTTTACGTAGCCTGCCGGTTCTGCCTTCGCCACTTCATTGGCGAGCACTTCCCCGACAATCTCACCGGCATACTTTGCGAAGATCGTCTCTGCCTTGTCACTGCCGTCATAAGTTACGCGGATACGGTCCATCACTTCAAAGTCTGCCTCTTTTCTCATGGTCTGTACTTTGCTGATGATCTCGCGGACAAATCCTTCTTCCAGAAGCTCCGGCGTCAGATTTGTATCGAGGACCACGGTAATTCCATTGTCATTCTCCGACACATACCCTTCGATCTGTGCCGTCTCAATGAGAAGATCCTCGCGGAACAAAGTGATCTCCTGTCCGTTCACATCCAGTTTGAGAGCGCCAGTCTCATTTACTTCATCCATAGCTGCATTTCCGTCTACGCTGTCAAGCGCAGCTTTGATGCCACCTAACATCTTACCATATTTCGGGCCCACTGTCTTTAACTGAGGTTTAAAATTGTATGAAGTAAATTCTCTTACATCTTCCGTAAATTTAACATTCTTCACATTTAACTCATCGGCTACGATATCCTGGTAAAACTCCGGCAGAGTAAACGCCGCTTTTACAAACATCTGCCCGATGGGCTGGCGGTTTTTAATATTCGATGCATTTCTGCAGGCACGTCCCATAACGACAAGCTTCAGGACATTGTCCATGTTCTGCTCCAACTCTGCGTCGATCTGTTCTTCATTTACTTCCGGGAACAGGCACAGGTGGATACTCTCCGGCGCATCCTTGTCAATACTGCAGACAAGATTCTGATAGATCTCCTCTGTCATGAACGGGATCATCGGGGCAGCCGCCTTGGATACGGTCACAAGCGCTGTATACAGTGTCATGTATGCATTAATCTTATCCTGCTCCATGCCCTTTGCCCAGAAACGCTCACGGCTTCTTCTTACATACCAGTTGCTCATGTCGTCCACAAACTCCTGCAGCGCACGTGCAGCCTCCGGAATGCGGTAATTCTCAAGATTGCTGTCAACGGCTTTCACCATCGTGTTCATCTTGGACAGAAGCCATTTGTCCATTACGGTAAGTTTATCATATTCCAGTGTATATTTTGTCGCGTCAAAATTGTCAATATTCGCGTAGAGAACAAAGAATGCATAGGTATTCCACAGAGTTCCCATGAATTTTCTCTGCCCTTCTGTCACGGCTTTCCCGTGGAAACGGTTCGGCAGCCACGGCGCGCTGTTGATGTAGAAGTACCAGCGGATCGCATCTGCTCCGTATGTCTCAAGAGCTTCAAACGGATCCACAGCATTCCCTTTGGACTTGCTCATCTTCTGTCCGTTCTCATCCTGAACGTGTCCGAGGACAATAACGTTCTTGTAAGGAGCCTTGTTGAAGATCAGCGTGGAGATCGCAAGCAGGGAGTAGAACCATCCCCTTGTCTGGTCCACCGCCTCGGAAATAAAGTCTGCCGGGAACTGCTGCTCGAACAGCTCCTGATTCTCAAACGGATAATGATGCTGTGCAAACGGCATGGAACCACTGTCAAACCAGCAGTCGATCACTTCCGGCACGCGGTGCATCTCTTTGCCGCACTTCGGACACTTGATGGTCACTGCGTCGATGTACGGGCGGTGCAGCTCAATGTCGTCCGGACAGTTATCGGACATTTCCTTCAGCTCTGCAATACTTCCGATGGAGTGCATATGTCCGCACTCACACTCCCAGATATTGAGCGGAGTACCCCAGTAACGGTTACGGCTGATACCCCAGTCCTGAACATTCTCGATCCAGTCGCCGAAACGTCCTTTTCCGATGCTCTCCGGGATCCAGTTGATCGTGTTGTTGTTTGCGATCAGGTCATCGCGTACCGCTGTCATCTTGATGAACCATGACTCGCGCGCATAATAGATCAGCGGTGTGTCACATCTCCAGCAGTGCGGGTAGCTGTGCTCGAACTTCGGTGCGTCGAAGAGCAGTCCTCTGCCATCCAGATCTTTTAATACTTCCGGATCTGCTTTCTTTACAAACAGCCCTGCGAACGGAGTAGACTCCGCCATGTTTCCTTTTTCATCTACGAGCTGTACGAACGGAAGATTATATTTTCTTCCCACATTCGCATCGTCTTCACCGAATGCCGGCGCGATGTGTACGACTCCGGTACCATCCGTCAGGGTAACATATGTGTCACATGTCACATAGAATGCCTTCTTGTTCTGTTTTGCAGCAGCGTCTGCGGCACACTGGTAGAGCGGCTCATATTCTTTGCCCTCAAGATCTGTACCTTTGTATGTCTCAAGGATCTCATATGCCGGCTTTCCTTCCTCTGCCAGTCTTCCAAGAACTGTATCAAGAAGAGCGCACGCCATATAATAGGTGTATCCGTCTGCCGCCTTTACTTTCGCGTAATCCTCGCTCGGGTTTACGCAGAGTGCGAGGTTGGAAGGCAGTGTCCATGGTGTTGTCGTCCATGCAAGGATGTATGCATCCTCGTCCTTTACTTTAAATCTTACAACTGCGGAGCGCTCCTTCACGTCCTTGTAGCCCTGAGCCACTTCCTGCGCGGACAGCGGCGTACCGCAGCGCGGGCAGTAGGGAACGATCTTAAAACCCTTGTAGAGCAGGCCTTTGTCCCAGATCTGTTTCAGCGCCCACCACTCTGACTCGATAAATGTATTGTGGTATGTTACATAAGGATGCTCCATATCAGCCCAGAAACCGACGGTAGCAGAAAAATCCTCCCACATCCCTTTATATTTCCAGACGCTTTCCTTACATTTATCGATAAACGGCTCCAGACCGTATTCCTCGATCTGATCTTTCCCATCCAGTCCGAGAGCTTTCTCCACTTCCAGCTCTACCGGAAGTCCGTGGGTATCCCATCCGGCTTTTCTCGGAACCATATAGCCCTTCATCGTGCGGTATCTCGGGATCATATCCTTGATGACACGGGTGAGCACATGACCGATGTGCGGTTTTCCATTTGCAGTCGGCGGTCCGTCGTAGAAGATATATTCCGGACATCCCTCGCGTTCTTCGATACTCTTCTCGAAGATGTGGTTCTCGTCCCAGAACTTCTCGACTTCCTTCTCACGGCCGACAAAATTCATATCTGTGGGAACTTTCTTATACATACTGATTTTCCTTTCTGTCTCTGGTCCGCCGCAGCTATGTATCGATTGCGGACGCGCTCTCGCTCGGGACGGAACGCAGCGGCACATAAGGCTGCAAAAAAACAGCCTAAGTGCCGGCGTTCCTTTACGGTCCTTAATCGACACATAGCTGCGCCAGACCTGTCCAGAACGGAACCTGAATCAAAACCGGGAGAGATGAGGACTTTCTGCCTTTTATCGGTGCTTTATCCTTCCTGAAAGCATATTGCTAAAAGCATATGTGTTTTTAGCGGAGCCGAAGCACCTGCCGGTCTGAACCGGATTCCCGGGAGTCCTTTTTATCTGCCGGATCAGGGAACGCTCCGGTTTGCGTGAACCTGAATGAACAATGTATCTGTTAAGGACCGTAGAGTAACGCCGGCACTTAGACCGCGTCTTTTGCGGTCTTATGTGTCCGCTGCGTTACGGCCCGAGCGAAAGCGCGTCCGCAACAGATGCATTGTTCATTCAGGCTCTGTAAAACATTCGCATTTCTGATGTGGCAGAAAAAAAGGCTCCCGTCCTGCAAAAGGACGAAAGCCATCTCTCTCGTTTTAACCACCTGTTACAACATACTTGAACTTCCTTCACCCGTATACACACTGTCTGATTCTGTGGTAAAAGCAATTCAGTTCGCATATGGTATCCTCTAACGCGGGATCCGCGTCAGCCCTTACTCTCTCATGCTGTCTGTATCTTCCGTAGACTTTGGGGGCTGCGGTTCGGGAGTGATCTTCGGAACTATTCTACTGATACCGGGCTCGCACCGTTCCCGGCTCGCTGGGATGTTCGAATAAAACCTACTGTCTCCGTCATAACCTTTGCTGTTGAAATTCATTCAAAGGTAATTATAAGAAGAATCTCCCGGTTCGTCAAGAGTTTTATAGGAATCCAACGGCACCCACGCATAATAGAACACCGGGAGCAAAAGCAGAATCATTCTGTCACTCAAGAATCTCCTTTACCTGATCTAATGAAACATTGCATTTCTCTGCTATCATTTCCGGGGCATCTCCCTGAGATGCAAGCTTTAAGACCTGTTTTGTAAGCTGGACTCCCTGCCGCATACCTTCTGTTCGCCCTCTGCTGTCCGCCTCTTTCAATTCTTCTGCAAATAATTCTTTCAATGCGTCACACATTTTCTTTTCCACCTCCATCTGTTCCCAGTTCGCCCGTGTGATCAGATCCATCACCGCAGCATAATCTTTGGATTTCCTGTGTTTTTCATATTCGCTCATTAGTTTCCGTATCTCTTCTCCGGCCCGCAGATCAGTCCGCATGCTCTGCAGCCAGTAGTTCTCCTTATCAGACAGTTCCGGGAGAACCAGAAGCTGTATCGGAATGGGATCCCCTCTTAAATAGTAGATACCGCTCCCCTGACACTCCGTGCGGATTCCTCGTATGCGCTTCAGATGTTGGAGCATATTTCTAGGATAGTGGCTGCACACAAAAGTCAACGTCAACTCTTCCGGCTTAATTTCTCCAATCCTGTTCGTATCAGATTGATAAATACAGGCATAGCCGTATACTTTATAAAAATCATTTATGCTCAAACTGTCACTGGGTGATTTATATTCTATGATATTATGTTTTCGGAATATCCGGCCAATATCCTTTCTTATTGGAATATCCTTCAATTTTTTAATGATAAGGATATCCATCTGCAACGGTTTTTTACTCAACAGATATTCTTCATGCATCTCCAGATATCTCATCTCGGCCTGCAAAGTAATGCGCAGAGCGGCTCCAAAGGCGGGATGCCACTGTAGTTTTGTTTTCTCCATTTTTTCTCCTTAAGTATAATACATCTTGTTTCTCTGGTGCAACTTTATATTTCTACGGTTACTTCTGCAATGGCATCACTCCGTTCTTCTCTTATAGTCATGTGAAATCTGCCCTGAATATACGGGCACGAAGGATGAAACAACATGCGGATGGAACTGCTGAATGCATTCCGCATGAGATAGAAACAGAATAACATACTTATACAGAAAAGAAAATAAAAAGTTCTTATACTCCTTACATCTTCTCTTAACTTAATATATAAATCTTTGAAATTGTACAGAAAAATGTTATATTACGCAGTAGGCATATCTATCGCACCAATAGTGACAGAACAGCGGGAAGGAGAGATGAATTTCAGTGGACCGGCAAAAGACAAAAGTATCCCGCCCTGTTCCGGGACTGAGCAGGGAAGCCGAGGAGGCACAGCTTTCCAGGATTATCGGGATTGCGCAGGCCAATCTTGAGAAGACGGAAAAGAGCGGCGCACAGTTATCCGATGAGCTGCATGAACTGATGGAAACTTACGGGACAAAGGACAAGGAAGCCCTCTCGCTCTTCCACAACACGCAGTCCCAGTTGAGGGAGAATCAAAGAGATCTCATCCGGTGCAGAAAAGCGAGGAAAAAACCGTATTTCGGAAGGATTGATTTCCGGGATCCGAAGCTTCCCTGCGCGGAATCCTATTATGTAGGGCGTGTGGGAATTTCTGAAAACAGTTCCGAACCTGCTGTCATAGACTGGCGCGCTCCTGTTGCTTCTGTTTATTATGAAAACACAGCAGGACATTGCAGTTACACTGTAAAGAACGAGAGCCGCTGTGAGATCGACCTGCAGCGCAAGCGGACCTATGAAATTGCAGACGACCGTCTTCTTGACTTCTATGATTCAGATGTAGTTGCAAATGATGAACTCCTGACCAAATATCTTGCCAGAAACAAAAGTGCCGTTCTAGGTGAGATCATCGCCACGATCCAGAAAGAGCAGGACGCGGTAATCCGGCGTTCCCCGAAAATGAACCTGATCGTACAGGGAGCTGCCGGTTCGGGGAAGACAACTGTGGCAATGCACCGCATTTCTTATATACCGGTCTCTTTACACAAAGATCACCATCACGCTGACGATCACGATAGAAACCGCATTTGAAATAAGCATCGTCCCCATACCCAGTACAGGACCGATCTGACTTTTGATGTATCCTCTCTCCGCGTCTGTCTCCTCGATGGACGCAGCCTGTTCAGTCAGCATGCTGTTGACCGGGAATCCCATCATACAATTCATAGTAAGAGCAATTCCTCTCTCCGGACTGAAATGGCAGATCCTGGCCCCGACGATCCCGCAGAGGATGAGGAGCAATGTGGAAACAGCAAATACCAAAAGCAGCGGCGGGAGGAATGACACCAGCTCTTTCCATGTATAACCCGCCAGGGTATTTGCCATCAATCCCATCAGGCCGAGGATCAGCAGCCCGTAGGAATCCGACTTAAAAAGAGGAGCTTTATCCATCAGCCCCAGGCTTCCCAGGATGCATCCGAAGATCAGCGCCGTCAGGTTCGGATTGATATTAAGGCCTGACAGGACCGTGGCGTGGAGAACATTATTGATCACCGTCACGATCATGATGATTCCCAGATAATACGCTGTACTTTTGTATCTGGACGGTATCTTCTCACAGAAGGCCGTACGCTCCCTGCTCTCCGGCCGCCCTCTCTTTTCCTGGCGGTCCGCCGACCGGAACTCGCCCAGCAGCCTGCGGCTTTCTCTCTTCAGCGCCCAGGTCACCACCGGAACGCTGAACAATCCCTGGAACATAAAGATCAGCCAAGGAAATACCGAGATCCCAGGATTTTTGTCGACCACCCATCTTGACGCGATGGCGCAGGACGCCCCGCCTCCGATCACAGACCCCGGAGATACCATAGCAAGATCCTTCCCGATCACCGGAATCAGCGCCATACCGCCGATCACCAGGATCAGCGCGGAGACAAGGCATACCATGGCTTCCTTCTTTTGCACTGCCAGCATCTTCAGGTCGATCATAGTGCCTGAATGGATGACGAGCACGTTAAAGGCTATGGTCCCTACAGCAATCATGTTCGCCGAGAGCAGCATGTCTGCCGGCAGGAGTTTCAGGGCGAACCCTGCGGCGAACAACACACCGTAGATGAGCGGCATAGGGATCAGGGACCTGACCCGCGCGGCTATGGCAATGGAGACAAAAGCGATCATCAGGAACACGAGGAAGCTCCGATCAAATGCCCATGTATACTCTGTCATAATAAAAACACCGTCCTTTCTACTTTATTTTAGTATAAAAGAACGGTGTTTATTTTGCTGTCACGCATGCGACATTAAAGCTGTATCCCCCGACAGTTTATTTATTCAGAAGTTCCCTCCCGGAGATGCCGGGCTCAGTCATCTTCTTGATATCCAGGATCTGGTTCAGTTCATCCTCCGTGAGGATCTTCTGTTCAAGCACCAGCCTGCGGACCGGCGTTCCTGTGCGGAGAGCTTCTTTGGCCAGCTGCGCGGATCTGGAATACCCCAGATGAGGAGACAGAGCGGTCACAATGCCCACTGAATTTTCTACCAGTTCCCGACACCTGTCCTCATTTGCGGTAATCCCCGTCACACAATTGTCCACGAAAGTCTCCACAGCATAGGCAAGTGTGTCAATTGACTGGAACAGGCAATAAAACGTGATCGGTTCAAATGCATTGAGCTCCAGCTGCCCTGCCTCGGCCGCCATCGTAATGGTCACATCATTCCCTATAATATTGAAAGCCACCTGATTGACGACTTCAGGGATGACCGGATTCACCTTGCCCGGCATAATGGAAGATCCATTTTGTTTCGCCGGAAGATTGATCTCGCCGAAACCGCATTTCGGGCCCGAAGACATAAGCCTGAGATCATTGGCAATCTTCGACAAGGTGACAGCGCAGGCCTTCACTGCCCCGGACACCGCCACGAAAGGATCCAGGTTTTGAGTAGCATCGATCAGGTCATAGGCCTGGACCAGATGCATCCCCGTGACCTTGGCAAGATTCGGTACGATCCGCCGGAGATATTCTTCATCGGCATTAATCCCGGTACCGATCGCCGTACCGCCCATATTCAGCGTATGCATCTCTTCCTGGGCTTTTTCCATACGGTTGATGTCTCTTTGCACCGCGGCTGAGTAAGCCATAAACTCCTGCCCGAGACGAATCGGCACCGCATCCTGCATCTGCGTTCTTCCCATCTTAATGACAGTGTCAAATTCTTTCCCTTTTTTCCGGAAAGCCTCATCCAACCGGTACAGCTCTTTCTCCGCGTTTTTCAGCAGCTTCAGCGAAGTAATCTTTCCTGCCGTAGGAATCACATCGTTGGTAGACTGCCCGCAGTTCACGTCATCATTTGGATGTATGACAGAATAATCCCCCTTCTCGCCTCCGAGGATTTCAATCGCGCGGTTCGCTATTACCTCATTGGCGTTCATATTAATGGATGTACCGGCGCCGCCCTGGATCGGATCGACAATAAATTCGCTGTGGAATTTTCCGGATATGATCTCATCGCAGGCTTTCACGATCGCTTCCGCCTTCTTCTTCTCCAGCATCCCGATCTCGCAGTTGGTAACAGCCGCCGCCTTCTTGATCTGTGCGAGACTGTTAATGACCTCCGGATGCATGGACAGTCCCGTGATGCGGAAATTCTCCGCCGCCCGCAGGGACTGCACGCCGTAATACACATCCTCCGGGATTTCCTTTTTTCCTATGGAATCCTGCTCTGTCCTGAATTCTTTTCCTTTAACTATCTTTTTTTCAATCATAACATGCCTCCGTTTGTATCTGCAGATGCAGACAGAACACATATTATTCGTCTTCTACTTCGATCTCGTAGTCATCCTCAAAGGGCTGCAGCCAGTTCTCCTGGTCTGTGTGCGGGATGATCGGGAGCAGCAGATAAGACGGATGATTATTGTCTCTGTAAATCTTATAGGAGGTCGTTGTATTTGTAGGAACGACATTCATATTACCCACTTTTCCAGTCCAGGATTCCTTGTGGCACTCGTTGGGGCACTGACTCGTGATCTCAAGCTCCAGCCAGTGGCCTGCCGGTATCACCATGGATGTGGGGTTCATCTCGATAACATACTCGCGGATCTCACCCGGTGTAACAGGGATAGATACACTGTTGTCATGGACCGGACGTCCGATCTTGCTCTTCTCCTCATCAAGCGGATGGGAAGCTCTCAAAGCGCCGTAGCGTAAGAGCGGCATCCTTGTCCCGTCAGGAAGCACATCGAAAAGACTGCACACAAAGTTGGCGTCCTCTGCATCGATGGAAGCCCACAGATGCAGCTCGATCGGTCCTGTGATCTCCTTCGCCTGCGGGAACCGTGACGACTTGTACACGATCTTGTTGACTTCTGTGGAGATGGAAGGCGGAAGATGGGTAAATCCATCCGGCGGGAGGTCCTTGTC
Organism: uncultured Eubacteriales bacterium; assembly: GCA_949294665.1. Classification (GTDB taxonomy): domain Bacteria; phylum Bacillota; class Clostridia; order Lachnospirales; family Lachnospiraceae; genus Mediterraneibacter. The sequence continues at coordinate 27,953 of CASFID010000011.1, forward strand.
CGGCTCTCTGTCCCAGCGCAGCCTGTTGAAGGAGCGCAGGTACATCTTCTTCCACTCAGTCCTCTTCAGCGGCCACTCATTCTCATATCTCATACCGCCATTGATAACGCCGAACTTGTAAAGCGGCTCATCCATGATCCCTGTGTCCACACCTTTGAGCCAGTGGTCATACCATCTCAGGCACTCTTCGTTCAGGGCGCGGTACGGAAGCTCCAGTCCGTCGTAGCCTTCCAGCACGCCAAGGCGCTTGGGCACATCCAGTCTGTCGTCGTTCATCGCCGTAAAGATCGGCGCGCTCCATCTTCCGATAGGCGACCATGCGCAGTGCAGATATACCGGGATTTTGACCTTGTCATACATCTGGTTCGCCGAACGCTGTTTCCAGTATTCGTCATCCAGCGGATGGAGCAGGTAATCCAGATAGAATGTATGGTAGGTCGGCGGCCATGTGGTCAGAATCTTGGTAAAATAAGAATTTACCGCTATATCCGGATCTTTCAGGCGCTCCTCCATCATCTCTTTCGTTTTCTCCGGTCCGTACATCTTAAGCGTCCATGGCATCGGCTTATTGGATGGGCAAAGCTCCCAGTAAATGCTCATGTATGTAGACGGAACACCGCCATAGTAGCCGTGCTGATAATAATCATCCACGTAAGAACACGGCATGATGCATTTCAGGTGGGGCGGCTGCTGTGCTGCTGCCAGGATCTGACAGACCCCGAAGTAAGAATATCCGACCATGCCCACATTGCTGTCACACCAGTCCTGTTCTGCGGCCCACTCGATCAGGTCGTAGATATCCTTGTGCTCCTGCGGATTGTAGACGCCGTAGAATTCGCCTTCGCTCTTTCCGATTCCCCGCGGGTCCGGAATAATATACGCATATCCGCGTTTTACAAAATATTCAATATCGCCTGCCTCCAGACTGTGGTCAAAGAGCAGTGACTCCGGCGGGATCGCACCTCTTTTAATCCCCTGCATTTCTTTGCTGTATGCGGACCAGCTTACGAGAGCAGGAACCGGGCCGGCATCTTTCGGAAGATAAACATCTACACAGAGACGGACACCGTCGCGCAGTGTCATCCAGACATCCTGATGGAGTTCTACCTCATAGCGCGGTCTTGAGAGTTTATCCAGGTTTTTGACATAGCGTTTGTCCCAGTAGTTGGGCAGCACATCTATGCCTAGGACTTCTGTCAGTCTTTTTTTCATCTTGTTGTTACCTCCTTTGCTTTTCTGGTCTTAATTATATAGAAAAATAGTGTGTACAATTGTCGTGTACACACCATTTTTGCAAATAATTTTATTTTTTTGTTCTGTTTTTTTGATAACGGGAAATGCTTACTCTTTCTCAAAAGAAGCTTTCGCCTGCTCCTCCAGCTCTTCCCATGGCTGATACGTCTCCCGCATCCTGGTGAAGATATCATACCCGTCATTTTTCTTTACATAATTCTTCCGGACGATCGTATAGACGATAGCGAATACATAATAACAGATCATCATGATCCAGTTATGAGGAGCCATCTCAAAGAGCACATAATATCCCAGAAGAACGGACAGTACAATCGCGGCCACAGTCAACACACAGTTCAACGGGTGAGGGGTCTTCATAAAGCGGGCGCGGTACGCGTTGGGATATTTCTTTGGCAGCATGAACACGCTGAAAAACGCGATAGGAAGCAGCAGAAGGCCCGGGATCGTAGTGACCTTTACTACATCGTCCAGATTGAAGCCCGCGATGATCAGGATGATCGCCAGGATTGAATTCAGCCACAGGGATGCCCCGGTGCACCGTGTTTGTTTGTCTCGAAAATCTTCTTCGGGAACAGTCCGTCTCTTGCCGCTGCAAAGTTGATACGTGAGAACATCATCATAGCGGAATTGATGCTGGTCACGATTGCCAGAAGAGCTCCTCCTGCGATGAAGAATACCCACACTGCCGGGCTCATGAACTTCTCAGCCACAGTCGCCAGATTGTCGATCTCGTAGAAGTTCGGCTCTACCCCCACTGTAATGTATGCCATCAGACCATAGATAATCGCAACTGCCAGTGTGCTCACAAGATATGCGATGGGAACCGTCCTGCCGGGATTTTCGATATCATCCGCAGAGTAATACAGTGCGTTTGCCCCGATCAGACTTCCATGCATGATTCCCATTGCCGCCCAGAGTGCGCTTAAATGGATCGTAGATGTGATAACTTCCTTGAAAGATACCACAGTCGCGCCCCAGCCGCCGATGATATACACCGCAAGCGCGATCAGAAGGACAACTACGCAGACATTCTGTACCGTGGAAGAGAATTTCACACCGTAACAGGAGATCACTGTGAAGACAACGATACAGGCACATGCGGCAAGCCAGTCCGGACACATGGGGACGAGCATGCAGAAATATGTAGAAAATGTCAGTGCCATGGTCCCGATCTTCAGCACGCCGACCGCCAGTTCATTGAACGCGTCCCATGTTCCCATGACCGGATGTACCAGACGAGTCAGGTACATGTAAGAACCGCCGCTGGCCGGCAGCGCCGATATCAGGATCATCTCAGGGATACTTCGCAGGAACACGAACAGCGCGGCACAGATGAAACCGATCACAATGCCGTTGCCTCCGATAATCTTGATCGCGATCGGAGTAGAGGCAAATACGCTTGCTCCGATAATGCTCCCGATTGCCATCAGGATACTGGAAAATAGATTCATTTTCTGACCTTTCATCTTCTGTTCTTTCATCTACCTACCTCTTTTCTTTTTTTTGTAGATTACTATAAACAGTTTCGGTCTCTTTTACTGTCATCTCCCTGACACTTTCTTAATTTTCTATAAATTTATATAAAATTACTATATTTGCAGAAACTTTCTTTTGCCAAAAGTATGTGTTAGAATAATCGATATCACAAACTGTACAAAAGAAAGGATGGTCTTATGGCAGAAAATATCTCAAAACTGGGTGATCTTCCTGAAACACAGCAGAAAATATATAAAACACTCAGATCGACAGATCTGTTCAAGGAGCTGACGGCGGAACAGCTTGTCGCGCTTGCTTCCCACTGTCAGTTCAAATATTTCAAAAAAGGAGCCACGATCTACCGCAAGGGTGATCTGGCATCGCATTTCTATGTGATACATTCCGGCTACATTATAGAATCCGTCTACTATGGGAGCAGTGTGGACGTCATTGTAAAGATCCGCGGCGACAGGGAATATTTCGGTGAGATCGGACTTCTTTCCTCCAGCCCTTATCCGAACACAGTCCTCGCTCTTGAAGACTGCTGTCTGATCGACCTGCCCAAGTCTTATTTTCTGAACGCGGTAAACGAATACACTTCCGTGTGCAAGGTTATTATTCTGGAGCTGATCGACCGTCTCCTGAACTCAGCCCAGAACATGGTAAATTCCATGTATCTGGACGCTCCCGGCCGACTTGCATCCACCATCATCAATCTGACGACCAACAGCCGGCAGAAGATCATGACAATCCGCATTACACAGAGCGCGCTGGCGTTCTCCTCAGGTATGGCAAGGCAGACTGCAGCCAAAATTCTTGGTGAATGGCGCCGGGAAAAGATCATCTCTACCGAGCGCGGCCGTTTGAAAGTGCTGGATTTCAACAGGCTTCTGGACATTATTCTTGACAGTGAGATCAACAGTTTTTAATTTTCAATTTTTTTAATTTTTTTCTCCTATATGTCACATTTCAGACAGACAGGTCTTTTTATTTTCTGTATACTTTGCGTATCAATAAACGAAACAGGAGGTACGCTTATGAACCAAGAAGAATTCTGCAGAGAGACCGGTCTTGACAAAGTTCCCGTATACTGGGACCGAAGGTACACAAAGAATCTGGACAAACTCTCGAAGCCCGTCTATACGGTCAAACTTGAAGAAGATGTAGAAGTATTTTTAAGAGATGGTACAAAAACTTATGTAGATGTATATCATCCCGCAGAGCTGGACAAAGCTCCCTCTCTGATCGCATACTCCGCATACGGCAAAAAGATGCAGCGCATGCGCCATGGTTCTCTGCCGGGAACATCTAATTACTTTGACCACAGTCTGGAAGCCGGGGATATTGATTTCTTCGTACAGAGAGGATATACATTTATAATTCCCGACGGACGCGGCATCGGGCGCAGCGAAGGGGAATATCTGGGTGTATACAATCCTCAGGAACAGGAAGATGTCTACGACTATGTGGAGTGGGCAGGCACCGAATGCCAGTGGAGCACGGAAAAGGTAGCTCTCCTGGGATACTCTTATTTCGGAATCATCCAGGCTCTCGTAGCTGCCCTCCAGCCTCCCCATCTGGTCTGCATCATGCCGCTGAGTTTTACTGATGACTACTATCAGCACGGATATTACGGCGGAGTAGGAAATACCTACATGAATATGTACTGGGAACTCTGCCCGTCCAACAATCCGACCACATGGACCAGCAAGATGATGTCGGAAGAAGAGATGAAAGATCTTATTGAAGAAGTCCAGAAGGATCCGGATATAGCCATCAATACTTATTTCAACAAGATGTTTAACGTATGGCCGCCGAAATATCATACATTCTATCTGGATTATCTGCTTCATCCCCAGGAGGATGATTTCTGGCGTCCCCGTTCCATGAAATATAAATACGACAAAATCAAGGTTCCCGTATACCTTAAGTGCGGATGGTCTCCCAATGGCCGCTGGTCTGCTCCAGTGTTCAACGCCATGAATTCCAAGGAGCTCAGCGTATATAAACGCTGCGGCGTTATGGAGAACTACAACGGAATGGAACTGCCTTACCGCTTTATGAACGAAGAGATGCTCCGCTGGTATGATTACTGGATGAAGGGCATAGACACAGGTATCGTGGACGAGCCTCCGATGAAGCTCAACATCATCGGCAGAGGGTACCGGTATGAGCACGAGTATCCGCTGGCCAGAACCCACTGGAAGAAACTGTATCTGCACACGTTTGGAAACCTGCGCTGGGAGCCTGTCCCGGAAGGCAGTCTGCCGCCTGACAGCTTTACCCACCGTCCGCCTCACATTACAACGGAAGTGGAGAAACTGATTTACCGCACAGACAGACTGAGCCGTCCGACCGAGTTCACCGGCCCGATCGAACTCCATCTGTGGGCATCGATCGACAGCACAGACGCTAACTTTATCGTGAAACTCTGGCAGATCACACCGGGCGGAACACGACTTCCAATCTCCCGCTATGGCTCGCTGAAAGCAAGTTATCCTCTTGATGAGGAAAAGAGCGAGATCGGACGTCCGGTGCACGATTACACGAAGAGGATTCCTGTCACACCGGGTGAGATCCGCGAATACGTAATTGAGATCAACCCCATCGGCATGGTATTTCCGCCTGGATCCTGCATCGAGCTGGAGATCAAGGCGATGGATAACTATGAACCCCAGAGCGGCGCATGGCAGGCAAAGATGGATCATCTCGGACCAATCCCGAGCGCGACCACGATCAACTACAAGATCTACCGCGACAAAGATTATCCTTCCTATATCCTTATGCCATATATCCCTGAAACACCGGATGATCTCTGGCTGCAGCCTATCGTTGACGATGATATTGTCATCGGAGGCAGTGGAAAAGGAAGCACCCACTGATATTATAAGAATCATTGGCCGGTATAATTCCTCTATCGAGCAGGAGGGGAGTAATTCACTCCCCTCCTCTCACAGAACCGTACGGTTCTCATATATGGCATTCTCGTATATGGCGCTTTCAATAGCTGACGCTTACGTTCCACTCTGTAAGCAAAAACATCAGGATTCTACTTACTGCAGTATTCTCTTCACCTGTTCGATCGACAGCTCACATTTTTCTGCGATCTGTTCCGGCGAATCGCCCTGAGCGTACAGACGCAGCGCTTCTTTTGCAAGACGGATGCCTTTGTCCATACCCTGTCGCATACCTTGCTGCATACCCTGTCGTACGCCCTCTGCCCTTCCTCTGCTGTCAGCCTCTTTCAATTCTTCTGCAAACAATTCTTTTAATGCATCGCACATCTTCTTCTCCACCTCCATCTGTTCCCAGTTTGCCCGCGTAA
>CASFID010000012.1 GCA_949294665.1 uncultured Eubacteriales bacterium
ATCAGCGTCATTAGAGAATTGAAACGGTTCCATGAGTATTTCGCCATCAGAAGAAATGGCTGAGGCAAAATGGTTAAGTTTGGCAATGTCAATACCAACGTAAATCATGAGGCAGTACCTCCCTTTCTAAAGTCTGATACCGTGATATCCACCAGCGATTATCATCGTAGACTTGATTGAAATAAGTACTCAGAAGAAATACTCCCGGCAACATCCAGCACATAAACAATTCAGATAAAGGCAGCGGCAATACACTCCTATAGAGTAGTCAAGGCTACAGGAAATCATCAACAGTCCACAGTATCTGAATGTATTGAACCACGATACCAGATTAAAAGAAAGGAAAAGTGGTGTTTGAGTTTCTACAAACATCATACAAGAAAATTATAAAGATAATTTAGATCTATTCTTTACAAGGGATTATAAGGATGTATATATAGAATATACCAGATCTGTATTGAAAAATATAATTGATAGAATCAATCGTTATAAAAAACAAATAGAAAAATTAGGGTGAAAAATTTAGTTCGATTAATAAAAATTGTCACTAAAGTGAGATGTAACTATATATTATAAAATGTTATTTGTGTATAATAGGCAGCGTCGGTTAAAATATGGCTATTTGCTTAGGACTGATATCGATAAATCCCTACTGAAGATAAAAAGTATTGGTGTCGCTTATTTTAAATAAGATTTAGTCAAGAAATAGTCAAAGAAGAGATGATGTGAGTTGATACAAGGTCTGCAAAATATACATTTAATGATTTTCCGTTGATTAAGTTTAAATACCTTTATTTTAGAAAAAGTTATGGTTTAAATGTTATAGTAAAAAAGGAATTGTGAAATGGCTTAACCCCAACGGCTAGGTCCTTAATATGCCATAATATTGACTTTGTTCAAGGGTAAGACTATATTAATAGAAAGAATAATATTCGGTTTTAATTATACAGATGAGGGACAAAATTATGCAGTACTTATCAATCAGACCGGTAACAGAAAAATGGGGACTTTCCGTAAAGAGAGTCAACGTGCTATGCTTGAAAGAAAGAATTGACGGAGCAGCAAAGATCGGTTCCTATTGGGCGGTTCCAGCAACTGCGGAAAAACCGAAGGATGGAAGGATCAAAAGCAGAAAATATATAAAAAATACTCAAGGAGGAAAGAATCGTGGATTGTAAGTTTATTGCACAATTAAGCAGGCTTCGCAAGTTATCGGCAGAGTCCGTTGAAAATACAAGCACATTTGATCCATTTAAAGAGTATTTGCATGTTGAGAGACAAGTGGAAATAGAACTTCGTGAGCTATTGCGAAGTGTAAACTCAAATCAGAAAAAATGCTTAGTACTGCTTTGCGGTAGTGCCGGCGATGGTAAGTCGCATCTGATTTCTTATCTTAAGAATTCGGATACGGAAGGCTTGCTTGATGACTATGAACCGTACAATGATGCAACTGAAAGTAGCGAACCAACTCTCACATCTATTGACACTCTGGCAGAGAAACTATCCTCTTTTAATGATGAGAATCTTGAAATTTCAGATGGAAAAAAGATGATTATTGCCATTAATCTTGGAACTTTGAATAATTTTATTGATTCTGAAAAGGGAAAGAAATTTTCAAAATTAAAAGAGTATGTTTTTTCAAATGGCATCTTTTCTGGATATAGACAGAGAACAGGATATCAAGCTGGTAGTATGTTTCAACATGTTAGTTTCTCTGACTATCAAGTTTTTTCGCTTTGTGAGAATGGTATAGAAACAGTTTTTTTAGATTCGTTATTTAAAAAGGTGTTTCAAAATGATATTCAAAATCCTTTTTACATAGCCTATGAAGAATGTGGGAGTTGTGCGCTGTGTACTCGATGTCCAGTTCGACATAATTATGAGTTTCTATCGAACTGTTCAAATCAAAAGACAGTTATTGAAAGAGTAATTGAGATTGCAATTAAAGATAAAGCTATTGTTTCAACCAGAGAAGTTTTGAATCTTTTGTATGATTTAATGGTTCATCCAGATTTTGATACTAAAAAAATCGGCGTTGGAACATCGGATGTTAAGTATCTGACCTATTATTTGAGTTGGACGACACCTATGTTGCTTAATGAATATAAGGATATCTCTCCTATACTTAATGAAATTAGAAAACATGATATTCTGAAAGTAAGGAGTAGCGAATCTGATATAGAAGCTACGAGGTTTCATTCACTTGAAAATATCGAAGATGTGTTCGGGAGCTCTACGGAGAATACACCATACCATGTGCTTAATAATCTGACTGATGTATCAATTTTGGGTGGAATCAAGCCGGATTTGAAAAAAATTATTTATCGTTTTATTGCCCGTATCAATGATTTTGGAACAAATCGAAAGAATACACTAAGTCAGATAAGACTCCAAGAATTTATTCGTTATTTATATGTTCAGAATAGCGGTAATGAAAAAAAACTTGGTGAGTTGTATAAGGCTGTAAGGCATGCCGTTTTAGAGTGGAATGGAGAGTTTGAGGATGATTATATTTGCATAGATAATACTAATGATCGACTCTGGATTCTTGAACAACTGCAGATTAAGTCAGCCATTAATCAACATACCCAGATTGTTACTGGAACGATCCAACGTTTTTCGCCTTTATTGGTTTTGCGTTTTCAAAAAGCCAATTCTTCTACTAATGAGTCTGTTGAACTGAATGTAGATTTCGCGTTGTATGAATTAATTTGTGACATGAAAGAGGGATACCGTCCAACCGTTCAGGATAAAAACCATCATGCCGATTTCGTAAGTTTTGTGCAACGATTAATTGAATTTGGAAACAAATGTGAAAAGATTATGCTGATTCCGAAAGAAAGCAATAAGGCGTATAAGATAATTTTTGAAGAAACTGAATTTGGATATGAATTTAAGGTAGTGTAAGTTATGGAATATCAATTAAGCGTTGAACAATTTAGAAAAAGTAAAATGTTTGATTCCAATGGAAAATTTCATCATAACTCTGGAAACAGATTTAAGCTTTTCCCCTTTGATACAAGCAGTAAAGCGCCTGTAATGGAATTAGAATCATTGCTTGGGAATTTCCTTTGTAGAATCGAAGGAAAAGAGCCAAAGAAAATTACTGTTGCAGATCTAGTAGAGAAGTTAAAAAAAGAAACAGAGATTCAGGCTGGGCAAGAAGAATTGTTTTTTGAGACAATTCGTCAGTTGTTTTTCACAACTAATGGTATGATAAGACCTCTAAATCTTCAAATGATTGAACAAATTCCTTGTACTGAAATGAGTGAAATTAAAATCGCAGAATATTTGGTAGACGTTCTCGGAGAATCAGATTCACTTCGAAAAAGTTTGTCGAATACAAAGGTAAAAGCGAGTAATAATGTTTTGGAAAATCTTGTTCTTTCTAAATTGGAATTTGGAAATCCACCAAAAGGAAAAGGAGGCCTGAAATATTTCCGAATTGTAGAATCTTTGAGAGCTTCGTTTGAAGAAGATTTTAATTATGTTCTTGGAGATTCCAAACGATTGAGAGAATACTTGATTGAGCTTTTGGAATTGTATTTTTTTTCATATACGGCACAGGCAAGTTTACAGTTGAGGCGCTTTATGGACGGAGAACGTGATCGCAATATTCCCTTGTACTTCTGCTTGGAATGGGAAAAGACCAGTCAGAGCAGGCTATGTTTTACAGAAGGTTGGCAGAAATTACAGAGCGCCATAGAAAAAATGTTTGCGCATGTTATTACCCTTGAAATTCTAAATCAAACAGATGATGGTTCAGAACTTGTTGATTATATTCGCTTGGGTGAAATAGTCTCTAACGATGAAAAAGATAAAAAGATTAGTGAGCAGATAGATGCCTTAACTGCATTATATAGGGCATCGATTACTGATTGTGCTGAAATGAATGATATGAAAAAGAAATTTTCTCCGTCTGGAATGACGGCTGCATCTCTTAGCTTCCTCTTTGATTCCATCAGGATACAGTTTGAAAATACGGGACGTAATGCAAGATACAAGTCTTATGCAAATAAGTTTGAGAGCTGTTGCAGAAACTTCCTGAAGAATCGTGGACGAAGTGGCCGGATGTTAAATCTTTCAGAAGAGAATCTAATCTTTATTACAAAACTTTGTATAAAAAATCAAGACCACATGCGTTTGAAAGACGTTTTTAAAGCTTTTGAAAGAAGAGGAATCTTTTTGGATGATATTTCTAAAGAGCAAGCTACTGATTATTATGAAAAGCTTAACCTTATAGAGAAGAAGAGCGATAGTGGGGATGCTAAGTATGTTAAACGAATTTTATGATTACATTGCGAAAAATACTTTAAACTTCTTTCAAGAACGGGCAGAGAATATACGACCTGGAGAGAGGTATTGTTTAAAACTTGATACAGAAGATATGGTGGCAGGTGTAGATCATGCGCTTAAAAATATTACCGATTTGAACAATATTCAAGGAACCTTTGAATATGGGGAGGTATATTCTACTTTCACGATTAAGCTGGGATTAGATCAGGAAATTGTTGTTGCTTCTAAAATCGATGGAATGACTGACGATTTTCTGGCCACTTTGAGAAACGCTGAGCTAATTTCAAAGCATTTCTCGATTTTGATAGTAACCTATTCTGCGCTTGATACGATTACAAGTGGTACAGGTGATTTAACGGCAAAGGGTATGCCATTTCATGCTTCCTCTATAATTTCTAAAATTAGGGATGATATTCAAAATGCTCAATTGTCGGTGGCAGATAAAACTCTTTTGGAGTATGAGTTGGAACATAAGCAGTCGGATCGTTTTATTGATAAATCTTCTCTTTTTGAGTATTCAGATTTATTGACAGTGTTGGGAAGAGGATTTGTAAAGAAAGAAGATTATCCACGCTTTTGTTTGCTAGCAGATCCTGAATCCCATCATATGGTTGATGAAAAGAAACTTCGGGAACGGTTGGATGAAAATCATAGTTTTTTTGAACGGATTGATCGTGTTGTGAAACACGGTAATATTTCTGATGATCTTGAACGGGATTTTGATGATTCATTCATCTCGCATCTGATGAATTGTAAAAAGAAAAATATTCCGTGGTATAAGGATTGTACTTACAATCAGGTCAAGACTTCTCAAGATAAGCTTAAGAAGCAACTGGATAATCCGCTGATTATAGAAGACTCAGAATTTGAAGTATATTCAGGTTCTCCTTTGGAATATTCTTTCTTGCCGAATGAACAATTCTTTATTCGTGATGACGGAGATACTAAAGCTAAGCGTAGAAAGAAAAATATTATCATATATAATCCGGATCATAAAGAAAGTATTACTATTGAGGTTAGTACTAATATTACAATTCGACAATCTGGACTTGAGATGAATGGATGTAAGGTTAAATCTTCTTCTAAATTAGTGCAAATTGTAATGAGCCCGAAAGGTTGTACATTTGCACAAGCTAAGATTACCGATACAAACAATAATATCACTTATGTAGTTAAAGTGTGTGTTATTGATGTGCTTCCCCAATATTTAGAAAACATTCAAACATCATATCTACTGAATGTTCCTAAGAACTTGGATAGGGCTACAATTCAGGTTTACGGAATTAGTAAAGTTTTGGTTATAAACGCGGGATTTGATGAGATCGCAAATGTCGATATTGTATCTGATGGTATCTATGAATGCGGGTATAATCAAACGCTCAATTTGTTATTTGACGAGGAAACTATAGATACTGATACAGGTTATCTTAATTGCAAATTAAAGTTTGGCACAATCATTGTGCCGCTTCAGATTCGGGATGAAGTAAGTAAACCGATTGAGCTTACTGGTTTTGGTGCCTTTAAATGGAAGTTTAACGAAAAAAAGAGTCTGGAATATCGAAATGGTAAGGTTATTACCGGCACAACGGAATTCTCTATAAGGGGAGCTTTTAGATATCCCCTCTCCATTGAGGAGGCAATTGTGGAAAACGAATGGTTAGCAGTACGGGAAACACCTGATGGCTTAGAAGAATATCCTTTAAACGTTACTGATGAAATTCGTTCTGCATACATACGTTTGGTGAAAACATATAGGGATAAGAAAACTCTACCAAGTCTTACTTACTACAGCCAGGATCTCCTCGATGTAGCCCAATCTTATGTGAATACAGTGGAAAAGGAATTTGTTGCAATTGAGGCTGGATCTACGCTTGATACCAAACAGAATCATGCCCTGCTATTGGGTTGCGTAATAAAAAACTATGATGAGGAAGTAATAGCAATGAGTCCGGTGCATCCTCTGAATGTGATGTATCAGATTGCGCTTACGGGAGAAGAAGAAGTTGGCACTGTAAGAGAAAATTTGATTGAAAAATTGACTGCATTGTATTTAGTGCCATTTATCAAAGATACCAATAAAAATTTATATCAAGCTATTGAACAGAAATATGCACCAGAGTGGAGGTATTATGCGCCTATCTCAAATAGGAGATATCAAGGAGCACGAAATTTTATACAAAAACTGGTGTGCGACAAAATTACACAGTATAAAGAGCATTTCTCATTTTTATTTGAAGATATTGACAATCGTCAAATGTTTATAAACCTTGTAAATATGGGGGATTGCAGAGAAATTTTCCAAGGAATATTACGCTTTTATGCACAAAATCTGAAAAACGGAACCGATCCAGATGATTTGCTTAGTTTTGTTATCAATATTTATGCGGATAGTGGAATGTATAATGAATTTTCTTTGTTATCTGATCAGTATAAATTGAAAATGTTTATCCGGGAATTGTATGGCAATGAAGATGTTAGTGATCTGGCTATGACTATGACCGGGAAAGTTCGTTGTTATTTCAAAAACCCTGCGGAAACAAAGTATGAGTATGCCCATTTAACATTTTATGAAATGAATTCGGCAGAAGATACCGGAGCTAGCCGGATGGATTCTATCACAACAGGTATTGCCCTTCATGGATTGATTTCGGGTACGCCTTCCGTACTAAATGCAGGATGGTATAAGACTGGATTTGGCATAAAATATGCAGAGAAGAATCAGTTGACTAGGCTTGCTGCTTATTATAATGCATTGCATAGAGTTGCTTTTTCTGGGAGTTCTTATGAACCAGCATCATGTATATTTACTGAAATTGAGCAGGGGCAGGAAGGGCAGCTGGGGAAAATTTATTCATCTTCTAATTGGGTAGTGTTTGTTGATCCAAAAGTAGATCTTTCTTTTTTTCAGAAAAAGAGAAATACTCAGGATGAATTGTTGATTATTCATTACAGTGACCAATATACTTCCGCAAGTGGTTATGATGATATTACCGTTACACAGAAATCGGATCAGTACAATGAAATCATTTATGAGCAGTTACAGAAGAAGGGTGTCATAGCAGATACAGAAAATATTAGTGAAATAATTAACCTTTTTAATGCAATTAATGGTGGATGGTTGTTACGTCTGATTACGGCTAAGAAACTTACAGGCGCTGTTGATAGCTATTTTAGTAGAGAAAAAATGAGTATATTGTCAGCTATAAAGGTATGTATGGCATACTATTCTCATCCTGATATTGTATGGATTCCAGTATCATTGGAAGAGATGCTTAGAGTTTCGGGCGGAGCGGGATTATCCCAAAAAGAAGGACTTCTTTCTGCGAAAAACCTTGGATTTGAACCACGTCCGACCAGCGATGATATTCTTTTAGTTGGCATCGAAGGTCCAAAGGATCAGGTTAAAATTTATATACACCCTGTAGAAGTGAAGATTGGACAGAATTCTTCAGGAGTACTGAGCAAAGCAAATGCACAGCTTTTGAATACTTATAATGGTCTGTGGGAAGCTCTTTGGCCGGATGAAGGAAGAGATACTTTGGAAAGAAAACTTACTCGTAACTTTTTTATTCAACTTCTACTGGTATGTTGTGAGAAAATGAAACTATATAATATTTATCCTGATGAAAAGTGGGATGATGTTCTGGATTTGTATCGAGAAAATCTCTTGAATGAGCGATATAAGTTTTCTAATGCGATGGATCAGTATATTGGAAAAGGTACGGTTATATCGTTTGACACAGATGTATTGAATATTGCAGGGGAAATTTATAATGATGTATGTCTACTTGAGTTTCCTGAAAAAATGGGATCTTCATATATGGTTTTCTCTGCACAGAAAATTGAGCAGAGTCTGGAAAAAGATTTTAAGGCATTGCCTACAAGAATAAAAAAACTTTATATGCAGCATCCTAAAGAGGAAACGACTTCTCATGAAACTACAGAAGAAATTGTCAGTAATGTTGTGGAAATGCCTGATATGTCGCAAGGCACAGATTGGACTAACACCGGTCTCCCTATTAATATGGTTGCAGAGAGTTCAAACGAATATAAGGTTGAGCCTGTAGATCAAAATATGGATGTGCAGGTTGCAGGTATGGGGGGAGATAACGATATTGTAGTGGAGGAACAAGTTGGAATGCATATTATTTTTGGGCATGATATGACTTCTGGGCAGCCTGTAATATGGGAGCCAAATGATACAAATAAACTCTTTCATACTAATACGGGTATCATTGGAACAATGGGAACTGGTAAAACTCAGTTTACAAAATCAATTATTACTCAGCTTTATTATGAACAAAGCAAAAATGTTGATGGGGAGCCTCTTGGCATTTTAATATTTGATTATAAAGGTGATTATAACGAAAGCAAGGAGGATTTTTTAAAGGCAACTAAGGCTAAGATACTGAAACCGTATCATTTGCCATTTAATCCATTGGCGCTTACTAAGTCAAAGGTGTTTAAACCTTTGTTGCCGATTCATACGGCAAATGCATTTAAAGATACCCTTTCAAAGGTATATGGTTTGGGACCAAAGCAGCAGAATACATTATTTCAGTGCATTATTGATGCATATGCTTCCAGAGGAATTATTCCAGGAGATCCTTCGACTTGGGGTAACACACCACCAACTTTTGATACTGTATATTCAATATACTCTAGTGATGCAGAAATTAAAAAAAGCGACTCTTTGGCAGCAGCTATGGATAAGTTATATCAGTTTCAGGTATTTGAAGGAAATGCTAACTTAACAGAGGCCCTTTTTGAATTACTTCATGGCGTCGTTGTTATAGATCTTTCGGGATATGATGCCGATATTCAGAATTTAATTGTGGCGATTACACTCGATCTGTTTTATTCTCAGATGCTTGCGGCTGGCTCTAGCAAACTTGATGGTCAGTTCAGACAATTAACAAAGCTAATCTTAGTTGATGAAGCAGATAACTTTATGAGTGAAGGATTTCCTGCACTAAAGAAAATTCTGAAAGAGGGAAGAGAATTTGGCGTTGGCACGATCTTGTCTACACAGTTCCTGAAACACTTTGGAAATGGTGATGATGATTATGCAAAGTATATCTTAACATGGGTAGTGCATAATGTAGCCGATCTCAAGAGTGCAGATGTAGAGTTTGTATTTAAGACGGAAGCAAAGAGCAGTGAAAGTCAGACTCTTTACAACGATATTAAGGCGTTACAGAAACACCATAGTATCGTTAAAATCAGCAGCCAGAAACCTCAATATATTGAGGATAAAGCTTTTTGGCAGTTGTATAGTGAGTTAAACCTAGATTGACAGACTCAAGTTGAAGCGCTATACTTAAGTATACTACTTAAGTATAGCGCTTCTTTGCGCATTTGGAGGGAAAATGGATTTTGTATATAGATTTCCAGTTGTTAAAGGTCTTCAAGCTGGCAGAGAATATTATATTGGCATGGTACCATTGAAAATGATTTCCCGTTTATTTCCTAATGATGACGAATATGTGCTTCCAGAATATAGAGCACAAAGAAAGCTGAATGCATCAAGAATTCCTGTTATAAGTAGATATATTCTTGAAAACAGACATGACTACGTGTTCTCTGCTCTTGCAGCATCCATTGACGGTAAGTTTTCTTTTATAGCCTCAAAATTAAATCAAGATATTGGCGTATTAGAAGTGTCAATGGATGCTAAATTTTTGATTAATGATGGTCAGCACCGAAAAGCGGCAATTTTGGAAGCTCTTCAGGAAGATAAAACACTGGGAGAAGAAACTATTTCTGTTGTGTTTTTTTCGGATAAAGGGTTGTCTCGAAGTCAACAAATTTTTACCGATTTGAATAAGCATGCGGTCAAAACGTCTAACTCGATTTCTGAGCTTTATGATTCTAGAGACAATCTAGCAGTCGTGACAAGGCGAGTGGTCTCTCAGGTTGATTTTATTAACACATACACTGATAAAGAGAAAGATATTTTGGGCAAATATTCTTCAAATTTTTTTACTTTGAATACATTTTATATGGCTAACAAAAAAATTATCCAGCGTGCAGAGATAACAGAAGAATGCGAAACATTTCTGATTGATTATTGGCGGAGTGTGGCGGAAAATTTAGTTCAATGGAATGAGCTGAAAAATAAAGAAATTAGTAAGGTGGATCTTAGAGAAAATTACATTATCACGCAGGCAGTAGTAATTCAGGCGCTTGGACGTGTGGGTAATTATTTCTTTTTGCATCCGGAGAATATGATAACGCAGCTGAAAGGACTCTCGTGCATCGATTGGAGAAGAAATGCTGATCATTGGTATTTAAGAACAATACGATCTAATGGGCGTATGATTAGCAGTATGACTGCGGTGATTTTGACAGCAAATGTTATTAAGCGGGCATTGGGTATTGAACTGGATAAAGATGAAATTTCACGAGAAGAAAAATTTTTGAAGAGTGTTCAGAAATGATAATTGAAAGGTAGAGTGTAATGGTAGTAGAAACTAATAATTCTGGGTCAACAATTACCAAAGATACAATCGAAGGGTTAATGGAAACCGTAAGAAATTTATACCTAGCGGACGATATCCCTTGGGTAATTGGTTATTCTGGAGGAAAGGATAGCACCGCAACACTTCAATTGGTATGGCTTGCTATCAAAAAGCTGCCGGTAGAGCAGCGTAAAAAGACAATACATATTATTAATACAGATACTTTGGTTGAATCTCCTGTAATTGCCAAATGGGCGCAGGAGTCTCTTTTGAAAATGCAGCAAGCTGCAGAAAAAGATCAAATTCCGTTTGTAACTCATAGACTTACACCAGAATATGATAACACTTTTTGGGTGAATTTAATTGGAAGGGGATATCCGTTCCCTCGTAAAAAATTCAGATGGTGCACTGATCGATTGAAAATTCAGCCAGTTAATAAATTTGTTAAGGAAAAAATCGCAGAGCACGGAGAAATAATTATGGTACTCGGAACCAGAAAGGCTGAAAGTTCAGCACGAGCAAAAAGTATGGCTTATTATGAAAAGAAACGTGTCCGTGAATTGTTGAGCCCTAATCCAACTCTGATTAATGAACTGGTATTTTCTCCGTTAGAAGAGTGGACGAATGATGATGTCTGGATCTTTTTAATGCAATATAAGAACCCTTGGGGATATTCTAATCAGGATCTTTTGACATTATATAAAGGTGCAACTGCAGATAATGAGTGTCCTCTTATGGTAGAGAAGAATCTTCCAAGCTGTGGGAAAAGCAGGTTTGGTTGCTGGGTATGTACGATGGTTGAAAAAGATAAATCTATGGAAGCAATGATTGCAAACGACGATGAAAAGGCTTGGATGACTCCTTTACTGGAATTTAGAAATGAATTTGGAGATGAAGAGAATGATCGTAGTCGGCGAAGCTTTAGAAAAATGGGTGGATTCCTACAAGGAAGTTATGGGCAATTGCATCATGGCCCATACAAAAAGGAGTGGCGAGAAAAATGGTTGAGAAAACTTCTGAAAATACAGGTACAAATTAACACGGAAGGCCCAGAAGAATTTGAAAATTTGGAATTGATTACATTACCGGAACTTCGTGCTATTCGAAGAATATGGGTTTTCAATAAGCATGAGTTTGGCGATGCGCTCCCTGGTATTTATAAAGATGTAATTGGAAAAGAATTTGTCGATCCGGAGTGGGTGGGTTCTGAAACATTTCGTAAAGAAGAATGGGATATTCTGCGTGAAGTTTGCGAGGAGTTGTATCCCGATGAAGAATTGGCTTTTGAAATGATGTATTCTCTTGTGGACATAGAAAACAAGGCTACAAGCCTAAATCAAAGGAAAGGAATCTTGGATGAGTTAGAAACATGTATTACACATACATTTTACAGAGATGAGGACGATGCCACTAGTTATTATCAGGATAGGATCAGCCGTAAAAAGGATCTTGGTGTAAAATATAATGAGAAGTTCTTTGCTCATATTCAAGAAGAAGGTGAGGAATTTAATAATACTGACGATATTACTGCAGAGGGGGCGAAGTAGAATGATCATAACAAAACTTACCCTTCATAACTTCGGGGTATATGCTGGAGATAATACGTTTGAATTTCAAAATCATAAGCCTGTAGTGCTAATTGGCGGAATGAATGGTAGAGGTAAAACTACATTTCTGGAAGCAGTTTTGCTAGCACTGTATGGGGCTAATTCCTTTGCGTATACCGAAAGTAAGTATACAACATATGGCCAATATCTGAGAGCCTATACGAATCGGGCTGATGGAAGTCTCTATAGCTATATTGAATTAGAATTTAAACTGAAGGATGAAAATACTGAACGTTATTTGATTAGAAGAGAATGGTCAGCAAATGGATTGCGAACCAGAGAAAAAATCAGCGTAAAAAAAGACGACGAAAGTAATAAATTTTTGAGTGATAATTGGTCAATGTTTGTGGAAAATATTCTTCCGAGTGGCCTTTCTAACTTTTTCTTCTTCGACGGAGAAAAAATTGCAGAACTGGCGGTTGAAAATACCAATAATCAAATGAAAAATTCTATTAAGTCGTTGCTCGGTATTACTGTTTTAGATATGCTGGAAAATGATATATCACGTATTATTTCAAGAACTTCTAAGAAATCGGATAATCAAATGCAAACAAAAGAGCTTGAGCATTTACGAGATAAGAAAAATCATGCTGAAGTTGCATTACAGGTTGCTGATGAAAAAATTCAGAATATCTTGGATTCAATTGAAGATGCAAAGAAGAGGTTGGAAAAAGCCAGAATTGAGTATTCTGCAAAGGGAGGTGATATTGTTACTCAACGACAGGATCTTTTTAATCAAAGAAGTGTGCTTAGTGCACAAATAGAACAGGATAAAGAGCGGTTAATTGCAATTTCGGCAGGGGAATTGCCACTGATTATGGTTCAGGATTTATTAAACCAGATCCTGATACAGGTAGAAAAAGAACAGGATACAAAGTTGATGCAGTTTGCAATAAAAAAGATGCATGCTGCATTAGAGGGATATGTTAAGGGGGGAGAGGTGGATTCTTCTCAGGTTCGTGGTTTTATTACATATATGGAGGATAAAGCAGTTAGAGAAGGAACGGACATTATTTTTGACATTTCTGACCATAGCCTATACCAGTTGCATGAATTGGTAAGTCATAATTTGCAGACTGCTAAAGGACAGACTTTACGCATTATGGCAGATCGCGTAAAAAACCAGAAAAAGCTTGATGAAATTGACAGTTATCTAAGTGTTGATATTGATGAAAATGCGCTCGCAAGACTGTATAAAAAAATAAAAACCATAGAGCAGGAAATTCTTGACTATGAGGTTTCGCTTGCGGCTGAGAAAAACGGTCGGAGCACTCTTAATGGTGAATTAATTAGAGCTACGTCTGAATATAACCGCTATGTGGAGACAATGCTTGAGCAACTTGAACTTTCTGATGATGCAGATCGGATTTTGAAGTATTCACATCAAGCTATTACTGTGCTTGAGGAATATAAAATCCGCCTTCAGAAGAAAAAAATCAATGTTCTGGCTGATACAATGACGAGTTGCTATAAGAAGTTAGCTAATAAGAAGAATTTAATTGAAAAGATCCGTATGGACCCGATCACTTTGGATTTTGTGTATTTGAATTCTGAAGGCCAATTGGTTCCCAAAGAATCCTTATCCGCAGGTGAAAAGCAACTTATGGTTATTTCTATGCTTTGGGCTCTGGGAATTTGCTCCAAGAAGAAACTTCCTGTCATAATCGATACGCCGCTTTCAAGACTGGATTCTAATCATAGAATTTCTCTGATTACGACGTATTTTCCTCAAGCTAGCGATCAGACAATTATTCTTTCCACAGATTCTGAAATTGATGGTCACTATTACGAGGTTATGAAGGAAAACGTAGGCGATGAATTTACTCTCGTCTATGACGATGAGAAGAAATGCTCAACAATCAAGAAAGGTTATTTTGTGGGTGAATTAAATTGATAATAAAACAGATAAAACTATCTAGTCAGGCAAAAGAACGCCTTTCCCGATTAAAAGGAAAAACTGGAATAAAAAATTGGAATATATTGTGCCGATGGGCATTGTGTTATTCATTATATGAAGGAACTGTGCCTACGGACATTTCTATTAACACAGATAGTAATGTTGAAATGTCATGGTTTACGTTCGGTGGTGAATACAGTGATGTTTATGAAGCATTGGTAAAGGCTTGGTGTATTTCAAAATCCATATCTACGGATGATGAGATAGTTGCCAAATATTTTCGTCTGCATTTGGAACGTGGAATTGCATACCTTTCAGGGACAAACTTTATCAAGAATATCGACGATCTATTGAACTTGACAATGGAGGTATAGTATGAGCGTATATCTTGATTTTAATTCGTCTACGCCAATAGATGAACGTGTATTGGATTATATGGTTGAGGTTTACAGAACTTCTTACGGAAATGCTGATAGCCGAACTCATACAGTTGGTGATGCGGCAAGGCAAGTGGTTGAAACAGCGAGAAAACAGGTGGCATCAATTCTCTGTGTTAAGAGTGATGAAGTGTTTTTTACAAGCGGTGCCACAGAAAGTAACAATATTGCAATACAAGGACTCAAAGAATATGCTTTACAAACAGGGAAAAAGCATATTATAACGTCCACTATTGAGCATAAGGCAGTACTTGAAACAGTTAAGCATCTTGAAAAAGAGGGATTTGAAGTTTCATGGGTTCGTCCTGAAAGAAATGGCAGAAATTCAGCCGATGAAATTAAAATGCTGGTAAGAGACGACACACTTCTTGTTAGTCTGATGCACGTGAACAACGAGACGGGCATCATTCAGCCTGTTCAGGAACTTGGTGATTTCCTTGCAGAAAAAAAAGTATTGTTTCATATTGACGCTACCCAAAGTTTTGGAAAATTGGTTGAGGAATTACGTGCTATAAAATATGATATGCTTTCTATGTCTGCACATAAGATCGGTGGACCACAAGGGGTTGGGGCTCTAGTGCTTCGAAAGAAACGTTATAAGTTTCCACCGGTCAAAGGAATAATGTATGGTGGACAACAAGAGCATGGAATTCGGCCAGGAACAATACCGGTGGCTTTAGTGGCGGGGTTAGGAAAGGCATGTGAGATAGCTGAAAACGAATACCTACAGCAACAGGAAAAGTGTATGCGAATAAAAAAAATGATTCTGAAGCTTCTTACGGAAAGTGGCGTTGTTTATGAAATTAACGGTGAACAGAAATTTTGTATACCGTCTACACTGAATCTATCGTTTACTGGAGTTTCTTCAGAGGCGTTAATGCTTTCTACAAAGCAATATTGTGGAGTCTCAAATGGCTCTGCATGCAATTCAAATTCATATGCGCCAAGTTATGTACTCATGGCTATGGGAATACCTACCGAACAAGTAGAGAACTCTATACGGATTAGTTGGGGAGACAAAATGGAATATGAAGATATTAGAAGGGCATTTAAAGAACTTTTGACAGTTGCAAAAAAGTTATCCTAATAGTCGTATTTTTACGAAAGTGTCCAATGAATAATTGTTTTAGAAATGAAGTGGGACATACAGTCAGTGCGGGAATTCCTTATTTTTGTAATATTTATAAATCTATTTGTCCTCAGTATTATTTTCTCTTTTGGGAATTAGAAAAAGTATAGATGTATTAATGTATATATTAAAAGACAATGATTCGGAATGATATAGTGAGCTGGTTGACCAAATAGAAGATTATTTTACAGATAAATGTATAACTGATGTAAGATTGTTAGCACAATGTAAACGTGTTTCTAAAAATGGTTGAATGAAAAACTAACTTCCACCTCCTTTATAGAGAAGCAAAAAAAAGGAGGGAAACCAGAAATAACTTTTTCATTTAACGTTCTAAAAAATTTAAAAAATTAGCACTCGCCTCTTGACAGTGCTAACAAACAAGTGCTATATTACAACTAGAACAAAGGAAGAGGAACAAAAAGGAACCCTAAAGAGTTCCGGTAATTCCGAATCCGGTTCCCCTGAAACCAACATCTGAGATTACATCGAGGGTGCTGATAAGGCTGCGTAAGCAGTCCATAGATTATTTCAGAGATTCATATAAATGAAAGGAGAAATGACTTATGTTGATGCCTAGTATTTTTGGAGAGAATTTATTTGATAATGACTGGATGGATTTCCCGTTTGAGAGAGATTTCTGGGGAAAGAAGAATCCGTTGTACGGCAAGAATGCCAATAGAGTGATGAAGACAGATATCAGGGAGCATGATACAGGATATGAACTTGATGTAGATCTCCCGGGATTTAAGAAAGACGAGATCAACGTGGAGCTTGAGAATGGTTACCTGACTATATCCGCAGCAAAAGGTCTTGATAAAGACGAGCAGGATAAGAAAGGTAAATACATCCGCAAGGAGCGTTATGCAGGAGCAATGCAGAGAAGCTTCTATGTAGGAGATGAAGTTACACAGGAAGATATCAAAGCAAAATTCGAGGATGGTATCTTAAGACTGAGTATTCCGAAGAAGGATGCGCAGGCTGTAGAGACGAAGAAGACCATCGCCATCGAAGGATAATAATAATTTAAGAGAAAGAAGGGCTCGGTGTCAGCAAGGCGCCGGGCTCTTCTTTGTCTTAATAAAGTTTTAAATGATTTTACCAGGGAGTGCACATCTGCCGCTCCGCCTCAGTGAATTAAGCTGCAGCCCTTAGCTTTTTTTTAAAGATCGTGCGGAAGATCAGACGCACCAGCGGTCCCACATAGAACACCTGGGCGCACAGGGCGAACGGGAAGTTCTGCACCAGTTTCATCAGCCAGTGTCCCAGAAGTTCCGGACACAATCCCATGTGATAGATGGAGACATACAGCGTCATTATCGGCGCCATCATGGCTACCGTGAATCCGGCGGTGGCGAGAATGATAAAGATCGGCTTGTCCTCACCCGGTGTAAATACCCGGCGGACGAGCCGTTTTACGATCGGGGAGGCTATGTAGCGCTGTGCGATGAATGCTCCGATCACCTCAACCCACATATGGGTCAGGGCATATCCGAAAGTGGCGAATGTAACTCCGCTTTCCAGTCCCGTGTTGTAGAACGTCATAACGTACACAAAGATAAGTACCATGATACAGGTAAATGTAAGATCCTGCAATTTTGTCTGTGGCATAATTATATCCTCCTCATAATTGATCTGTTTTGTGCAAACTAAAAACAACGAACGATATCAGACAACCGGACTTACGTTTCTGATACTGCTCGTTGTTTGTTTCAAATGTTGTTATATATGTATTTAATATATAAAGCCGGGACACTTCCAGCTTCAAGTAGTGTATCACAAAATACGGAAAAAAGTCAAAAAGAAATTTTCCGATCCGGCACCCCTAATCCGGCAGCAGAAAGCATTTATATGTTGATCTGTCTGTGGTTGCAGGAACACGTAAAAAAACTTATAATAAGGAGGAAAAATGAATAAAAGAAACCGAAAGAAAAGCAAAAGATCTGTTGAATCTGTATGAGCATCAAAGTTCCTATAATCCTAATATGCCGGTGAGGGGACTTATATATTTTGCCCGCTTATTTCAGAACTATATTGACAGCAGTGAGATTAATGCGTTCAGCACTGTACAGAAAGAATTAGAGCAGCAGGATAAGCGGATCAAGGAACAGCAGAAAACGATCAGGGATCAGGAGCGGCTTCTGAAGCTGAATCGCGCCCTGGTCCGTGATAAAAAGTATGATCTTCTGAGGCAGATAGAGAGCGATGATGCGCTGCGGGAAGAACTGAGGACACAATACGAGATATAAATACAGGATACATAAAGGAGAGACGACATGATCAAAGTAATAGCAAGTGATATGGACGGAACCCTTCTCGGTGACGATCACAAACCGGCGCCTGAGACAATGGCGGCGGTGAAAAGAGCGTGTGATGCGGGGATCCGGTTTATGATAGCCACGGGCAGGAATTTCCCGGGCGCGATGGCAGAACTGAAAGATGCCGGCCTGGTGTGCGACTATATTGTGAGCAGCGGAGCCGAAGTAAGAGATCCGCGGCAGCAGGTGGTTGCTGTACACCCGATCAGTATGGAACTGTGCAGGTCGATCTATGAGGAGATAAGAGAGTATCCTCTGTCCGTCACATTCTGCACGGATGGGAATGACTATAAGATCGGCACGCCCGAGGCGATAGAAGAAAGCATGCTGCTGCAGGTCCACCTGTTCTTTTCCGACCTGCCGCGTGAACAACTGACCGGGACAGACACGTACCGACGGATCAAAAGAAATACGAAAACGGCGGCCGATATGGATGAACTTGCAAAGGCCGGCGTTCCGATCTATAAGCTGTTTCTGTATTCCGAGGACAAGGGGATGCTGGACGAGCTGAAACAGCGTCTGGAGCGGAACAAGGATATCGCGGTGGCGTCTTCTTTTCCAACGAATCTTGAGATCACGGATATCAGGGCTCAGAAAGGGCCGGTGCTGAAAGAATATATAGAGTCCCTTGGTTACACGATGGATGAAGTCATGGTGCTTGGCGACAGCCTGAACGACTTGTCGATGATTTCTATGGATTTTGGAGCCACTGTTGCGATGGCGAATGCAGAACCCGAAGTGAAAAACGCGGCGAAGTACATTACAAGATCCAATACAGAATTCGGAGTGGCATATGCGATCGAGGAACTTCTGAAACGGCAGACGGAGAGGAAATCGTGAGACATTCCGACCGGAGCACGGTCAAAGTTCATACAGAGTTCACACTGAGCTCAGGGCAGAGTTCGGATCGAAAGAACAGCTCTTGCTATCGGGACTGATTTCACGTATAATATCCCCCATGGGAACAGCGGGAACAAATAGATGAAAAGTTGGTACAGAGAATGAGATTAAGAAGTAAATTAGCGGTCAGAGCCGCAAAGCTGACAAGTATTCTGATCAGGAAAATGAAACGCGGGAGCGGTGTTACGCTTCCGGGGTATGTAGCGCGCCGGATCGATCCGGGTATTTTAAAGGCGATGGCAGAGCAGGTCAGAGGAAAGATCATCGTTACTATGGGAACAAACGGCAAGACGACGACCAACGCGATCCTCTGCAGAGCGTTGGAGTCAGAAGGAAAGAAAGTGATCATTAACCGGACCGGAGCCAATATGCTCAACGGCATCATCTCTGCTTTTGTCCTTGCAACGGATAAGAAGGGAAGACTTGATGCGGATTTTGCATGTATCGAGGTGGACGAGATATCATCTGTGGGCGTGCTTCCTCAACTCCGGCCGGACTGCGCGCTTCTGACGAATATTTCCAGAGATCAGCTGGACCGTTTCGGAGAGGTGGATATCACATACAATAAACTGCTGACTGCGGTGAAAAGCGTCCCCGATACGACGCTGATCATAAACTGTGACGACATCCTGTCGTATTCTCTTGCAGAGGAAAGCGGCAATTCATTCGTCACATGCGGGATCAGCGAGCAGATATTTGACGATATCTCGCGCTCGGAGATCAGGGAGAGCATCTTCTGCCGCAGATGCGGCACGAAACTGGAATATGATTTCTTCCACTATGGGCAGCTTGGTATCTATCACTGTCCGAACTGCGGATGGGAGCGCCCGGAACCGGACTACACTGCGCAGGGGATCGAGTTAAAGGGCGAAGTGTACTCCTTTGACCTGGATGGGATGCATATTGATTCGACGGCCCGTACTCCGTATAACATATACAACACGCTGTCGGCCTACACGGCGCTTAAGACAATGGGGGCGGGATACGCCGGCTTCCGGGAAATGATCGAAGCGTTTGACTACGGAAACAACAGGGAGAGTATCTTCACGATCGACGGAGCCAGAGTGCAGCTCCATCTGGCGAAGAATCCGATCGGATTCCAGCAGAAGATCTCTCTTGTGCTGAAAGACGAAAAACCGAAAGACATCATCATTCAGATCAATGATACCGCACAGGACGGCCGGGATATCTCATGGCTGTGGGATGTGGACTTCCAGTATCTGGCAGACAGCAATGCCCGCAGGATCATCACGGCCGGAACGCGCCGCTATGACATGGGGCTACGGCTGAAATACGAGGACATCCCGTGTGAGACGACGACGGATCTCAAAGCGTCTGTGGCGGACTGTGCAGAGAACGGAACGAAAAATCTGTATGTGATCGTAAACTATTCCGGTCTGTACCGCACGAACCATATGCTCGCAGAACTGGAGAAGGGAGGCGAGGACAAGTGATGAAGCTGACGATCGGACATTTATACCCGGATCTTCTGAATCTGTACGGGGACAGAGGGAATATCCAGTGTTTTCGCAAGAGACTTGAGTGGAGAGGGATCGAAGCGGAAGTGATCCCGTTCCTGTCGGGGGACAGCATTGATTTTTCTGCTCTCGATATCGTTCTGCTCGGGGGAGGCTCCGACAGAGAGCAGGAACTGGTCTGCGGATTTCTGCAGAATATCAAAGAGGATTTCAGGAATTATGTGGAGGACGGAGGAGTCGTGCTCGCAGTGTGCGGCGGATACCAGCTCCTCGGAAAGTATTATAAGACCGACAAAAAGACGATAGAGGGTCTCGGCGTGCTGGATATTACGACGGACTGGGAGCCGGAGAGACTGATCCGGGACATCGTGCTGGATAGCCCGCTGTTTGACCGGCCGGTCGTGGGATTTGAGAACCATGGCGGGCGTACCGAGATCGGCAGTCATACGCCGTTCGGGAAGGTGACATACGGATTTGGAAATACAGGGAAATCCGGGCATGAGGGCGTAGTCTACAAAAATGTCATCGCCACCTATCTCCACGGACCTCTCCTGCCGAAGAATCCTCATGTGTGCGACTATCTTCTGGAACGCGCGCTCAAGCGCAGATATGGAGACGAGGCAGCGCTCGAGCCTCTTCCCGATGAGATGGAGCAGAAGGCCAATGACTATATCGTAGAACGATATAATGACAGGAAGTATATCCTGAAAGAGACGATCAAGCGTCATACCTGACGGCGGATACAGGAGAATATTACCATGAAACTTCATTACAGGATCTCAGATGACAGCGTTGAGATCGTGCGGTGTTTCGGCACGGATCCGAATATTGAACTTCCGGCAGAAATTGGCGGCAGACCGGTAAAGCGTATGGCTCCATACGCTTTTTCTGCTGGAAAGGACAGTGAGGAGCAGGAGGTCCTTGCCTTTGTAACAGATGAGGACCGGATATTCCGCGGAGAAGAGACTCTTCTGGCCGGGGAAGCAATCGAGAGTATCCGGATGCCGGACACGATGGAAGAGATCGGAAGGTATATTTTCTACGGATGCAGAAACTTAAAAGAGCTTTATTTTTCGGATCGTCTGAAGAATATCGGAAGCGGAGCGTTTACCGGATGCAGGGCGCTGTCGAAGCTGCATGTCCGCCTCCTTGAGGGAAACCGCTCCTGTGTGCCGGATATCCTGGGAGATCTGTGGCAGCGTATCGACGTGACATTTTACAAAGACGGAAGTGAAGCACGGCTCGTATTTCCCGAACATTATGAGGAGGCCGTAGAAAACACACCGGCGCGCATCCTGTTTACGCAGCACCACGGCTCGGGAAATAATTACAGACAGTGCTTTTATAATAAGGAGATCGATTACAGAAAATATGACGGACTGTTCTATTCAGCCCGGGCGCAGGATCAGACGGACGTGATCTTTGATCTTGTATTCTCAAGGCTTCTGTATCCTGTCGGACTGACAGAAGAAGCGGGGAAAGAGTACGAACAGTATATCAGAGATCATATCCTGCAGGTGGCAGAGCATTTCACAGACAGAGAAGACCTGACGGCGCTCAGTGAGCTTTCCGCCCGGCAGCTCTGGGACAGGGAAACCCTGAGCGGCGCGGCGGAGTATGCCGCTGCGCGGGGAAAGAGAACAGCACTCAGTTTCCTGATGAATGAGCAGCATCGGCTGTTCCCTGAGAGGAAGAGAAAATATGAGTTGTGATACGACGGGAAAGGAAAAGAAGGAAATAGCAGACCGGCTCGGGCAGATCGGACAGGAGATCTTAAGCATCTGCCGGGATGAACTCTATTTTTCCATGCGGTTTATGGACGTGGCGCTGAGCAGCTTCATCTATACGATGGATCCCGAAGTGAGCCCTTTCGGGACGGACGGATCCCGCATATATTATCATCCCCGGGAGCTGGGCGGCCTGTACCGGGAAAACCGGATACTGGCAAACAGAGGATATCTGCACATGGTCCTGCATTGTATCTTTCGCCATATCTGGAAGACAGGCGGAGATCACACCCTTGATATCCGGAATACCGGCGGCGATAATTCCGATGCCGGCGATGGGGACAGGAAACGATACTGGGATTTAAGCTGCGACATTGCCGCGGAGCATATCATTGACGGGTGTGATCTGCGTCCGGTGAGGTATTCCAGGAGTCTTCTCAGGCGGGAGACGTACCGGAAGCTGGAACTCTCCGGCCATGTGCTCAACGCCGAACGGATATACAGACTGCTGTCTGAATGGGGCCTGACAGAGAAAGAACTGACCATGCTCGAAGAAGAGTTCTATGTGGACGACCACAGATACTGGGGGAATGGAGACCGGAGGCGTCCGCCGGATCAGCAGATGCAGAAGAGATGGAAAGACATCGATGAGAAGATGGAGACAGATCTGGAGACATTTTCCAAAGAGACGGCTGAGCAAAACGGGGATTTTCTCGATGAACTTAAGGTGGAGAACAGAGGCCGCCATGACTACAGAGAGTTCCTGAGAAAGTTTGCGGTATTCAGAGAAGAACTAAAAGCAGATCCGGATACGTTTGATTATGGCTTTTACAGCTATGGGATGGAACTGTATGGAAATATGCCGCTGATCGAACCGGTGGAGACAAGAGAGGCGCACAGGATCGAAGAGTTTGCGGTTGTGATCGACACGTCCATGTCCTGTTCCGGCGAACTGATCGGAAGATTTCTGGAGGAGACATACCGTGTTCTTACCGAGAATGAAAGTTTCTTTCGGAAAGTGAATATCCATATCATACAATGCGACGAGAAGGTCCATCAGGATGTGCAGATCACTTCTGCGGAAGAACTTGAGGATTATATGGAACATTTCCGCCTGTACGGTGAGGGCGGGACAGATTTCAGACCGGCGTTTGAATATGTGGAGGAACTCAGAGAGAAGAAAGTGTTTACGGATCTGAAAGGAATGATCTATTTTACAGACGGATACGGGATCTACCCGGCGGGGACGCCGGCGTGGAAGACCGCCTTCGTATTTCTTGAGGATGACTACCGGGATGCGGATGTGCCGCCGTGGGCTCTGAAGCTGATCCTCCGGAAAGAAGAGATCACGGACGGATGCCTGTAAGACAAAAGGAAGATACTATGATCAGGGAGGCTTACATTGAACATTAAAAGAGCGAAACAGGAGATCAAAGACGCAGTGGAGGCATATCTTTTAAAGGATCCTTTCGGGGAGTATCAGATCCCGGCGATCCGGCAGAGACCGATCCTTCTTATGGGACCTCCGGGGATCGGAAAGACACAGGTCATGGAGCAGATTGCAAAGGAGATGAAGATCGGACTTGTGGCCTATACGATCACACACCATACCAGGCAGAGCGCGGTGGGACTTCCGTTTATCCGGGAGAAAGAATACGGCGGAAAGACGTATTCCGTGACGGAGTATACGATGAGTGAGATCATCGCGTCTGTCTATGATAAGGTGGAGCAGACCGGCAATCGGGAGGGGATCCTCTTCCTGGATGAGATCAACTGTGTCTCCGAGACGCTCGCTCCCGCCATGCTCCAGTTCCTTCAGGCCAAGACGTTCGGCACGCATAAACTGCCGGACGGCTGGATCATTGTGGCGGCGGGGAATCCGCCGGAGTACAACAAATCTGTCCGTGAGTTCGACGTGGTCACGCTGGACCGGGTAAAGAAGATTGATGTGGAGGCGGATTATTCTGTGTGGAAAGAGTATGCCTACCGGCAGGGGATCCATCAGGCGGTGATCTCTTACCTTGATCTGCGCAGGGAGAATTTCTGCCGGATAGAGAATACGGTGGATGGGAAACAGTTCGCTACGGCCAGAGGCTGGGAGGATCTGTCCAGACTGATCCAGGTATACGAGATGATGGGAAAGACGGCGGACCGGGAATTGATCTGCCAGTATATCCAGCACCGGCTTATCGCGAAAGACTTTGCGAACTATCTGGAACTCTACTATAAATACAGAACAGATTACAGGGTAGAGGAACTGCTGGAGGGCAAATGGGACGCCGGCGTCCTCGGAAAGATACGAAACGCGCCGTTCGACGAGCATCTGAGCATTGTCAGTCTTTTAAACGGCAGACTGGGCAATCTGTTTCGGGAGTGTTATCTCCGGGACGCATATGTGGCCAAACTGTATGAATATCTGAGTGATTACCGCGACAGTCAGACGGAGATGACGCTGCAGGATGTGTGTGCAAAAGCCGGGCGGGATCTTGAAGAACAGAAGAGAGCGGAGACACTGACGCGCAGGCAGGAACAGATCCTGATGCAGGTGATCGATACGCTGAACAGGTTTTCCCGGGAGCTCCGGGGCGGGACGTCCGCCGGAGACGGCGTTATGGATGAGCTCAGAGCTATGTTCGGGAAGGAAAGAGAAACCCTTGATCATATGACTGAACAGACCACGGAGGCGCTGGACAATGCATTCCGCTTTCTGGAAGATGCGTTTGGAGAGAGTCAGGAGATGGTCGCTTTTGTAACGGAACTCAACGCCAATTATTACAGTATATGGTTTATCAGTGAGAACGGAAACGACCTGTATTACAGGCACAATAAAGGACTGCTCTTCGAGGAGCGCCACGAAAGCGTGGTAAGACAGATGCAGGAAGCGGAAGATATGCTCAACACGGGGATCCGGTGATGCATACAGACGCTGCGCAGACGATATACAGGCAGTGGCGCACAGGCAGGGGCGCGGGTTTTGCAATTCCGCTGATGTAATGCTATACTATTTAAAGATGTTGTGGGATATACATCCTGCTTTTATGCTCGTACCGGGGCGGGGGCAAGGTCTTTCCCCCACTTGTGAGCAGGCTTATGCGGGTTTAGACCTTTTGTCCCGGGCAACGGCATTTCATACAGGAAAGCGAGGTCATAGCAATGAATGTAAGACAGATGAGAAATGAGGCCCTTGGAAAACGCGTTGTAAAAGCGCTGGAATCAAGAAATATGGAGGCGTATTACGCTGCGACAAAGGAGGAGGCGGTCAGGAAGGCCCTGGAATGGATTCCGGAAGGAAGCACGATCAATATGGGAGGCTCCGCATCCGTGAGAGAGGTGGGACTGTTGGACGCCATCAGTTCCGGCAACTATGAGTTCTATGACAGGGACAGGGCGTCGACGCCGGAGGAGAAGCAGGAGATCGCACTGAAAGCATTTACATGCGACTGGTTCCTCGGAAGCGTCAATGCCATGAGCGAGGACGGCGTATTCGTAAATATCGATGGAAATGCAAACCGTGTGGCCGCGTATGCGTTCGGGCCGAAGAACGTCCTGCTTATCGTAGGGATGAACAAGGTCGTCAAGACGGAAGAGGACGCCATGCACAGGGCGCGAAATGAGGCGGCGCCGATCAACACACAGAGATTTGGCATCGATACTCCGTGTGTGAAAAACGGAAGCTGCTTTGACTGTAAGAGCAAGGACTGCATCTGTTGTCAGATCATGGTGACCAGATTCAGCAGGATACCGAAACGGTTCAAGATCATCCTTGTAGACGATACGCTCGGCTTCTAAATACTGGAGCGGATGAAAGAAGTCGTTATCGGACGAAAGGAATCGCCAAGATGAAAAGAAGCGAAGACAAGAAGAATGGGAACGCTGCGGAGGGATGCAGGGCGCACACAAGGCGAAAGCGCGGTTCCGGGAGATCGCGGGCGGCGCGCAGTGGAAATGCTCGGCCGGGAGGTGCACAAAGCCGGCGAAAAAAGAGAAGAAAACGGGCGGCTTTTGACGTGATATCAGGCGCCATACTCATTGCGGCCGTATGTGTTTTTGTATTTTCGTTATATCAGCTCGTAATACAGCTTGTCCCATACTATACCGGTGGGAAAGAATATGATGAGATCCAGGACCTGGCTCTTACTGCGGACGAAGACGGATCCGGTTTCCGTGTGGATTTCGATGCGCTTCTTGAGTTAAACCCGGATACAGTGGCGTGGATACGCTTTGACGAGCCTTCGATCATCAGCTATCCTGTTGTAAAGAGCGCTGACAATGAAGAGTATCTGACGAAGACGTTTACGGCAAATGACAATAAGCTGGGCGCAATCTTTATGGATATGAGAAACAGCAGTGACTTTTCCGACAGAAATACGATCATCTATGGGCATCACCTCAATGTGAGCCCGGAGATGTTCTCAAGGCTGCATCTGTATGAGGACGAGGAGTTCTGTGCGGAACATCCGAAATTTTATATCTATACGCCGGACGGCAGGATACTGACATATACGGTGTTCTCGGCGGGGATCGTAAATGAGACGTCGGACAATTATACGATTGATTTTACATCGGACGAAGAGTTTGAACAGTATATAGAGATATGCAGGGACTCATCCAATTACCAGGTGGATGTGGAGGTGAATGCGCAGTCCCGGATCGTAAGCCTCTCTACCTGTACGGGCGACCGGAGGGATGAGCGTTTCCTGCTGCAGGGGGTGCTTACGGCAACGGATTAACAGATGGCTGCGCACAGCGGCAGGGAGAGCTTGAAGAGAGTAAAAGGAGAAGAGATGGCGGACAGATTTGACGTGGGCGATATCATACGGATGAAAAAGCCTCATCCATGCGGGAGCAGCGAGTGGGAGATCCTGCGGACGGGCGCGGATTTCCGGCTGAAGTGCATGGGATGCGGCCATCAGATCATGGTATCGAGAAAACTGGTGGAGAAGAATACAAGACAGATTACAAAGAAGGCGCAGCCGGACGGCGGCGCACAGTGACAGAAGACAAGGGGGCTTATAGGATGAGAGTCCTGATTATAGACGGACAGGGCGGCGGTCTCGGACGCCAGCTTGTGGGAGCTGTAAAAGAATATGATCCCGGCATTGAAGTGCTGGCCGTGGGAACGAACAGCGCCGCCACCAATGCAATGCTCAGGGCAGGAGCGGATCAGGCGGCAACCGGGGAAAATTCCGTTACCGTTGCCTCGAAAAAAGCGGATGTGATCATGGGACCTGTCGGAATCGTGATCGCGGACTCCATGCTGGGAGAGATTACCCCGCGTATGGCCGTGGCGGTAGGACAGAGCAGTGCGAAGAGAATCTTGATTCCCGTGAATCTCTGTGATAATATTGTCGTGGGCGTTTCCGACGCGTCTATGGGAAAAAATGTACAGAATGCAGTGGAAGCACTGGCGCGCTTTACTCAGGAGATCAGATAAAATCATTAAAAACCGTAACGGCAGGAAGCCGGCGGAAACGGCAGAAGCCGCTGTGATCGGTCTGAGGGGCATCAGCGTCTGCGCGGAATGGTGGCGTGAAACGATCCGCGTGTATGACAGAGGGGAGTATTACCCCCGACATTATATTGATTTATATATGAGATATCAGGAAGGTATCTGCTTTCGGAAGAGGGCGGGTACTTTCTTTTTTGTGCGATAAGCCCGGAGAGCGGCCGCATGGGTGGTCAGGCTTGCCTGAAGACCCATGCGGACATTTGACGGGCAACGGTCAGCGAGGAACGTGGTTCCGAGCTGAGCGGTACAGCGAACAGCGTGCGCTGTACAAACGGACATTTGGCGAGAGGAGTGAAGATATGACGCTAAAAGATTTTTTTGAACAGGTGCCGAAAGCGGCGGCCGCGTTTTCCGGAGGGACGGACTCGGCGTTTGTCCTCTGGGCGGCCAGGAAGTATGGCTGTGACATTCACGCCTATTATGTGAAGACCGCTTTTCAGCCTGAATTTGAACTGGAAGACGCAAGGCGTCTGGCGGAAGAACTGGATATTCCCATGACCGTAGTGGATATGGATATCCTTTCTGTGCCCGAAGCGGAAGAAAACGGACCGGAGCGCTGTTATTACTGTAAGCGGGCTATTTTTACACGTCTGCGGGAAGCAGCGCAGGCCGGCGGGTATTCTGTTATTCTGGATGGGACGAATGCATCGGACGACGCAGGAGACCGGCCGGGCATGCGGGCGCTGCGCGAACTGGAGGTGCGTTCCCCGCTGAGAGAGTGCGGGATTACAAAAGCAGAGGTGAGAAAGCGGTCCGAAGAGGCAGGGCTTTTTACATGGAAGAAGCCGGCGTATGCATGTCTTGCCACGCGTATTCCCACCGGGACTCGGATCAGGACCGGAGATCTTGAAAGAGTGGAGCAGGCGGAGAACGCTATGTCTGAACTGGGCTTCCGGGATTTCCGTGTGCGTCTGTACGGAGACGGGGCGCGGATTCAGGTTACGGGAGAACAGATGCAGCTTGCTCTGGAGAAGAGAAAACAGATCTGTGACAAGCTGGGCCGCCTGTTTCCGGTGGTGCAGCTTGATCTGGATGAAAGAAAGCCGTCGGACTAAGCACCCTGATCCGACAGTGGAAAAGAATCACAGAAAGACTTATATGCGGACAATATCAGAGGATAGATAAGGAGATTCGGTATGGATAATAAACATGATATTCTACAGTTGCTGCGGAGTGTGGCAGACGGGACGACTTCACCGGAGGACGCGCTCCTGAACTTAAAAGAGGCACCTTTTGAGGATCTGGATTATGCCAAGATCGATTACCACAGGAGCATCCGGCAGGGAGCGTCCGAAGTGATCTACGGCGCCGGAAAGACTTCGGAACAGATTAAAGGAATCGTCACCGCCATGGGAGAACGGGGGTGCCGGAACATACTTGTCACGCGGATCGGTCAGGAAGCCGCGGACATTCTGTGCAGGGCAGTGCCGGCAGAGTATTATCCTCTTCCCAGGCTTGCCGTCGCCTATCCGGAGGAACAGGAACACCGGGGAAGTATTGTAGTGGCTACCGGAGGCACGAGCGACATTCCGGTTGCGGAAGAGGCTGCACTGACTGCGGAGACCATGGGAAATAAAGTCACCCGTCTCTACGATGTAGGGGTGGCGGGGCTCCACCGCCTGCTCTCGAATCTGGATCCGCTCATGAGCGCCCGATGCGTTGTGGCAGTGGCGGGGATGGAAGGCGCGCTTGCATCGGTGATCGGCGGCCTGGCGGACTGTCCGGTGATCGCGGTGCCTACAAGCGTGGGATACGGCGCAAGCTTCGGAGGACTGTCAGCTCTTCTGTCCATGCTCAACTCCTGCGCGTCCGGCTGCAGTGTCGTGAATATAGATAACGGCTTCGGAGCGGGATATCTGGCTAGTATGATCAATCAGATGGAAGGGATAAAGGAGGATTAAGATACATGAGAACACTTTATATAGAATGCAATATGGGAGCGGCGGGCGATATGCTCATGTCCGCCCTGTATGAGCTGATGGATGAAACGCAGAAGGAGGAGTTCCTGAAACGTATGAACGGCCTGGGGCTGCCCGGCGTCAGCATCACACCCCGCGAGGCAGTTACATGCGGCATATCCGGCACACATATGGAGGTAACCGTATATGGAGCGGAAGAACATGAGCCGGGAGACGATCATGCCGGGCTGTACGGAGACCATCACGGGCACAATCATGCCGGGCTGCACGGAGACCATCACGGTCATGAACACGGGGAACCGCTCCATGGCTGTCACGGACATGGGCATGGGGAAATGCACGGCGATCATCACGGACATGAGCATGGCGGGACACATCCCGGTCATCATCATGCGGATCCCCTGCACATTGCGGAGCTGATCGCCGGCCTGGATCTGCCGGAGGAGGTGCGCACCAATGCGGGACAGGTCTACGATGCGATCGCGGGCGCTGAGGCGAAAGCCCATGGCTGCCAGGTAGAACAGGTACATTTCCATGAGGTGGGCGCGCTGGATGCGGTAGCTGACGTCACGGGGGTGTGTTATGCCATATATCTGCTGAAACCGGAGCGGATTGTGGTCTCTCCTGTCCATGTGGGGAGCGGAACTGTGCGCTGCGCCCACGGAATTATGCCGGTGCCGGCGCCGGCCACGGCAAATCTGCTGGCGGATGTGCCGATGTACGGCGGCAGCATCCGGGGAGAACTGTGTACACCTACAGGT
Source organism: uncultured Eubacteriales bacterium (assembly GCA_949294665.1). GTDB lineage: Bacteria > Bacillota > Clostridia > Lachnospirales > Lachnospiraceae > Mediterraneibacter. The sequence goes on from CASFID010000012.1 coordinate 30,440, forward strand.
GCGGCATTGCTTGTACACTTTGCTGACAGCTTTGGCGATATGCCGGTCATGTCGAAAACAAGCGTGGGTATTGGCGTGGGCACGAAGGAGTTTGAGCAGGCAAACTGTGTGCGGGTGTTTCTGGGTGAAGCACAGTCAATAAAAGAAACGGATGAAACTGAAACCGCAGGAGAAACCACAGAGAAGCAGTTCAAAGACGCGGCTTCGGGAAACGGACGCATTGCGGAGTTAGTGTGCAATATCGATGATATGACGCCGGAAGCCCTTGCATTTGCCACGGCCAGGCTGATAGAGCTCGGCGCTCTGGATGCGTACACAGTGGCGGGCACTATGAAGAAGGGGCGCCCGGGCTGGGAGCTTACAGTGCTCTGTGAGACGGACCGGACCGATGAGACGGCGAAGAATATTATGAGAGAGACAACGACCAACGGAGTCAGGGTGCGGTTCTGTGAGAAATATTTTCTCACGCCCGGTATCGAAACGATACAGACAGAGCACGGGGAAGTGCGCATCAAGACGGCGGAGGGCTTCGGGATCCGCCATGAGAAACCGGAATATGAGGATACGGCAGCCTGTGCGCGAAAGGCTCAGATACCTTACAGGGAAGCGTATGAACAGGTGCTGATGCTCAGAAAGGAACAGACCGGGAAAACAAAGCAGGGAGGAGAACAGTAATGAGAAAGCGGTGGATTTCTTTATTGCTTGTACTGGCCATGACAGCATCAGTCCTTGCCGGATGTCAGGGGGGCAATTCGGAAAAGCAGTCGGCAGTACAGCAGCGGATGGCGGACTCTTCTGTAGTGATCGCCATGGATCCCAACTCCGAGCCTGAGGCAGGATTCGACCCGGCTTATGGCTGGGGAGCGGGAGAGCATGTCCATGAACCGCTGATCCAGAGTACGCTCCTGGTGACAAATACAGACCTGACGATAGGATATGATCTTGCGACAGACTACACAGTCAGTGAAGACGGTCTGACATGGACAGTGACGATCCGCGATGACGTGAAGTTTACCGACGGGGAGCCGCTGACTGCGGAAGATGTGGCGTTTACATATAATACGGTAAAAGAATCCAGCTCGGTCAATGATTTTACCATGCTGGATTATGCGGAGGCCATAGATGAGACGACGGCTGTCTTTCATATGACACGTCCGTTCTCCATCTGGCCTTATACGATGGCAATCGTGGGAATTGTGCCGGAGCATGCTTACGACAGCGCTGCTTACGGTTCCAATCCTATTGGTTCGGGCAGGTACATCCTGAAGCAGTGGGACCGGGGGCAGCAGGTGATTCTTGAGGCGAATCCGGATTATTACGGCGAAGTGCCGCAGATGAAACAGGTCACTATCCTGTTTATGGAGGAGGACGCGGCATTTCTCGCGGCTCAGGCAGGAGAGGTGGATCTGGCATATACATCGGCCACGTATTCGGATCAGGAGATTGACGGATATGAGCTTGCGGCATATGCAAGTGTAGACAACAGAGGGTTTAACCTTCCGGCTGTGGAAGAGAGCACGGACTCTGAAGGCCGCACAGTGGGAAATGACTTTACCTCTGATGTGCTGGTCCGCCGCGCTGTCAATATCGGCATTGACCGGCAGGAGATGATCGACAATGTGTTAAACGGATACGGAAGTCCGGCCTACAGTGTCTGCGACCGGCTTCCATGGTACAATGAGGCCTCGGAAGTAGAGTATGATCCCGAGGGAGCGGCGGCGCTGCTGGATGAGGCGGGATGGACTATGGGGGATGACGGCGTCCGGGAGAAAGACGGCGTAAAGGCAGAATTGAACCTGCTCTATTCCACCGGAGATTCGGTCCGTCAGGCTCTCGCCGCAGATTTTGCAGACCAGCTCGGGGAACTCGGGATATCCTGCAGCCTTGAAGGAGTCGGCTGGGATACGGCGTATGACCGTGCCCTTTCCGATCCGCTGATCTGGGGCTGGGGAGCCCATACCCCGATGGAACTCTACAATATTTATCACACCATTGAAGGAACGGGTTCGGCACAGTATTCGCCTTATTCAAACAGCACGGTGGACTCGTATATGGATCAGGCTCTTGCCTCCAATGATCTGGAAGAGTCCTATAAGCTGTGGCAGCAGGCGCAGTGGGACGGAACCACAGGCGTGACACAGGACGGAGATATTCCGTGGGTGTGGCTTGTCAATATCGATCATCTTTACTGGGTGAGAGACGGCCTGAATGTGGCGGAGCAGAAGATCCATCCCCATGGACACGGATGGTCCATCGTTAATAATGTAGATCAGTGGAGTTGGAAAGGATGATTGAGTTTGAAGCATCGTCTTCAGTTTACCGGTAAAAAATTAATTCGCATGGCGCTGCTCCTTCTTGGAGTCAGTATCGTTACGTTTCTTCTGATGTGCGCGTCGCCCCTTGATCCACTTCAGACGAATGTGGGACAGGCGGCGCTTGGAACCATGAGCCCGGAGCAGATCGCGAAACTGGAAGCGTATTGGGGTGTGGATACTCCGCCCCTTACCAGATATCTGGGATGGCTCTCGGATGTGCTGAAAGGTGATTTCGGCACGTCGCTTCTCTACCGGCAGCCGGTGATTTCAGTCATCGGACAGAGGCTTGTCAGTTCTTTCTGGCTTCTGCTGTCCGCATGGGTGATCTCAGGCGTGCTTGGTCTTGCCATGGGCGTGATCGCGGGAGCGTTCCGGGGCAGATGGCCGGACCGGCTGATCAGAGGATATTGTTTTCTGATCTCCAGTACACCGGCTTTCTGGCTGGCAATCCTGCTGCTTTTGATCTTCGCCGTATGGCTGGGCTGGCTGCCCGTCGGACTTTCTGTGCCTGCGGGGATGGACGCGGCTGCAGTAACTGCCGCAGACCGGCTTCGTCATGCCATACTTCCCGCGCTGACCTTGAGCATCACCGGCGTTGCAAATATCGCGCTCCATACGAGGGAGAAGATGATCGATGTGCTGGAGTCGGATTATGTACTCTTCGCCCGGGCGCGGGGAGAATCAGAAATATCCATCATCCTGCGTCATGGCCTGCGCAACGTGGCTCTTCCGGCGCTCACACTGCAGTTCGCTTCTGTCAGTGAGATCATCGGGGGATCTGTGCTGGTGGAACAGGTATTTTCCTATCCGGGGCTTGGTCAGGCAGCGGTAACAGCGGGTCTTGGGAGTGACCTGCCTCTTCTTCTGGGCATTACGGTCGTTACGGCGGCAATCGTATTTGCCGGCAATCTGATCGCAGATCTCCTTTACGGAGTGATCGATCCGAAGATACGGAAGGGGGCGGCCAGAGGATGAAAAACATGACACAGACAGAAACCAATCAGAGGCGCCGGACAGTATTCTTTCTGATCGTGACAGTGGTGATACTGGCAGCGGTGACAGCGGCCGGTATCCTGACAGAAGGCTATGCCGTGGAGACAGACTTCTCCCGGCGAAACTTAAGCCCCAGCCTGCAGCATCTCTTTGGTACGGACTGGATGGGAAGAGATATGCTGGCACGCACATTATCAGGGCTTTCCCTGAGCATCCGTATCGGTATCCTGACGGCGGCAGTCAGTGCGGCGGCGGCCCTTCTTCTCGGGACGGCGTCCGCGGTGCTCGGCCGGAAAGCAGATGCTGTGATCTCATGGTGCATCGACCTTGTTATGGGGATCCCCCATATTCTGCTTGTTATGCTGATCTCGCTGGCATGCGGGAGAGGGTTTACCGGTGTTGTGGCAGGAGTAGCTCTAAGCCACTGGCCGTCTCTGGCGAGAGTGATACGCGGGGAGCTGATACAGCTTCGACAGGCGCCTTATATCCTTGTGGCGGAGAGAATGGGTGTGTCAAAGCTACAGAATGTGAGGCGGCATATGCTGCCCCATCTTCTGCCGCAGTTTCTTACAGGGTTGATCCTTTTGTTCCCTCATGCAATCCTGCATGAGTCCAGTGTGACATTCCTCGGATTCGGGCTTTCTTCGGAACAGCCCGCCATCGGAGTGATCCTGTCAGAGAGCATGCAGTACCTGACCACCGGAAAATGGTGGCTTGCCCTTTTCCCCGGTCTGGCGCTTGTTCTGGTAGTCGCATTGTTCGCCCTTCTCGGAGAGCGGGTGAGGCGCCTGCTCGATCCGTCAAGTGCGCATGAGTGAAACAGGTGACGGTTCAGCCCGCGCCATTCGTAAAACCGCACTTCGTGCTTATTGCTGCTGCCGCCGCTGTTTTACTCATTGACAGGCGCTCAGCTCATGAAGCGGCCCGATCGAAAAATCATGCGAGCGTGATTTTCTCTCCCGGTCAGCTCCATGGCTGAACTGTTACCCAAAATCCATATGACAGAAGGAGATAAGATGGAACCTATATTACAGATAGAACATTTATCCGTTTATTTTACACAATACGAACACGGCCCGCGCTCGTCTGCATTTCAGAAGAGGCGCCTTACTGCGGTAAAGGATCTGTCGCTTGAGATCACTCCGGGACAGATCGTTGCGGTCGTGGGAGCAAGCGGATCGGGAAAAAGTCTGCTCGCCCACAGTATACTCGGAATCCTTCCCTATAACAGCCATATGGAAGGCGAAATACGCTATAACGGAGAGCCGTTAACGGAAAAAAAGGCCAGGGAATTAAGAGGGAAAAAAATCTTTCTGATCCCGCAGGGAGTCACCTATCTTGATCCGCTCATGAAAGTGGGAGCGCAGTTGAGAAAAGGAAAGAAGGATCCGGAAACGAAGCGGCGCTGCCGGTCAGCGCTTGAGAGGTACGGGCTGGGAGCGGATACGGAGGAGCTGTATCCCTTTGAGCTGTCCGGAGGAATGGCGCGCCGGGTGCTGATCGCCTCGGCGGTGACAGAGAAGCCGAGGCTCATTATAGCGGACGAGCCGACGCCGGGGCTGGATCCGCGCTCGGCAAAACGGATTCTGAGCCATTTTCGGGAACTGGCGGACGAAGGCGCAGGGATTCTGTTCATTACACATGATCTGGAACTGGCGCTCTCCGTTGCGGATGAAGTAGCAGTCTTTTATGCCGGAGAGACGATCGAGAAGGCAAAGGCAGAAGACTTTGGCAAACCGGAGAATCTGCGGCACCCTTATACACGGGCTCTGTGGTACGCCATGCCGGAGCACGGCTTCCGGGCTGTGGGAGGCGTGCAGCCTTATGCCGGAGATGACAGAAAAGGGTGTCCTTATGCCGGTCAGTGTACCGCATGCAGAGAAGACTGCCGTACAGAAGGGCAGATTCCGCTTGTAAAGTACCGGAGCGGTGAAGTCCGGTGTCTGCATCCGGATGAGATGCGATAATGGCCGGAATGCAAGCGGAGATTGGAAAAAGAGCGATAGAACAGGAAGGAAAAGTGGAGCATAGCTATGATACTGGAAGCGCATGATCTTACCTTTTATTATCGGAACCGAAAGAAAAATCCGATCATCGACAGTTTTGAACTGACAATCCCGCCCGGTGAGCGCGTGGGGCTCAAAGGGCCCAGCGGGAGAGGAAAGACGACATTGTGTCGGCTGCTGGCAGGATATGAACGGCCGAAGCAGGGGCAGGTACTTCTGGACGGAAAGCCGGTCAGCGGATACCGCGGCGCCTGCCCGGTACAGATGGTGTGGCAGCATCCCGAGACGGCAGCAGATCCGCTGCTGAAGCTGAAGGAAACTATGGCGGAAGCCGGAGGTATAGACAAGAGGCTTATGGAGAAGCTTCATATAGAAAGAGAATGGATGGAACGCTACCCGTCCGAGCTCTCCGGCGGGGAGCTTCAGAGATTCTGTCTTGCAAGAGCTCTCCGGCCCGAGACTAAGATCCTGTTGTGCGATGAGATCACGGCCATGCTGGATCTGGTAACTCAGGCACAGATCTGGGAATTCCTGCTGGAAGAGAGCCGGAGACGGGAAATGGGGATGCTGGTCGTAAGCCACAGCGAGGCGCTGCTGGAGAAAGTGTGTACGAGGATCCTTGATCTATAGGGTGCTGCGATATGCGGCACAAAGAACCGGATATGGAATCCTATTTTCTGTTACGGTTCTCCAATGCCCGGAATGCCGGATATCATGCCCGATGCTGAGTTCAACGTGATGATGGAGACTGGCCTGCGGCAGCCAAACAGGCAATTGATTTTGAACAATAAAGTGAAAACTGAACATTGTTACATTCGGCATCGACCTTATGGTCGGTGCCTTATTTATGCCTTGCGGAGGAATGAAAGAGCGGCTTATGAATTCTGATTTTGTTCAAAACGTAAGAAAAAACCGGAAATATAAATCGAAAACGATAATAAAATTATGAAAAAAGGCAAAAAACATAAAATAAAAGAAACCTGTATTGACAAATATAAAGGATGAATATAGAATAATATTATCGAAAACGATATAAAAGGAGAAGGAATGAAAAGGGAAATCTCAATTGGCGCAGACCTGGGAGCCAGCGGCGGAAAGATGGCAAAGGGGTATTTTGACGGCAGAAAGCTTGAAATTGGGGATTACATAGATTTTGCAAATGATCCGGTCTCTCTGAATGGAAATCTGTACTGGGACCTGTTCGGTCTCTACCGAAACATCCTGCTCGGCATGAGGCGCTATGCGCAGGATGACGAAGTGGCCTCTGTAGGGATCGACACATGGGGAGCCAGTTACGGATTGCTGGACCGGAAAGGCAGACTGCTCGAGCCGGTCTATCATTACAGGGATATGAGGACGGAGAAGTCTCTGGAAAGGCTTTTTCGGATCATACCGGAGAGAAAGGTCTACGAACTGACAGGCTGCAGATCAAATCGTTCCTATACGCTCCCACAGTTGTTTTCCTATGTAGAGCATGGAGAGAGGATCCTGGAGCTTGCGGATAAAATGCTGTTCCTGCCTGATCTGCTGGAATATTTCCTGTCTGGTGAAATGTGTGTGGAGCGTTCGATCGCAGGAACGTCCGGAATGATGCGTCCGGAACAGGATACATGGGCATGGGAACTGACGGACGCGCTCGGTATCCCTGCACATATACTGGGGGAGATCACAGATACGGGAAGAGTGATCGGCAGGATACAAAGAGAGCCGGCGGAAACGTCCCGGGCATGGAACGCCAGAGTGATATCTGTGTGCGGACATGACACGGCGTCGGCCGTCGCGGGGATTCCCGGGTTTGGTCCCGGACAGATCTACGTGAGTATCGGGACAAATGTAAACATGGGAACGGAAGTTTTACACAGTATCGTAAACGACAGATCGTGGAACGGCGGCATGAAAAACGCAGGCCTGATCGGAGACAGGAAGATCTTCTATAAAGACTTTGCAGCTCTCTGGCTGCTCGGCGAACTGCAAAGGAGCTGGAGAAATGCGGGCAGGACATATACCTATGAGCAGATCATGCAGATGGCAAAAGAGTGTAAAAGCAGACGCGTTTATGTTGACACGGAAGATACAGAACTGAATAATCCCGGCGGAGATATCAGAGAGAAGATCAATGCGTGTCTCAGAGCGGGAGGCTGTCAGGAACTTGAGACAGACGCAGAGTTTGCCAGATGCATATTCGAGAGTGTTGCCATGAAGATCAAACGGTGCGCAGAATACATCAGAGATGAGATGGGGCTTCCTGTAAAGAAGATATCCGTTGTAAACGGCGGGAGCAGAAACCATGTGCTGATGCAGTTGATCAGCGATGCGCTGGGTATGCCGGTCTATGCGGGAATGCCATATGCGACACTTGCAGGGAATATCCTTACGCAATATTATGCATCGGGGGAGATATCTTCGGTCGATGAGATCCGCGAAGTGGCGGAACAATCCTTTGAGATGCGCGAATACCAGCCCGATCTGAGGGAAAAGTCCAGGTGGGACGAGGATATGAAAAGCGTTGATCGAAACAGGGAATAAAAATAACAGGAGGGCAAGAAGATGGCGAAAGATTACAGAGAAAGGATGAAAGAACTGGGAATATCGGAGGAGGCGGTCAGCCAGGTGCTCAGCGTGGCGAAAAGAATGGATGACAAGGGCCTGGTCAATTCGTTTGCCGGAAATATATCTGCAAAAGTGGACGGAAAGATCTATATCACTCCGACGGGTCAGAACAAAGGCCTGCTTACGCCGGAGAAAATATCCGTCATCGAACCGGATGGAAAGAGAATATGGGGGATGAAAGAGACGTCGGAAGTGATCATGCACAGCATGGCATACGACATCTGCGAAAGAAACGGATGGGACGTCGGCGGAGTCGTTCACAGCCACTCGAAAGTGCTTACAGCCTTCTCCATGGCAGGAATAGATGTGGAGACAGGAGCGCTGCCTGAAATGATGGGGAACTTTCACAAAATACCATGTGCGCCGTACGGAGCACCGGGGACAAAGTTCATAATGACCATGGCGGAGCCTTACTTCGCAGACGGATACAGGATCGTGCTGCTGGGGAACCACGGGAGTCTGGCTGTGGGGAAAACTGTGGAAGAGGCAATGAACGTGGTCGAGGCCTGCGAGGCGATCGCAGAACAGATCCTGATCACGAAATATATCATCGGAGGAGAGAGCCCCCTCGATCCGGATGAGATCGCCAGATTTTTTGAGATCTATAAAGAGAACCGGGCGAAAAGAAGGGCATGACCAGAAAGACAGAACTGATCCGAAAGATATCGTTATAAGTGGATTCTGCTTCCCGGCCGGAAGAGAACAATAAAAGTACAAACAAGTCAGGAGGAATCATTATGAAATGGAGACGAACAGTCAGTCTGCTGATGACAGCAGCGCTCGTCGCGGGACTTACAGCCTGCGGCGGAACATCCGAAAACGAGAACACGAACACATCAGAATCCTCAGGGGATCAGACTACATTGACTATGTGGTCCTGGACGCCGATCACGCGGACGGCGGAGAAGATGATTGCGGCGTTTGAAGAAGAAAATCCGGACATCAACATCGAGTTTACTTATTATAACTATGATCCGGAATATCTTTCTGCGCTGTCTGCCGCCGCGGCTTCCGACAGCCTGCCGGATATCATCGGCCTGCAGCCGGGATCTCTGACAGCCCAGTATGCGGACTATCTGGTGGATTATAGTTCCTATGCGGAGGAGACATGGGGAGAAAACTGGAAAGAAAATTTCCCGGATCTGGTAGCGAAACAGATCCAGATGGGGAACGCCGGGGGAGATGAGGGGAACTACATACTTCCGGTGGAGGCGCAGGTCATAGCGGTCGTCTATAACAAAAATGTATTTGAAGAGTATGACCTGGAAGTTCCCACGACATACGATGAACTGAAAGAGGTATGCAGTACGCTTACAGATAACGGCGTCGCGCCTTTCTATCTCGGCGGCGCGAACGGATGGCAGCTCGTAAATGTATTTACAATGCTCTGTTCACAGATCGATACGGAAATGTTCGATCAGGCTCAGGCCGGGGAGATCGACTGGACCGACGACAGGATCGTGGAGGCAATGACGAACTTCAGGCAGATGTTTGACGATGGCATTTTCCAGACAGGCGCTATGTCGGCTGACGTCAACACGAACGGAACGCCCGCGTTTGTCTCAAATACAGCGGGAATGGTGGCGCTCGGTTCCTGGTGGTGTCAGGAATTCACCGCGGAAGACCCGGCGGATACGGTTGCCAACTGGGATTTCGGATTCTTCTACCTGCCGCCTGTGGGAACGGCTGAAAATGCCGCGACTCCGGTAGGAGGCGTTGATTTTGGATACGGCATCACGACAAATTGTGATGACAAAGATGCGGCGTGGAAAGCTCTCCAGTCATTCTGCTCGGGCGCAGGAATCCAGGCATGCGCAGACGACGTGAACAACCTTCCTGCATTTAAAGGGATTGAGCCGCAGAATGAAGAACTGAATGCAGATCTGGTCGAGCAGTACAATACATTTTCGGAAGATCTGAACAGCGCGATGAACCAGAGGATTTCGGAACCGACGATCGAGACAGTGCTCCAGAATGCGCTTTCAGGACTAGGAGCGGGTGAACTGACGCCGGAAGAAGCGTGCGCACAGGTGCAGGAGGCTCAGGACGCACTCTGATAACGAACAGTAAATATAACAATCTGAATGATCAGAAGGAGACCGGGAGGATCGCCGCCTGTTATCTCAGGAGACGATCCTCCCGGATCCGGACAGCGGCCGAAAGGAGGAAGAGGCTATGGGGAACACGGCGCTGAAAAAACCAGGAAAACGAAAATATAATATCCCCGGATATCTGTTTATACTGCCGTCGGTACTGTTTTTTCTGTTTTATATACTGTATCCGATCGTCTTTGTGGGATGGAGCAGCCTGTATGAATGGTCCACGCTCAAAAACATGGTTTTCGTCGGATTTGAGAATTATACCAGGGTATTTCAGGACGACGTATTCTGGATAACGATGAAGAATTCTGTGATCTGGATTGTGACGACCGTTCCGATACAGGCGGTGACAGGATTTTTCCTCGCATATATCATCGAGGAGCGGATCCGCAAAGGAAAAGGGCTTTACCGGACAGTATTCTTTCTTCCGGTCGTCACCTCTGTAGTCGTGGTGGCGATCGTATGGGGGAAAATGCTGCAGCCCTATCAGGGAATCATCACGCATTATCTCTCTATGATCGGCATTGACAGTCAGTTAAATATACTTGGTACTACTTCTACGGCAATATTCGGATGTATCCTTGCGAATATCTGGGAATGGACGGGCTGGTCGATGATCATGTATGTCGCCGGGATGTCCCAGATCCCGGAAGATATGAAGGAAGCGGCCAAGATCGACGGCGCTACCAGGTGGAAGGAGATCCGCTACATATATATCCCGGCGCTTGCATCGACGCATAAATCGCTGCTCATGCTGGGCGTCATCGGCTCCCTGCAGACTTTCGGTCTTATTTATACGATGACAGGAGGAGGCCCGAACCATGCCTCCGAGATGCCGGGAACCTATATCTTCCAGAGCGGATTCACCAATCAGCAGATGGGGTATGCCTCCGCGCTGTCTATTGTAACGCTGCTGTTTGCTCTCGTTCTTACGATCATCCAGGTGAAAGGTCTGGGAGCGGGCGACTTCATGAAGAAAGGAGAGGAATGAGTATGGCTTCAAAAAAATATAATCAGATCGTCTGGAACGTCATTCTGGTGTTTGCCGCGCTCATCTTTATGGTACCTCTCATTTTTATGGTCAGCATGTCGCTTCGGACAAACAATACGATAGGAATGCCGCAGCTTTTTGTGGCGGACGTCACATTTAAGAACTACCGCAATGTGATCGAACAGAATCCTGAACTCTGGAGAAACTTTATGAGCAGTGTGGTCATAACTGTCACATCTGTCGCTCTCGTAACGATATGCGCGAGCATGGCGGTATTCGGATTCTCCAGAAAAAACGTTCACGGGAAAGTTCTGATATACAATATCCTGCTGTGTACGCTTATGGTCCCGATCGCCGGCCTTGTAGTGCCGATCACGCAGCTCAACAGCAGGATCGGGTGGATCGACAATTACTGCGGTCTGATCTTCCCGTATGCAGCGCTCGGGATTCCCTTTGCCATTACGATCCTCCAGGGATTCATGACGGCGATCCCTAATGATCTGGAAGAGGCCGCGCTGATCGACGGCTGCGGGATCGTGAGGCTGTTCCTGCAGATCATCTGTCCGCTGCTGAAACCGGGGATCGTTGTAATCGTGATCTGGCAGTTCCTCACATCCTGGAACGAGTTTTTCCTGGCGATGTGTACGCTGACCGATAATGCGCTCAAAACACTGCCGCTTGTAGCACAGCAGTATAATGGGACCTATTTCAGCCAGCCCGGAACACTGTTCGCGGCGCTGACGCTGATCACGATCCCTATGCTGATCTTCTATATCCTTGTGCAGAAACAGTTTGTAAAAGGACTTACAGCCGGGGCGGTTAAAGGATGAACAAAACATCGGCGCGCAGGGGGGATTTTCCGGTTGCATAAAAAATCAACAAAATGTATGATATAAATAGATGTTGATCGTGTGATGAGGCGGAATATATGAATAGCGAGTCGATATTAGAGAACAGAAAATATTATCAGAGAAATAAAATACTCAGTGTAATCCGTTTTCAGAAAAATGTATCCAGATACGATATTAAAAAAAGTACTTCATACAGTATGACGACAGTGCTGAGCGTGATCGAGGACATGTTGAAAGAGGGCCTGATCTACGAGGAAGAATGCGATGAGATCCGTGTGGGACGCAAACCGGTCTGGCTGCGTCTGAACCCTCAGGGGGGATATTTCGTGGGACTCGAATTCAACAGCAGGACGATGCATTGCGTGATACTGGATTTCACAGGCAGGATCATCTACACAAAGGAACGGGAGATTTCTGAGAGGAACAGCTGTGCCGGAGCGATCATAGATATGATCAAGGGCAGCATACGGGATGCTCTGGAGTCTCTTGGCGGCAGGCGCGAAAAAGTATTGGGGATCGGTCTGGGAATACCGGGATACAGTGATAAACACAGAGGAGTCGCGATCTCTTACACGCATCTGAAAGGCTGGGAAAACGTCCCTGTAAAACAGATCGTGGAGGAAGAATTCGGCTACCCGTGTTATATGGACAATAATGTGAACGGGATGATCTACGCCTATAAATATCTGGTATATAACGGCAGGTGCGAGGATATGCTCTTCATTTCGATCAGAACAGGAGCCCGGGTGATGCCTGTCATAAACAATATGCCTGTCAGCAGTGTGAGCGGCTCTCCCGGTGAGCTCGGCCACATCAAAGTGGGGGGCGGGAGCAGACTCTGCTCATGCGGAAAATACGGATGCCTGAACACAGAAGTCTCGGATTATGCCATTGTCAGTAAGATAAAGGACGGCATACGGGTGCACAGATTCCAGCGGATCCTGGAGATGGCAGGAGGCAGCATCGGTTCGATCACCATCGAGCATTTTGTGGAAGCGGCAAAAGCAGGGGACGCAGACTCTCTGGAACTTCTGGAGCAGGTGGGCGGTTTCATAGGCGATACGATCGCTATGCTGGTCAATATATTCGCTCCGCGTAAGATCGTGATCTACGGCGAACTTGCGAGGATCGGCGAGCCTTTCCTGAAGATACTCAGAAAAAGAGTAGAAGAAAACTCGATCCGGGAAAATTACAGCGGTCTTGAGATCATGTCTTCCACAATGGGACGGGATCTGGGAGCTGTGGGAGCGGCGGCGCTTGTCATGCAGGAAGAGTTTGATTTTGTAGAGGAGACGATCTGAGGCGCGGGGGTAAATTCTCATGAAATGACAAAAGTTCATCTGCCGGTCAGTCGCCGGATTTTTATGCAGGCATAAATCCGTCTCCTGACGTCAGATGGCTGAACTGTTCTTATAAATTAGTCTGAATACCTTGACTTACTGCTGTCCGCCGTGGTATACTACTACGGCGAATGGAAGTAGGTCTTTTTTTTATGCCTAAAAATTGATGGCTTCGCAACCATCAGCAACACGTAGTGAATATGTTTAAAGCGAGGTGGAAGTTGTGCGCACAAGAATTACACTGGAGTGTACGGAATGCAAAAACCGTAACTACAACATGACGAAGGATAAGAAAGCTCATCCGGAACGCATGGAAACCAAGAAATACTGCAGATTCTGCAAATCACACACACTGCACAAAGAAACAAAGTAGTCGTCGGAAGGAAGTGGACAGATGAGTGACAAAGCAAAGACTCAGAAGAAGAGCTGGTTCAGAGGACTTCAGGCAGAGTTTAAGAAAGTCATCTGGCCGGATAAGAAAACACTTGCAAGACAGACCACTGCAGTTGTTGTAGTTTCCGTAGTTCTCGGACTGATCATTGCAGTGCTCGACGCTCTTTTGAACTATGGGATTGAATTTTTGGTAAGATAGTCGACCGCAGCAGAAAGGTGATTTTATGTCAGAGGCAAAATGGTATGTAGTTCATACTTATTCGGGGTATGAAAACAAAGTAAAAGCAAACATTGACAAGACGATCGAAAACCGTCACCTGGAAGATCAGATCCTTGAGGTCCGCGTTCCCATGGAGGAAGTGACAGAACTCAAGAACGGCGTCCAGAAAGCTGTGCAGCGTAAGATGTTCCCGGGGTATGTCATGATCCATATGATCATGAATGACGATACCTGGTATGTGGTCAGAAATACCAGAGGTGTAACGGGTTTTGTCGGCCCTGGTTCCAAGCCGGTGCCGCTCGAGGAGAGCGAGATGGCGAACTTAGGCATCAAGCGGGACAACGTCGTCGTCAACTTCGGAGTGGGCGATACGATCGTCGTCTTAAGCGGAGCGTGGGAAGGAACCGTCGGCGTTGTGCAGAGTATGAACGAGCAGAAGAAAAGTCTGTCGATCAATGTTGAACTGTTTGGCCGCGAGACACCGGTTGAACTTGGTTTTTCAGAAGTGAAGAAAATGGATTAAAGATGAGTGGGAGGGGCAAGGCCCCGTGACTACCACAAGGAGGTAATTGAAATGGCAAAAAAAGTAGAAGGTTATATCAAATTACAGATTCCTGCCGGCAAGGCAACCCCGGCACCGCCGGTTGGTCCTGCGCTTGGACAGCACGGCGTAAATATCGTTGAATTTACAAAGCAGTTCAACGCAAGAACAGCAGACCAGGGCGACCTGATCATCCCGGTTGTAATCACTGTATACAATGACAGAAGCTTCAGCTTCATTACAAAGACACCGCCGGCAGCAGTTCTGATCAAGAAAGCATGCAAGATCCAGTCCGGTTCAGGTGTGCCGAACAAGAACAAAGTTGCAACCATCACAAAAGCTCAGCTCCAGGAGATCGCAGAGATGAAGATGCCTGATCTGAACGCAGCAACTGTAGAGGCCGCTATGAGCATGGTAGCAGGGACATGCCGCTCCATGGGTGTAGTTGTAGAAGAGTAGAGCACTTGGCGAGGTCTTTTCGAGCCTAGTGCGAACTCTGTTACCGAGACTAAGCGAGGTTTTTTCGAGCGCTAAGTCGAGCGTAACTACCTTAGCACCTGGCGATGCGCCAGATTTTAGAAGCTATGAAACAGAAGTGGGAGGGGCACGTTCCCGCCAATACCACAAGGAGGTTATTGTAAAATGAAACGAGGAAAGAAATATATCGAAGCTGCGAAACTGATCGAGAGAGGAAATCTCTACGACAAAGAAGAAGCAGTTGCACTTGTTAAGAAAGCAGCAGTAGCAAAGTTTGACGAGACGATCGAGGCTCACATCAGAACAGGCTGTGACGGACGTCACGCAGATCAGCAGATCCGTGGTGCGGTTGTACTTCCGCACGGAACAGGTAAGAAAGTCCGCATCCTTGTGTTCGCTAAGGACGCAAAGGCTGAGGAGGCAAAAGCAGCAGGAGCCGATTTTGTAGGTGGAGACGAGCTGATCCCGAAGATCCAGAACGAAGGATGGCTTGATTTCGACGTAGTCGTTGCAACACCGGATATGATGGGCGTTGTAGGACGTCTCGGACGTGTGCTCGGACCGAAAGGTCTCATGCCGAACCCGAAAGCAGGAACTGTTACAATGGATGTGACAAAGGCTATTAATGAGATCAAAGCCGGTAAGATCGAGTACAGACTTGACAAGACAAATATTATCCATGTACCGATCGGTAAGGCATCCTTTACCGAGGAGCAGTTAGCGGACAACTTCCAGACGCTTATCGATGCGATCAACAAGGCGAGACCGGCAGCGGTTAAAGGCCAGTTCCTTAAGAGTATCACTCTTACGTCAACAATGGGCCCGGGTGTGAAGGTCAACCCTCTGAAACTCGCATAATTTATAATGAACAAAGACAGGATCCCAGGCGTTTGCCTGGGATTTTGCCAATCTGACGGCGCTGTATGCGGCAGTGTGATTACAGGAGAATGCGATGAGTCTGTTCAGCAAAATCCCCCACGATTTTTATAAATTATTTACAAGTAAATATACAGAATATTACATAGTGTTTCTTGCGGCAGTCTACGAAGCGATGGAACAGTCGTATTCGGTGCTGGGCCTGACGGAGAAAGAATGCCGGGAAGTGATGAATGAAAAGATCGCTTCGGAGGCGATCCTGTGGGACGACGAGAATTATGATGAGGACGGAGAATTTCTCACCCGTTCCAATATGGCGTCGGTCTGCCTGAAGCATTTTGAAGACTGGGGCTGGTTGAAACGGGATTTTGACGAGACGTTGAACAGCTATGTGGTGACGTTTCCGGAATACAGCCAGATGTATGTGGAGCTTTTTGTCCGTCTGATGGATGAGGGCGACAGTCAGGAGAGGGAGAGTGTGCTTGCGATCTACAGCCACCTCTATACCTACAGTGTAGATGCGGAGAAGAACAATGAGATACTCAAAAGCGCTCTGAACGCATCCAAAAGGCTGGTGAGGATGCTTGTCAATATGCAGGACGGAATGCGGGAATATTTCGATGAGCTTTCCAGACAGAAAGACTTCAAGGGCATTCAGGACGTTCTTGTCAAAGAGATTAATAACAGTGATAGCCGGAAGTATGCGATCCTCACGACAACAGACAGTTTCTACCGCTATAAAGAAGCTGTCAAAGAACTGATCGTTAAAAATCTGGATGAGAATGAACTGCGGAGAAGACAGAAAGAGCGGGAACTGACTTCTCTTGAGCCGGGAACGCCCGCTTTTGTGCGGTGCAGTCGTGTGATCGAACTGTGTGACGAGGCGGCCGACATAATGTTCCGCATTGAGAGGCAGTCAGATGTGATCGAGAGGCGATACAATAAGCTGATCGAGCAGAAGACAGTGTTTGCCGGGCGGGCGGCGGCCCGGATCCGGTACATCATGCAGGAGGGCGCAGACGGCGACGACAGGACATCGGTATTTATAAGCCTTCTGAACAGAAGCGGCAGAAAAGAGGAGATCATTGGTTCGCTTTCAGACCGTATCCTGATGAGCCGGACGCATCGTATCATGACACAGGAAAGTCTGAGTGACAGGAAGACGGCTCAGAAAGAAGAGTTCGTTCCCCGGGCGGTGGAACGCCGGGAGCAGAGCGGAGCAGAAGATATGGAGTCCTTTGTCCTGAAGCCTCTCTACACACATAAGGAGATCGAGCGGTTCCGCAGTCGGAATGAGAAGGACGGAGTGTTCCGGGTGACAGAGGATACTGTACAGAGCATAGAAGATCTGGAAAAACTGTTCTTCGTATGGCAGGAGGCGACAGAGACGGCTGAGGGCAGCGGAGAGATCACGCTTGGGGAAGAGAAAGTGAGCGATATGGGCTTTCGATATTCTGCTCTGGAGATACGCGGCAGACGGAGAAAGGACAATCCGGCGAAAGACGAGCCGGAGAACACATAAGATAAATCCGGTCAACAGGAGGATGGGACGATGTTTACATATCTGGAAGAACTTACGGTGACGGAGAAAGAACAGGTGAAAAAGACGATACAGGCGCTGTTTCGTCAGACATGTATTCTGCAGGTGAAGTATGATCCGGTCACGCTGACGCCAAAGGATAATCCACAGTATGAGATCTGTGCCAGACACCGGAACTTTATCACAGATTATATAGAGGTGCTCGGATGCGAACTGCTCCATGACGCCCAGGAGCATATCTTCCGGCTCGCCGGAGAACAGGCGCCAAAAGAAAAACTGAGTCTGACAAGTACAGTGATCCTGCTCCTTATCAAGCTGATCTACAGGGACAAGATCATGGGCGAGGGACTCAATGCGCCGCTTACCACATTAAAAGAGATCCGCGAATACGGGAAAAATGCGAATCTGATCACCCAGAAACTGACTCAAGCCCAGTGGCGGGAATCGCTTTCTCTGCTCCGGTTACATCAGATCATCGACGTGCCCGGTGCGGTGAAAGAGGTGGAGGATGACACGCCGATCTACATCTACAGTACGGTGAACCTCTACATAACGGCCGCCGATATCAACGCACTGCTGGATGAATACAGAGAAGAGGAGGGAGAGTATGAGACAGCCGAAGAAACTCTTTACACGGATCCTGATCAATAACTGGGGTGGGATCAGCCACAAGATACTTCCTCTGCATGAATATGTAAATCTCTTCAGCGGCAAGAGCGGCTCAGGGAAATCTACGGTCATGGACGCCATCCAGGTTGTGCTCTATGGAAGTGTTGCGTCCAATTTCCTGAATAAGGCTGCGGATGATTCCAAGAACAAGCGGTCTGTGTTCAGCTATCTCAGAGGCTCTCAGAAGGACGGGACCGCGAACAGGGCGGGGGTGGATTTCTGCTCTCAGATCGTCATGGAGATCGAAGATACCGGCACTCATATCACGACGTGCGCCGGCGTGGTATTTGAAGTGGGCAGAAATGATACAGAACTGAGGCGATACAACTTTTTCAGCCATTCCGGACATATGCCGGAAGACGAATATCTCCGGGACGGCGTACCCTATACGATCGACGGGATCCGCAGACTGACCAGAGCGCGCGCGGGCAGTGCGGACAACCGGGGGCACGGCGACGTGAACCGGGTATATCCCTCCAAGGAGTCCTATCTGAACACACTCTATGACGTAATCTTCGGATACGTGGAACCGGGCCGTATGATCACGATGGAGAAGAACGCCATCGCACTTGAGATGAGCAATGGGACGGGACAGTTTATCCGCGACTATATGTTCCCTAAGAGCCGGGAGAATACAGTGTCCGTGATCAGCGATCAGCTTGGCTCCTACAGAGAGATACGGGAGCGTGTGGAGGACCTGGAGAAGCGCATTGAAATGCTGGACGCGGTGCACAGCGCGGATCTGGAGCTGACCAACATCCGGGCGGATAAGGTGCACGCGGAGACGATACTGAAATACATCGAGATCGAGGGGTGCCGCACAAAGATTGATTCCCGAAGAGAGGATCTGGAACGTGCGAAAGAGGCCGCCGGACAGGCGGAAAAAAGGCAGAACAGCGTGCAGGAGGAGCTTGCGTCCTTAAGGAATAGGCTGATCGACGTCAAGGCGGAACTCAAGAAGAGTGATTACGGGCAGAAACAGCAGGAACTACAGGAGGTGGAACATACCATCCAACTCCTTGTGGACAGTTCCGCCGACTGGCGCAGGATCATAAACGGCCTGAAATGCTGGGAAAATGACGAGACGGCCACGGACTATGTCAGCAACCGTGCGCTGCAGCTGATCGACGATTTTGCGCGGGGCGAGGTGACAGAAGAGACATGCGGTGAACTGCGCAGGCATCTGAAGTCGGCCATGGATAATATTTCCGAGGAGCTGGCGGAGACGGTCATGTCGATCCGGGAGATGACGAAAGAGCTCCGGGAGAAAGAAGAAGCTCTTGAGGACATGAACAACGACAGAAAGCCTTATCCGAAAGAACTCAAAGAGGCAAGGCAGCAGCTCCAGAGCGCGTTGAGCGACCGTTATGGAAGGGCGATCCACGTGCATATCCTGGCGGATCTCTTTGACATCACAGAGGAAAAATGGAAGAATGCGGTAGAAGGACGGCTCGGCCGCCTGAAAAAGAGCATGATCACCGAGCCGGCCTACGCTCTGGACGCGGCGAAGATCTTCCGCAGGATGAAGCAGTTCGAGGAGGCGGAATTGATAAACAGCGCAGCGGTCAGGAGTGAATCCCCGGCGGCAGAAGAGAATTCTCTGTACGAAGCGGTGCACACGGACCTGGATTATGTAGACTGGTGTCTGAAACGGTATCTCGGCAGGATACAGAAGTGTGAGACAGTCGAAGAACTGGACCGCGTACGGGACGGCGTCACGCCGGACTGCTATTCTTACAGCAACTATATCTTCCGCCATCTGCGCAGGAGAGATTACACGAAAGGCGCGTGTATCGGGACGAGAATATCGAAAGCCCGGCTAAGAGAACTGGCGGATGAGATCGACAGTCTTAAGGAGCGCCTGATCGGGGAGAGGCAGACGGAAGCAGCGCTCAAGGACGCCCAGAAGTATGAGGCGCTGAGCCAGGATACCGGTCAGATCCTTCGCCTTGCCTCTGCGTCAGAGGAACTGGAAGAATACTTCGGAAAACAGGAGCGGCTCAAAAAAGAGCTGCGCGAACTGGAAGACGGATCAAGGACCGCTGAGCTGAGAGACGAACAGGAGAAACTCGAAACGGACGTTTCCGCGAAAGAAAAGGCGTCGCAGGATATCCAGGGAGAACAGATCCGCCTTGGCGGAGTAGTCCGGGCGGCGGAAAAAGATATTCAGGATCTGCAGATAAAGTACGACGAACTCACGACGGGGTTCATACAGGACGATCAGGTGACGGAAGAAGTCCGTTCGGAGATCGCAGAGCATACAGAAGCGGCGTACCGTCAGAAAATGAAAGCGCTGGCGGAACAGCTGTCTGAAAAAGAAGAGCAGCTCCACGATGAGCGCACTGTAGCGAGAAACCTTTTCAACAGAGATTATCCGGCGTATGGATTCACCGGGGTAGAGCATTCCAATGATGTCTATGATCAGGTGCTGGAGCGCTGCAGGAAAGACTTTGAGCCAAAGTATAAAGAAGAGTTCCGAAAGCAGTATGAACTCGTCTACCGCTCTCTCAGAGACAATGTGATCGCCACGATACATGGAGAGATCAAGGCTGCTTACCGGCATCGGAGGGACATCAACAGGATGCTGTCAAAGATCCGGTTCTCAGACAGCATCTACCAGATCGATATCCTGCCTGCGAAAAATGAGAACAGCCAGTTCTACGACATGCTGATGGCGCAGGAACTGGACAGCAAGGTGATCGATAACGGGGGCGTGGACGGGCAGCTCAGCCTGCTGGAGGATGATTTCTATCAGAAATATGAACAGAAGATCCGGCTCCTGACAGAGAAATTTATGCCGCTGAGGGAGGAAGAAAGCCAGAACCGGGAGAGGCATCGGCAGGAGATGGAGAGGTTCGCAGATTACCGGAACTATCTGAATTTCAGTATGTATGAGCAGGTGATCGATGAAAACGGCGTCGAGAGAAAGAATTATGTGGACGACATGGCCGGCGTAGACTCCGGCGGAGAGGGGCAGAATCCCAAGTATGTTGCTCTGCTGGCCGGATTTGCCATGCTCTACATGCAGCAGAGCAACCGGGATTCCAGGATCCGGCTTGTCCTGCTTGACGAGGCGTTCTCCAAGATGGACAAAGAAAGAAGCGAAGTGTGTCTGAGATATGCAAGGGAACTGGAGCTGCAGCTTATCGTCTGCGTGCCGGACGAACGTCTGCAGTCTCTGATACGGAACGTGGACAGTGTATACGGGTTCCGACGGTTTCAGAATCAGATCAGTATGATGCATATAGACAAAGGACATTACCTTGAGATGCTCGAGGGGGAAGACAGCGATGAAATGCCTGATAAAGTATCTGATACAGACAGCTGACAGTGCGGCTTACCGTTCAGGAAATCTGGACGGCATGCGCCATCCTGCCGTGGACGGGAAAATGCTCCGTGCGGTCGGCGGTATGAGAAAACTGCTGGAAGAGGCGGATGAACTGGAAAAAACAGGCCTGATCAGGACAGAACGAAAGAATCTGGGAGCGGATATTGTGCGAATTCATTATCCGGTCAGCGCGATACCGGAACTCTGCATACGCGCTGGGGTGGAAGATCCCAGAGAGAGACAGCTGAGATGGATCCGGACGGCCGGAAAGTGGGCGGATGAAGCGGGAGGAACATTTCTCAGCCCATATTACGAAGCGCTGCTCCAACGGCTGGAGGCTGGACAGGACGTAAAGAAACCGGATATGGAAGACGATGCATTCTTCTGCTGCCTGAACCGGGCGGCGTCAATTGAAGTTCCGGTCTGGAGGAGACAGTTCAGCAGCGAAGTACTCCATGACTCTAAATTGTTTGAGAAGAAATATCAGGATAAAGTTGTGACTGTGCTTGCGCATTATTCGCCCATGGCTGAAGATGGGATGACCGGGGATGATATCCTGAGAGTGCACGGCATCCGAACATATTCGCAGACTTTGGAGTGGAAAGGACCTCTGATATACCGAATAGCAGACGGGAGTCTGATCGACAGTTCTGTAAATATATTCGGAACTGTGATCAATGCGCAGACACTGGAGCGGGCGGCGGCGTACGCGGCGCCGGGAATCCGGCAGATCATTCTTATTGAGAATAAAGCAAATTATGAATCTATGGAGTTCCGGGCAGATACTCTGTATATATACTGCCACGGTTTCTTTTCTCCGAAAGAATTAAAGTTCATTGGTACGCTGACTGAAATCGCCGGGAATAATATGGAATATTTGCATTGGGGCGATATGGACCTGGGTGGGATCAGGATTTTCCTGTACAATCAGAAAAGACTGTTCCCCCGTCTGAAACCTTATCGGATGAGTGAAGATGATTACAGAACCGCCATAGCGGGCAGAGCGGGGATTCCTTTGAAGGCCGAAAAGAAAGAAAAGCTCCGGCAGCTGGACGCAGGATGTCTGGAGGGGCTCAAGTCGTGTATTCTGGAAAACGGCATGGAGATCGAACAGGAAAGTCTGCTTTATTGATCCCTCCCGCATATCTCGCGTGCTCTTATGTGGAAAAATATATGGTTCCATTTTGAAGCGATAAATAGTAATATATTATCTGGAAAAAGTCAATTTAAGGAGGAATTTACCAATGAAAAGAATTAACACAACAAATGCTCCGGCAGCGATCGGGCCGTATTCACAGGCTATTGAGACAGGACATGCTGTGTATGTATCCGGGCAGCTTCCGATCGATGTATCTACCGGAGAATTTCCTTCGGAGGATATCCGGGAGCAGACCAGAGCGTCTCTGGAGAATGTCAAGTCTATTCTGGAGGCTGCCGGACTGGGACTTCAGAATGTGGTCAAGACTACGGTGTATCTGGCTGACATTTCGGATTTTACTGCAATGAACGAGGTGTATGGGAGCTATTTTTCTGAGCCTTATCCCGCGCGTGCTGCCTTTGAAGTGGCGAATCTGCCCAAGGGCGCAAGAGTAGAGATCGAAGTCGTAGCTGAAAAGTGATGAGATTAAGGATTTCATTTAAGCGTTTCATTATAAGAGATACGTGCTGAGGATTTCGCGAAGAAATTTCTTGACACGAAGAACAAATCGTGCTATTTTATATTAGCAACTGCCGAAGACAGTAGGTGCTGTAAAGCGTAAGGATCAAAACGCCTACCGAGGAGAGTCAGATTTATTACGAGAGTATGAATTTATGAACCTCTGCGTCTTTGGGCGCGGAGGTTTTTACTTTGGCAGTACACGCAAAAGGCAAACGTTCAGCCCGCGCCATTCGTAAAACCGCACTTCGTGCTTATTGCGGCTGTCGCCGCTGTTTTACTCATTGACAGGCGCTCAACGCATCTGATTATCAGCCGTCGGATTCTTATGCGAGCATAAATCCGTCTCCTGATATCATATGGCTGAACTGTTACCGCAAAATATATAAGGAGGTGTACCGAAAGTGGCAAAAGTTGAATTAAAACAGCCGATCGTAGAGGCAATCGCAGAAGAGATCAAAGGCGCCGATTCAGTCGTACTTGTTGACTACCGCGGACTTACTGTTGCTCAGGATACAGAGCTTCGCAAGCAGCTCAGAGAAGCAGGCGTGGTATACAAGGTATACAAGAACACGATGATGAAGAGAGCTTTTGAGGGAACTGAGTTTGAAGGCCTTGAGAGCTGTCTGGAAGGACCGAGCGCTATCGCGGTATCCAAAGACGACGCGACGGCGCCGGCAAGGATCCTGTGCAAGTTTGCGAAGGATGCACCGGCACTGGAACTCAAAGGCGGAGTTGTCGAGGGAACTGTTTACGACGTGGCAGGGCTGACAGAACTGTCCAAGATCCCGTCAAGAGAAGAACTTCTCTCCAGACTGCTTGGAAGCATGCAGTCGCCGATCGCGAACTTCGCTCGTGTTATCAACCAGATCGCAGAGAAAGGCGGCGCAGACGCTGCAGAGGCAACAGCGCCGGCAGCGGAAGAGGCACCGGCGGAGGCTCCGGCCGAGACAGCAGAAGCTCCTGCTGCAGAGGCTCCGGCAACAGAAGAGTAAGAAGGATCTGCTCTTTTGCAGCTAAGTTTTAAAAAGATTCAGAAAAATTATAATAAAAATGGAGGAAATGAAAAATGGCTAAATTGACAACAGCTGAGATGATCGAAGCGATCAAAGAGTTATCAGTATTAGAGTTAAACGAGCTTGTAAAAGCTTGTGAAGAAGAGTTCGGCGTATCTGCAGCAGCAGGCGTTGTGGTTGCAGCAGCAGGCGGAGATGCAGCAGGCGGAGCAGAAGAGAAAGATGAGTTCGATGTAGAACTTGTATCTGCAGGCGCTTCCAAAGTTAAGGTTATCAAGGTTGTGCGTGAGATCACAGGTCTTGGACTGAAAGAGGCGAAAGAGCTTGTTGACAACGCTCCGAAGGTAGTGAAAGAGGCTGTTTCCAAGGCAGAGGCTGAGGAGATCAAGACAAAACTCGAGGAGCAGGGTGCAGAGGTAAACCTGAAATAATAAGGGAAATGCGTATGCTCATAACCGCGGAAGAAATGTTCTTCCGCGGTATTTTTTTGCGACAGTGGACCGGATGAATTTATTTGCGAGTGATATCGCGTTGACACATAAAATGAATTTTTATTTCAATTTTTTAAAAATATATTGAACTATTATTTCAATTATTGTATAATGCGGTCATGGGAGGAGGGAAGACATGACTCAGTTAAATGCAGGTTACCTGGCCAGATTCCAGAGTGTGAAAGCGAACCTCACGAAAAAGAATGAGAGAAAGATCTATGAGTTTATCGAGAAAAGCGGAAAAGAGATCATTCACATGTCGATTGATGAGGCCGCGGAGGCGTGCCAGGTGAGCAAGGCTTCGATTGTAAGATTTGCCCAGAAACTCGGATACAAAGGGTATCAGGCAATGAAGATCAGTATTGCTCAGGAAACGATCGATCCGGAACAGCAGATCTACAGCCGGATGTCCAAGACGGATACGTTGCCTGCGATCGTGGATAAGATCATAGAATCTCATGTGCAGTCGCTCAAAGCAACTTCGGAGATCCTTGACCGAAGCGAGATAGAAAAGGCTGTACAGATGATCCAGAACAGCGAGCATCTGCTCTTTTGCGGGATCGGAGGTTCGGGCAGCATCGCTCTGGACGGGCAGCACAAATTCATCAAGATCGGATATCTGGCGCTGGCATTTACAGACGGTAATATGCAGGCGATGGCGGCGTCTGTACTGTCTGAGAAGGATGTGGTGATCGCTGTCTCGCATTCCGGCGCGTCTACGGATATCCTGAACGTGCTGGAAAATGCGAAGCAGGCAGGCGCGAAGACGATCGCGATCACAAATTACGGCAAGTCGCCGATTACGGAGATTGCGGACGTGGTGCTTTACACATCTTCAAGTGAGACTGCCTTTAACAGCGACGCGCTGTCGTCAAGGATCGCGGAGTTGTCGATTATTGACATGCTGTATGTGGGCGTTGCATTTAATAATTACGATGAATCTTATGCAAACATCGTAAAGACGAGAAATGCTCTCGACTCTACAAAAATCTGAGAAAGGAGGAGAAAGAGAGGGAAATGTTTTGCGGGATTGATCTTGGAACTTCAAGTGTCAAAGCAGCAGTGTATGATGAGACCGGCAAAACACTGGCATGTGCAAGACGTGAGTGCGAACTGGTGACGCCGAAAGCCGGCTGGTCAGAGCTTGATCCGGAGGATTATCTGGATAAGCTGTACCAGGTTATTCGGGAAGCAGCGGAAAATTCCGGGCACAGTATCACGGCTATTGCGATCTCTTCACAGGCACAGGCGGTACTGCCCATCGATGAGAAAGGACAGCCGCTGTATAACATCATTGTCACGATGGACAGCCGTACCATTCCACAGTATATGTTCTGGAAAGAGAACTATGATGAGGAGACAATGTACGGCAGGACGGGAAATACCTTCGGATCCATCTACACACTGAACAAAATCATGTGGCATAAGCAGAATCAGCCGGAAATCTATAACAGGGCATGGAAATTCTGCTGCGTCCAGGACTATGCTGCGTATATGCTGACGGGGGAAGGCCCGTACACCGATTATTCCATTGCAGGGAGGACCATGATGTTCTCGGTAAAGGAGCCGGTATGGGATGAAAAAGTTCTTGATATTGCAGGAATTGATGCGGGGAAATTGTCGACTCCCGTCCCATCGGTAACAGTAGTCGGAAAAATCAGAGACGATCTCAGGCAGACGCTCGGTCTGGATGAGTGTTGCGAGGTGGTGATCGGAGGACATGATCAGGCATGCGGAGCGATCGGGAGCGGTGTGGTAAAGCCGGGAATGCTGATGGACGCCTGCGGCACGGTAGATGCCATGGTAACCGTACTTCCGGGGATGGTCTTAAGTGAAAAGATGAGAAAATACAGTCTTACCTGCTATCGTCATGCTGACACGTCCAATTATATCACAATGGCTATCAATACAAATGGCGGTCTGTTCCTTAAATGGTATAAAAATGTGCTGTATGACAGGAAACCGGAAGATGGAAAAGATATCTATACACAGATGATCGGGGAATGCCCCGACACGCCGGCGGATATCTATGTACTGCCTCATCTGGAAGGCGCCGGTACTCCGTATAATGATCCGGAATCATTGGCGGCAATTATCGGGCTGAAAGTCTGTCATACAAAAAAGGATATTACGAGAGCTGTGCTTGATTCGCTTGCCTATGAGATGAAGTTGAATCTGGAGGCGCTGGAGAGCGCTACGAACTGCAGGATTAATGAGATCAGGATGATAGGCGGAGGAGCGAAGACTCCGAAGTGGGTTCAGATCAAAGCGGATATCTTTAATAAAAAGATTGTCACCCTGGAGACGGATGAAGCCGCATCGCTGGGAGCGGCTGTTATTGCGGCGGTTGCAAAAGGCTGCTATAAAAGTTTTGATGAAGCAATAAGCAATATGATACACATTAAGAAAATATATTATCCTGATATCCGGATGCAGAAAGAATATGGTGTAAGAGCATCCGAATACCAGGACATATATGAGGGACTAAAGAAAGTAAATCATAGAATCTCTAGCCGCACATTATTATAATATGTCCTGAGGAAATGTTTGTCAAATTTTTTTCAATAGAATATCGTTTTTTGGGGGTAACAGCCGCAAGAAGCACGAAGTGCGGTTTTACGAACGACGCGGTCTGAACTGTTACACTTTAAGGGACATAAGCGATTGATTTCTGTGATGCTTTCCGGGTGTATGCAAAAATCTGGAGGTATACATTATGAGTGCATTAGGATTATCAATTAATCTGGCGATCGCAATTGCGATTATTCTGATATTAGTGTTGAAGGTTAAGGTAAACCCGACCATTGCCCTGATTGTGGCAAGTATCTATATGGGAATTGCGTGTCGGTTAGGTCTTACTACAACGGTTGAAGCTATTAACAGTGGGTTTGGAGATCTGATGGCATCTACCGGTCTTCCGATCGGTCTCGGAATTATGATGGGGCAGATCCTTCAGGATTCCGGTGCAGCGGAATCTCTTGCAAGAGCAATATTGAAGGCGTTCCCCGGGAAAAAGGCTCCGTGGGCGCTTGGATTTACAGCATTCCTGTTGTCGATTCCTGTGTTTTTCGACGTGACATTTGTTATCCTTATTCCGCTGGGGATCGCTGTCGCAAAGCAGACAAAACGTCCGCTTCCGTACTTTGCCGGAGCGATCGCGATCGGAGGCGTCAGCTCGCAGACTTTTGTTCCGCCGACGCCGAATCCGCTTGCATCCGCAAGTATCCTGAATTTTGATCTTTCCTATATTATTATTTTAGGTTTGATCGTAGGCGCGGTCGCCGCTGTATTTTCCATGTTTGTGTGGTTCAGGCTTCTGGACCGTCCGGGATTCTGGAATCCGGAAAAAGATACGACAGGTCTTCTTGATCTGAGCGGAGAAGGCGAGATCGAAGAAAAAGACCTTCCTACACCGTGGGCTGCCGTAATCCCAATCCTTCTGCCGGTACTCTGCATCCTGATCGGATCATTCTGGCCGGTTGTGACGGGAAATGATGCTCCGGCATTCATCTCCTTCCTGTCTCAGAAGACGATAGCGATCCTTCTCGGACTGATCGCCGCATATCTGCTCCTTACAAAGAGAATGGGACTTCAGGCGATCGGAGATTCCGTGTCAGAGTCGCTGAAACAGGCCGGTATCGTGGTATTTATCACAGGTGCAGGCGGAGCGTTCGGATCGGTGATCCAGGCGACAAATATCGGCGAGGTTCTGATCGGAGGACTTACAGAAGGACAGTCTTCGACAATACTGATCCTCTGTGTAACTTTCCTGATCGGTATGCTTTTCAGAGTCGCTCAGGGATCTGGAACAGTGGCTTCCATTACTGCGATGACGATCATGGCAACCGTGGCGCCGTCAGCCGGATGCCATCCGGTATATGTTGCGATTGCAGCGCTTGCAGGAGGTAACTTTATCGGTCATGTCAATGACTCGGGCTTCTGGGTAGTTGCAAACCTTTCCGGCGCGAGCGTGACAGGAGGACTGAAAACGTATACTTTGAATACTGTGACACTGATGGGAATGGCGTTTATTCTCTGTCTGATCGGTGCGACAGTGCTTCCGCTGGTATAATCTGAAATCGGATATGCCGGGACAGTTTTGAATAGAAATACAGAGTTTTAGGAGGAATTTAAAATGGCAATGTTAGGAAAAGAAATCAGGATGAGCAGGCTGGTGAATCCCAAAAGCAATAAAATGATGGCGATCACAGTTGATCATGCAATCTCAAGAGGAATCGCCAATATGACAGGAATCCAGGATGTACAGTCTGCAATCGACAAAATCCTTCTCGGGAAACCGGATGCGATCACAATGACCAAGGGGATTGCCGAGCGGTGCATGTGGCAGCATGTGGGGGACCCGGCGTCGATCCTTTTGAAGATATCAAATCCTGCTCCGGCCAATCCGACAAGGGATGTAGTATTTGGCACTGTCGATGAAGCGATACGCATGGGCGCGGACGGCGTATCTATGGGAGCGATCATGATGGGGGATTTCCAGGGAGACCAGATCGAAAAAGTCGGAATGATCGCTGAAGAGTGTACGCGCAAGGGTATGCCGCTGATCGGACATGTGTATCCCAAAGGCGAGAACGTGTCCATGGAAGACAGAACAGCATGGGAAAACATTGCATACTGTGTGCGGAGCGCGTGTGAACTTGGAATGGATATCGTTAAGACAACTTATACAGGGGATCCTGACTCTATGGCGAAGGTGGTATCCTGTGTGCCGTCATCTTTCCAGATCGTCATCCAGGGCGGCGATGCATGCCATACGCTGGACGATTATCTTCAGATGACGAGGGATGCCATGGACTGCGGCGTCGGAGGAGTAACGATGGGGCGTTTTGTATGGGACTACAGAGATGTTACCGCTCTTGTCGTTACACTGAGGTATATTATCCACGAAGGATACAGTGTGAAGGAGGCAAAAGAACTGCTTGCGCAGCTTGAAAATGATAAAAACTATGATGAATTCTGAACAGAAAATGAAAATAGTAGTATTGGATGGATACACGGAAAATCCGGGTGACTTGAGCTGGGAATCTCTGGAAAGGCTGGGAGAGCTTACCGTATATGACAGGACTTCTTATACAGAGTCCCCATTGATAGCGGAGCGCATCGGCGATGCGGAGATCGTGGTGGTCAATAAAACGCCGGTCTCAAAAGAGACGATCGATAAATGCGGGAATATCAAATTGATCGCGGTTCTTGCAACAGGATATAATGTGATCGATTACATGTATGCGAAAGAGAAGGGGATTCCGGTCGTGAATGTACCGACTTACGGAACCCAGATTGTAGGGCAGTACGCCCTTGGGCTTCTTCTGGAGATATGCTCTCATTATGGACATCATGATAAAACAGTCAAAGAAGGAAAATGGGAGAATAATAAGGACTGGTGTTACTGGGACTATCCTATGATCGAATTATATGGCAAAACAGCGGGGATTATCGGACTGGGAAGAATCGGTCAGGCCACGGCAAAACTTCTGAATGCCCTTGACATGAAAGTGCTCGCCTGTGACACGTATGAAAGCGAAGCGGGAAAAGAACTGGCAGAGTATGTAACCCTTGACGAACTTTTCGCCCGTTCCGACGTCATCTTTCTGCACTGTCCGCTGTTCCCGGATACAGAAGGGATCATCAATAAAGACAATATTGCGAAAATGAAAGATGGAGTGATCCTGATCAATAACAGCCGGGGGCAGCTTGTGGTGGAGCAGGATCTGGCAGACGCGTTGAACAGTGGAAAGATATATGCGGCCGGACTTGATGTTGTCTCGACCGAGCCGATCAGAGGAGACAATCCATTGCTCACGGCGAAAAACTGTCTGATCACACCTCATATTTCCTGGGCGGCCCAGGCCTCAAGACAGCGGATCATGGATATCACCGCAGAGAATATCCGTTCTTTTCTTGAGGAAAATACAGTAAACTGTGTGAATTCGTAGAGCGGTGGCCCGGAGCAGGACAACCCGGACAATCGACATACGGTCGACGAATTTTGATAAAAGCAGCGCTTTTTCGGGGCGCTGCTTTTATTGCGCCTGTTCGTTTGCATTCATTTGACAATGGAAAAAATAACTTGAGTTTCCGCAAACTGCATTGAAAAGATAGATATGTCTTCCTAAAGTACCAATCTGCCGTTTTTTGAGAAATTCAGAATGGCAGCACCGAGAATAGAGGCACTTTTATAAGCCCCGCCGGAACCGGGCTTTGGGAGA
>CASFID010000013.1 GCA_949294665.1 uncultured Eubacteriales bacterium
GAAATAAAATATATTCAATCGGCTTCGCCGCAAAATTTGGGCGATTTGTCAAGTGCTTTTGGCAAAAAAGTGGGGGATTTTAATAAAAAAGGAATCCAAACCCCTTATAAGTCAAGGGATTAAGATTCCGAGAGATTATTTCATTAAAAGGAGGAGCAACATGAAAAAGAGAGTACTTAGTATTTTGCTTGCGGCAACAATGGTGGGCTCAATGGTCGCAGGATGCGGCAGCTCGGGCGGCTCATCAGGTTCCGGAGACAGCGGGGAAAACAGTATTACTGTTCTGGTTGAGAGCGGATCTCCGGCAGAGGCGCTGGCAAACGAAACCGCAGCGGACTTTGAGGCTGAGACAGGCTGTAAGGTAATAGTGGATGCAGTGGCTTATACAGGTATGTATGATAAGCTTTCTACTGAGATTCAGTCCGGACAGTCTGCACATGACGTAGCATGCATGGATTTCGTATGGCTGGCATCTTTTGCAGATGCGATTGAACCTCTTCAAAACGCCGATACAAGCGATTTTCTGCCGACGTTGGAAGAGAATGGAACGATAGATGGAAAACTTCTGGGATATCCGATGTGGACGAACTGTAAGATCCTGATCTACAGAAAAGATATTATCCCGGAAGACCAGGTGCCGAAGACATGGGATGAATACAAGGCGATGGCAGAGAAGGTTTCCACAGATGATATGTATGGGACAACCGTGTTCGGAGGCGGATTTGACGCAGTATGCTCTTTCCTGGACTTCGCATGTCAGGCAGGCGCTGAAGGGCTGATTTTTGATAAGGATGGTAATGTAGATATCACAAGTCAGCCATATGTGGATGCTATGGATTTTATGCTGGAGATGGCAAATGCAGATTATTCTCCGTCTGATTTTCTGGCAACAGAGGCCACGGAATCTCAGGAATTATTCACGAACGGAAAAGTCGCAATGCAGCTGAACTGGAGCCATCAGTATCCGGCGGCGGTAGAGACGCTTGGCGCGGATAAAGTAGGCTGCGCGCCAATGATCGCAGGAAGCGCAGGCATTGGAGCGACAAAGGGCCCATGGTATCAGTGTGTTATGAAGAATTCTTCTAATAAAGAAATGGCGCTGAAATATGTGGAATATATGTACGACCATAATGCAGAATATATGGATCTGACACTTAAGATCGCAGGAAGGACGTCTGTATACGAGGAGGCTGGTAAGGAGCCGGGAAATGAGCATACGACGGCTGTACTCGAAACATTGAAATCTCCACAGTCACAGTCCATACCAATGGTGCCGACCTGGGCACAGATTCAGGAAGTTCTTATAGGGATGGTAGAGTCCTGCCTTGGTGGTGCTGATGTGAATAATACGCTTGAATCAGCTCAGACAGAGATTGAGGCGATTGGGAAGTGAATTTGTATTCCGTAGTATCAGGATAATCTGAATTAACTGTGAGAGGGCAGTTCTTGTTTGAGTGTGTTGACAGGATACTGCTCTCTCTGATTAAAAGGTGGTAGGCAAAATGAGATTAATATCAAGAAAGACTTTATTGTTATTCTTCCTGCCGGGAGCGGTATTTATGGGAGCATTCCTCATATATCCGATATTTTCGATGGTGTTTGACAGCTTTTTCAAAATAAGCATTACCGGCGACAGGACGTTTATCGGCCTGGATAACTATATCCATGCATTCACTGCAGGCGGTTTTTTGAAACAGTTAAAAAATACATTGGTTTTTATCGTAGTAGCAGTGACGGTTGAAACTGTGCTGGGCGTCTTATTCGCTTTGTTTTTTGAGATGAACTACAAAGGCAGTAAGATTATACGGTCGCTTATGATGGCGCCTCTTATGATCGCGCCGCTGGTCGCAGGTCTTACATGGAAGCTTATGATGAGCTCCAGCTTTGGCATTGTAAATGAGCTTCTGACACGTGTGGGTATACTTTCAAGTCCGAATGATATCCTTTGGCTGGCGGATGAGAGATGGTCCCTGCTCGCCTGCTGTATTGCAGACATCTGGCTGACCGTGCCTTTTATGATGTTGATGACGCTTGCAGGGCTCCAGGGATTGGACAGCAGTATGCTCGAAGCGGCTAAGATAGATGGCGCAAACATACTGCAGCAGGTGTTTTATATAAAAATGCCGATGATCAAACCGATTCTTTTGACTGCCCTTTCTGTCAGGATTATCGATGCGGCTCGTACCTTCGATACAATATGGGCGATGACAGAAGGCGGACCAAACAGTTCATCAGAAACTTTGAGCATTGTTATATACAAGACGCTGACCAGATATAATGACGTCGGATATGCCAGTGCGATGGCGGTGGTATTCATTGCAGCAATGGTAGTTTTTACGCTTGTTTTTATGCAGAGCTTGTGGAATCCGAAGAAGAAAGCGAATTAGATGAGCGGATAGGAGGCTGAAAAAAGTGAAGATAAAGGGAGAGATATTTAAAAGACTCGGAATCGGAATATCTGTGATTCTTACAGCATTCTGGCTGATACCATACATCTATGTGATCTGCTGTTCATTTAAACCGGGTTCGGAAGTGATCGCGGTACCGCCCAAGTTTTTCCCGCGTGTGTTTTCTATAGAGAATTTTCAGGGACTGTTTGAACGTATGGACACGCTTCAGTTTCTTGTCAACAGTCTGACTGTGGCAGTGTGCAGCACGGTGATCGCCCTGGTTCTTGGCGCCCTTGCCGCATATGCGATACAGCGTTCAGGAGCGCGCCTCTCTATTGCACTGATCGTACTTGTACTTTGTTTGAAGATGATCCCGACTTCCAGTATCGTGGTTCCGATTTATGAGCTGATCTGTAATCTGGGCCTGTATGACACGAAGATCGCGCTGGTCATTGTATATGCGGCGGTAAACATGCCCTTCGTAATGTGGACGATGCTGAGTTTCTACGAGGGGATTCCGACTACACTGGACGAGGCGGCATACGTGGACGGCGCCAGCAGTTTCCAGACCTTTTCAAAAGTAATCCTGCCAATCTGTAAGCCCGGACTTGCGACTGCATTCATATTTACTCTGTTCCTTGCGTGGAATGATTTCCTGATCGCATTACTGCTTACAAGTACGAATGCGAAGACTTTTACAGTCGGCCTGGCAGGATTCCTGTCAGCATACAATCTGGATCTCGGGCCGATGTGCGCAGGAGCGTTCCTGTTCAGTTTCCCAATTATGATCATTTCTATTGCAGCACAGAAGTATATCGTTCAGGGAATGACTGCAGGGGCGGTAAAAGGATAATAATCGACGGAGGAGTCTATGTCTGAGAAATTAATGCAGGAAAACATACTTAAGGCTCAGAAAGAGATAGAGAATAAAAAAGATATTGTAAAGACCGGTAAGATGAGACAGCACTATCATTTCATGCCTCAGACCGGCTGGATCAATGATCCCAACGGACTGATCTACTACAAAGGAAATTATCATTACTTTTATCAGTTCAATCCGTATTACGCACATTGGGATTATATACACTGGGGACATGCAGTCAGTAAAGATCTGATGCACTGGGAGTATCTTCCGGTGGCGCTGGCCCCGAGTGAAGAGTATGACGACCATATGCGGGGCG
This sequence comes from uncultured Eubacteriales bacterium, assembly GCA_949294665.1. Lineage (GTDB taxonomy): Bacteria > Bacillota > Clostridia > Lachnospirales > Lachnospiraceae > Mediterraneibacter. Next base: position 3,572 of record CASFID010000013.1, read on the forward strand.
GATGTTTCTCGGGAAGCGCTGTTGAGCATGACGGAAAACTTTTCCTGATGTATACCGGAGCATCCAACCATGGCAGCGGATATGAACAGACGCAGTGTATTGCGTACAGCGAGGATGGAATCCACTTTACCAAATATGAAGGCAATCCTGTAATTTATCCACCGGAAGGAGTTCCGTCGGATCTTTTCCGTGATCCGAAAGTGTGGAAGCATGACGGGATCTACTATATGGTATGCGGCGCAAGCCGGGACAAAAGAGGAATGGCGCTGCTTTACCGTTCAAAGGATATGCTGCACTGGGAATTCTTCAATGTTCTGGCAGAGAGCCGCGGCGAATGGGGATATATGTGGGAATGCCCGGATTTTTACAGACTGGGCGATAAGTATGTGCTCATGTTTTCGCCTATGGGAGAGAGCGACCGGAAAGCAGTTTATCTCGTAGGAGATTTTGATTATAATACGGGGAAGTTCATCTGGCATGTATCAGGCGAGATCGACTGGGGGATGGATTACTATGCACCGCAGTCTTTCCTTTCTCCGGATGGCAGGCGGATCATCGTAGGATGGGCGAACGAATGGCAGTGGATGCCTTTCTGGAAAGACTGGGGACCGACATACAGGGAAGGCTGGTGCGGATTTTTCAATCTCCCGAGAGAAGTGCGGATGATGCCGGACCATACATTGCAGTTTCTTCCGGTTAAGGAACTGGAATTGCTGAGGCAAAACGGACTGAGTACAGCCTGTTTTACAGTAGGAAGCCAGGAGACGGCTCTGAAAGCAGGAGACGGGATCTCTTTTGAGCTGAAAATGAAAGTAGACCTTGAAGAGACGGACGCCTCCGCACTGGAAATAGACCTGCGCTGCGGAGAAGGAAGAAAAACCACATGCTTATTTGATTTTGAACATGGTGTGATGAAAGTGGACAGAAATGCTTCGGACGGGTGGAGTAAAGGCGTTTCATCCAGCACCCTGTTCCTGAAAGGGAAAAAAGAACTGGATATCCATATCTATTCAGATCAGAGTTCTCTGGAAATTTTTGCCGATCACTACCAGAACAATCATGCGAATAATATTTTCGCAGGAGGCGCACAGAATCGGATCAAGATCCGCGCATATGGCGGCAGCGCAGTGATCAGAGAATATGAATCTTACGGAATGAAAGAATGTTTTAAATAGGAGAGTGGTAAGGATTATGGCTATAGGAGAAATGATTTTTCGATCAAAAGAAATAAATAGAAATGCTGAATTCCGTTTTATAATTCCTGAGGGCCCCAGTGAGTTTGAACAAAATGCATGTTATTATGAAAGGCCGATGAAGAGCCTGTATCTGCTGAACGGATACGGCAATGGCAGCGAGGAGTGGATTACAAGCAGCAGTGTTAAGGAATTTGCGAACAGGTATAATATTGCGGTTTTTATGCCGTCGGGTGAAAATAGTTTTTATCTGAACCAGCACGTGTCAAAAAGAAATTATGCGAATTATGTGGGACGGGAGCTTGTGCAGTATACAAGAACCGTATTCCGGCTTTCAGAACGAAGAGAAGACACTTTTATCGGAGGACTGTCCATGGGCGGGTTTGGAGCGCTGCACACGGGATTCATGTTTCCGGAAACATTTGGCAGGATTATGGCTCTGTCCTCGGCGTTGATACTGCATAGCGTAGCAGGGAAAAAGGAAAATTTCTGCGACAGGTTCGGCTTTGGTGAATGGGAATATTATGTATCTATTTTCGGCGATTTGGAAAAAGCGCTGGACAGTGAAGTAAACCCCGAATATCTGTTGCTGAAAATACTGGAATCAGGTGGAGAAATACCAGAGATTTATATGGCCTGCGGGACGGAGGATTATCTACTGGAGACGAATCGGGAATTCAAAGCCTTTCTGGACCGGCATAAAATACCAGTTCAGTATTATGAAAATGAAGGCGATCATGACTATAAATTCTGGAACCCGCATCTGGAGAAAGCAATGAGATGGATGGCAGAAAATGGGAAATGCGGCAATCCACAATATCTTCAAACAGTAAAGAATTATTATGACGTGACAGAATGGCCGGTCGGAAATCCCTGTGAAGATATCGGGGAAGTGATCAACAGTATCATTGCGGATATTAAAAGCAGACAGACGGATCCGGATGTCAATGATGGAGGAAAACCGGGAGCAGTGATCTATATCCCTTCCGGGGACTATCGTCTTGCCACACAGGTTATGATAGATATCAGTTATCTGAAGATCATGGGATCAGGTCATGGGTTTACTTCTTCGAGCATCCGCTTTAATGTGCCTGAAAATGAATGGCCGGATTTGCATGAACTGTGGCCGGGCGGCAGCCGGATCATGGTAGATCTTATTCCGACTGACGGCGATGAGGCTTCCGGCGCCGCGTTTTATGTGAAAAGAGAAGGAAGCCCGAGGATAAGTTCCGTGGAATTTGAAAACTTCTGTATAGACGGGCTTCATTTTGCAGACGACGGTTCAGGGATCGAAAACCCGGAAAATACATATACAAACGGGAAAACCGGTATCTATATTGCAGGGGAGCAGGATTCTTTCCGGATCAACGGTATGGGACTGGTATATCTGGAACATGGAGTTACGATCTATCATGCGGACGCACTGAGCATCCATGATAATTTTATTGCGGAATGCGGAAGCTGTATCGAGCTGAGAGGATGGGGACAGGCGTCTAAAGTGACGGACAATCTGCTTGGTGCGGGGTATAAGGGATACACTATTTTCGCACAGAATTTCGGCGGTCTTCTGATCGCTTCAAACAACGTGTTCCCGCGCGGTATGAGCAGTGTACATTTTGACAGTGTGGCACGATCGAGCGTTACCGGGAACAGATTTCATTCCTTTTATCCGGGAATGGTAGTGCTTGAGAAGAACTGTTCGGAAAATCTGATCTCATCCAACCATTTTTACCGGTCATGTGAGCCGTGGGCTCCGCTGAAAGATTATGACAATGGTCTGGACGACCTGTACGGGCTTGTCTATATCAGCGGAAACAATAATACGGTGACTGCAAATCATTTTTCCGAGATCATTGATACGGAGAATATCACGCCGTCAGGCGCATCTCCGGTGATCATACATGTTGTTTCGGGAAAGGGAAATTATGTTGCAGTAAATCATATTGTCGCGGCAACTGAGGCGGCGGAACCGGAAGACGCGGAGTCCTGCTTCGCTACGCAGGTGGAGGCTATGTTAAGTACCGGAAATTCGGCGCCGATCAATGTGACTGCGGTACAGATAGAAAAAGATTCCGTTCAGAATACCGTGCTTGATACAGGCAGAGAAGATCAGGTGCTCCTGGACCGGGAGAACAATGCTTTCAGAGGACTTCCGGCGCCGGGAATCGAAAAATAAAATAAAACAATTACGGACAGGAACACTGCAGAGGCGGTGTTCCCGTTTTCCGTTATAAGGAGGAACTACAATTGTCCTATAAGATAGAAAGGCTGACAACTTGTTTTTCGGGGGAAAGAAGGTATAATATTTATGACAGGCTTATAAACTAAAAGGCGGGGAGGAAACGGATATGGCACAGTCTGCGGTCGGCATCGGATATACAAAAGATACGACAGATCTGTTTATACTGAAACACAAAGATCTGGACGTTGCGATGATGAAGATGGATGTACGGACAGGCATGATAGAGTATGTCCTTTCTGTATATCTGCCGGAAGAACTGCCGGCCGGCTGCGCTCCGGACGGCACAGGTCTTGGCGAATGGTGGAAACTGCGCGCTATCCCTGATTCGCGGAAGGGTATCCGTCAGGTGCTGAGCCGCCTGAGTGAAGAGACCAGTCAGTCACTGATGCTCTCATCCTATGGCTTAAGCCTTACGGATCATTACTGGATACAGCCTGTAGGTCAGGAGCTGTATTGGAAAAATCTGAATTTCTATGAAAATGATTTTACAGACAAGCTTGGAGACATTCTTACAGATTCAGAGCGGGATCGGTCCGCCTCGGATGGAATTTCAAAACTGTCGCCGTCTGTTTCCGTCAACGGAGATATGAAGAAAAAATGGATCATTCGCGAGGGCGGGAGATATCTTCTGAAAGTAAACCCGAACTATCACAGCCAGCAGGAGGTAAACGAGGTGATTGCCGGGAAACTGCATGAGCGGCTGGGATGGAAGAATTATGTCTCATATGAGATGGGGACAATCCATATCAGCGGCAGGGAATATCCGTGTTCTATCAGTCCGATGTTTACGTCTGTTGATATGGAATTCGTGTCGGCTTATCAGATAGTGGCAGATTATAAGGTGCCCAATGATGTATCGCTGTACGAAGCGCTGATCCGGCAGGCGGTTTCGCTGGGAGCAGATGAGAAAGAAGTGCGGGCATTTCTGGAATATATGATCCTGACAGATTTTATTCTGACAAATGCGGACAGACATCTGAACAATTTTGGTTTTATATATGATCCGCGACAGTACCGGCTGAACGGCATGGCGCCTCTTTTTGATACCGGAAACTCCCTTTTTTATGATTATGACGTGATCCCTCATGGCAGGAATCTGCTGGACATTCCGGTCAATTCATTCAGCAAAAGAGAGGCTGACCAGCTTCATTATGTGAAATCTGATGCCGGGGTGAAACTGGAGAGATTAGCACATTTTCCGGAAGAAGCTGAAGCACTTCTGAAAGAATATACGGACATGACAGATGAAAGAGCTGTGGAAACGGCGAGAACCATTGAAGAGAAAATAGAGTATTTAAACCTGTTCTTTCAGGGAAAGAAGATATGGAAGAAGGAGCGATACTGGTGAAAGAGGCTGAAAAGAAGATCCCGATGAAAATAGAAGACAGAAAGCTTTACATCGGCGATATGCCGCAGCTCATTGTAGATCTGGAGACGCAGGAGAATTATATCCGGACGGAGGAACGTCTGATCTCCTATAAAAAGAGGATCGAGCTGAGTCCCGACCTGCTTGCGGGAAAGCGGGAAAATGTCCTGCAGACTGCGCTGGAATATTATTACGCGCAGGCGTGTGAGATCGCGGAAGGAATGAAGATTGCGGAAGAGTACCGCCAAAAGGCGAATACAACGATCAGGGAAAAACGATAGAGAACGGTAAGGTGTAATGACATGACTACAGATATGACAAAGGGACCTATCATCCCGCAGCTTACAGAATTTACAATACCACTTGTGCTGGGCAATCTGTTCCAGCTTACATATAATGCGGCGGATTCCGTGATCGTGGGGAAATTCGTCGGGGACGACGCCCTTGCGGCGGTGGGGAGCGCCGGCCCGATCATGAACATGGTGATCCTCTTTATCAGCGGGATGTGCATGGGCGCGGGGATCCTGATGAGCACCCAGTACGGGGCGAAGAAGTATGAACAGCTGCAGCGGCAGATCAGTACGACCATGCTGGGCGGCCTGGCTTTTTCTGCGGCGATCGCGGTGCTGCTGATCGTTTTCTCGTATCCGCTGCTGAGGCTTCTGCAGGTGCCGGAAGATATTATCCACTCGGCGGTAATGTATCTTCGGATCGTCTTTGTGGGACTGATCTTTACCTTTATCTATAATTTCTTCTCCAATACACTGCGGGCCCTCGGGGACAGCAAAGTGCCACTGTATTTTCTGATCATCAGCGCATTTCTCAATGTTGTCCTGGATCTCTTCTTCGTAGTGGTGGTGAAATGGGGCGTTCCGGGAAGCGCGCTTGCGACCATGCTGAGCGAGGCGCTGTGCTGTCTGTTCTGCCTGATCTATATTAAGAAAAAGATCCCGCTTCTCTGTCTGGGAAAGAAGTGGAGAGTTTTCGACGGCTCGATCCTGCTTCGGACATTCAACTACGGAATCACAAGCGCCCTGCAGCAGATGTGCATCCAGCTGGGAAAGATCTGTGTACAGACAGTCGTCAATGTGCAGGGTGTGGCTTTTATCGCTGCATTTACCGCCATCAACCGGGTGGATGATTTCGCCATGACGCCGCAGCAGAATATCGCCCATGCGTCGACCACATTTATGGCGCAGAACAAGGGCGCGGGAAATATCAGAAGGATGAAAAAAGGATTCTTAAGCTCCATCATCCTTCAGGTCATCTATACGACAGTGATTGCCATTGTTGTGTTCGTATTTTCCCGCCAGATCATGCAGCTTTTTGTCAGCGATGGATCGGAAGAAGTCATTACTCTGGGAATGTCCTATCTGCAGCTCATTGCATTTATGTATTTCATGCCGTCGGCGACAAATATCATACAGGGCTTCTTCCGCGGACTGGGAGATCTGAAGGTTACGCTGATCAGTACGATCCTGAATATGTCGGCGAGATTTCTGTCAGCGTGGATCATGATCCACATCCTTGGCGGCGGATTCGGCTGCCTTGCGTGGGCCAACTTCGTCGGATGGATCGCAATGCTTGCATTTCAGGTGCCGATGATCCTGCTCAGGTGGAGGAAGGAGCAGCCAGAGGATCTATCGGTAAGATGAGCTACGGGTTTCGCAGCAGTGCGCGGAAATCCTGTTCCATGTCTGTATGCTTTACATAGCGGACCGCGCCGAGTACGTTGCGGATACTGCCGGGCTGATATTTTTTCTCAGAACAGATAATGACCGGGACGGGCGGATCAAGAAGTCCGGCGTATTCGATCAGCAGCAGTCCGGCGTCGGGACGCATTTCGCCGCCGTTATTTTCCGGGTAGTCCGTATCAGTGACGATCAGATCAAAAGGATCGTCTTCCTTATGTGATTCCTGGATCTTCTTTTTCGCATTTTCCAGGGTGGCTGCGTGGACAAAGATAAAATCCCCGCACTGTGCGACGGCTCTTTTGACAGCCGCATATTTGAAAATATTGTCCTCAACGATCAGTACTTTCATAGAGATATCCCTCCTGTGTGTTTTCTCTGCTGTTTTGGTTTGTGATCAGATAATAGCAGAGCAAAGGGCGGGAAAAAACGCCCTGCGGCTTCGGGGCGTTTTTGTGATTGATTATTGTATTTTATATTTTTCCTTCAGGCATTTCACTTTTTCGGTTATTGCGGCCCGTATTTTTTCCGGGCCAAGGATCTCTACTCTGTCGCTGTACTGCAGCGCCCAGTTTACAATACCATAGGGACTGCATTTTATTCTTACGATATCATAGTCGGGATCTTCTTTATCAGTCTGTATGAAGCGGAACGTATCGCCGAACCAGTCGTGAAGGAACGTATAATCCGGTCTTACATGGCGTTCGGGCGCTCCTGCCTGTTTCGGGCTGTATATCCGCAGTGTTACAGTGACCGGCTCATCGAAAGACATATTCAGGTGGGAAAACTGACAGGAATCATCCCATTTCTGCGGCAGGTTTGCCACCTGAGATTTATCGGGAACAGGGACGCCCTGCGGGTACCTGTCATCCCGTGCGATCTCCATATCTTTCATCAGATCCACTCTCCAGATGGACATGCTGTGCTGCAAGTCTGGGGCTGTTCCCCGGGCTCTGCACCCGATCACATAGTAGCGCCCGCTGTCCGCCACAAGATAGTAGGGGCTGAGCTGGTCCTTTTCTCTGCGGACAGGCTCAAGCTGTTTTCTGTGATCATATCCGTGGAACCGGAAACGGATCTGCACTTTTCTGTCTATCGCTTCCTGGATCAGGCGGAGGTTCTGACTGAGCAGCTCTTTGCCGATCAGGGAGGGCTCGTAGATGGTGCAGATGTTCTTGTGGAATTTCTGATAATAGATGTTGGTCAGACGATCCTCGACTTTTCTTATGAGGTCGCGCGCAGTTCGGGAGTCCACAGTCCTGGAGAAGAGAATGCCCTCGATCAGGATGTTTATTTCGTCCGGCGAAAATGCAGACTGATAGTAGAGGTTCCTGACCGGCCGATGTCTCTTTTCAGAATCAAGCCAGGGAAGATCTTCCTCGAAATCCCGGAATTCCCGCTCATAAGCGTCGAATATGAGCTCCCACTCTTCCGGGGGCTTAAGTAGAGCCGGTCCTTCACTGTCATGTTCGTGATTCAGTGTATCGGCCATTGTATTGATCATATTGTTGAAAGCGCCTTTATCGCGGATACACGACTTAAGCTGCGGGACTTTCCTCAGATCAGACTGGCTTACCGTATGTTCTTTATCTGTGTGCTTTCTCAGATACTCCAGGACGCGGTAGTAGCGCTCAAAGTTTGTGCAGGGTTTGTCCTCTGTTGGCCTGGTGGCCGGCTTAGTGTTTTTCATGTCGTATTCTCCCGTATCGGTTTTATAGATATATCATAAATACCAGACAGGATCCTGTAAAGACGCCCTGCTGCAAAATGCTGAATGCAATGCTATATGCAATGCATATTTATTAAAATAAATGCAATATATTATTGTTAATAGGAGGTATTGCGTATGGCATTTCAATTGAAGTCTAATAAAAAAGAGACAGAAAATAAAACAATCCGGTTTCCGGTGCCTTTGATAGAGCGGATCGACAAGGCGCTTGCAAATAAAGACGTTACATTCAGCAGCTTCGTGATACAGGCGTGCGAGTATGCCCTGGAAGATTTAGAAGAATTAGAAGAGTCTCAGAAGGATTCCTGAGCAAAGGGAATATATATTTCCTGATCGGTTTCCATGCAGTAGATCGACAGATTATAACCAAAAACACATCCGCAGTCTATGGAAATATGATGATTCCGTTTAATGACGGTGCCTTTGTTCCCCTCTTCTGATATTGTGGGCGTGTGTCCGGTAATCGTGTATGTATCTTTAAAATAAATCCTGTCAAGGTCCGCACGGGAAAACAGAAGCTGCGGCACGGAGAAATCTTCCACAGTCATTCCCACGCTGAATGGTTCGAGGCCGCCGTGTACAAGAAGATAATTCTTCCCATTTACACAAACTTTTTCATATAAAGAAAAGTAGTCGAGATAGTCTGTGATCTTATACTGATCGGAAAGGGAAAGAGCTCTGAATTCTTCCAGCGTACTGTCTCCGCCGTTAAACATCCAGTCTGTGTATGCCCGCATTGTTTCAGGAGAAATCTGCGTCTCTATATTTTCTTCCGCGCTTTCTGCACACATTTCTCCCAGCACTTTCAGCGCCAGATATTCATGATTTCCGAGGATCGGGACAACATTCGGACGGGCCATCATGTCCTGCAGGACTTTGACAGACGCATACCCCCGGTCGATGCAGTCGCCGAGAACATATAAGATATCATCATCGTTAAAGCCCACGGCTTCCAGAGCCTCTGTGTATTCATTGTAACAGCCGTGGATATCGCTGATCACGTAATGCATATGACACCTCACATTCCTGATATGTTCTGTTTCCTTTAATCCAGCCATTCTTTCAGATCATCGCTGCTCCAACTGTTTCCCTCCTCATCCTGTGCCGTCCAGCTGCCGTCGGAATATTCCTGATACTCTGTCCTGCCATTTTCGCTCTCATACCATGAGGTCCCTGTCTGATAACGGCCGCCAGATGTGGAACCACCGGATGAACTGCCGCCGGAGGAACTGCTTCCGGAGGAATTTCCGCCGGAGGAATTACCGGAGCCTGAACTCTGCTGTGATGTCTGCGCGGCCTGCCTTGCGGCCTCTTCCTGTCTTGCTTTTTCTTCCGCTTCTTTTCTGGCCTTTTCCTCCGCCTCTTTTTGCTCCTGTGCTTCGATCGCCGCGATACGCTCTTCATAGGATGTGACGAGCGTGTTTATAGAATCTGTATAGACAAGCGATTCTTCTTCCGTGCAGACGATGCCCGTCTCGGATGTGACGGTCTCTGACAAGGCCAAAAGACTGTCCATGGCGGCATTTATGCTTTTCTTGTCCGTTATTTCTTCGAGGTTTTCTAATGTATTGTCGGACAGTGTCTTTTCATATTCAGAAGTAAAATATGATTTCATGGCATTTATTCCGTCATTATATTGCCGGATGATTTCGTCCAGCGGCTTATCTGTCTTATTGTAGGCTGCGAAATCCCCGGATATACTTTGAAGGATTTCTATTTTTTCGCTGCGGTCTTCTGCATCAGAAAAGCGCTCATTATACTCTTTGATCCCGGCTGTATAGGTGTCCAGTTCTTTCTGCCGCTGATATTTCTGATAGAAGAATACGCCAATGACAGCGGCAATAATAAGTAATGCGACGATAAGAATCATGACAAATTTCTTTTTACTCTTTGGGGCGGTGCTTTCCATATACTCTCTCTCCTGTAAATGATATAAATATTATTTTCTATATTTTACTTTAATATCTTGCAAAATGCAATATATAAAGAAATTCTAATTGCAATACAAAATAAAATGCGAAAAATTAGCACTCAAGGGTTGACAGTGCTAATAACGAGTGCTATAGTACAACTAGAACAAAGGAAGAGGAACAAAAGGGAACTAAAAAGCAGGAGCTTAAAGGTTCCGGGAAAAGTTTCGGATCCTGAGTTTAAACAGCTTGCGACACTTGAGACAACTTCAAGAGTGCTGAAGGCAGCCGCCAAAAGCGGTTCATAAAAATTTGATTCTGATGTTTCAATTATGGAAGGAGAAATGACTTATGTTAATGCCGAGTATTTTTGGAGAAAACTTATTTGATGATGACTGGATGGATTTTCCGTTTGAAAGGAATTTCTGGGGAAGAAAGAATCCGCTGTATGGTAAGAATGCAAAGAACTTAATGAAAACCGACATCCGGGAGCATGATGAAGGTTATGAACTTGACGTCGATCTTCCGGGATTTAAGAAAGATGAGATCACAATCGATCTCGACAATGGTTACCTGACGATTTCTGCAGCAAAAGGTTTGGATAAAGACGGGCAGGATAAGAAAGGCAAATACATTCGTAAGGAGCGTTATGCAGGAGCAGTTCAGAGAAGCTTCTATGTAGGCGACGCTGTAACTGAGGAAGATGTGAAGGCTAAATTCGAGGACGGTATCCTGAAACTCAGCATTCCGAAGAAAGACGCAAAAGCAGTAGAGACGAAAAAGACCATCGCGATTGAGGGATGATCTTTCCCGAAAGGGCATAAAGCATAAGAGGGTCCGGTACGAAAAGTACCGGGCTTTTTTATGTTTTATGAAAATTTGTTGTTTCTAAATCAAATCTAAATAATTGTATGCTAAAATTGCTATTATCTTTTTATCAGGCGGTGCATACATGAAAGAACATATATTGATCATTGAAGATGAGAAAGAGATTCAGTCTGTATTATATGAATTACTGGTTGACGCCGGATACGAAGTCTCTTTGGCCGGTGACGGATTGGAAGGGCTTATGCTTTTCCGGGCGAAGTCTTTTTCTCTCATTCTTTTAGATATCATGATGCCTAAAATAGATGGGTATGCTGTATGTGAACTTATCCGCAAAGAGTCTGAAATCCCTATTATCATGCTCACAGCTATGGATGAAGAAACAGCACAAATAAGGGCATTTGAACTGCGAGTTGACGATTATATCACAAAGCCTTTTTCCCTGAAACTTGTTTTAATGAGAATCGAGGCTGTACTCAGGCGTATCAGAGGGAAGACGGAGGATCAGAAGATATTGTCCGCCAATGGGATTGAATTAAATACAGAGAGCCGCGCGGTGCATAGAAATGGTTCTCCTGTCAGTCTGACACAACTGGAATTTGAGCTTTTACAGACCTTTTTGAATCACAAAAATCAAGTCCTTACAAGAGACAACCTCATTTCGCAGGTGTGGGGCTATGATTTTGAAGGCGATGAAAAGACAGTGAATATCCATATTATGAATTTACGGCGGAAATTAGGCGTTGACTGTATTCGTACAATACGAGGGGTGGGCTATAAATTTGAGATTGAAAATTAAAAACAGTTTAAGTGTAAAAGTATTTTTATGGATTGCCGGCTCCTTGCTTTTGTGCAGTTTCCTCATTTACGGAAGCATTATGTTTTTCCTGCCCAAGAGTTATACGGCTGTATCATCAGAACAGATCAATGCGGAAATCGGTGAGCTGACGGAGACTTTGTCTGAAACAAAACTTGAAAATGCAGAGCATATTCTTGAAGAATTCTGCCGGGAAAATCAGGCGGCTGTTACATTACAGGGCGGCGGAGAAAAACATCAATACGGCGTTCCTGAAGAAGCGGGGGCAAACGGTACAGAAATGCTGTCTTTTGCCCAGGAAATTACTTTCTCCGATACACTTGAGACATATATATTAAATATTACGGCACCGGTGTCTTCCGATCATGAGCTTATTAACGCATTGCTGAAACTGTTTCCCTTTCTTTTGATCCTCATATTTACGGTTTCGTTTTTGGGCGCATGGATCTGCAGCCGTTTGATCGTAAGACCGATCATAGAAATCAGCAGTGTATCTAAGCGTATGGCAAAGCTGGATATGACATGGAAATGTAAGATTGCCCGGTCAGATGAGATCGGAATACTTGCTGATAGTTTAAATACTATGTCAGAAGAGTTGTCCGATGCTATGAAGGAGCTTGAAACTGCAAATAAACAATTAAAACAGGATATGGAACATATCGAGGCGCTGGACAGACAGCACCAGTATTTGTTTGCGGCCGCTTCACATGAATTAAAGACGCCGATCACTATTATCAAAGGCCAGGTAGAAAGTATGATCATGGAGATCGGGCGTTACAAGGACACAAGAAAAATCCTCCCTGAAACATTAAAAGAGATTGAAAATATGGAGAATCTTGTGAAAGAAATTCTCTCCGTCTCAAAGCTGGAATTGAGGGAAATGGGGCATATAGAAGTCCTGTCCGTAACGGAAATCGTGAAAAATGTCTGTGAACATCTGCGCCCATTGGCTGACGAAAAGAATATTATCCTTCATCAGCAGTTGAATGGTCGGGCGCAGATTACAGGGAACAGATCTCTGATTGAGAAAGCCCTGCACAATATAATCAATAATGCAATTTGTCATTCGCCTGCCGGGGCAAATATATATATTACACTTTCAGAAACAGAACTGACTGTCAAAAATCAGGGGACTTCCATCCCGGCAGAAGATCTGAATAAGATATTTACTCCGTTCTACCGTGTGGAAAAGTCGCATAATAAATTAACCGGAGGCAGCGGGCTGGGACTGTATCTTGTGAAGAATATTTTAGAACAGCATAACCTGCCATATCAAATTGAAAACGAAAAAAACGGCGTTTGTTTTAAGATCACAATAAATCCACAGAATCTAAATCAAAACTAAATCGAAAATAAATCCAATTTAAACCGTCCTTCTTTATGATGTAGTCATTGTAACAGAAAGGACGGTGTTTTTATGCATGTTGGCAGGCGGGTTTTCTTATAGGTGAAATGAAATTTTAAATTCTAGTTCACTGACATGAGATAGACTTTACTCTTTCACAAGTAGAAGTTATCCTTTCACATCTTCTTCAATCAGTATATAATAGTATCATCTCTTTCTGTCTGGTGGCAGCAAGGAGGTAC
>CASFID010000014.1 GCA_949294665.1 uncultured Eubacteriales bacterium
TATATCGCATTTTTTCAGATATAGCGACAGCTATGTCTATTTCAGCATGTCTATTTTTCACTTTTTAGATAATATTTACTTTTCAAAGTTCAACGCCAGCGTCTGCTGGCTATGATCACTCAGGATTCCGAGAGATCATTAAACAATTAAATATTGTATTGCGTTGAAAAGATAGCCTACAATAATAATACCAGCGGCACATATTCCAATGAAAATACCGAGCAGTTTCGGCTTAACTGCCTTGCGAAGCATAATTATTGAAGGGAGCGAGAGCGTTGTAACGGCCATCATAAAGGAAAGGACAACGCCGAGCAAAGCACCTTTTGCAAGCAGGGCTTCTGCAATCGGGATTGTACCGAAAATATCCGCATACATCGGAATACCGACTATCGTAGCAAGAATTACGCCAAACGGATTATTTTCGCCAAGTGCTTTGACAATAAATTCTTCAGGAATCCAGTTGTGAATGAAAGCACCAATACCCACGCCGATCAGAACATAAGGAGCAACCTTTTTAGCGGTTTCAACAACCTGTTCCCACGCAAATTTCATACGATCTTTGAAATGCAGCTCCTCCTGCGGAACATCAATTGAGTGCCCGTTTCGGATATATTCTTCCACTTGATTATCGAGGTGCAACTTTTCAATCAGCGTTCCGCCAGCCACAGCGATTACCAAACCGAATATTACATATAAAACAGCAACTTTCCAGCCGAAAATACTCATCAGTAAGACAAGGCTTCCGAGGTCAACCATCGGCGAAGAAATCAAAAAGGAAAATGTAACGCCAAGCGGCAAGCCTGCACTTGTAAACCCGATAAACAACGGAATAGAGGAACACGAGCAAAACGGTGTTACCGTACCGAGCAGGGCTGCGATGATATTTGCCCATATTCCGTGAAATCTGCCGAGTATCTTTTTGGTTCTTTCGGGCGGGAAATAACTTTGAATATACGAGATAATCAAAATCAAAACGCCGAGCAGTACCATAATTTTTACAGTATCATAGATGAAAAACTGAATACTTCCTCCTATTTTGCCCGTGGTATCTAAACCGCAAGTGTTCAAAAATGTTTCAATGAGGCGATTCAGCCAGTTCATACCGAGGACTTCATTTTGAAAAAAGTCCCAAATTGTTTTTAGTGTCTCCATAAAAAGCGCCTTTCACATAGTTATATTTAAATATATCGATTTGTTATCCCGAATATAAGCCGCGCGGAAAAGCAATCAATAAACTTCCTCACTTTTCACAGCACGACTTGTTTTCGCTTTCAACATCAAGTGTTGTCAACTGCCGCAAACATTCTTTTGCCTGCTCCACACCTTTTTCTGAAATAGAATAGTGTGTCCATTTTCCCTCTTTGCGCCCGACAACTATTTCAGCGTCACAAAGAATTTTCATATGGTGGGAAAGCGTAGGCTGTGTGACATTGATTTCTTCCAGCAGCTTGCAGGCGCATTTTTCACCTGAACGCAGCAGTTTTATAATCCTAATGCGGTTTTCATCACAAAACGCTTTGAAAATTGCCGCAATTCTTTTTTCATCCATCTCTCTTAATCACCTACCATAGATAAATGTCTATGTGTTATCATATGCAATACATAGAAAAATGTCAATATATTTTTTGATTTAAGTGAAACTTTTCGCTGCTTAAGAATCCTTCTTCGGTATCTGTCAAATTAATCCTGACTGTTATCGGTTCAGTTCCCATTGCTCCTGACTCCGTCATTTTCTTTTCGATCATTTATCAATTTTCTTCATAATTTCAACTTTCCTATTATACCATAACTTGCTTTATATAAACTAATTGTATATGTAGAATTTTCCGCCGCAGTGAGAACACGTTCCTATTTTCCATCGTGATTCCGGAATGAAGCCAAATACGCTCTTTCCACAGTGAGGGAAATAGATGTTATGAATCCCCTTATATCATTGTGTTGAGGTCTCATACCGCTCGGAAAGCTAAGGTGTTGTCCTCGCTCTCTCGGGTCTTTTATTCTCTATGTTACGCTATTCAATTTTGCCTCTTTTTGGATAATTGCCTTTGCCCTTCTACAGACGCAGCCGTGCCGGCGGCATAGCCGCTGGCCCAGGCAAATGTCAGATTATATCCGCCGCACATGCCGTCAACATCCAGGATTTCCCCCGCCAGATAGAAGCCCGGCACATACAGAGACTCCATCGTCTGCGGATCCACTTCTCTTGTGTCAACGCCGCCGCAGCACACCTGTGCCTTTTCAAAAGAGTTGGAAGCAGTGACGCGGACACAGAACTCTTTTATCCTGTCCGTGAGTTTTTCCAGATCACTGTCCGAAAGATCTCCCGCTTTTCTGTCCTCCGGGATTCTGGACAGCCGGATCCAAAGATCAGAGAGCTTTTGATGAAAGAGTCCGATCAGGAACATCCGAGCCTTCTTTTCCGGTCTGGCCGCTGCACGGGCGCGCAGGAAAGCACACATCTGATCCCGTGACAGATCGGGCATAAAGTCAAGAAGCGCGTACACCTCTTTCTTCTCATAGAGAAGCCGGGAAGCATAGCGGCTCACCTGAAACACCGGTATCCCTGAAATACCATAGTCTGCAAGCTGTATCTCACCTGTGTCCCGGGCGATGCAGGATCCCTCCGACCATATGGATACCGTCCCCTGGGCGCGGACGCCGGCTATACTTTTAAAAAACTTTTCCTCACAGCGCAGCTGCACGAGAGCGGGAAGGACCGGGATGATCCGGTGCCCCAGACTCTTCGCAAGCGCGTATCCCGAACCGTCGGAGCCGGTGGAGGGCGCCGCTTTGGATCCTGTGGCAAGGATCACGCGGTCTGCGCGTACTGTGCCCTTATCCGTTGTAACCACAAATCCATTCTTAACCGGACGGATATCTGTACAGTTGATTTCTGTCCTCACTTCAACGTCCAGCCTCTCGATCTCCATCCGGAACGCGTCCAGGACCGCCCTCGCCTGATCAGAATTCGGGTAGATATATCCGTTTCTGTTCTTCGAATAGACGCCGAGCTGCAGGAAAAACGAGATTACATCCCGGGCGTTGAAGTTCTCCACGACGTCCCACGGAAACAAGGGATTATCCGAGCGATAGCATACGGGTTCCTGCAGGATATTTGTGAAATTGCATCTGCCGTTTCCTGTGGACAGGATTTTCTTCCCGATACGGTCATTATGTTCCAGAAGAATGACATGAGCGCCGTTTGACGCAGCAGTCACGGCCGCCATCATACCCGAAGCCCCGCCTCCGATCACTGCCACTGATCTCATACGCTCCTCCTTATCCTCTCTTCGCTTATTGTCCCTGCGTCAACCATGCTCTGCAGAGATTTCAATATCCCCAGCTTTGCATGGTTCCATGTAAGTCCTCCCTGAAAATACACGGCATATGGCGGTTTGATTGGTCCGTCCGCCGACAGTTCGATAGACGAGCCCTGCACGAAAGCTCCCGCCGCCATGATCACATCGCTGTCATATCCCGGCATCGCCCACGGCTCCGGCGATACATAGCTGTCCACCGGAGCGGCCGCCTGGATCCCCCTGCAAAATGCAATGACTCCTTCCGGCGAACCAAGAGTGACGGCCTGGATGATATCATGCCGGGATTCCCGGCTGTTCGGTATGACCGGGAACCCCAGTCCCTCATAAACGCCCGCAGCGAACACCGCGCCTTTTAACGCGCCACACACTACCGTCGGAGCAAGGAAAAATCCCTGGTAGAGAGACTGCATCACTCCAAGCGAAGCCCCGACTTCCCTTCCAAGTCCCGGCGACGTCAGACGGCACGCACAGTTTTCGATAAGCTCTTTCTTTCCGGCGATATATCCCCCGATCGGCGCCAGTCCGCCGCCGGGATTTTTAATAAGAGAGCCGACGATCATGTCTGCTCCCACATCGCTTGGCTCAGTCCGCTCGACAAACTCGCCGTAACAGTTGTCCACCATGCAGATCACATCCGGTCTCCGTTCCTTGATAAACGCGATCAGCTCGCCGATTTTCTCCACAGAATAGCTCGGCCGTGTCTGATATCCTTTTGACCGCTGGATCGTTACCACTTTTGTTTTCTCAGTGAGGGCCTTTTCAATCGCCGGATAATCAAAGTATCCGTCCTCCAAAAGCTCTGTCTGACGGTATATCACTCCGTATTCTGCGAGGGATCCCCGGGAAGGGCGTATGCCGATTACCTCCTCCAGCGTATCATACGGCTTCCCCACAGGCGAAAGGAGCTCATCCCCCGGTCGAAGGTTCGCAGAGAGCGCCACTGCCAGCGCATGTGTCCCGCAGGTTATCTGCGGGCGCACAAGAGCCGCCTCTGTATGGAATGTAGACGCATATACGGCTTCCAGAGTATCTCTTCCCATATCGTTATAACCATATCCGCTGACATAGTTAAAACAGCTCTCGCTGACGCGGTTTTTTTGCATCGCGTGGAGGACCTTGAGCTGATTGTACTCTGCCGTCTCGTCAAACCGGCGGAAACGTCCGCCCAGTTCTTCCTCTATCTTCTGCCCGTATGCCCGGACTTCAGGGGATATTCCCATCTGTTCATACATATATTGTGTATCTGTCCTGTTCATATCTTATCCGTCCTCTGTTTATTTATAAATCCTTTTGATAAAAGATAATCCGTGATCTTTTCAAGCATGACGTCTTCATCCTGGCCGCATGAGGAACGATCGATCCAGATCACGTCTCTCTCTCTTTTAAACCAGGTGAGCTGCCTTTTTGCAAAATGTCTTGTGTCCCGCTTGATGATGCGGACCGCCTCCTCGATCGGATACTCGCCCTCCAGACAGGCGTAAAGCTCTTTGTAGCCAAGCCCCTGCATGGACGTTGCATCCCGCCTGACGCCGCGTTCTTTCAACGCCCGCACTTCTTCTGACAATCCCTGCTCCATCATCTTGTCTACTCGCCGGTCGATACGCTCATAAAGTCTGCTTCTCTCATCTGTGAGCACAAAATATACATAGTGATAAGGAGAGTGTTTCTGTTTCTCCCTGGCGTTATGCTCTGAGATCTTTCTGCCGGTCTGTTTATGGAACTCAAGAGCGCGTATGATCCGTTTGGTATTATGCGGATGGATCTGCAGCGCCGCTCCCGGATCCGCCTCCCTGAGCAGGCAGTGAAGATACTCTCCGCCCTTTTCCCCGGCAAGCCGCTCCAGGCTGCGCCGATAGGTTATATCGCCGTCATTTTCTTCAAAATCTATATCATAGAGCAGCGCCTGGATATAAAATCCTGTCCCGCCCACCACAAGCGGGACTTTTCCTCTTTCGATGATGTTCTCTACAGCTTCCTTTGCCATTTTCTGGAAACGTACGACGTTAAACTCGTCTTCCGGCTCCAGTATATCTATGAGATGATGGGGAATCCCGTCCATTTCCTCCGCGGTTATCTTCGCGGAGCCGATATCCATACCGCGGTATACCTGCATGGAATCCGCAGATATGATCTCAGCGTTTATCAGCTCTGCCAGCCGGACGGAAAGCGCTGTTTTCCCGACAGCCGTAGGTCCTGCCAGTATAATAAGTGGTTTCTTCGTCATCACACGATCCTCTTAAACTTCTTTTCCAGCTCTTTCTTTGTCATCGCAATGATCGTCGGCCTTCCGTGCGGGCAGTGATAAGGATTATCCAGCGTCAGAAGCTCTCCGATCAGTGCGTCGACTTCCTGCGCGGACAGACGGCTGTTACCTTTCACTGCAGCTTTGCACGACATGGACGCTACCTTTTCATCGATCAGTTCGGGCGTCATGGAAGTTGTCAGACCGTCGGAAAGATCATCGATCATCTCTATCAGAAGTTCTTTTTTCGCGATCCCGAAGAGATTATCCGGCACTGCCCTTACGGCATACTCTTCCCCGCCGAAAGGTTCGATCTCAAATCCTATGCGTGCGAACCGGTCCATATTTTCTTCCAGGAGACGCGCTTCCTGCATGGAGAGAGACAGGATGACAGGCGGACTTAAATACTGGGAAGTAAATTCCCGCGTTTTCATTCCCTTCAGCGTGCGCTCATAGAGTACGCGCTCATGAGCCGCGTGCTGATCTATGATGTAGAGATTATCCTGATACTGTACAAGCCAGTATGTATCAAATACCTGACCGATGATCCTGTATTCCGCCCGCACCTCTCTTTTGAGAAAATTCTCCTCAAAGAGATCCATCTGGCAGGGCGCAGCGCTCCTGTTCTGATCCGGTCCGTCTGTCTCCAGCGATTTATCTTCTGTTCGGGAACCGTAACGGACCGTTTCCCTGATCCGGTCCGTCTGTTCTTCCTGCCGGTAGATGCCGCTTTTGTCAGACACCTCTGCCGAAGACGCTCTCTGATGATACGCTGTGACACGCTCCCTCATCTTGCGGATGAAATAGTCTTCATCACGCACGGATGTCTCCCTGACCTGGCCGTCCGTCTCCACCTCAGGGTTCTTCGGCTTTAACAGGAAGGGACTCTGCTCTTCTTTTGTTTTTGATTTTCCCTTCTCTTTCTGCCCTTTGGCAGCCGGAGCGGGAACTTCCGCTCTCTGGATGAGTTCGGGTTCAAGAAGACGCCGGTGCACACTCTCGAATACCGTATTATAGACGTCCTGCTGTCGCTGGAATCTCAGTTCCATTTTTGTCGGATGGACATTGACATCGATGGCCTCTCCATCAATATGAAAATGAAGCACTGCGAACGGAAATCTGTGCTGCATGGTGAAATCTCTGTAAGCGTCTTCCAGCGCCTTTGATATCATCTGGCTCCTGACATAACGTCCGTTCACGAAGAAATTCTCAAAGTTCCGGTTTCCTCTTGTGATCACCGGCTTTCCTAGATATCCTGTGATCCGCAGACCGTCTTTTTCGCAGTCGATATCCAGCAGATTCGCCGCCACATCACGTCCGTATATACTGTAGATCACATCTTTTAATCTGCCGTTTCCGGAAGTCCTCATCTTCTCCTGTCCATTGTTGACAAAACGGAAAGACACCTCCGGATGAGAAAGCGCCAGGTGCATGAGCAGATCCTGCACATGCCCGGCTTCCGTCATGGGAGTCTTTAAGAACTTTCTCCTTGCAGGGACATTGTAAAATAACTGGCGCACAAGAAATGTGCTGCCCTCCCGGGCTCCCGTCTCATCGAGAGCGGTCTCCCTGCCCCCTTCGATGACGTAACGGGTGCCCAGTTCTTCCTCCGCAGTCTTTGTGGTCAGTTCCGTCTGCGTCACAGCCGCGATGCTCGAGAGCGCCTCTCCGCGGAAGCCCAGCGAACGGATATGCGCAATATCTTCAACACTGCTGATTTTACTCGTAGAGTGCCGCAGGAAAGCGCTTCTCACTTCGTCGTGCGGGATACCGCACCCGTTGTCCGAGATACGGATCAGTGAGATGCCGCCGTCCTTTATCTCTATCGTAACAGAAGACGCCTTCGCATCAATCGAGTTTTCCACGAGTTCTTTTACGATAGATGCAGGGCGTTCGATCACCTCTCCTGCGGCAATCTTGTCGATCGTTACCTGGTCAAGTACATGTATATGAGGCATGCCTGTCTCCTTTCTCACTTACCATCTGTTTTTCAGTCTGTTCTGCAGCCGGTAGATCGTATTAAGCGCGTCGATAGGCGTCATATTGCCGACGTCCAGATTTTTAAGTTCTTCAAGGACATCGTCGTCTTTAACTGTGTCAAAGAGCGACATCTGTGCGATATCCACTTCGTCGTACTTTTTTGCTTTTGTTTTTTTCTTCGACGACCGGTCTCTGACAGTGATCTCACTGACCCTGGCAGTGATATCTTCCTCGCTCAGTTCCTCTACGATTTCTTTCGCTCTGTCGATGACCATATCCGGAACGCCCGCCAGCTTTGCCACCTGGATCCCATAGCTTTTGTCCGCTCCCCCTTTTACGATCTTTCTCAAAAATACGATATCGTCGCCCTTTTCCTTGACTGCGATGCAGTAGTTGTTCACATTCTCGATCTTGCCCTCCAGTTCCGTCAGCTCATGGTAATGTGTGGCAAAAAGTGTTTTTGCCCCGAGGAGCCTGCTGTCGCTGATGTATTCCACCACTGCCCAGGCGATGGACAATCCGTCGAACGTGCTCGTTCCCCGCCCGATCTCATCTAAGATCAAAAGACTTCTGGATGTTGCATTTCTCAAGATGTTAGCCACCTCCGTCATCTCCACCATAAATGTACTCTGACCGGACGCGAGATCATCGGATGCCCCCACTCTTGTGAATATCCTGTCCGACAGCCCGATATCGGCGCTCTTCGCAGGCACAAAGGAGCCGACCTGCGCCATCAGGGCAATCAGGGCAGTCTGTCTCATATAGGTAGATTTTCCGGCCATATTGGGACCGGTTATGATCGATATCCTGTGTTTTTTGTCATCAAGATATGTGTCATTTGCGATAAACATCTCATTGGGGATCATCCTTTCTACAACAGGATGTCTTCCTTCTTTGATATCAATGACGCCTTTCTCATTGATCCCTGGCCTGACATATTCATTCCGCTCCGCGACAAGAGCAAGCGATGCGAAAACGTCAAGCGCCGCTACCGCCTTCGCCGTCTGCTGGATGCGTTCTACCTGAGAGGCGATCTTTTCCCTTACTTCCGTGTAAAGTTCATATTCCAGAGCATACAGTTTATCCTCCGCCCCCAGGATCATGTCCTCCAGTTCCTTTAATTCCGGCGTGATATAGCGCTCTGCATTGGCAAGCGTCTGTTTGCGCGTATAATACTCCGGGACCAGATCCCTGTAAGAGTTGGTCACTTCCAGGTAATACCCGAATACTTTGTTGTATTTGATCCGAAGATTCTTGATCCCGGTCTTTTCCCTCTCGTCCTCTTCCAGCTTCGCCAGCCAGTCCTTTCCGTCAGACTTCGCACGCCGGAGCTTATCGACTTCCTCGTTGTATCCGTCACGGATGATATTTCCTTCTTTCATCGCGATCGGCGGTTCTTCCCTTATAGCGTTCTGTATCAGCACACACAGATCGTCCAGTGGATCCAGATCCGCGCAGATCTGCTCTAAAAGAGCACATTTCATATCCTGAAGGACATACCGTATGGGAGGAAGCATCTCCAGGGACGTCTGGAATGCTGTAAGATCTCGTGGATTTGCGGAGCCGTATGTAATTTTTGTTATAAGTCTTTCCAGGTCGTAGACCGGGGAGAGATATTCCCTGATCTCTTCTCTGGATATCGCTTCGTTTTTGAGTTTTCCTACCGCGTCAAGACGTTTTTCTATCTCCTCTTTTTCTATCAGAGGCTGTTCTATGTATTTACGCAGCGTCCTTGCCCCCATGGCGGTCTTTGTCTTATCCAGCACCCACAGAAGGGAACCTCTTTTCTGCTTTTCCCTGAGAGTCTCGCACAGCTCCAGATTGCGCCGCGTTGAACTGTCGAGCATCATATATCTGCCGGATGTATACGGCGTGATATGCGTCAGGTTGGACAGATCGTTTTTCTGCGTTTCCAGAAGATATGTCAGAAGCGCTCCCGCACTTATGATACCACAGTCGTAATCTCCGAGCCCAAGCCCCGCGAAGGAAGATACCCGGAAATGTTCCAGCAGTTTCTGCCTGCACAAGGCATCGTCAAAATACCAGGAATCCAGCGAATATATCGTAATATTCAAACGGTCTTTCATTTCTTCGAGATCCATCCCGCTCATGTAGAATGCTTCATTGCAGATAATCTCCGAGGGGGAGAAACGATAGATCTCGTCCATCAGTTTCGCGCTGTCTTCTATCTCTGTCACAAAATAATCCCCGGTCGTGATATCCGCTACAGAGATGCCGTATCGATCCGCAATATACACAATACACATGATATAGTTGTTCCTGGATTCATCCAGAGCCTGTGTGTCAAGATTTGTCCCCGGCGTCACGATACGCACGACTTCTCTCTTCACAATGCCTTTTGCCGTCTTTGGATCCTCCACCTGTTCACAGATCGCTACTTTATACCCTTTTTTCACTAGTTTGTTCAGATAGCTGTCCACTGCGTGGTAAGGGACGCCGCACATGGGCGCCCGCTCTTCCTGTCCGCAGTTTTTTCCTGTCAGAGTGATCTCCAACTCTCTGGAGGCGGTCAGCGCATCATCAAAAAACATCTCGTAAAAGTCGCCTAATCTATAGAACAGAATGCAGTCTGGATACTGGGATTTCGTCTCCATATACTGTTTCATCATCGGTGTTAATTCAGCCAAAATCTTACTCCTTTTCTGAACCATGCACTGACATGTATCTTGCCGCATGCAGGTATAAATTAAATTTCTGCTGATGTATTATAGCATTTTTGAGAATTCTATTCAACTATAGGAAAATGAATATGGAACTTAGTTTGTGGATTATACTTTTAAGAAAAGCGAGACATGAATAATAAATATAAGAAGGGGCTGCCGCATCAATTCGTGCGGAGCCCCTCTCTAGATTCATATAAATACAATGTTATTCAACTTTTTCCCATCCATTTTTTATTTTCTCGCCCATTACCCGAAAAGATTCCAGCCCACTTAACGCATCATAAGTTGTTACGCACGAGGCGCCGGCAGCCGCCGCAAAGTGCAGGGCTTCTTTCCAGTCAATTCCCTTCAGGGCTGAATACAAAAATGCCGCTATACTGACATCACCGGCTCCCATAGCCGATACAACCCTCTCAGGCTTATAACTTCTTTCAAAATACTCCTGACAAGACCAGGAAAGTAAAGAAGTCGACAGCCCACCGCCGATATTTTTTATATGGTTTTGTGTATTCGTTCTGAAATATATCCCACGGGCGCCGCATTTGATTAAAACTATCTTTGCTCCCCATTTCATAAGTTTGTCTGCCATCGGTCTGATATGTTTTTCTATCGATAAAACATCTGTAATATCTTTGCCTTTGCTTTTTTCAATCAGTTCATAATACATGGACCGATCAATAAAATAGACAAGTTCCTCAAAACTCGGTGCAAAAATATCAACATATGGCATTACTGTCTGCAGTATTTGATCCCAGTCAGCTTTTCCACCTTCTGACATCTCATCTGCAATCGCCATATCTAATGAAGTAGCGACACCTGATTGCTTCACATTTTTAAAAAGCCGGATAAACTCTTCACCTTCATTCGCATACATATGACGCATGATAGGGGGATATCCAAAATGAAACAGATTTGCTTTTTCAACAATCTCAAAATCCACATCTTCAAAACCGAACGAATTATTGGCTCCCGAATTGTGCAGAATAATCCTGTCAATACCTTTTACAGATAAAACAATTGAATATGCCGTCTCCACATTCGCATTCGTTTCCTTCACGAACTCTGCCTTTACTCCGAGCTTACTGATCTGCTCCTGAATAAGCCAGCCAAACTTATCATCCCCTATTTTAGCCATAAGGTATACGTCAGCGCCAAATTTTTTCATTGCCAATCCTGTGTTTCCAACAGAACCGCCGATATGAATATCCGCACTGCCTACAGGAATTATTTTTCCCGGTTTAAAAAGTTGAGATATTGTTTCATAGTTTTTATGCTCCTGGAAAGATGGTGCGATATCTAAACAAATGTGACCTGCTGAAACTACAGCTTTTTTCTCATTGTATGATTTCATATCATTTTCCCCTGGTTGTGTCTTCTTTTTGAAGTTCTTTTATCACTTCGGTTACAATGGTCTTAATAATTTCTTTCCTCTCTATTTGCATATATTCTGCTTTTCCGGCAGAGCCAAAAAGAGTCATCTTTCTGATAACTGATTCTTTCACTGCATTAACCGCTGCCGGTATGAGATCAATAATCCCTTTATTCATACGATCAAAAGCACTAAATTCCGCCTCTACGGCAGCTATATTAATATCTGTAAAGATATTGATTTTACTGATGCCTTTTTCGATTGCCTTTTTAAAATCATAATCTGACAAGCCGGAACCGCCATGAAGAACAAGGGGAATATCGATTGTATCTGCAATAGCTTTAATTCTCTCAAAATCAAGTTTTGGAGGCAGTTTATATGTTCCGTGCGCAGTTCCTACAGAAATTGCCAGGGCATCCACGCCTGTTTTTTCTACAAAATCCTTAGCCTGTTTCGGATCCGTAAAATACCGGCCTGGATCTGTCTGTACAGAGTTTCCCTCTGCCGAATTATCATTGTCTCCTACATGTCCAAGTTCTGCTTCAATTGTGGCTCCATACGAATGTGCAATCTCCGTCATCTCTTTTACTTTCTCAACATTAATGTCGTAAGGATCTGTAGAGCAATCATACATGATAGACGAAAACCCCAGCTTCAGTGCTTTTATACATGTTTCCTTTCTCAATCCATGATCTAAATGTACTACTACCGGAACACTTGCTTTTTGGGACATAGGGAGCAAATAATAAGAAACTTCTTCTAATGGGCCATATGGGAACAAAACTTCTGCTGTTCCTACTATAACCGGCGAACGCATTTCTTCCGCCGCGGCAAGGATTCCTCTTGCCAATTCAAGATTTACAGCATTAAAAAGGCCCACCGCATACTTTCCCTTACGTGCAGGTATAAGAACATCATTTAATGTTGCAAGCATTTATCTTACCTCATTTCCATCTGTAAATATAAGCATTATCATTATCCTCTTAAACAAAAACATATTAAGTTGTCATCCCTTTTACAAGCCGGATATCTTCTAAAGCAATATTGCTGGATATCTTCTCTCCATTGATTTTGCGTATCAGGATCTCTACAACTTTATCGGCTATCAGATCAAATGGCTGCTCCACGTATGTAAGTGTCGGATACATTAATTTGGCGATATCTCCTCCATCATATCCGACAAGTTTTACCTCCTCAGGAATTTTACGGCCCGAATCAAGCAAATATTTCATTACATTCGCTATAACTAAATCAGAAGAAAATACTCCGTCAATTTCAGGATATTCTTCAAAGACTTTTTTCGCTTCATTATAGTATTGATCACGTCTGAGTTCATTTCTCTTTAGAGAATAATCTATACATCTGATCCTGTTTTCTTTTAAAATCTCTGCGAAAATGCTATTTCTGATAAAGGAGGGGGTTTTCACATTCACATCACCCTGCATCTGAATTACACACTTACAACGATTTCGGACAAATTCTTCTGCAGCCAGTCTTCCTCCTTTTGCATGATCTGAAGAAATAGTGGGAATCGAATCACTCAGGGTAACATCGAGCGCTACCACCGGCATTTCGATCGCCCGGTACTGCTCCGTTTTTAACATATGTGTTCCGATGATAATACCATCTACTTTATTCTGGAACAACATGTTTAAATATTCGTTTTCATAAGAGCCTCTGTCTTTGGAATTACATAAAAATAATTTATAACCCCGCTTACGTAATCTGGTTTCAATCCGCTCTGTCATCTCAGTAAAAAATGGAATCGCAACATCAGGAATAAGCAATCCGATATAAGAAGTTCTCCTGTTATGGAAACTTCTTGCAAGCTGGTTTGGCTGATAATTTAGCGCCGCCATTGCATTCTGTACTTTTTCTTTTGTCTCAACGGAAATGTAGCCTCTGTCATTCATAACCCGAGACACCGTTGTAATTGAAACGCCGGCTTCTTTTGCCACTTCTTTAATTGTTACCATCTTATCCCCTCCATTGATTCAAATATCAGTTATGAGATCACGACATTTTTATTTACTGACTGAATCATTTCCTTTATTTTTTGCATTCTGCCGGCATCAGGCTCCTGAAACACTTTTGCCTTCATTTGCAGGCTTTGCGCCTTATAGAGTCCATAGGAATGATATGTCAGCAGATCAATTCTTTCAATTTTGCCCAACTCTCTATAGTATGCCGTAAAGGCCGATATGTCCTCATCCGAATCATTCACCTGATGTATTAAAGGCATACGTATCCAGATTTCAGTTTTTCCTGTCCGTGATAACCGTTTCAGATTTTCTAAAATAAGTCTGTTTGCAACTCCTGTATATTCTTTGTGGATATGATTCCTGACCGCCTTGACATCGAATAAAAATAAATCTGTGTATGGAATTATTTTTTCAAAATTACTCCATGAGACACAGCCGGCAGTATCAACGGCGGTATGTATTCCTTTTTCTTTTGCCATTTTTAACATTTCAGACACTTCTTCAATCTGGAGCATTGGTTCTCCGCCCGAAAGAGTAATGCCTCCCCATCCGAATATCAGATCATCGTAACAGGCGTCGTCTAAAGTATCCCGGATATCAACATATCTCCCGGACATCTGAAGTGCGTCTGCATAGCAGTTCTCGACACAGACTCCACAAACTGCGCATTTTTCAAGATCAAGCTGCCATCTGTTATTCTTTATTGAAATTGCTTTTTCTGGGCATACATTTAAACAGACTCCACATCCTCTGCATCTTTTTTCCATATATTGGATTTCTCTGTACCGGTGCTGTGTTTCCGGATTGTGGCACCACTGGCACCTGAGATTACACCCTTTCAGAAAATAAGTGGTACGTATTCCCGGGCCATCATGCATACTGTATCGCTGAATCTGAGAAATAAATAATTTGTTACCCATTCACTATTGTTCTCCCTATAATCTCATCCTGAATTTCTGGAGCAAGCGAAGTGAAATAAGCGCTGAAGCCGCATACTCTGACAATAATATTTTTATATTGTTCCGGATCTTTTTTTGCTTTTTCGAGTTTACTTACGTCAAGCATATTAATATCCAAAGCGCTTCCGCCTGCTCTGAGGAAGGCTTTTACTGTCATATTAAGATAATCCTTATTTATACTGCTTTTGCTGACAGGCATCTCAAGATAAGTAACTCCGCTTCCAGGATAAAGTGACAGATCGATTTTTGAGATTGCGGACAATATATTTGCTATATTTGTAATTCCACTCTGTTCTGTCGGATTAATTCCTCTCGACAAGGCTACCCCTGCCTCTCTTCCGTCCGGGGTAGCTCCAACTTTATCTTTCATCCAGTCAAACAAATAGAACACGAATAATGAAGCTTCATATTTCCCGTCTCGTGAGTTGTCATAATGGGAGGTCACAGCTGCGGCATCCGCAAAAAATCTTTGAGAAAACTCCTCAGATTCCTCCGAACCGTCTCCAAATTGAGGACATCTATTTTTAATATAGTCCTGTATTCTCTGGCTGTCCACATAATTTTTGCTTAGAATATCCGAAAATTCTTTAAGACTCAGCATTTTCCGGTCATACACCATCGTTTTTATAGCCAGAAGCGAGTTGATTGCCGTTCCAATCCCTACCATTGGAATACTTGTACTATTATATACAGCTCCCCCTTCTGTCATATCTTTGCCCTTTTCTATACAGTCGTCCATAGTTGCGGAAATCATTGCGCATGGATTATATAACGCTGCTTTTTTTTCGTACTGATTAACTTTTTGCACCAACCCCTTATATAGAGTTTTTAACCTTTCCACAAAATTTTCATACAGATCCTCAAAACTTTCCCAATCTAGCCATCTGCTGTCGGTATTACAGGATTTGGCCATAAAAGCATTTAATTTATTATCCAGAAATGTATTGACTAGTTGAGGCAGACTAATATATAAAAAGGCTCTGCTATTAAATTCTTTATTATCCAGAACCGGTTCCTGACATCCCCCTGCGGAATACAGGCGTGAATCCTCCAAAAGTTTTCCCATTTTCACATTTGCTTTGATAATAATATCATCATTCAAAAACGAAAAAATATTCTGCCCTTTTGCGACCATTGCACTGCACATATCAAAATATTCATCGGGATGATTTACAGTCATTCTTGCCTGAACTTTTGGATTAACAAATCCAAATTCATCATAACATTCCAGGATCATTCTGCTGATATCATTCCAGATCAGCTGACCCTTTTCATTACAGCCTCCTATTGTAATACTGCAATTTGTGGAAGCGAAATCACAATTTTCCAGATCCCATCTTGCATCTGTATGGGAAAGCCAGTGCGCCATATAATTTTTGGCAGATTCATAGGTGATTTTTCCCGACGAGATATCCTTTTCATAATAAGGCAAGAGTATTCTGTCAAGATGACCTAAAACAGCAACGGCTACACCCTCCAGATCAATTGCCATTTCTTTCATAAAAAGAATCGCACAAAGAGCCTCATAAAAACCAGAGGCCGGCTTATACGGAACATTTTTTGCCGCGTGAGTAATTTCTCTGAGGTTTTCAGCAAAATCAGGATTGCTTTCATGCTTGAGCATTTCCTCTGCTTTTGAGGCAAAATTCTCTGCGATCTGTTTCAAAGCCCCACACATTGTCAAAACGCTCTGATAAAATGATATTTTTCTGTCATCAGATTCTTTATCCAGTTTGCTTCTGACTTCCTCTTCAATCCCTGAAATTCCTACGTGGAGAACTTTTTCATATCCCATCGTATGATGCGCCATATCTGTAAATACTTCACCCCATACAAGATCTCTGTCCTGATACGGCTTCATCCACTTCTGGAACTCTTCCATTATAAAATTATTTTTTCTGGTAAACCAGCCTTCCAGTCCGGGCCCCGGTGGATATCCGTTCTGGCTTGTATTGCGCATTCGCCCGGATACCAGTTCAAAGAAAAACGGGGATGTACGGAAAACATGTACATCACATAATTCTGCCGCTCCTTTATATACCAGAGCCTTTTTTTTATAGGAATATTCTGAACCTGTTTCTGCAAGCCACTCATCCATGATCTTCTGTTGTTTTGATACATCGTACGGCATCTTTTCGTAATATTCCTCAAATTCCCGAAAAAGTTTATCCTTATATTTTTTAAACAGACACGCCATAATAATTTTTCCTTCCTATGAGATAATAAGATTTACTTTTAAAGCCCTTTTTTCAACAATAGCCCGGAAACCTTCCTCATAATCTTCCAAAGGCAAACGATGAGTAACCAGAATATCTGTGTTGATCTTCCCATCCAAGATTCCTTCTTCAACAAATTGGTGGGTTTTCGCTTCTTCCGCTGGAATTGGCCATTGAACCAGTTTTAATGTAATATTGCGGATATTATTGACGGGAAGGAGGATATTGTCGCCAGTCCTGAGTCCATATACAGCAATTGTCCCATTCTCTTTTACAACCGATAATCCCTGCAGTATTGTTTCGTCAGTTCCTATCGTGTCTATGTAGAAATCATACCTGTTACTTCTCAATTTCTCTTTATCCGTATCTTTTTTATTATGATATCGGTTCCTTGCGCCGATTTTTTCGGCAACTTTCAGATTTTCTTCATGGTTTCCCACGATATCGACATCTTTTATCCCCATATAGTTACAGATACTGAGCATACTCAATCCTACAGGTCCGTCTCCTACAATAAGAAGCTCCGCCCCGGGGCAGGCCCCTGTCCTCCAGATTGCGCTGCAGGTTTCTTTCAGTGTGATCATGAGTGATGCCTGTTCCGGGGTGATTTCCGTAGCAACCACCTGCTGTGTCAAAGAACTACAGGCTGTGGGAATATCTACGCCGTCTTCGAGCATAGCGCCGCTGTCCTTTACGATTCCATACTCCGAAAAACTTCCCCATCCGCTGTGATATTTCTCAGAATCCCCCAGCGATACACGCATAACACGATCGCCGATTTTAAAATTGCGGACATTCTTACCTTTCTTAATGACGGTTCCCACGCCCTCATGGCCTAATACCAGTGGGTAATTTTTTGCCTCCCGCAATTGCTGATGTATAATTTCCATGTCTGTCCCATTGCATATCATACAGCACTCCATTTTCACCAGCGCTTCATAATCATTAATCTCAGGCACAGGGATATCATCAACCAGCCTTACTTTTCCCGTATTTTCAACAATTAACCCTTTCATTGTACAATCACCCCTTTACGCCCGATAATGTTACGGACTGGATAAAATATTTCTGTAAAAACAGATATAAAATTAAAATTGGAAGCACACTGATTATGGTTGCTGCCATCACCTCATTCCATGGAGGTATAAATTCGACCGACGGTCCTGTCAATGAAGCCATAGCCAGGGTTACCGGATACATTTCTTCCTTATTAAGCGCAACTAACGGCCAGAGAAGATTATTCCAGCTCTGCAAAAATACATATACCCCGAGCGTCAGCATTCCAGGAACTGCATTTGGCAGGATAATCCTGGAAAATATTTGAAAATCCCCCGCTCCGTCCACATAAGCCGCTTCATTCAGCTCTTTTGGTATCCCGATAAAAAACTGACGTATCAGAAATGTTCCAAAAGGAATGGACCACGCCGTCAAAGGCAGTATCAATCCCAGGTAACGGTTCATCAGATTCAGATTCTTTATTAAGATAAACGACGGGATCAGTCTGACGACCATCGGCACCATCATTGTTGAAAGATAAATAAAGAAAACCAAAGTTGCATGCCTGAACTTCATTCTTGTCAAAGCATATGCCGCCATGCTGCAAACCAAAACTGTTAATAGCGCCGTTGGCACAGAGACGATAAAGGAATTTAAAAAACTTCTGGGAAAGTCGATCAAAGTCCATGCTTTTGCAAAGTTACTCCACAATATTTCGCCGGGGATCAGTTTCGGCGGATAGATAAAAAGTTCCGTATCGTTTTTCAAGGCTGTCGAAAGTACCCAGCAGAATGGATACAAGACAACAATAGCAATTAAAACCGCTGCGAAAATGCAGAGACATGATTCAATTAATTTTTTCTTTCTATAGCTTTTATTTTTCATCATATTATCATCCTCTACTCAGATTTTGTCACACGGTTCTGTAATATAGTAAATACCAGGATCACCACAAAGAGAAATACTGACATCGCGCTTGCATATCCCATATCCATAGAAGAAAATGCAGTTTGATACATGTAATACCCTGTAACGTACGTGGAAGTTCCCGGACCTCCCGACGTAATCATATAAAACAGATCGAATTCCTGAAATGATCCTATGATACTCATTAAAGCAATAAATACTATAACTGTTTTCAGTTCAGGCAGCGTTATATATCTGAATTTCTGCCATGGACCGGCACCTTCCAGACTTGCCGCTTCATAATACTGTTCTGAAATATCAAGCATGCCCGCAACAAGCATGACCATGTAATAACCGGCCCATCGCCATACTGTCACAATAACGATTGATATCATCGCTATCTTTCCACTTGTAAACCATTTTACAGGTTCTATCCCCAGAATGTCTAACAGACCGTTTACCGCGCCGTTATTAGTTCCAAGCAAATAATTCCAGGCTATGCCAGTTGCCACCAGAGATAACATGGTCGGCATAAAAAAAATCCCTCTGAACAATTTTGCAAGTTTAGTATGCGTAACCAACACCGCCATGCCCAGTGACGCTACTATGATAAGCGGAACATTTAAAACAATATAATAGAGGGTATTCCAGACGCTTTCCCACCACAGAGAGTCTCCAAACAACTTTTTATAATTCGCTAAGCCTGTAAAATCTGCACCTTTAAGAGGACTCCACTCATAGAACGAAAGTACCATAGAATAAATCATTGGCCATAAAACAAACACAAGCAAGAGCGCGAGACTGGGCAAAAGGAACAGAAACACTGTGAAACTTCTGCGAAGTGTATTTCTTTTTCTTTCACTGTTAATTGTTCTACTCATATTTTCTCCTGTTTATACTGCCCGGCATTTGATATAATTCCGGGCAGCTATATGTACAAAGGATAAAATTTATCCTTTCGTAACCGTTATTTATTCTCTGCAGCGTCCGCTTCCAGCATTTCATTTATCTCCTCTGCCAGATCTTCCATCACTACAGCTGCATCTTCTTTGTCATACCATATTCTGTCAAGTTGTCTTGACGCGGCATTTAATTGATCATTTTCACTCAACACATTAGGAATCCATTTACAGTAATCTAATGCGTCTATAAAGATCCCCGCATTCTTAGACGGATCGAACTGAGAAATAGATGATTCCTTTAACGATTTTCTTACCGCAATCTGAGGATCGCTGGTGTTCTCCAATAATATCTTAAGCCCTTCTTCTCCAGTAATATATTTTATAAAATCAAGAGCGGCTTCCTTATTCTGAGACGTTGACGCGATTCCCAACGAATTTACATACAGCACTTCCCCTTTATCTCCGTTATTTCCATATGGAGAATGCATGATCTCCCAGTCAAGCACATCATTATCTTCCAGTTTCAATGCTTCCCATAAAGCGACACGCCCCATCGCGATCGATCCAGAATTCAACATTCCTACGATCGGAAAAGAACCTTCATCCAGCTTTTCAATTGCAGGGATTAACCCCTCATCCACGAGGCTCTGAATATATGCTACTGCTTCAACTGTTTTCGGATCATCAAGATTACATTTGGTTTCATCAGAATTCGTATATTCTACTCCATTCTGCCACATATATGGCAGCAAAGTCTTTAATCCATAGTCGTTTATCAGCGTTGCATAATCTACGCCCAGTTCTTCTTTATTTGCCATTATCTGTTGGCAGACATCTTTAAATTCATCCCAGGTAAAACCTTCTTCCGGAACTGTAATATTCAGTTTATCAAACATATTCTTGTTATATACCCATGCATAGTTTCCGCCATCTACAGGAACGCCGTACGCCTTACCGTTATAAACCGCATAATTCAGAGTTATCTCCCAAAAGTCGTCAAAATTATAGTCTGAATCCTTTTTCAATTCATCATAATCAATCTCTTCCAATATCCCGGCATCAGCAAACATCTGAGTATTTCCTACTTTACAGGAAATAAGATCAGGCAGTGCATCTCCTGCCGCTTCAGTATTGATTTTTGTTTCATAATCCGATACCTGCTCATAATTGATCGTCACATTCGGATTAACTTCCTTATAAGCGTCTATCACCGGCTGATACTTGGATACAGGATCCCAGCTCTGCCACGTAAGAGTAACTGCCCCGGAATCATCCGTACTTTCGCTTTTATTTTCTGAGTTACCGGATGAACAGCCTGCAACTAAGCCTGTAAGCATTGCCGATGACAATAAAATTGCTAAAATTCTTCTTTTCATAAATTTCCGATCTCCTTTTTCATAATTCCGCAGCTGCTTTATAATTCACATACTATCACCATCGTATATGTATGTCAATCGTTTTCATATATTTTCATATACTATTTCTCGCAATTTTATTATATTTTAAAAATTATTATTGTATATTTTTTAATTATTTCACACTATTATATATAATTTCCAAAAAATGACATTCAATTTACATAAATTTTTATGGAAACGATTGTCGCAATAATCATTAAAACCTTTATCATAGTGATTACCTGTTAAATCTCTATGATAAAGGTTTTACTCGTTTATAGTACATGAAAATACGGCATTTTCTCCCCGTAGAGAAAGTGGAGCAGATATCCGCTCAGCAGGATCCCCACCGCACAAAGACCGGAAAATATGATCGTAAACGGAAGACATATCTGCCCCATGATCTGGAACGGCTGATCCGTATAGTCCCACACATTCCAATTCATGATCTTATTGACAAGTATTCCTGTAATGAACTCGCTTGCCGTCACAAATATGGCGCACCATCCCACCTGTTTCCACAGCGGCTCCTCCCATCCCGTCCATATCCCCTGCTGTGCAAAAAAGACAAAGCACAATCCTCCCAGCAGGAACATAGACCAGTGGGAGAAGCCGCGGAAAGCCATCTCAAAGCTATAGTACAGAGCACCGCCCAAAGTCCAGAGAAATAAATATTCGCTCAGTCGTTTCAAAATAAGTAACCTCGTTTTTCTTTTATGTTCGGTCCGAAATACGGTTTCCGGTCAAAATACACTCATGCATAGTCTGAGCTTTTTCAGCATAATTTATGAGCGATTGTCCCTGAATTTTTTAATCTCGTCAAGACGCCATGCTGTTTTCCTCTCTTCGCCATCCTCTGTCGGATGATAATACGTCCTGTCTTTCAGGCTTTCCGGCATGCACTGCATATGAGTCAGTTTTTCTTCTGTGTCATGTGCGTATTCATAGCCTTCACCATATCCCTGCTCTCTCATCAGACCGGTGACCGCGTTTCTTATCTGCATAGGCACCGGCTCGGCCCTGCGTGTTCTGACATCTTTTTTCGCCGCCTCACAAGCGGTATAGAGCGCATTTGACTTTGGCGCCATGGACAGATAGACGACTGCATGAGTGAGGTGTACGTCGCATTCCGGCATTCCGAGAAAATGACAGGCCTGATATGCCGCCACTGCAATCTGCAGTGCGCGGCTGTCCGCCATACCAACGTCCTCACTTGCGAAACGGATCAGACGTCTTGCGATATAGAGAGGATCTTCCCCTCCGTCGAGCATACGCATCGTCCAGTAAATGGCAGCGTCGGGATCGCTGTTGCGCATGGATTTATGCAGGGCCGAGATCAGATTATAATGTTCCTCCCCCGTCTTGTCATACAGGAGGGAGCGCCGGCTGACGCATTGTTCCAGCCCTTCTTCTGTCACTGTGATCCCCTTTGCACTGACCTCGCCGTTCAGCACCGCTGTCTCCAGCGTATTGAGCGCCGTTCTGGCATCCCCGTTTGCAAACGCCGCGATAGCCCGTAGATGTTCGGGGGAAATAACCACATTTTGTCCGCCGAATCCGGCGGGGTTCTTCAGTGCGTTCTCCAGAAGCATAACGAGATCGTCTTCCTCCAGAGCCTTTAGGACGAACACGCGGCAGCGCGACAGAAGCGCTGCATTGATCTCAAACGAGGGATTCTCTGTGGTCGCTCCGATCAGAATGATGCTCCCTTTCTCCACATAAGGCAGAAAGGCATCCTGCTGTGCTTTGTTAAACCGATGTATCTCATCGACAAAAAGCACTGTGCGCATCCCCACCCTCCTGCTCATCTCCGCCCGGTTCATAACTTCTTTTATCTCTTTGATACCGCTGGTGACCGCGCTGAAATTAATAAACTCAGACTTTGTCGTGGCGGCGATAATACTTGCGAGCGTCGTCTTTCCCACGCCGGGCGGTCCCCAGAAGATCATCGATGATATCTGATCTTTCTCAATAAGCTGCCTTAATATCTTTCCCCTGCCTATCAGATGCTCTTGTCCGACAAAGCCGTCGAGTGAATCCGGCCGCAGTCTGCTTGCAAGGGGTGTCATAGCCCGGTTATTCCCAAACAGTGTCATCTGTTCCATGCTGCTTCCTCTCTTTCTCCGTCTGCATACATAAAGGAAAAGACGCATAACAGGTCTCTTTCCAGGAGCCTGTTACGCGTCATATGTCTGTCTTATATCTGTTCTCTACTCTGCCACATCCCGGATGCTGAAGCTGAATCTTCCCATCTTATCTTTCCCGAGACAAACCGCCTTTACTACATCGCCAATGGAGAGAACGTCCTCCACTTTATTGACGCGATGCTTTGCGATCTTGGAAATGTGAACGAGTCCTTCTTTACCGGGAGCGAATTCAAGGAAAGCTCCAAAGTCTTTAATACTTACCACTTTACCCTCAAATACCTGTCCGGCTTCAAAATCCGTCACGATCGTATGGATGAGTTTGGCAGCCTTGTCCATTCCCTGTTTCTCTGTGCCGCAGATCGATACGGAACCGTCGTCCTCAATATCGATCTTAACGCCGGTCTGCTCAATGATGGAATTAATCGTCTTTCCTCTCTGTCCAACCACATCGCCGATCTTCTGGGGATCGATCTGCATCTGGATGATCTTGGGAGCATACGGTCCTACTTCCGGTCTCGGTTCAGAGATCGCTTTGTTCATCACTTCGTCTATAATATAAGTTCTTGCCTTTTTCGTAGCAGCGATCGCCTCTTCAATGATCGGACGTGTCAGACCGTGGATCTTGATATCCATCTGAATGGCTGTGATGCCTTTATGCGTTCCTGCGACTTTAAAATCCATGTCCCCGAAGAAATCCTCAAGCCCCTGGATATCAGTCAGAACAAGATAATCATCATCTGTCTCTCCTGTAACAAGGCCTGCGGAGATACCCGCAACAGGCGCTTTGATCGGCACGCCTGCCGTCATAAGAGACATACTTGATGCGCAGACACTCGCCTGTGATGTAGAACCATTTGACTCAAATGTCTCGGACACTGTACGGATGGCGTACGGGAACTCAGATTCACCCGGAAGCACCGGAAGCAGCGCTCTCTCGGCAAGCGCCCCGTGTCCGATCTCGCGGCGTCCCGGACCTCTGGACGGCTTTGTCTCTCCGACAGAGTATGACGGGAAATTATAGTGATGCATATATCTTTTGGACGTCTCAGCCTCATCCAGCCCGTCCAGTCTCTGCGCCTCTGACAGAGGAGCCAGAGTTGTGACCGTGCAGATCTGCGTCTGTCCTCTTGTGAACATGGCGGAACCGTGTACACGCGGGATGATATCGGTTTCAGCCGCAAGCGGACGGATCTGATCGATGGCGCGTCCGTCCGGTCGCTTGTGGTCTGTAAGGATCATCTTTCTCACGGTTTTCTTCTGATACTGGTACACAGCCTCGCCGAGCGCCTCAAGCCACTCCTCGTTCTCCGCGAAGGCCTCTTCCAGTCTTTCGGTGATGACGCGGATGTTCTCCTCTCTCGTCTGCTTATCGTCTGTAAATACCGCTTCCTCCATCTCCTGCGGAGGCACGATCTTGCGGATAGCGTCGAAAAGCTCCTGCGGTACCGCACAGCTCTCATATTCATGTTTTGGTTTTCCACATTCCTCAACGATCGTATCAAAAAAAGCGATCACTTTCTGATTAAGGTCATGAGCCGCAAAGATCGCATCGATCATCTGCGCCTCGGGCACTTCATTTGCTCCGGCTTCGATCATGATGACCTTTTCCCTTGTGGATGCCACTGTAAGCGCAAGATCCGACGCTTCTCTCTGAGCGGCAGTCGGATTGAACACGAATTCGCCGTCCACAAGCCCCACCTGTGTAGATGAAATCGGCCCGTCAAACGGAATATCCGAGATACTAGTCGCAATAGACGCTCCAAGCATTGCCGTCAGTTCCGGGCTGCAGTCCTGGTCCACTGACATAACAAGATTCTCAAGCGTGACGTCATTTCTGTAATCTTTCGGGAAGAGGGGACGCATCGGACGATCGATGACGCGGTCCGTCAGAATCGCGTTTTCTGACGCCTTTCCTTCCCTTTTATTGAATCCTCCCGGTATTTTCCCCACAGCATAAAGTCTCTCGTTATACTCCACGCTGAGAGGGAAAAAATCAATCCCGTCCCTTGGCTTCTCGGATGCAGTCGCCGTACAGAGCACTGTCGTGTCGCCATAATGCATCAGGACAGCGCCATTCGCCTGCTTTGCCACTCTGCCGACATCAACGCGCAGCGTCCTGCCTGCAAGTTCCATCTCATACTTCTTGTACATCTTATTCTCCTTTTCCTGTCTTAGATCTTTTTGTGCAGACAGGTGTCTCCGAAACTACTGAAAAAAGTATTCATACAGATATGAATGCGCTTTTCAGTGGTCTCGGTTACGTAAAGCTGTCCGCAATCTTAAATATTATATCACAACGTATAACATAAGGCAAATAATTTTAGACTCTGAAGCCATACAAAAAAAGAACTGCAGCGCCTGTTATGATGTGTGCTCATATCCTCAGCGCAGCAGTCCTTCTTTTCACCTGCCGTAATCCGAAGCTTATTTCCTAAGTCCGAGTCTCTCGATCAGTGAACGATATCTCTCGATATCAATTTTCTTTAAATATGCAAGAAGACCTCTTCTCTGACCTACCATCTTAAGAAGACCTCTTCTTGAGTGATGATCTTTCGGGTTGGCCTTAAAGTGCTCTGTCAGCTCGTTGATCCTTGCCGTCAGGATAGCCACCTGTACTTCCGGTGATCCTGTGTCACCTTCTGTTCTTCCATACTCTTTGATGATTGCCTGCTTCTTTTCCTTAGCGATCATTTTCATTTCCTCCTTAACCTTTTTGTAAACGCCGGATATTAAGCAACGGTCGGAGTGATCCGATTACCGAACATCGGCTGTCTTTGTAACCTTGGTTAGTATAGCACACCGCATCAGGCTTGTAAAGCTGTTTTTATCTTCCCCGGAAATATCTTTCCCCATACTCCATATCGTTCATGACGTGGCTCTTAAGCTCATCGAGGGAACCGAATTTTGTCTCTGGGCGCTCGAAATCACAGAACTGCGCTGTAACCTCTTTCCCATATGCGTCTCCTTCATATCCATAGACGAACACCTCAAGCAGACGGCGGTGTTCATCTGTCACTGTAGGCTTGATCCCTGCGTTCCCCACGGCATGATACCATTGTCCGTCGATCTTTATCCTGCAGGCATACACCCCGAATCTCGGAAGTATCTTTTTCTCTTCGGGCTCAATATTCATAGTCGGGAATCCAAGCGTACGGCCCAGCTTTCTTCCGTGCCGCACGATACCTGTCATCTCGTACGGATATCCCAGAAGAGTTTCCGCCAGATGTACGTCGCCCTGTGCCAGTGCGTCTTTGATATAGGTGCTGCTGATGACAGTACCGCAATACCTTTCTTTCTCGATAACATCTAGGCTGTACCCGTATTTTCCCGAATATTCCTCCAGCATCCGGGTATTTCCGCGCTTGCCGCATCCGAAAGTGAAATCCGTCCCGACTACAATATGGGACGCATGAAAAGTATCGATAAGGATGTCACGGATAAATGCTTCCGCCGTCATGCTCTTTAATTGTTCTGTAAACGGCCAGTCGATCAGCCAGTCCACCCTGCCCTCCAGATGCTCCCGGCGCTCCCGGTTCGTCATCAGAGAATCCCTTTGCATATCGAAAGCACAGACAACAGTCTCGCACGAGTCGGATGCGTACTTCTTTATCTTATCGATCAGTTTCTGATGTCCCCGGTGAAGCCCGTCGAACTTTCCGATCGTTATAGCGGTGTCTTTTTTCCCACAGTAGGATTCGATCCCTGTGATATACTTCATGTCACTTCATGTCCTTTCGCTTATCTGATCCGAATCAAAAAACATTTTCTCAGGACGGAGCTTCCCTGTCTTTTTGTCATAGCAGTAAATGCCGATAAAACGGTCCGCCTCATCATACAGCCTGTATCTGCCGTCCGTCTCATAGGATCCGTCCATATCTGCTCTGATGATCTGTTCCGCAAGGAGCGGATTGCCGTTATATCCAAGAGACGCATATCGGTCCTTTACCGATATCTTCTGAAGATCTGCAAATACACTGTCCAACGGCAGAAGAATACCGTCCAGTCTGTTCTCTGCCACTGCTTTTTCCACTTCGTCCAGCTTTACGCTGTCGCGGATATCAAACTTTCCGACCCGGGTGCGGAGCAGGTGCTCCATACATCCTCCGCACCCGAGTTTACAGCCGATGTCATGGCAGAGCGTCCGGATATAGGTTCCCTTGGAACACTTCACTTCCATGCGGATATGCGGAAGGCTGATATCCAGGATACGGATATCAAAGACTGTTATCCTCCTGCCCCTGCGCTCGACGGTCTTTCCTTCCCGGGCAAGCTCGTAGAGTCTGCGCCCGCCTACTTTCAGCGCCGAATACATCGGCGGCACCTGATCGATGTCGCCGATAAAACTTCGGATACACGCGGCAGCTTCCTTTTCTGTGATAACCGAGACCGGAGATTCCCCAAGAACCTTTCCCGAGATATCCTGCGTATCCGTCGTTTTACCCAGCAACAGAACAGTCTCATAAGATTTGTCTCTGTCCGTCAGTATACCGCACACTTTTGTCGCCCGCCCAAGACAGACAGGGAGCACCCCTTCCGCATCAGGATCAAGGGTGCCCGTATGTCCGATCTTCTTCTGTCCGGTGATCCCTCTCAGTCGCGCTACGACGTCATGAGAAGTATAGCCTCTTTCTTTATAAATATTCAAGATACCATTGATCATGACTCCGGTTCCTGCTCCTCTTCATGATTAAGCTGATGAGCAATACGCGCTGTTATATTGTTGATGACGTCATAACTCGATCCTTCCATCGTAACGCCTGCAGCGCGCACATGTCCGCCGCCGCCGTAATACTTTGCGATCTCGCTTACGTCTACTTCCCCTTTCGAGCGAAGGCTCACCTTGAATTTCTGTGGAGCCAGCTCATGCAGGAAGATCGCCACTTCAACTCCTTTTGTCTGGCGCAGCTGACTTACGATCCCTTCCAGGTCAGACGGCAATGCCTGGAAGAAATCCATGGATTTCTTTCTGATCACCGACACGATACATTTCTTATCCATAACAAGCATGCTCTCAAGCAGGGCTCTTCCAAGGATCTGATTCTGTATGTACGTCTTCTCGTAGTATGTCTTGTCGATGATCCGGCTGGCATCGATCCCTTTTCTCATGAGGACTGCCGCGGTCTCCATCGTCTCCGGCGAGGTGCAGGAATACTGGAATACGCCTGTATCGTGAGCGATCCCCATATACAGAGCCTCTGCGATCTCCCGGGTGATCTTCTCCGTATCCAGAAGATGAAACACAAGTTCCGAGGTGGAGCTTGCATCGGGGACGATATAGTTATCGTCTGCGAAGGAATCGTTGCTCACATGATGGTCAATACAAAGAGTTGCTTTCGCTCGTTCAAAAAGAGGTCTCGAAAAGCCGAGACGAAGAAGATCTCCGCAGTCCATACAGATAAACAGATCGTATGTCTCATCAGCCGGCGCTTCGGTCTTCACCTCATCTGTACCGCTTATGATGCGGTATGCCTCGGGGATTTCCTCGAGATATACATCCACGCTCATGGCGGGATACTGATCTTTCAGATAGAGATACAGGCCCATGCACGAGCCCACGCAGTCGCCGTCCGGGCGGACATGCCCGCCCAGAGCGACTTTTCTTTTTCCTTTCAGGATATCATTTAATACAATCTTCATGCTATTCTTCAGCTCCATTATCCAAATCTCTCGTTACTTCGTCTATCTTTCTGCTGATATTCACTCCATATTCGATGGACTGGTCTGCGATGAACCGGATCTCCGGGGTATTCCGCATATTGATCGTATGCGCCAGTTCACGGCGGATATATCCCTCCGCGCTCTGCAGGCCCCTGATCGTGTCCTGCTGGGCTTTGTCATCCCCCAGGACACTGATATACGCCTTACATGTCTTTAAATCCGGAGCAACCTCCACAGCTACCACGGAAGTCATCGGCGCAACTCTCGGATCCTTGATCCCGCTGCGTATGATGTTGCTCAGTTCCCGCTGGACCTCAGCGTTTACACGTGTGTTTTTAATACTGTTCTTTCTCATTGCCGCTCCTTTTTGCGAAGACTATTTTCGTTCTGCCTCCACCATTTTATATGCTTCTACGTTGTCTCCCTCTTTGATATCGTTGTAATTCTCAAATACAAAGCCGCATTCGTATCCGGCTCTGACTTCTTTGACGTCGTCCTTAAACCGTCTAAGCGATGCCAGCGGTCCGTCGAAAACTACGATGCCGTCGCGGATCAGGCGGACCGAACAGTTTCTCTCGAAAATACCGTCCTGCACATATGCTCCGGCGATCGTTCCCACTCCGGACGCCTTGAATGTCTGACGCACCTCTGCATGACCGAGGATCTTCTCCTCAAACACCGGATCGAGCATTCCTTTCATGGCTGCCTCCACATCCTCAATGGCATTGTAGATCACCCGGTACAGTCTGATGTCCACGCCTTCTCTGTCTGCGATGTCCTTTGCAGTTGCATCCGGACGGACATTAAATCCGATGATGATCGCATTGGACGCCGATGCGAGGATCACGTCGGATTCATTGATCGCTCCTACGCCTCCGTGGATCACCTTGATCACCACCTCATCGTTGGACAGCTTGAGAAGGCTCTGTTTCAGCGCCTCCACAGAACCCTGCACATCCGCTTTCACCACGATATCGAGTTCTTTCAGATTGCCCTCCTGGATCTGGTTGAACAGATCATCAAGAGACATCCTGGATTTTGTTTCCTCAAGGAGTTTCACCTTATTCTGAGCGATAAACGTCTCTGCGAAGTTTCTCGCCTCTTTCTCAGAATCGCATCCCACAAATACCTCTCCGGCGTTGGGCACTTCGTTTAATCCGAGGATCTCCACCGGCTGAGACGGTCCGGCCTCTTTCACACG
Source organism: uncultured Eubacteriales bacterium (assembly GCA_949294665.1). Taxonomy (GTDB): domain Bacteria; phylum Bacillota; class Clostridia; order Lachnospirales; family Lachnospiraceae; genus Mediterraneibacter. The sequence goes on from CASFID010000014.1 coordinate 29,960, forward strand.
TCTTCCGCGGTCGTCCATCATTGCGCGGACGCGCCCGTGCGCGCTGCCCGCCGCGATGGCATCTCCTACATGGAGCGTTCCCTTCTGCACGAGCACTGTCGCAACGGAACCTTTCCCCTTGTCAAGCTCTGCCTCGATCACGAGACCTCTTGCCGCACGGTTCGGATTGGCTTTCAGTTCCATCACCTCGGCTGTGAGCAGGATCATCTCAAGGAGCTCCGGAATCCCTTCTCCTGTGTGGGCCGATACCGGTACAAATACGGTGCTGCCGCCCCAGTCCTCGGGAATCAGTTCATATTCTGTCAGTTCCTGCTTTACCCTCTCGATATTTGCTCCCGGCTTGTCGATCTTATTGATCGCCACGATGATCTCTACTCCGGCAGCTTTTGCGTGATTGATCGCCTCTACAGTCTGAGGCATCACGCCGTCGTCTGCCGCCACGACAAGGATCGCGATATCTGTCGAGCTTGCACCTCTCATACGCATAGCTGTGAACGCCTCGTGTCCGGGAGTGTCAAGGAACGTGATCTTCTCGCCGTTGATCTGGACTACATACGCTCCGATGTGTTGTGTGATTCCTCCGGCCTCACGGTCCGTCACATTTGTATGGCGGATCGCGTCAAGAAGCGATGTCTTTCCATGATCTACATGGCCCATGACACAGACAACAGGCGGGCGCTTCACCATCAGGCTCTCGTCTTCTTCGTCTTCTTTCAGGAGTTCTTCGATCACGTCCACAACTTCCTCTTTCTCGCAGAGGATGTCAAAATCAAGCGCGATCTCTTCTGCCATATCATAATCTATCTCCTGATTTACTGTAACGACTTTTCCCTGAAGGAACAGTTTCTTAATGATGACTGACGGAACTACTTTCATCTTGTCAGCCAGCTCTTTGATCGTGAGCACCTCGGGGATCACGATCTGTTTGATCTTCTCTTCCTTCTTTTCCTCCTGTCTGGGCTGGGGCCTCTTCGCCTCGGCTACCTGTTTCTGTTTCCTTCCTTTTCTGCCCTTGCCCTCGAACGCCTCGTCGCGGTATTCTTTCTTCTTATTATCCCGCTCTTTATCCCGGGCCTTATTTCTCTGACTCTTCTGCTGTTCCATTACAGGAGCGCTCATATCTTCCCTGCGCGTGTCGCGGCGCTCTCCTCTTGGATTCTGACTGCCGCGCTGATCCCGGCCGCCTCTCTCCTGCCGGCCCTGACGTCCGTTTCCTCCTGCGAAGGAACGCCCGGACTGGCCTCTGTCTGAATGTGCCGGACGCTCCGATGCGCCGCGCTCTGTCCTCGTCTGTCTCTCCGGCGCCTGACTCCTCTCTGAACGGGGCTGCCTGTCAGACGCTCCCTGACGCTGCGGACGCTCTGCCGTTCTCTCCGGACGCGCAGGACGTTCAGAAGTTCTTCTCGCATCCGATGCAGGCTGCTCCGCTCTTACCGGCCGGTCGGCGGCAGATCTGTTCTCGCTCTGTGGCCGGTTCTCGCCAGCCGGCTTTGCAGACTGTCCGTTATTCTCCTGCCGGACCGCTGCCGGCCTTGGATCTGCCGGCCGGTTCTCCACACCCGGACGCGTTCCGTGAGCAGCTCTTTCCGGGCGCACAGGTCTTTCGCCTGCCGGACGGGCTCCATGTGCGGGGCGGGCGCCGTTCTGGCCCGGACGAGCCTGGCGCTGCGCAGGACGTTTTCCCTGTATCCTGCTGCTGTTCTTGGAGTTCTGCGGACGGATCACGAATGCAAGATTCTTCTTTTTCGGGGCTGTGCCCTCCTTTGCCGACGGCTGCTCCGCAGCCTTTTCCCCGGTCTTTTCTTCCGCCTTTTCTGCGGATCTGCCTTCCGCCTTTTCCACTCCCTCCGATCTGGAAGAGAACTCCGTGCGGATCTTGTCAGCCTCACTGTCCTCGATCGTACTCATGTGGTTTTTAACTGCTATATTTTTTTTCTGGAGAATATCTACAAGTTCTTTATTGTCGATCCCCAGCTCCTTTGCCAGCTCATGTACCCTCATTTTTGTCATATCAACTACCTCCTTTATGCAATATCCTCTCGTTTTTTAAGCTCTTTAAGAATCCCGTCTGCAAATCCTTCGTCCAATATAGCCAGAGATGCACGGAATTCCTTTCCCATTGCATGCCCTAAGGTATCTTTATCTCCGTAAATATAAATTGGAACTCTGTAAAATTTACACATATCCCGAAATTTTTTCTTTGTGTTGTCCGATGCGTCCGATGCAACGATCGCAAGACAGGCGTTTCCTGATTTGATCCCGCTCTCCGTCATCGCCTCGCCGCTCGCGCATCTGCCTGCCCGTACTGCAAGCCCGATCAGAGACAGGATCCTATCCCTTTTTTTCAATCTCACCCATCTCCTTTTCCAGTCTGTCATATACGTCCTGCGGGATTTCCTGCTTAAAGGAACGTTCCAGACCTTTTGATCTGGCCGCGCGGCGGAAGCATTCCACCGATCTGCACATGTATGCGCCGCGGCCGTTCTTCTTTCCCGCCGCATCTACGATGAACTCCCCGCTCTCTGTCCTGAGTATACGCATCAGTTCCTTTTTCGGCTTCATCTCGCCGCATCCTACACATTTTCTCATTGGGATCTTCTTTTTTACTGCCAAATAACCCACTCCTTCAGATCATATCTACCGATCGTCCGTCTCAACGAATTCGATCTCCTCAGCGCCTGTCTCTTCCTGTTCCCGGTCATCGTAGGAACCGTCATACTCCTGAGGCTCATCGTAATTGTCATAGCCATCGTATGCTCCATCTTCATAACCGTCATCGTATCCGTCGTCATAGTCTCCCGTGTAACCTTCCTCGCCCATGAGTCCCATCTGCTCCATGTAGTTCTCCGGAAGGTCGCCTGCCTCGATCGCCTGCGTCTCGCTCTTGATATCGATCTTGTAGCCTGTAAGCCTTGCCGCAAGGCGAGCGTTCTGTCCTTCTTTTCCGATAGCCAGAGAGAGCTGGTAATCCGGGACGATCACGTTCGCTACTTTCTCCTCGGGATCCGCCATGACGGAAATGACCTTTGCCGGGCTAAGCGCGTTTTCTATCAGGAGCGCCGGATTCTCATCCCAGTTGATAATGTCGATCTTCTCGCCCCGCAGTTCCTGAACGACTGCGTTGACTCTCGCTCCGTTCATGCCGACACATGCGCCCACCGGATCCACATTCGGATCGTTTGACCAGACCGCCATCTTCGTACGCGAACCCGCCTCACGGGCAATACTCTTGATCTCTACGGTACCATCGCGCACCTCGGCCACCTCGGCCTCGAAAAGTCGTTTCACAAGTTCCGGATGTGTCCTTGACACAAGGATCCTCGGTCCTCTCGGAGTATTTTTCACTTCAACAACATAAAGCTTGATCCGCTCTGTCGGTTTGAATACCTCGCCTTTTACCTGCTCGTTCTCAGTGAGCATAGCGTCCGCTCTTCCGAGGTTGATACTGATATTCTTTCCCACATAACGCTGGACGATACCGGTCACGATATCCTTCTCTTTCTCAAAATACTGGTCGAATACGACTTTGCGCTCTTCCTCCCGTATCTTCTGAAGGATAAGGTTCTTTGCGTTCTGCGTCGCGATACGGCCGAACTCTTTGGACTGTACCGGTATCTGAGCGATATCTCCGATCTGGAGGGAAGGATCGATCTTCTCCGCTTCCTCCAGAGTGATCTCCAGTGCGGGATTCGTCACTTCCTCTACAACTGTTTTCTCTGCATAAACCGCATAGTCGCAAGTATCGCGGTCCATGACCACTTTGATATTTTCCGCGGTTCCAAAGTGATTCTTGCAGGCGCTGATCAATGAATTCTCGATCGCATCCATCATCACGTCTCTGCTGATGTTCTTTTCCTTCTCAAGGATTGTCAATGCCTCCATTAACTCTGTGTTCATTCTTACGTTTCCTCCTAAACAATATTAAAAATCCAAAGCCAGACGGATCAGTGCAATATCGGCACGGTCAAAGGTCTGTTCTGTATCATCTTCATACGCGATCGTGACGGTATCTCCGTCATATCTCTTCAGGATACCCACAAATTCTTTCTGACGGTCAATGGCCCGGTAAGTACGGATCTCCACTTCCTCTCCGATACTCCTTGCAAAATCTTTCTCTTTCCTGAGCGGTCTTCCGAGACCGGGGGAGCTCACCTCAAACACATAGGAATCCTCGATATAGTCTTTTTCATCGAGAATGTCGGAGAACCGTCTGCTGACCGCCTCGCAGTCGTCCACGGTAATACCGCCCGGTTTATCGATGTACGCCCGGAGATACCAGGTTCCGCCCTCTTTGACATACTCTACATCCACCAGTTCAAATCCCAGCCCTGTAACGATCGGTTCAAGGAGTTCCTCGGTCTTCTTTTCATATTCCTCTCTTCTGGACACGCTATACTTCCTTTCCTCTATAAAACTGATACTTTGTTTCATACAGCACGGCAATACGCTTTATGGTATTCCCTCACCAACAAAGAAGAGTGAACTTTCGTTCACTCTTCTGCCGGGTTCCTTATGTAACTATTGGCTAGTATACCACCAGTTTCCAGAGAATGCAAGGGCTGGAAAGAAAAAATTAAAAGGAAAATTTATCAGTCCGCATTTGTCAGCCGCGGTATTTCGTCCCGGTCCCGTCGCGTTTTGCATGTTTGAGGCGGTTCAAAGTGACTTCTTTCTCATTATAATGAATTTTAGACTCGGTCCCCTCTTCAAACAGATATACGTTTTCAAGCTCATCCTTTTTCTGGAGACGTATCCCGCGCACTCCCACGGCCGCTTTCTTCTTTTCCGGGATGTCTGATGCAGAGAACCGCAGGAAATATCCATTTTTCGTCTGCAGGACAACGTCCTGATTCTCCGAGACTACCTTTACCGCCACGAGAGAATCTCCTTCCTGAAGCTTCGTAGCGCTGATCGTGCGCTTGGACACCTGGAATTCTGTTCCCTCCACTCTCTTTATCATCCCCTGAGATGTGGCGAACAGCAGATGGGAAAACCGCATCTGCTCGGCATCGCAGACCATGACGATCTCTTCCTCGTTTGTAGAGTAATTGCTGATATTGTCGATCGGAGTCCCCTTATCCCGAAACTTCCCGTACGGTACATCCATCACCTTCACCTGATGCATTTTCCCCGTGTCCGTAAAAATACACAGGCGTCCCGTGTTCATACAGTGGACGATGTATCTGTTCTCACTGTCCGCAGCCTCTTTATTGCGCTCATAGACCGAGGTATCCACCGTTCTGGAATACCCGAAACGGTCCATAAGGAATACGACTTCCTGCTCCTCGATCTTCTTTTCCTCGTACACCGCTTCCTCTGCGTTTTCGATGACCGTGCGACGTTTTCTCGCATATTCTTTCTTACAGGCGTCCAGCTCTTCCATTATGACGCCTGCCATAGAGTCGTAATTGTTCAGGATGTCTTCATAGCGGGCGATATTCTTGAGCGTCTGTTCATGTTCCGCCCTTAACGCCTCGATCTCAAGACCGATGAGACGATAGAGGCGCATCTCCAGTATTGCTGTCGCCTGTCTCTCAGTGAATCTGAGAAGCGCGGCCATCTTTTTGGAGATAGTGGACTTGAACCTGATATTGTCCGTGACGCCGTTTACGAGACATGCCCGGGCGTCTTTTACTGATTTACTTCCCCTTAATATCTCTATAATAAGGTCGATGACGTCGCACGCCTTGATAAGTCCTTCCTGCACTTCGCTCTTTTCCTGCTCTTTGGCAAGCAGCGTCGTGTATTTTCTCGTGGCGAGCTCAAACTGGAAATCCACATGATGCTCGATGATCTTCTTAAGGCCCAGTGTTTCCGGACGGCCGTCGGCCACCGCCAGCATGTTGACGCCAAACGTATCCTCCAGACGTGTTTTCTTGTAGAGCATGTTCTTTAAATTCTCCACGTCCGTCCCGCGCTTGAGTTCCAGTACGATGCGGATGCCTTCTTTTGAAGACTGATTGGAGATATCGATAATGTCCGTTGTCTTTTTTGACTCTACAAGATTTGCCACGTCGTTCAGGAATTTACCGATCCCGCTTCCGATCATCGTATAAGGGATCTCGCTGATGACAAGCTGCTTTCTTCCGCCCTTTAGATCCTCCACTTCGACCTTTCCCCGAATTTTGATCTTGCCCTGTCCGGTCTCATAGATGGAAAGCAGATCGTCCTTATTTACGACAATGCCTCCTGTAGGGAAATCCGGCCCTTTGATATATCTCATGAGCTGCTTCGTACTGATGGCGTCGTTTTTCATATATGCTTTGACTGCATCGATCACTTCGCCGAGATTGTGAGTTGGAATACTTGTCGCCATTCCGACGGCAATTCCTTCCGCTCCGTTTACAAGCAGGTTCGGCACTCGCACAGGAAGTACGAGAGGCTCTTTCTCAGTCTCGTCAAAGTTTGGCCCGAAGTCAATGACATTTTTGTCCAGATCAGCCAGGCAGACTTCCTGTGTAAACCTGGTAAGCCTTGCCTCTGTGTAACGCATGGCCGCGGCTCCGTCTCCTTCTATAGAGCCGAAGTTTCCATGTCCGTCCACAAGGATCTGGCCTTTTTTGAAGTCCTGTGCCATAACAACGAGAGCTTCGTAGATGGAGCTGTCTCCGTGAGGATGGTATTTACCCATCGTATCTCCCACGATACGGGCACATTTTCTGTATGGCCTGTCATAGCGTATGCCAAGCTCATACATGTCGTAGAGCGTCCGCCTCTGTACCGGCTTGAGCCCGTCGCGCACGTCGGGGAGCGCACGGGATATGATGACGCTCATCGCATAATCGATATATGATTTCTTCATAAGATCAGAATATTCTGTCCTTATGATCTGTGATTCACTGTTCATGATCTGTCTCCTTTGTTAGATATCCAGCTCCGCCTCGGTCGCGTTCTCATAGATGAACGCCCGTCTCGGCGGCACTTCCGTCCCCATGAGCATCTCCGTTACGCCGGACGCCATCCTCGCGTCCTCGATCTCTACCAGCTTGAGCAGTCTGCGCTTTGGATCCAGCGTTGTCTCCCATAGCTGTTCCGCATCCATTTCGCCCAGTCCTTTGTACCGCTGCAGGGTAAACGGGCCGGTGTGGGTCTTCCTGTATTTCTCAAGCGCCTTATCATCATACAGATACTCTTCTTCGCCGTTTTTAGGCATCGCCTTGTACAGCGGAGGCATCGCGATATACACATGTCCCTCGTAGATGAGTTCGGGCATAAACCGGTAGAACAAAGTCAGGAGCAGCGTAGAGATATGAGCGCCGTCCACGTCCGCATCGGCCATGATGATGATCTTGTCATAGCGCAGCTTTGAAATATCAAAGTCGTTGCCATACCCTTCCGAAAATCCACAGCCGAACGCGTTTATCATTGTCTTGATCTCCGCATTGGCCAGGATCTTGTCTATACTTGCTTTCTCCACATTGAGGATCTTTCCTCTGATGGGGAGGATCGCCTGGTAATTCCTGTCTCTGGCTGTCTTTGCAGATCCGCCGGCCGAATCACCCTCCACGATAAATATCTCGCATTTCTTCGGATCGCGGCTCTCACAATTGGCCAGTTTTCCGTTGCTGTCAAAGGAATATTTCTGCTTTGTCAAAAGATTGGTCTTAGCCTTTTCTTCTGTCTTTCTGATCTTCGCAGCTTTCTCCGCGCTGGAGAGCACTGTCTTCAGAGTATCCAGATTACGGTCGAAATACCGGACGATCTCGTCTCCGGTCACTTTACTTACGGCTTTCGCCGCGTCCGGGTTGTCGAGTTTCGTCTTTGTCTGTCCCTCGAACCGGGGATCAGGGTGCTTGATGGAGACGATGGCAGTCATGCCGTTTCGGATGTCCGCGCCGGTAAAATTCGCATCTTTCTCTTTTAAGATCCCAAGCTCTCTCGCATACTGGTTCATGACCGTAGTAAATGTGGTCTTGAAACCCGTAAGGTGCGTGCCGCCCTCCGCATTATAAATATTGTTGCAGAAGCCAAGCACGTTTTCATGGAACTCGTTCACATACTGAAATGCCGCTTCCACCTCTATGCCGTCGGCCGTTCCGCTGAAATACACCGGTTCGTGGAGCGTGTCCTTTTTCTTATTCAGATCCCGGATAAATCCAAGGATTCCCTCAGGTTCGTGATACTCGATATGTTCTGGCGTATCCGGGCGTTTATCGTCGAATATGATCTTGAGCTTCGGATTCAGGTAGGCCGTCTCGTGAAGTCTGCTCTTTACTTCCTCCGCACGAAATCTCGTCTTTTCAAAGATCGTATCATCCGGCAGGAAATTCACTGTAGTGCCTGTCTTTTTCGTCTTTCCGATCTTTGGCAGCAGTCCGTCCTCAAGTTCCACGACAGGTATCCCCCGCTCGTAACGGTCATGATGGATATATCCGTCGCGGCTGATCTTTACGTCCATATAGGCAGAGAGCGCGTTTACGACAGAGGAGCCCACTCCGTGGAGTCCGCCGCTCGTCTTATATGCCGAATCGTCAAATTTACCGCCCGCATGCAGCGTTGTGTAGACAAGCCTCGCCGCAGAGACTCCCTTCTGATGCATATCCACAGGGACGCCCCTGCCGTTGTCAGATACCGTAGCCGAACCGTCCTTCTCCAGAGTGACGCGGATCTCCGAACAGAATCCGGCAAGATGCTCGTCCACCGAATTGTCAACGATCTCATAGATCAGGTGATTGAGCCCTTTCGTTGATACGCTTCCGATATACATGCCCGGACGTTTGCGGACCGCCTCGAGCCCTTCAAGGACTGCAATGCTGTCCGCATCATATGTATTCTTAGCTGCCATTTACATTCTCCTATTCTCTTGCGCCTGCACCGCCGGCGTCAAAATACGCCGGGCAGAACAGAGCTTCGTTCTTCTGTGTCGTCCCGCAGAAGTGCAGGACAATCCATTACATAATATAACACCAGCGTTTGTGGTTTTCAAGCATTAAAAGCGGCGAATGTTGTGGGTGGGCTATTCCCCGACAAGCACTTCATACAGCATATCAGAGAGCAGCTCCATGGCATTTTTCATTTCTTCTACAGTATTTGTCTGTGCTCCCGCCTCGATCAGAAGGGATTTTGGCATCAAATGCAGATTGTACCTGTAAGCTCTCAGATAGATGTGCCGCACAAAGCCCGGATACTTGTTCTCGGCAGCTATCTGCAGCTGAAGTGAAAAAGCCAGATTATCCTGTATGTAAGGATTGGGAAGATAGCTGATCTCACCGTTCGTTCTCGAACGGCTCAGTCCGTTGAAAAACATGATCCTGGCCGTCGGTTTCCCGTTGACTTCTGTCACAAGATGCGTCCCCTCCGCAACGCCGTCACGGTGCAGATCGATAAGCACCTCTATCGTAGGATTCTCCTTTAGTATCTTTGTCACTGCCTCCCCCGCATACTCATAAGCATTGCTCCGGTCAAGCTTTCCGTCTATGATGTCGTATACACCTGTGTCGTGGATCGTTTCGATCCCTTTCTCATTTAGAAGCTCCGTCAGATAGTCGCCGACTCCTACGATGCTCGTAGCCGGATCTCCGGGAGTCGAGTCGGCAAATTCTTCCTGGGAATGTGTGTGGTAGATCAGCACTTTCGGGCCGTCGCCCTCTCTGTCGATCTTCATGCTCCGCCCAAGCAGATCATCCGCATTCAACTGATCTTCTCCGATCATCGTAGAACTGTCTACCGTGTAGAAATTACTCAGAAGATAGTCAAAATCTCTCAGTTTTTCTATGGAAGTGTCCACTGTCGGAACGGCCTCTTGTGCGGCGACGGTCTCGGATTCATCCGGCTCGCCGATGAGCTTTCCGTTCTCGTCCACTGCATTCTCATCATTCGCCTGCGCTTCCAGTATCCTGGCAAGCGTCTCTTCATCTTCCACCGAAGTATCATATGATACGTGGTCCTCCGCATAAGTTACAAGAGGGATCCAGGCAAGAGATTTCTCCCTGAGCCACTCTTCAATCCCCTGACCGGGCGTTCGGTTCACCCAGGTAAAGACCGGCAGATACGTCTCGGACGCACTGAACGATATCTGTTTCTGCATATGATACCGCCAGTCTCCCGCGCCGCCGGCCCCGGTATATATGACAAAAACAGTCAGAAGCAGGGCGGATACTGCCGCTGCAGCCTGTTTGAGATTTTTCTTTATCTGTCTGTCCATCGTAAGGCAGCATCCCTCCCGCTGTTCATTTCTGTTCTTCTGAAATCATATGCATATGCAGAACAGGTTATGCACAGGACCGATATCCGTTATCCCGCTGTCTGGAGCATGTTGATCGCCTCCGAGATCGTATGGCTTATCTGGTGGATCATCTCATCTACGTCTTTCGGCGTCACGAACATCCCGTTCAGATGCGGAGCGATCAGTTCCTTTACAAACTCATATTTTTCGCCCGGATTATATGATCTCAGTACCTCGCCCACCCCTCTGAGGGACTCTGAAGACTCCAGCGCCGTGATAAAGTTTTCCATCGTGTCATTGACGATCGTCGCGGCGTCCACTACTGTAGGGACGCCGATTCCTATGACAGGTACGCCGACGGACGATTCCGTGAGCCCTATACGGTTATTCCCGATCCCGGAGCCCGGATGGATTCCCGTATCTGCGATCTGCACTGTCCGGTTCAGTCGTCTGCTGTTGCGGGCAGCAAGTGCGTCTACTGCGATCACCATATCCGGATGCGTCTCGTTCACGATCCCCCGCACGATCTCCGTGCTTTCCATTCCTGTCTGCCCCATCACTCCGGGCACGACAGCGCTTATCAGCCTTGCATGTTCCACTCCCATCGCATATTTTCCGTACTCTCTTACAATGTGCCTTGTTACGGACAGATGGTCGGCAACGCATGGCCCCAGCGCATCCGGCGTCACGTCCCGGTTGCCAAGACCGACGACCAGGATAGAGAAATCTTCTTCCGGTTCTTTTTCTTTCCTGTTTTTCTGTATCAACTCCCGGATGTACATACACAGTTTCTCTGAGATATTTCTGTGTGATTCGTCATCCGGGACCGCAAGATCCGGCGTCTCGATCGTAAGATACGTGCCCACCGGCTTTCCCATTGCTTTCGCCCCGTTTTCTGTTTTGATCTCCACCCGGGTTACGCGGATCTCCTGTTCCTCATCATATTCTTCTTCAAGCACGACACCCTGTATTTCTACATCGTCCGACTCAAATCTTTCCTTTTCCTCCAGGGCAAGGTCTGTCCTGACACTGTAATTTCTATACATATCCTGTCCTCGCTTTTCTTTTCTCTTATGATGCTGCTGCTCATATGACAGTTCAGTAGATCAGATGGCTGAACTGTTACTATATTTTGCAATATTTCTCAAAATATGTATTGACAAGCCAATCCGGTTAGCATAAAATAAATGAGTATGTTTCAGCGGAGCGTCCGTGTCCGAATCTGCTGGATACATGGAGTATATTTGAAATTTCATGTCATATTTGGAGGTGTACAGATTGGCTAACATTAAGTCTGCTAAGAAGAGAATTTTAGTAAACGAGACAAAAGCTGCAAGAAACAAAGCAATCAAGTCTAAAGTGAAGACTGCTGTCAAGAAAGTCGACACTGCAGTTGCCGCAAAAGACGCAGATGCTGCTAAGACTGCTCTGCACGCAGCGATCGTGGAGATTTCCAAAGCAGGAAGCAAGGGTGTGTATCACAAGAAAACTGTTTCCAGAAAGATCTCCCGTCTGTCAAAAGCTGTAAACAGCATTGCTTAATTAACATAGAGGGATTAATTATAAGAGGCATCCGCACCGTCAGGCGGATGCCTCTTTTATTCTTCTTTCAGCGCCGGCCACACCGTAATCAGCATCGTCACAAAGCAGGCAGTACCTCCGATCACATTGGAGACCGGCTCCGCCCAGAATACGCCGGCCGTCCCAAGACCTCCGATCATCGGCAGGACGATCGTCAGCGGCACTACAATGATCACCTTCCGGAACAGGGAGAAAAACACCGCCTGTTTCGGACGGTTCAGCGCAACATTCGTAGACTGGCCCACAAACTGGAGCGCCATCATAAAGATCCCACAGAAGTAGATCTTAAGCGCCGGGATTCCTTTTTCGATCAGTTCCTGCTCGCTTGTGAACAGATGCAGGAAAAATCTCGGCTCCAGAAATACGACTGCCCACAGGATCAGTGAGAATACGATCCCCACTACCGTAATGAACCGGATAGCAGACTTGACTCTTTGATAGCGGCCTGCTCCATAATTGTACCCCATGACCGGCTGCGCTCCGGACGTAAGTCCGTTCAGAGGCAGTGTGGCGATCTCGCGCACGGAATTGATCACCGTCATGATCCCTACATAGAGATCCCCGCCGTACCGGGAAAGGACTGCATTGCACACGATCTGAACGGTTCCATTTGTGACAGACATGACAAACCCGGACGTTCCCAGAAAGGTGATATCTTTTACCAGCGACGCCTTCAGCTTCATGGATTCCCGGGTAAGCTTAAAAAGCGCTTTTCTGCCTGTCAGGAAAGTAAAAACCCACAGTGCGGAAGCGCCCTGCGATATGACAGTTGCGATCGCCGCGCCCTGCACTCCCATATCGAACCCGAAGATCAGGATTGGATCCAGAATAATATTCATGACGGCGCCCAGAAGCACAGTCAGCATCCCCATTTTCCCGAATCCCTGCGCATTGATAAAATTATTCATACCGAGGCTGGTCATAACAAAAATCGGTCCCAGCAGATAGATCGTAATATAGTCGTCTGCATATCCGTAGGTCGCTTCGCTTGCCCCGAACAGATACAGGATCGGCCTTTTCATCGCCAAACAGAGAAGCATCAGGATCACACCTGTGAGGAGCAGCATGGTAAATGAGTTACCCATCACTTTCTGCGCCCTCTTTTCTTCATGCCCTCCTCTGGCGATGGAACACAGGGGCGCGCCTCCCATTCCGAACAGATTGGCAAAAGCGGACAGGATCGTGATGATCGGAAGGCAGAGTCCGATCCCGGTCAGCGCTTCCGCCGATGCATGGGGAAGGTGCCCGATATAGACCCGGTCCACAACACTGTAGAGCACGTTGATCAGCTGGGCCAGCGTCATGGGGACGGCGAGACCGAGTATATGCCGTACAATGCTGCCCTTGCTGAAATCATTGTCATTTGATATTTTCTTCTCTTCTTTCGACTGCCCGGTCTGAGCCATACTCTTCCTCCTTCACAAGGAGCCCTCTTCTCTCCTGTTTTTTTCTTATGACAAAACGCCCGACAGATCTCTGCCAGGCGTTTCGCCGCTTACCTATTGTATGATCAACTATTAGTTATTGATAAGTTTATCCTCATCGCTCCAGCTGTACAGCTTTCTGATCTCCTCGCCGATCTTCTCTGACGGATGCTCGGCAGCGAGTTTTCTCATAGCGCGGAAATGAGCCTGTCCGCCTGCCGCTGACATGTCAAGCAGGAAGTCTTTTGCGAACGTACCGTCCTGAATATCGGAAAGGATCTGCTTCATCGCTTTCTTTGTATCCTCTGTGATGATCTTCGGTCCTGTTATGTAGTCGCCGTACTCTGCTGTGTTGGAGATAGAATATCTCATTCCTGCGAATCCTGACTGGTAGATCAGGTCAACGATCAGTTTCATCTCATGGATACACTCAAAATATGCGTTTCTCGGATCATATCCGGCCTCAACCAGAGTCTCAAATCCAGCCTGCATCAGAGCGCATACACCGCCGCAGAGGACTGCCTGCTCGCCGAAGAGGTCTGTCTCTGTCTCTGTACGGAATGTTGTCTCAAGGATACCCGCTCTTGCTCCGCCGATGGCAAGTCCGTATGCCAGCGCTTTGTCAAGCGCTTTTCCTGTATAATCCTGCTCGACAGCTACCAGACAAGGAGTTCCTTTTCCAGCCTGATATTCGCTTCTTACTGTGTGTCCCGGAGCCTTCGGTGCAATCATCGTAACGTCGACATTTGCCGGCGGTACGATCTGGCCGAAATGAATGTTGAATCCGTGTGCAAACATGAGCATGTTGCCTTCTTCCAGATTCGGCGCGATCTCATTTTTATATAATGCAGCCTGCTTCTCATCGTTGATCAGGATCATGATGATATCGGCCTTTTTAGCTGCCTCAGCGGATGTGTAAACTTCAAACCCCTGTGCCTCGGCCTTTGCCCAGGACTTGCTTCCCTCATAAAGACCAATGATAACATTGCATCCGGACTCTCTTAAGTTCAGCGCATGTGCGTGTCCCTGGCTGCCGTAGCCGATGATGGCGATTGTTTTTCCTTCCAGAAGGGAAAGGTTACAATCTTCCTGATAATAAATTTTTGCTGACATTTTGCATTCCTCCTAAATATGATAAAATTATAAATATGCTACATCCTTGCTTCCCCTGGAAAGCCCTGTGATACCGGTCCTTGCAAGTTCCAGTATCTCGTATCCTTTCAGAAGATTCAGGAATGCGTCCAGTTTACTCTGCGTTCCCGTGAGCTCCACGATCAGGGAATCTTCCTCCACGTCAACGATCTTCGCGCGGAAGATATCTGCCACTGAGATGATCTCCCCTCTCTGTGACGCATCAGCGCGGAGTTTGACCATGATCAGTTCACGGCATACAGACTCATCGTCTTTGAGCACTTTGATCGCGACCACATCTTCCAGCTTTCTGACCTGCTTCTCAATCTGTGAGAGAATCAGTTCGTCTCCGGATGATACGACTGTGATGCGTGTGAATCTCGGATCTGCCGTCATTCCCGCTGTGATACTGTCGATGCTGTATCCGCGGCGGCTGAACAGTCCTGCGATCCGGCTCAAGACGCCGGGATTATTGTCCACAAGTAATGAATATACCTGTTTTCTCATCGATTTCTCTCCTTCCCGTCTCAAAAAACAGATTGCGCTCTGTTTTTGTCTTTTATAATATTACCAAGTGTCTTCTGCTTTGTCAACCCTGTTCGGAAATTTTCTCGGCAAGTTCGTTCAGATATACCCACCGCTCCGTCTTCTCGTTAAGAGCAGCCTGTATCTTCTCCTGCTCCTCCAGAAGTTCACGCAGTTTTACGGAATTTGTCGCATTGGCTGTGATCTGTCGTTCAATAGAAGAAAGTTTCTCCTCCAGAGCAGCGATATCGTCGTCGATCGTCTCGTATTCCCGCTGCTCCCTGTATGTAAATTTCAGCTTCTCGGAGTGCTGTTTCCAGTCCCTGGAACTGCTTTTGTTTTTCCTGGCATCTGCTTCTGGATCTCTTCCGGCGGCCACGCCCGGCCTGTTTCCCCTGTCTGCAACTGCTCCGCCGCTGTTCTGTTCGCGCTGCTTTGCAGTCAGATAATCTGTATATCCGCCCTCATATTGTCTCGCATGTCCGTTCCCATCCAGTTCAAAGATCCGGTCCACTACATTATCCAGAAAATATCTGTCGTGGGAAACCGTGATCACGATTCCGTTAAAGGAGTTCAGATAGTCCTCAAGTATCGTCAGTGTCGGAATATCCAGATTATTGCCGGCCTCGTCAAACAGAAGTACATTGGCATTCTCTGCGAGGACGCCCAGCAGATACAGCCTGCGTTTTTCCCCGCCTGAAAGCTTTCCGATGGGTGCATACTGCATGTCCGGCGTAAAGAGGAATCTCTCCAGGAGCGCTGAAGCGCTGATCTTCCCGTCGGTCGTGGTGATATACTCTGCAATATCTTTCACATAGTCGATCACCCGCTGGCTGTCATCCATATGCTGTTCTTCCTGTGCGAAATATCCGATCTTAATGGTCTCACCGATCTCGATATGTCCTGCATCCGGCTCGACAAGACCTGCGATCATCTTGATCAGCGTTGATTTTCCGCATCCGTTGGGGCCGATGATCCCCAGCCTCTGGTTTTTCAGGACAATATAGCTGAAGTCTTCCAGTATCTTCTTTTCCCCGTAGCTTTTGCTGATATGGTGAAGTTCGATCGTCTTCTTTCCCATCCTTGTCTCCACAGAGCCAAGTTCAACAGTCTGATCCTGCACCGGTGCTTTTCCGTTTTTCAGCGCTTCCAGCCGTTCCAGTCTCGCCCGCTGTTTTGTGGATCGCGCGCGGCATCCCCGCTTCGCCCACTCAAGCTCCATGCGCAGCACGCTCTGCCGCTTCCGTTCTGAGGCCAGCTCCATCTCCTCCCTGGCTGCCTTAAGTTCGAGGAAGCCCGAATAATCCGCGTCATATCCATACATCTTTCCGCGGCTGATCTCAAGGATCCGGCTGCACACTCTGTCGAGGAAATACCTGTCGTGGGTTACCATAAGGACTGTTCCCCTGTAGGATCGCAGATACTCCTCAAGCCATGTGATCATCTCCCCGTCCAGATGGTTGGTCGGCTCGTCCAGCAGGAGAACGTCGAAATCCTCCGCCAGCGTTTTCGCCAGCACAACTCTTCTCTTCTGTCCGCCGGATAGATGTTCGATCTTCTGGTCAAATTGAGAAATCCCCAGCTCCATCAGATTGGACTCCACCTGCCAGTCCTCCCCGTCTCCTTTTGAGAACGCATAGGAACGGACGTCCGCTCCGTCCGGGAAAACCGGGTTCTGCGGCACATAGGCGATCTTAAGCCCGTTCTGCTTTATGATCTGCCCCTCGTCCGGCACTTCCTCTCCGGCGATCATCCGAAGAAGAGTGGATTTTCCGGTTCCGTTGATACCCACGATCCCAATTTTGTCTCCCTGCTGGATGCCGAAAGACGCGTCATCATAGATGACCTTTTCTCCGTAGATCTTACTGATATGTTCTATATTGATGATATTCATAAAAAACTCCTCACAGACTCTGCATTTAGAACTATTGTGCAGAGTTTGCGGGGAGTTGTCAAGTGCAATCAGCGATTCGCCTGTTGCCTGCAGATCATTTATTCACCTGATGCCTGCGGAAGAACAGATATGCCAGTCCGGAAAATATTACAGCGCACAGACCGTTTACGATCATAGCCGCCGTCGGCAGAGTCATCCTTATATTCCCTATGCTGTATGCGATATAGGAGGCAAAATGAAACTCCGATATTCTCTCCGGCAGCAGCGCCAGCAAGTGTACCCACAGGTATCCCCCTGAATTCGTTGACAGGAACAACGGAACACAGAGATACAAAAATGCTGTCACGATCACCACATAAGGATTTTTAAACAGAGCTGACAGGAGTAATACAAGCCCTCCAAGTCCGAGTGTTATCACATATCCCATCAGAAGGGCGAGAAGATATGCCTGACTCGTGGTGAGGGCATAACTGGACGGCATTCCCGAATAAAGAAGCTGTACGGGAAGATCCCAGCCGTCAGCTCCCACGAAAATGAGAAGTACCGCCGAGTACAGTAACACGATCCCCCAGTATAAGACGCCGGCATACACAAAGGATGCCGCCAGCTTTGCAAGAATGAGCCCGTGCTTTCCGTGTTTCATGCACAGAAGGAGCGAATCGCATTTCGACTGATACTCTCCTGCAAATACAGGCGCTATGCCCACACATACGATCATCATGATGAAAAGCACCCACGGCAGATTACTGATCAGAATATCCCACACTTTATAATTGCCATATGTGTACTCGCCAACCTTATCATCCTGCTCATCCCACCAGTCTGCCTCTGAAAGAGTCACACTGCCTTGGTTCACATAGTAAGTAAGCCTCTCCTGTACCCGTTCTTTCCTTGCCTCATAAAAATCCTTTCCGAAATTTTTTTCAAATAACTGACGGTCGCTCACATTTCCCTGCCCTTCCTGCATATACGTTCCGCTGATCAGATTCAACAGCCCCCTGTTAGGCAGGTACCACGTCCGGTACATCTTCTCCGACAGATACTGAAGCTCAGGGTCATCGGAGGATGTGTCGGGATTCTCCGTATAATCGAGATATTCCTTCATAACAGCGGTCACTGTCTCCTGATCCAGAACAATTCGTTCTGTCCCTTTCAGAGCTTTCACGGCAGCCATGCCAGTCACCTGATTGCCTTTGCCGTCTGTCGTCTGGATCTGACGGATACCCGACCATGTGCAGAATAACAGGAACAGGACACATCCGATCACTGCAAACTGGGTAAGCCTGCTCTGCCATATCCGCTTCCATTCATACCATATCATTCTCTTCATGACCGTTCCCCCCTTCTTCCTGCTCTCATACTCTTATCCGATATATTCCGGTTATCCAGGCTCTGTTCATCGGCAAAACATTTCAGGTACAGATCTTCCAGCGTAGGTTCCGTCTGTCCACAGTCTGCACACGGAGCAGACTGGCTGATCACCCTCGCTTCCACCACACTTCCAAGATTACGGGAATTTACGATCGTGTGCCTGCTCTCGAAAGAGAGCCAGTCTCCTGCCGGCACACGGCAGGACCAGACCATTCCATCTACTTCCGCGATCAGTTCTTCCGCAGTTCCCTGCAGAAGAAATCTCCCTTTCTTCATGATGAGCACCTGATCTGAAATGTACTCGATATCCGACACGATATGGGTAGAGATAATAATGATCTTATCCTTCGCCATCTCTGCGATCACATTTCTGAAATAGGCTCTCTCTTTCGGGTCCAGCCCGGCAGTAGGTTCGTCCATGATCAGAATCTTCGGATCATTTAGAAGCGCCTGTGCAATGCCGAGCCTGCGCTTCATTCCCCCGGAGAAGGTGCGGATCTTCCGGTTCATGTCCTCTTTTAAATTGACCAGTTCCAACAGTTCCCCGCTCTTTCGCTTTGCCCTGCGAGGCGGGATCCCTTTGACCGACGCAATGTAAAGCATAAAGTCCTTTGCCGTAAATCCGGGGGTATAGCCGAATTCCTGGGGGAGATATCCGAGCATATCACGGAATTCAATCCCCATCTCCACATTATTTTTCCCGTCTACTTTCACCTCGCCTCTTGTCGGAGCAACGATCCCGCAGATCATCTGCATAAGAGTCGTCTTTCCCGCTCCGTTCGCTCCCAGAAACCCGTAGATTCCTTCTCTGAGTTCGGCGTTCACATTGTCTACGGCGATTCTGTTCTTAAACTGTTTAGACAGCCGTTCCAGCGTTAATCTCATCTACATTCCCTCCTGACTGTTTTATCAAATCTCCCATCTGCCTCACCGTTCCTGACACAGCGATAACTTCCGCAAGCGCCCATATCCAGATATACTGCGCACGGTAGATCTCTCCGCCCGTGTTTTCCATACCGAGCAGGACCCCGCTAATCAGCGCAGCCCATGCGCCGCAGAAAAACATTCCATTTTCTGTATCCCATCGTTTCAGGATTGCCATGCATCCGCCGCACATCATAAAATACGGTACCGTTCCATACAAAATAATCTGCCAGATCTCCCCGCTGTCCGATACAGAAAACACTGCCGCCGCACTGATAAGGACCAGCAGGTCAGCTCCGCCAAATGCAGTCAGCCGGACAAGGAGAACCTGCCGGAGCGGGTTTCTAACCGTCATCTGTAACTCCAAAAGTCCCGGCTGACAGAGATTCCACAGTTCACGGGCATTGATCAGACAGAGAAGCGGCATCCCGACAGCGCCCAGAAGCAGAAGAGAACTATCTGGTTCCATTTCATTCTCCGTGACAAAATGGAGAAATAAAATCGTTGCCGCTGCCTTGAAAAGCCATGTTCTCTTCCGGATAAACTTAAGCTGATCGAAAAAGAATCTCCCGGCAGACATCCTTATCCCTGTACTGTCGGTCTTTCGCTGTTCTGCCAGCAGAAGTGTTTCAGTTTTCCTCCTCCTCTTTTCGTCATATGGCGCGACTGTAAATTCTTCCAGATATTTCTTCAGTTTCCTGTCCATAAAATGCTCCTCTCCTTTATCTGTATTATGATTCAGCGTCAGTACAGCCTTACGAATAGAACAAAATATCACCGCAGCTTCTCTCTGAGAATCTTCTCCGCCTGCTTGAGCCTGTACCGGACAGTGGATACCGGCATCTCCATGACAGCGGCGATATCTTTCAGCCGCATTTCCTGATAATACCGTAAGATGATCATCTCCCGCTCTGCTGGTTCAAGAGTATCCAGCGCCTCTATGACCTGTATCCGGTCGATAAGCCTGTCGATCTCACCGCTCCCACACAAAGTAACGCTGTCCGGGCCGCCTGTACTTCCCGTGTTTTTGTACCGGAAACTTCTCTTTCCGCCCGGATACTTTTCCTGTATATCCACCGACGTTTCATATAACGTACTTGCCTTTTTTAAGTAATCTCTCACAGCATTTCCGGCAATCACATAAAGATAATTCTTCATCTTCCCGTACTCGCGGTATCGTTCCATACTGCTTATAAACTTCAAAAAGACCTCCTGCGTAACATCCTCAGCCAGTGTCTTATTCTTCAGAAGCCGGTAACAGTATTTATAAATATCCTCGTAATTCCCGCAGATCAGATCCTCTATGAACCTCTCGTCATCAGGATCTTTCCGCTGTAATATATAAAGCAATTGTTATATCCTCTCAGTGTCTGCAACAGTTCTTCCATGTGTCATCTATTAAAGTATAACGATTCAGGTTGAAAAAAAAACAATCGTACCATAGATTCCAATACTCCCTTGTCCGCCTTCACTCTTTTGTAAGCCCTGTTCAGGCTATCTTTCTTCCATATCCGGTTGAACGAGCATTTGTCCATGGATTAACCTGCACCTTTACGAAACGTGCCGCCGCCAGGCCCACAAAGAATAAAACCTGTAACACATCTTTCAAATATGCGTTACAGGTTTTATTCTGTGGAATTCTCTTATCTTAAGTTTTATACGCTTCTCATTCAGATATTCCAGATAGAAACACAGTATCCTTTTTATAAGAAAAGCTCATTGCTTTTCCTTTCTGAACATGCTTTTTTGATCGCCATTGCAGCTACAGAAACCATGGCGGAATTCACTTTACGAGCCGACTGCGGGCATATTGAAACACAACGCATGCAGGAAATGCATGCTTTACTGTTCGTTTCCTTTGGGTTATCCTTACTAATCGCCTGTGCCGGACACTTTTCTGCACAAACGCCGCACTTGTTACACTTGTGATCTGCCTTTGGTACGAGGCCTGCGCCACCAGCTTTCTTGTAAGGATGATTTCCCGGGATTTTAAACGCAGACATATCTAATGGATCACTATTTATTTTTGCAAGAATTTTTCTCGCAAAATCTTGCAACTCGCTCTTATCTCTGTCATCTGGTCTGCCAGCAGCATATTGATGCATGATAGAATGCTCTGCAATGGCTGTGATCCCAGCGATTACCTCAAAACCGCTCTTTATCGCGATATCATTCAGTTCAACAAGCGTATCCTCATATGCACGATTACCATATACACAGACGACCACGCACATGGCTCCATTGCCATGAATTTTTTTGAGCCGTTCGGCAGCCAACGCCGGTACACGTCCCCCGAAAGAAGGAACAGCAATTATGGTAATGCTGTCTTTATTCAGGGTGATTGTAGAAAAATCCGTTTTAGGGTCGGATAAGTCGATTTTTTCAACAGGTACGCCCCATTCCGCTGTAATGATATCCGTAACCTTTTGCGTCCCTCCAGTAGGACTGAAAACGATTTGCGCAACATGCATAATAATCCCTCCTGTAATATTTAAATTTACACCAATTATAATCTTCATAAAGTGTAATGTCAACATTTACAGCTTGGGAGGTTTGCTCTATAATAAAATCGTATTTTATAAGGAGAATGAGACTCTATGCATATCAGTACAAAATGTTCCGTGGCAATTCATTGCCTTCTTTTTATTAACGAGTACGGCGAAAAAACAAAAGTCACCAGTGAACTGCTATCTCTCTCAACAGGAATTAACGCTGTTACTATACGGACTATCATGAGTGCTTTGAAGAGAGATGGCATTATATTGGTAAAATATGGGACAGGAGGGGCAACCTTAAATTGTCCGCCCAACGAAATAAGTCTATTCCGTGTGTGCAAAGCAATAGATCCTGATTTTTTGTCAAAATTGATAGGAGTGCATCCGGCCCCGTCTCCGGCATGTCCTATTGGCCAGAATATTTATGCCGTACTTGATCGGTCTTACGATAAAATACGGAGTGATTTAAAGAAAAGTTTGGAGGAGATCACATTTGACCTGATTGTTTCAGATTATCATAATTGTACTGGATAATTATGATTCACATCGACTGTTACGGAATTTTTGCTTCCCACGCTTTTGGAAATTCCCCGGATATATGTCACCCGCACCGGTACTGATAATCCGGGATCATTCCCGGTCTGTCATCTAAGATATGATTCGACAGATACTTCCCTGATATCCGATAATATCGAGATCCTTTCAGTTCCGTATCAGCAGCAGACCGCAGCATATGACCGCAATCCCCGCGCCGATCATAATTCCCTGCACAGGGACTCTGTCCGCCACAGGCCCGAAGACGGCCATTCCAAGAGGCATGGCTCCATAATACATGGAACTCAGGAGTCCGACGGTCCTTCCCTGCATATCTGCTCTGCTCATTCTCTGTACAGCCGCTGTTACCTGCGTCTGTACGACCGTCATCGCCACTCCGAATCCGATCATCAGAAAAAGATAGAGCAGGAAGTTTCCGGTCATCCCCATCCCAGCGCCAAGCACGCCGAACGACAGTAAGCCGCAATACAACATTTTCTTTCCTGCCAGACTGCCGCGTATACCCATGTAAATACCGCCCGCCAGCATCCCGGCAAATCCCGCTGCTTCCACTGCAGTCAGATACCAGTATGCCTCACCATATACCCGGTTTACAAACAGTCCCGCCATGAATCCCGAGGGCACACACAGAAATGTAAATATTCCGTAAAAAATCATAAATCTGTTCAGTTTTTTACAGGAAAGCACATACCTGAAGCCCTCTCCCGATTCCTGAAAGAGCAGTCTGCAGGATTCCCGGACGGCACTGCAAGGCGAACTATCTGGCGGACCGTGATACACTGATGCCGGCAGTTTCACGCATAACAGAATAAGTATCCCGAGCATGGCAGTGACAACGTCGATCATCAAAGTCGGGCGCAGGCTCCCCATCGTCAGGACTGCTCCTGCAGCAGCCGGAGCTGCGAACTGTACGGTTGACTGCATCGCTGCATTGATCCCGTTATAACGGATCAGGTCTTCTCCCGGTACAAGCTGCGGGATTACAGCATTGACTGCCGGCGTCTGTATTCCTGCGCTCACAGAACGCAGGAACGACATGACAAGCAGTGCTGCTAGAAGAGCCTGCTCCCGCCGGAATATCCCCATAGTAGCCGCCATACAGAAAGTGATAAGTGCCGTCACCGCATCCGCGCCGATGATCAATTTCTTTCTGTCGTACCGGTCTGCAAACACACCGCCCATAAAAGAGACAAAAAACTGCGGCAGCCAGGAGCAGATATAAAACACTGCCACCCACCTGCCGGATGATGTCGTCCGCGTCGCGTGCCATATAACTGCCATTTGTACCACTGTGGAACCGAAAAGCGTAACGGACTGGCTGATAAGAAACAGGATCGTCTGTCTCTTCCATTCACAGCACCTGTTCTTCTTTGCTCTCATTTACAATCCCCCTTCGCCAGGCAGAAACGCTGGGTAGGGTACCCGAATTCTGTCAGCAGCTCTTTTCCTGCAAATCCGAGTCTCTCCAGTTCCTTTCGGTACCCTGTATCCGCCCTGTCGTTTTCCCGGTAAGTTGTAATGCTGATCTCATATCCCGGAAAAAGTTCTCCCGCCAGATGATCGACCAGAAGCTTATAAAGCCCTGCCTTTCTGTACTGTGGCAGGACCGCCAGATACTCGATGTGTATGGTCTCGTACAGACCGAGAGGAGCCATCCTGTATGCATGAAACTTCCTTACTCTTGCAGCAGGGACTGAAAATGCCATAACGCCTGCGATCCCGCCATTTTTCTCAAGTACTATCCCGCATCCTTTTGCAATATAATCTCGAAGGCGGCAGATATAATCTTTTTCTTCCAGACATGGATATCCGTCAACAGCCGATCTTACGACTTTCATCCAGCCGTTTATATCTTCCTGTACCGCGTATCTGACTTTTTCCTGATGCATTCCCGTATCTTCTGACATAGAGCACAGGCTGAGCCGATATTGAAGAGGATAAAAGGTCCGTCTGTTCCTGCACTCACCCGGCGTTATCTTATACATATCACGAAACGCTGCTGCGAATGACTGCTGTGTTTCATATCCGTATCGCACTGCCGCCTCGAGCACCCGCATGTCAGAAAACACAAGTGTCCTCGCCGCTTCCGTCAATCTCCTTCTGACCGCATATTCATGCAGCGGTATGCCGGCCGCCGCGGTAAACATACGGTGAAGGTAGTATTTAGAATAATTGAGAGCGCCTGCTATCGTATGCAGATCCATATTTTCGTCCAGATGGCTCTCAATCAGCTCGATGATCTGGCCGATCATAATAACTGATTGCTTTCTCATGGGTACAACCTCCGGTATTTCGTGTCGTAATATTCTTTCTCATCATGCTGCCAGAAACATTGTATCACGAAATCCGGTATTTGTTTTATCAGTTCTTGCTCTGTTTGAAATCCCCGGTCTCCATCGGGCAGAATACTAAAAAAATAAATCCCTGGACGACAAAAGCAGCCCGCATCATGCGCGGACTGCCTTTGCCTCTTTTCTTCTGTCAAATACAAATCTGTTGATAAGCACGACTGCCAGGCTTACGATCAGCAGAAAGTAAAAATTGATCCCCCGGCTGACCAGCATGGACGGGATCAGATACGTCCCTGTAAACACATGGACGAACACCGCCTGATACATCAGTTCTGTGATTCCCTGTGCTCCGGGCAATGGAAGCATATCCACCGCAATATACACGGCGGCCTGGAGAAGGATCACTTTCATGGCGCCGGAGCCATGGAGTCCGAACCCCAAATAGACCATATAGGTCAGCACAAACACGCTGCATCTCTGTAAAAAAGTCACAAAGATCACCACCAGAAGACTTCCTCTGTGATCTTTCAGCCATGTTACCGCCTGCTGGTAGCTGTCGATAAATCCATTGATCTTCTCCTCCCTCTTCTCCGACGGTTTCCATATCTTAAGCCGGATGAACAGTCCCTCAAACAGAAGCGCAAGCTTTAGGATCACCTTCGGAAAGAGCATGACTCCCAGGATCAGGATAACGAGTATAATATTAAGAAACAGTCCCAGAATATACAGCGGAAAATAATTGCCCAGTTCCTGCCGGAGCGGATGCAGCCAGAACAGCAGGATCCCAAGTCCGAGAACGACAAGGACAAATTTATATGCCACCGCAACCGTCATGAGCACCACCGTACTGTCCGAACCCCGGTTTCCGTCTTTATTCATATAATAAAGCTGTACCGGCTGCCCGCCTGTCGCCGAGGGGGTGATTCCGGAATAGAAGAAACCAATAAAGGAATACTGGAAACATCTGAGAAGAGAACTCGGTTTACAGCCGGTTTTCTGCGCTTTCATGGAGCGGAGCAGATACCAGATCATGAATCCCTCAGCGCATACAAAAAACACAGCCAGCGCTATGGCCGGGATCAGATACCACGGCGACATGCTCATAAGGGCCCGCCCGATTTCGGACAGATCTCTGCCGCTGAACAGAGCGTAAAAAGTCAGCAGCATGATCACCAGAAAAAGGGCGATCTGAAATACTCTCTTTTTCAAGCTCATAAGTTCACACCCCGTTTCAGGAAATTAATGATATACGCCGCCCCGGCATATGCCGGTCTCATGAAAGGAAAAACAGGGATGCGCTTTTTTCCGGTACGGCTTCCGCTTCTTGCAACAAGCTCACAGAGGCTTCCCTCATATATCTTCTCTTTTCTTTCATACTCATAGAAGTCTTTTGGCGTTACGAGCGAGAAGTGCTTTTCCCACTGACAGACGCCTGCCTCTTCAAGAAGCTTTGCCAGATAAGAAGAACATGTATAATGATTTTTCTGATAAAACGGGATATTCATCAGGATAAAGGGCAGACCGAGGACGGCATAGTGATAACGGAAACGTCTCTCCATCGCCTCGTTCAATCTCTGCTCGATATACTTTTTCTGTTCCGGCGTGCACTTCACGCTGCATACCATATAGTCCGCGTCAGGAAACGCGCGCAGTATCTTATACTTGTCTTCTTTTTCAAACCCTGAGATCAGCGGCACAGACGGATGTCTTCGCCCAATACTGTAAGTCTCTTCCAGATACGGATCCAATGAAAGAGCCACATGGATATATTTCTGTTTGATCACACGGCGGATGATCCCCGCAAAGAAACCGGGGGTATCCACAAATGCTATGTAAATCTCTGCCATACTTTTTCTCCCTTTTCAGCGTGCATAAAGCAGCGCTTTCGTGTACTTTCTGTGTCGTTACTGAAACTGATAGATCTTCTTTGCGAAACGGTATCCGCTTATCGTAAGTTTACCCCCCAGTCTTCCGGGCAGGTAGGTAAGTCCGCTCAGTGTCGAATATCTCAGCCGATAATAGAGTGAAGCGTTGTACGCCTTGATACGCTCCCACATATCCCGCCGTTTCTGTTCCGCTTCTGCCGTCTCGATGAGCAGAAGATGGATGGATGATATCGACAGCATGATCGAGATATTTCGTGTCATGTAGGAGGCAAGCTTAGGATATTTTTTCTTCACTTCGTCCAGGTCCACACATTCTGCGACCATTTCCGTGACACGGATCTGCTGATCGATCCGCTTCATCAGGACTTTCTCATTGACAGACTGATCTTCCCTCCCCAGATAATAATGATAGAGGTCGATATCCATATAGTAGATACTCTCCACATAGGGAAGCGGCTGATAGGAAAACAGATTGTCCACATAAAAAGTATGCTCAGGAAGCTTTACTCCCGACTTCTTCAATATACTTGTCCGGAACATGAGGGAATGCATGATCAGATACTGAGACGGCCGGAAACGCCCGATATCGTTCCATCCGCACATTTTCTCTGTCGGAAATATGTTCCGGTAATCCATGCTTCGCGTCTTTCCCTCGTCCAGATGATCGTACACGTAATTACAGACAAATAGATCCGGTATGTTCTTTTCACAATCTGCCGATCCGCCGCAGAGCTCTTTTACTCTCTCCAGCAGTTGCCGGTACGCATCGATGTCAAACCAGTCATCCGAATCCACCACTTTATAATAGATCCCGTCTGCCAGTTCCAGTCCCTTATTCACTCCTGAACCGTGCCCGCCGTTCTCCTTGTGCACAGCCCGGACGATGTCCGGATGTGCAAGTTCGTACGCATCTGCGATCTGTGCCGTTCCATCTGTGGAACCGTCGTCTATCAGGATGATCTCCACATCTTTTCCTCCCGTCAGCAGTGTATCCACACACCGCCGCATATAACTTTCCGAATTATAGCAGGGTACTGCAAAAGTAATATATTTCATAGATGGTCCTCTCCTTCTCTCTTCCTCAGTCAGATAATGAGATTTTCAACAGTTTTAATATACTTTGTTGTTCTTAAGATAACAAAAAGGTAATTCTTAAGATTTTTTAAAGATTTATGAAACAGCGGAAAAAGACTGTTTTACCGGCTGAATTTGAGCAGTAGACGGTCCAGCGCCGACCACAGCCCGGACAACACGAACATTACGGCGCCGATCGGAACGATCACAACGATCAGAAAGGCGATCATAATCCATCCGAGCAGCCTTCCCAGACGTCTGTTTGAATCTCCGTTCACTTTCTTACCTCCTTGCCTTGTTTAAAGAATTTCATCCTGCATATATATAGTAACAGATCCCATAAATATTCTTCCATTCAGGCGACTTACATTTCGACCGGACAGCCTTACACTTTTGTAAGTCCGTTCGCACAAACCTCCACATGCGGCATATGAAAAATGAAAACTTTTTAAAAAATTCACAGGAAACCTTGAGAATATACGAAAAACGCGCTAACATAAGAGAGATTTTTTGAGAAAGGAAAGGGATTCCATGAACAGGAAACAGGAATTTGATGATATATTCGACGACAATTTTGAAGTAACTTATGAAGACGATACCGGTATGACAGTAGACATCACGGATAAAACTCAGCAATATGACCGCAGTGATCCGAGATTCGCCGCTTTTTCCGACTATGATTCAGAATACGACGACAACGGCAGTGACTATGACGATGACGACAGTTATGATGATTATGACGACGGCTACGATGAGCCTGACGACAGATATGACGGAAGAAAGGGAAGAGACGGTTCCGGGCGGACAGATACACCCTCGCACAGTCCTTCATATAGAAAAAAGAACCGGGGCGTACCTCTGGCGGCTCCCATACGCAAAGGCGGCCGTACCTTATCACGCCTGACAGCCGCTGTTGTGCGCAGCCTCACGATCGTCCTGATACTGGCGATCCTCGTATATGTGACGTGGACTTTCTGGCGGGCAAGCACCCCTTACGGAGATATCATGGAGATGATCCGTACACAACAGCCGTCTGTTACCCTCGGCTCCTATCTGTGTGTCGCAGCGCTTTTCATGCTCTTTGAGCTGATCTCGCTCTTCTGGTCTATGACAAGAGCCCGGGTAAGGAACGGCATGGATACCTGGATTGAGGATACCGGGCGGGGACTCTTTTCTTTTATCCTCGTATTCGCTTCCTCATATCTGGCTTTTCTTCTCAGTCCGTTCATACCGGAAGCGCCGGAAGCAGTATACGGGGTAAAGGGAGCGCTTGATGTATATGGTTCTGTGCACAATGTTCTCTTCGGATTGTGTACGGCCGGAGTGATTTCATGCATCATCCGCAGATATTTTGCCTGATGATCCGGAAAAAGGTTCCTGTCCGCATCGGACGTTACGGCTTCTCTATATGAATCTTTACAAGATCCGCAGCCTGTCTTTGCAGATTATCTCTGTAAAGAGTGCTGCGGTATCTTCGTATCTGCTGCTCAGTCCTGCCCATCTGTCTGGCGGTCTGGAGGTCCGTCGCTCCATAGGAAAACAGATTAAAGGCGCAGCTGTTCCTCACCTCCTGGGCGCTGTAGTTCCGGATCCCTGCAAGGGCGCAGTATTTTTTCATCATACGGCTTATATACATGGCGTTAAGAGGACGACGGCTGCGGTTATAGAAAAGAGTGCCGCATATCTCGCGCTGGTCCATATATTCACTCAGGATCTTCCATGCGTCGTCAGGTATATAACACGGTTCCCTCCTGCCGGACAGTACCGCGTACATTCTGCCGTCATACTCCACAATATCGCTCTCCCCGGACATGGAAGCGATCTCGGTGGAAGTCATGCCCGCGCGATACATAAGTGTAAGTATCGTGTATGTCATCCGATCGTCGGAAGCAGCTTTTAAAAGCGCATCCATATCCTCCACCGGGACTGAGCCCGCCAGTGCCGACTCTTTTTGCATTGTTTTCAGATACGGATAAAACGGATCGTGTTCTTTCTCCCTCATATACGTCCCCTGCTCCATAAGAAATGAGGCAAAAGAATGAAGCTCGCGGAATTTTTTCGTCAATGTGATCCTGCTTAATCTTCCCGCTTTGACCTGCTCATTCATACGGGTGTAATATTCTCTCACATCGCTTTCATCAGCTCTGGAAAATTCTTTCCCCGTCATACGACAGAATTCCAGGATATCCGACCGATACGAGGCCGCTGTCGTCTCACTCTTAAATCTTTTTATAAATAAATCCCATATTTTTGTATTGACAAATTTTTCTTCGCAGTTCTGGCTCAATGGCTGGCTCCCCCTTGCTTGTGCGATACGACTTTGATTTGTTATTAGTATTATTCATACTATAACATTTAGTTGGTCTTTAGTTTATCACTCGTCGAACTCGAGCACGGCGATATGAAATCTCGGCGTCTCTTTGAGTTCTTTGACAGTGCCGCGTCTTGTCTTCAGCCGCTCCGCCTGCTTAAAGTTTCCGCTCATTCCAAGCGCGTGCTCGATCATATAATAATATGACGAAGGAAGAATGCCCTCTGTCACGTTCACTTCCATTCCCGGTCTGAGCGCCTCTGTATCTTCGATCGTAAATTCCATTGTTCTCATCCCATATTCTCCTCTCCTTCTGTATCTCTGTCATGATACTGCGGTTGGCGCGGGATCCGTTTCCGGAACGGATCCCGTCATAAGTTCTTATGAAACCCTTGCCGCAAAATCAACCATTACCTCTGATATCTTGATCTGCTGCGGACAGACAGCTTCGCAGCTCCTGCATCCGATGCATGCGCCGGGCTTCTTGTCCTCATCGTACGAGGCGAGTGTCATCGATGCAATAAATCCGCCTTCTGTAAATCTGTGCTCATTGTACAGCCCGATGAGCGCCGGGATGTCAAGACCTTGTGGGCAGTGGCTCACGCAGTAATGACAGGAGGTGCATGGCAGCACTTTCTTTTCCAGCATGCTGTCGGCAATGTCGAGGAGAGTTTTCATCTCTTTATCATTTAAAGGCTTCTCCTCTTCATATGTATGGATATTTTCCCGGAGCTGTTCCATGTTGGACATACCGGAGAGAACGACTTTTACGTCCGGCAGAGACTGCAGGAATCGAAATGCCCAGGCAGGAACGCTTTCATCCGCACGCAGAGCTCTTAACTTCTGCGTATTATCCTCTGAGAGAGCGGCCAGTTTTCCTCCTCTTAACGGTTCCATTACCCATACCGGAATCCCATATTCTCTCAAAAGTTCCACTTTCGCTTTTGCGTCCTGGAACGTCCAGTCAAGATAATTGATCTGGAGCTGACAGAATTCCATGTCTTTTCCGTACGCCTCAAGGAAACGCCTGATCACATCATAGTTCCCGTGCGCGGAAAACCCGAGATGGCGGATACGCCCGTTCTTTTTCTGTCGGATGAGATAATCATAGGTGCCGTATTTTTCATCGTCCAGATACTGCTCGATGTTCATCTCACAGACATTATGGAACAGGTAGAAATCAAAATATCCGACCTGACATTTCTCAAGCTGCTTCTCGAAAATTTCTTCCACTTTGCCAAAATTAGAAAGGTCGTATCCGGGGAATTTCGTTGCCAGATAGAACTTGTCTCTCGGATATTTCTTCAGAATATTCCCCATGACGATCTCCGACTGTCCGCCGTGATATCCCCAGGCCGTATCGTAATAATTGATGCCATGTTCCATAGCGTATGCGACCATTTCTTCTGCCGCCGCAGCATCGATCCTGCTGTCATTCCCTTCGATCACCGGAAGACGCATTGCACCCAGTCCCAGTCCGGAGAGTTTTAAATCCTGAAAATCTCTGTAAATCATCGTGTTGATCCCTCTTTTCTAAATCTGCGCCGCCAATACGGCTGACGCATCTTTCTGATTGTCAACTCCTATTATATTCTCTTTTCCGCTTCCTGTCTAATACAAGATAGATATGATGATCCATTCCTTTTCCCTATACTTCGATCACAAAGTAATCTTCTTCCGGATAGTCCACCACTGTACAGTCGTTTGCATATGTACACTCCGGCAGGATGATCATTGCCTGAAGTTCGTCCTCATGGACCGGAAGCGGCGCCAGATGCCAGATCGCCGTGTTGATCTTTACGAGCGTTCCCTTTGGCACTATGAATGCTTTCGTCAGTTCCGGCACAGGTGTCCCCCCGGAGGCAGGCGCTACATGGAGGATCATATCGTCGTTGATCGGAAGGATGATCTCAGGCGTAGTCGTGTGATATTCTGCCTGCGTGATCTTCATTACTTCGGGCTTTTTCACAAGGATAGGAGAAAATGCCGCCCTGGATGTATAAGACTCCGTCATCCTGTCCGGGAAAAACCGATGGAGCTCTCCGTTGAGGGAATATCCCGATGGACCGGTCATATTATAAAACGTTCCGTACGGGGCATATGCGTCGTGTGTCAATGGTTCCGCTTTGATCTTTCTCATAGTCTGTCTCTCCTTTTGCTTTTATTATACTGATAACGCTATTATATCGCACAAAAATACGGACTGTCCACATCCTTTTGCGCACAGTCCGGTTTCTGTTCCGTGACCAGCCCGAGAGGGGCTTCTGTCCGGTATCTCTTACTCAATATCCAGTTCGATCGGCTCATCCAGGTGCTCCGGGATATATTTCCCGTTCTTTTTTCGCTGCCGCACACACTCGGTCAGCAGATATTCAATCTGTCCGTTGACCGAGCGGAAGTCGTCTTCTGCCCAGGCTGCTATGGCGTCATACAGCTTCGCGGAAAGCCGGAGCGGAACCTGTTTCTTTTTCTGATCCGCCATTTCTGACTCCGTTTCCCGGCTTCTAATACAGACTGCCGGAATTTACGATCGGCTGAGCGTCCCGATTGCCGCAGAGTACGACAAGCAGATTCGATACCATGGCAGCCTTACGCTCTTCGTCAAGTTCCACTACTCCCTTCTCGTTCAGACGGTCCAACGCCATCTCGACCATTCCGACAGCTCCGTCCACGATCATCTTTCTCGCATCGACAACGGCAGACGCCTGCTGTCTCTGGAGCATCACGGCTGCGATCTCCGGCGCATATGCAAGATATGTGATCCTCGCTTCGAGAATTTCAAGACCTGCTTTCTCTACTTTCTTCTGGATCTCATCGCGGATACGAGCCGCCACGATCTCACTGGAACCTCTCAGACTCCCTTCGTCTGCGATACCGTCTCCTGTCGTGTCCACATTCGGCGCCACGTCATAAGGATAGATCCGGACGATATTGCGGAGAGCCGTGTCACACTGCAAAGACAGATATTCCTTGTAATTATCCACATTAAATACCGCTCTCGCCGTATCCACCACGCGCCACATGACCGCGATCCCGATCTCGACCGGATTGCCCAGACAGTCGTTGATCTTCTGCCGGTTATTGTTCAGCGTCATGATCTTAAGGGATATCTTCTTGTTTCCTGAAATCTCTGCTTCAGCCTTTCCGACGTTAAAAGCAAGAGACAGGGCAGACTTCTGTCTGTCGCTGTTGTCTACATCTCCGCTCTGATGGAGATGCGTAGCCGCCGCGGGATTCACGCTTGAAGAAAATGGATTGACAAAATAGAAGCCCTCGCTCTTGAGCGTACCGGTATAATTGCCGAACAGTGTCAGCACAAGGGCCTCCTGCGGCTTTAATATACGAAGGCCGCAGTACGGGATCCAGCCGATACAAAGCCAGATAATGCTTATGACCAGCAGCGCCGGACTTCCCTCGTCTGAGACTATCATGCCCCCGAAAACGCATCCCGCGATTGCTCCAAGATACAGAAGCGTTGTCAGGACCAGAACGATCATGCCGTTTTTTTTGTTCAGTAATACTTTTTCATCCATAAATGAATCCTCCTTACACAATACGTCTTTTTGATATCATTATGATATCATATTGTCGTTCTGCTGTAAAGAGTCTTTTTTCTGTCGCAGACTTCCCCTTCTATCGCACAAAATTTGTAAAACAGGCCTCCTCTTTCTCCGGCATTCCGTACTGCTCCTTTCCCAGCGCGATGCTCTTCAAAAGAAATCCATATTGCGCGCCAGAGTGCGCATCGTCTGATATCCTTGTTTCCCACCTGTATGATCTCTGTCTCGATACCTCCTTGTTCTGAAATATGCACTGTTTTGTAAAACAGCGCCATGGAAAAAGGAGAAGTCGCCTTCTCCTTTCTTACCAAATAAAATTATAGCTCTGCACGCATCTGTTTGCAAGAGGAAAGTACTTCTTTCGGATGTTTACCGCACCTGAGTCAGCACGCCTGCGTCCATCTCGAAGACCGTATCGCACAGATATTCAATCTCCATCATATTATGTGCCGCGATCAGGATTGTCGTCCCCCTCTCCCGAAAATCTGACAGCAGATCGCACACATCCCCTGCTCCCCGTTTGTCCAGTCCGTTAAAAGGTTCGTCCAGCACAAGAAGCCGTGGCTTCTCCATAATGGCCTGGGCAATTCCAAGACGTTCCCTCATACCCAGAGAATACTTTCCCGCTTTCTTTTTTGAAAACGGATCCAGTCCTGTCTGCCTCATCGACTCTCTGATCTCCTCCGGGCCGATCCTTCTCCTGATATCAGCCAGACGCTTCAGATTCGCGTATCCGCTCAGGTGCGGAAGAAATCCCGGACTCTCGATGATCATACCCACAGATTCGGGGAAATCCGTCTCTTTCCCAATCTGTCTGCCCTGCACATAGATGTTTCCCTCATCCGGCCTGAGCAGCCCGCAGATACATTTGAACATGACTGTTTTGCCTGATCCGTTGAATCCCATGATCCCATGGATCTTTCCCTGTTCAAATGAATGAGTGATATTTTTCAGTACCCTTTCTTTCCGAAATGATTTCGACACATTTTTCAGTATCACAGCATTTTTCATCTACCGCTCCCTCCTCATTCTTCCACTTGTTGGAACAGAAAGTCATAGGATCGCATCTTCCTTACGGAGAATATGCTCAGGATTGCTGTCAAAAGGACAAACAGGATCACGCTCTCCCGGATCCCGGGCAGATGATCGTATCCGAAATCATGCATTGGAAACGCTGCATGGTTCAGCAAAGACAGCCACCCGCAGAGGACATTTGCCCGATATCCGGCGCTTTGCGGGATCTCTGCTATCTTCATGATCAGATCCGGATCCAGCAGATATCCGTATAAATTGACTGCGATAGCCCCGATCACCCCCGCTGCGCTGCACACCGTCAGATTCAGAAAAAGCATGAGAGATGAAAGAAACAAGGAATACAAAAGCATCAGGATCAGGACCATTCCCATACACTCATAGGGCGTGGAGCTTTCCATCGTCTTAAGAGAGACCGGAACCGTGATATCCCCGCCGGCGGCGTAAGCCATGGAGGCGGACGTCTCGCTCCACACATTCCCGATATAGGACCACGGCGCCGCGATCAGAATTTCCGTCGTCAGGATAAACACGTCATAGATGACAACGACAGCTCCGGCGTACATCATCTGTCCCGCAAGCCATATACTTCTCTTTGTCCGTATCAGGCAGTATGGCGCTGTCTGTCCGGCAAACGGTATATCCGCAAACAGCAGGATCAACAGGATCGTCGATATCATGATCGACTGCGCGTCACCGAACGTCCAGATAAAAGGCTCAAAGATCTGGACGGAGGAATCATATATCTGAGCCCGGCTGAGCATCTGATCCGACAGCATGAAGCACATGACCAGACTAAGGGAAAATGTCAGCCATACCCTTGCGTTCCTGTACCATCCCGAGAAGTTCTGTCCGGCCAGAAGTATCGCCTGTCTGAACATTACGACAGCCTCCTTTCCATAAGCTTTCCCAGCGTGAATGAAGCAGCGCCTCCAAGAAGCGTCAGAAGAACAATGCACACACCGGCCCCGTAATAAGACGGATACGCCCACTGTCGCGGATTCAGGAAATACAGTTCTGTATAATAGCGTTCCTGAAATACGGCGAGCACATAGTAGAGGATAAAAGGAACGGCATAGGCGACATAATGATTCCGGGAGAGCACCGCTGCCGCGCTCCCCACAAGCGACCAGAGGGCTCCATTCAGAAAGCCGCATGCCATGTCAGGCAGTATGCTCCAGCCGCTGATCACCGCAGATCCGTGACTCAGATCCGGAATGTCCGCGCACCACACTGCGGCGGCCGCAAGCATGACTGTCATCGCAAGTACCGTCATAAGCCCTCCGGCACATGCCGTACCGCATATCTTATCTGTAACATAGGATTTCTTCCCTGTTCTTGCGACAAGAAACAGGGCATATCTGCTCTTTAATTCCTGCGATACCTCCGCTGATGCCGCAAGTGGAACGAGGAGGGGAAGAAATAGGAGGGAGCGTTCTGAGGCTACGCCACAGGCAAAGACTGCGATCCATGCAGCGCCCTCCACCGAGCCTCCCGTCTCGAGCAGGTACTCCCGGTACGGATATGCCGCGATGAGGAATACCGTCGCCAGCAGCACAGTTCCGCAGAAAAATCCGGGATTCATAAGAGAGGCTCGCATCTGTGCCCGGAAAGACTTTTTCCCTCTTCCTCTGTCTCTTTTACTCTTTTCATGCGCCATAGTTCCTACGCTCCCCTAGTCCCGGATCAGACTTCCGTCCAGCGCATTCACCGTCAGATAGCACCACTGCATGTTTTCAATCTCTCTCTTGCCGGTGATGTCATACATATCGGAACCGCTTTTTAGTTCTGCGATCCACGCAGGAACCGCCCATGCGTGGTCCGGATCCTCATAGGCCGGCACATAACTGTATCCGAATCGAATGTCCTGGAGTTCATATTTGAACACCGAGCCGCTGTCGTCGGGCTGGCTTCCCGGAAAAGAATAAGAAAGATACTGTGTGATCCTCTCCTGTATCTCCTCGAAGGGAAGCACGCTGGTATTCTCGGCAACTGTGGATACTTCCTCGCACATGCCCTCCCAGGAAAACAGCTTCACGCCGCTTTTTGTCACGGCGATCATGACAGATTCTACCGGAAACGGCGCAGCGTAGGATTCCGTTTCCCCGTATGGCCCGGAAGTTCCGAGAAACATGCCGCCTGACATCAGGTCGACATCCTGTCCTCCGATCTCATTATGAAATGTATACACGTATCCAGCTTCCGCCCGTTCCAGATCTGCCTGATAGAGACTGTCAAAGTAAGTGTATGCCAGGTCCTCTGTATAACTCCCCTCAGGGAACCAGAGGATCGGCTCCGCATCAGAATAGATCTTGTCCGTGATCCCCAGACTGCTCAGGATCTGCTCCGCCTGCTCACGACCGGCTGCCAGATCTATATTGTCTTCTTCCATCATCTCTGCGCACCGGTCCAGTATCTGCTCCCATTTCCGGTCCGTATCAGATATATCCGCATATTCTGTGTGCAGGGATTTATACACCGCGATATCCGATCTCTGATATAAGATCCTGTCCCCTGTCGACCATTCAAAATTACCTGACAGATTGGAAGACGGATCATATTTTCTCGCTGAGATCCTGCTCTCTCTGTCTGTCCCCACGTCTGCTGTGAAGAAGATCTCCTGATTGTCTGTTTCCTCGGATATATATTTTCTCCGGTCCGCCATAGCGTCTTCTGCCGGATCTTCCAGTCTTGGGCCGAAGCCAACGTCCACAGTCTCCGGTTGTTGTTCACCTTCCTCCGGCGCCAGTTCTATCCCCTTTTCCAGCTTCTCCTTTTCGTCTCCCACATTCATATCGATCGTATAGACGGCATATACGCTCTCCATGTTCTGTATCCGCTCCAGCTTCTCCTGATAGACGTCTTTCGTTGTCAGTAACGGGACGTAAAGTTCTTCTCCGGCCGCAAAATATCCTACCAGGCGCTCCAGTTCGTCCTGTGTCATCGAGTGCTGCGCCATTTCCACTACCGGGAGATTCCCTGTCTCCACATCTTCCAGTTCCACATCCGCCTCAAAGATCCAGCGGTCTTTGTTCCATTTTTCTGTCTCTTCCCACCGGTCCGGCACTTCGATCGTCTGCGTCTCCCCATCGGTGAGCGGTTCTGCTTTCACATCTTCACCAAGCCCTCCCCGTCTGCTGACGACTGCGGATTCGTCCGGCGTTTCCCTGCAGCCTCCCAGAGTGATCATGCATGCGGCCGCAGCGATCGCAGACAGGATCCTGTATCTTTTCTCTCTCCTCATTTCCATGCTCTCCTCTCCGGTCATTTTCCTTATCTGATGCAAGCATATATCACATGAATGTGCGGAGCAAGAAACTGGACATGAAACAGTATAAAACAGGCCATCAATCTTTTATGGCGCTCACTCTGTGTCAAATAATGTTACCGTCACGGTGAATCTGTCGTCCTCCGGTTCATAGCTGACAAGTCCCTCGTGGGCGTCCACGATACGCTCCACACTGCGCAGCCCGAAACCATGCGCTTTCTTATCCTTCTTCCAGGAAAGAAAATGCCGTCCGTTTTGAACCGGTTTTTTTTCTGCCGAATTACTGATCTCAATACAGAGCATCTGGTTCTGTTTCTTTATGTTCACCTGAATCTCTCTTCGGCCTTCTACTTTTTCACAGGCTTCAACAGCATTATCGAGCAGATTTCCAAAAAGAGAACAGATCTCCTGTTCTGTGAAAGGCAAATGAGAAAGCGGTACGGCGCATATTTCAAATTCTATCTCTTTCTTCCTGGCTGTTATTCTTTTCTGTGACAGGATCAGATCGAGTATCCTGTTCCCTGTGTATACGTCCGGCGTTACACTGACAAAGTTATTCCGGAGTTCCTCTACATACCGGTGCAGTTTATCATACTCGCCGTTTTTCTCATATTCGCTTATCACGAGATAGTGGTTCCTCGTATCATGGATCAGCTCCCGGTTTTGCTCCAGCGCCGAACTCATCTCCTCGTATTTTCTGCTTTCCAGTTCCTCCTTCATAAGCAGGAAACTATTTTCACTGCGGATCGTCTGGTTTTTCAGATAAAGTGCTCCCAGTACGGCGAGGAGTGCCGCGGATGTAAGCATACTTGCCAGACTGTCGCGCAGTACGGTCCTGATGACGGGAAGATCTGACGAAGAATAGAGGAATCCATATTCCAGCAGTCTGGAATACTCCAGGGCAAGCAGCGACATGATCACCCCTGCGGCCATCAGATATCTCCGGTATTCTGCCGCCTGGCGTATAAGATCAGAGCGGCGTATCCTGTATACGATAAAAGATACAGCTACAAGCACCGCGACACGGATTGCAATAAACTGTTCATTTACATTTGTAAAGGAATTATACGCAGAGCCCGGTTCCCGATACGCGTGCAGAAAAGACAGAAAAAATACAAGAAGCCATTCGAGAAGCTTCACAGAAGAA
Organism: uncultured Eubacteriales bacterium; assembly: GCA_949294665.1. Lineage (GTDB taxonomy): Bacteria > Bacillota > Clostridia > Lachnospirales > Lachnospiraceae > Mediterraneibacter. Next base: position 68,594 of record CASFID010000014.1, read on the forward strand.
CAGTAAGACAATACTGTTCCGATGATGAGAAGAGGTTTCCGGCGATAGGCAAGACAGGCTCCAGCCGCAGGCACTAAAGCGCTGAAAATAAATACTTTTTCGCTGAACACAGAGCCGATCCGGTAACTTCCCCCTGTCAGTACAGCCGCAACGACAAACAGGACGATCCGCACGAGCTTTTCCCGATGCCCGGCGGCTTTCAGGCCGGACATAACGCCCGCAGCCAGATAGAAACAGACAACCGTCTCAGCCAGGTTAAGTAAGATCCAGACAAATAATGACAGATTCATCCTCCTATGCTCCTTATATCTCTTTCCAGCATTTGCTGATCTGCTGTTTGACCTCCGGCAGCTTCGCGCGGCTCACCTGTACCTCGTATCCTTTTTCAAGATATAAGGTATCCTGACGGATCTTCCGTATACGCCGCATGTTCACTACATATCCGCGCCCCGCCGGTATGAACAGGCTGCTGTTCAGCTGAGCCCGGGCCGCCTCAAGAGAGATCCTTTCTCTGTAGATCCCGTTCTCTGTAACATAATTGACATATTTCGCCCCTTTTGACTTATAAAGATAGATAATATCGTCATAATAGAGTTTTACCTTTTCCGTGCCGCTTCTGACGATGCAGAAATCCTTTTTCCCTGAGGAAATTCCCCGTACAATCTCGCGCAGCACGTCCGGCAGTCTCCTGTCAATGTCCTGTTTTAAAATATACTGATGCGCCTCGATCCTGTAACTCTCCGCAGCATACTCTTCAAACGAAGTGATAAATACTAGGAATATCCCGGGATCAAGGGCGCGCATCCTGCGGCCAAGCTCCATCCCATTCATCCCGTCCATCCGGATATCAGCGAGCAGGATATCAAAAGACTCTTTCCCGCGCACGGCATCGAGAAACGCTTCTGCATCCGCAAAGTCCGTGATCCGTATCTCCTCTGTCTCCTCGCGCAGCGCAAGCCGCGCTGTCCTCGCTATCATATCTCGAAATATTTTCTCGTCATCCATCACTGCGATCTTTATCATCCTTTATCCTCTCCCGCAGCACACTCTCCGCCCTTTTCTTTCGGCATCTTTCTCTCGGTCACTTCTGTTCCGTCTCCGAATACAAACTGGTCTTTTCCCTTTTTCTTTGCCTCGTAGAGAAGACTGTCCGCATGCTTGTACAGTTCGTCGAGCGTATATCTGTTCTCCGCCGGGATCACTCCGATGCTGCATGTCACCCTCATATCTCCGACGCGGATTTTTCTTACCCGGTCTCTCAGACCGATCAGATGAGATTCGATCTCCTCTCTTGTCATCTCCTGATCCACAAGGATCACAAATTCGTCTCCTCCGAGACGTCCGGGTATCCCTTTATTCTCAAATATTTCCCTGAGTTCTTCCGCTACATTTACCAGTACGTCGTCTCCGGCAGGATGCCCGTATATATCATTGATCCGTTTGAATTCGTCGATGTCAAGGATGATGAAATACCCGCTTTTTCCATTTCGGTCATGTTTCATCTCCAGCAGTCTCTGATTCCCTGTCTGAAAAAACTGCTGTCTTCCGAAAATACCTGTAAGCCCGTCCATTCTCGCCTCATAATAAAGATAGTTAAAGTTCTTCTGATACAATATGATAACGATGATAACGATCAGGGCAATGGCGATCATTCCGAACAGGAACTGGATCTGCAGATGCATAAGGTCGTAGGATGCTTCTTCTTTCAGGTCAAGTCCATACTCGGCCAGAACTGCGCGGATCCTGTTGGTAAAATAAAACGCTACGCTGAAAGAGCACACGAGGACTGCCATCAGCATGACTGCCAGCCAGCGTTTGTAGTGTGCGGTAAATGAATTTACATGATCGACAAACCTGACATGCTCAAAAAGGTTTTTCACATATGCAGACCGTGAGAATAAATACAATGCTCCGACAACAATATCTGCAAACACAAGAAAAGGGACGTAGTCCCACCGCAGAATATCTTTTATTGTGTTGGCGACTGTAAAGCCGGTCTCCGGAAAGAAGATCTGAATGAACAGATAGACCAAAAATGTATGTATCGACCTCCCCAGCGTGGTGACCACGAGTATCCCTGCAAAAGGATGTCTTCCTTTCTTTGCCAGATAGTACAGAATACCTATCGTCAGACCGAAAAGCATTCTTGCTCCCACGCTCAGCAGGATACTTTCGATCGGTTTTCCGCTCAGAGCCGGAGAAAATATGGAATCCCCGGTCCCGACATAGAATGCGGATGCTTTCCACAATGATGCGATTCCAAAGACTGCTCCTACCAGAGAGGCTTCTTTTATTCCAAGTATGCATCCCGCTGCGAGCACCGGTATATATACAAATGTGATAGATATCGGCTCGATATGTATGTAGCCCATAAACGAAAATGACATCAGGAGCTCGACAGCGATCAGGCCCCACAATAGGTAGCCGTTGTCGCTGAGTCCCCTGCTTTTTCTCTGAAATGCATCTGACATAACTGACCAACTCCTATATTCTTTCAATCCATATAATTTCCGCAATGACCAAAGTCACATTCTTAAGTTGCAGGCGGCCGCCAATTTCCCGGCAGATCCGTACTCTGGCACGTCGTTCAGGGACAATCAGGGAAAAAGCCTGTCAGGTATTTTCCCTCCTGACAGGCTTTAAATCTCCTTCTTCAGTCTCAGAACTTTCCAGCTTTCGCCGCTTCCTCAACAGCAACTGCAACTGCAACAGTCATTCCTACCATCGGATTGTTTCCTGCTCCGATCAGACCCATCATCTCAACATGAGCCGGTACGGAAGAAGAGCCTGCGAACTGTGCATCGGAATGCATACGTCCCATCGTATCCGTCATACCGTAAGAAGCCGGGCCTGCCGCCATGTTGTCCGGATGAAGCGTACGGCCTGTCCCGCCGCCGGATGCAACGGAGAAGTATTTCTTGCCTGCCTCTACGCATTCTTTCTTGTATGTACCCGCTACCGGATGCTGGAAACGTGTCGGGTTCGTTGAGTTTCCTGTGATAGACACGTCAACGCCCTCTTTCCACATGATCGCAACGCCCTCGCGCACGTCGTTCGCGCCGTAGCAGTTTACTTTTGAGCGAAGTCCGTCAGAATAAGACGTGCGGGATACTTCTTTGAGTTCTCCTGTAAAATAGTCATACTCTGTCTGAACGTATGTGAATCCGTTGATCCTGGAAATGATCTTGGCCGCATCTTTGCCCAGACCGTTCAGGATAACGCGGAGCGGTTTTTTGCGGACCTTGTTTGCTTTCTCTGCAATACCGATCGCGCCCTCTGCCGCAGCGAAAGACTCATGTCCTGCAAGGAAGCAGAAGCAGTCTGTCGTATCCTCGAGGAGCATCTTTCCCAGATTTCCATGTCCAAGTCCTACTTTGCGCTGATCTGCAACAGAGCCCGGGATACAGAAAGCCTGGAGACCTTCGCCGATCGCGGCTGCGGCATCCGCAGCGTTTCTGCAGTCTTTCTTGATCGCGATCGCCGCGCCTGTAATGTAAGCCCAGCATGCATTCTCAAAACAGATCGGCTGGATGCCTTTGATCTGATTGTAAACATCCAGTCCGGCATCCTTTGTGATCTTCTCCGCCTCTTCAAGAGAAGCGATGCCGTAGCTGTTTAAAACTTCATTGATTTTATCGATTCTTCTTTCATATGATTCAAATAAAGCCATTTATATATCCTCCTGATTTATTTACCTTTGTTGAGATTTTCACTTAAAGATCCGAAATCACTCTTTGCGCGGATCGATGATCTTCACTGCATCGTCAACACGGCCGTACTGTCCTTTCGCTTTCTCCCAAGCATCGTTCGGTGTATCGCCGTTTTTAACGAAATCTGTGAATTTTCCGAGGTTTACGAACTGGTATCCGATGATCTCATCGTTGTCGTCAAGAGCGATGCCTGTTACATAACCCTCTGCCATCTCAAGGTAACGAGGACCTTTTGCAAGTGTTCCGTACATTGTGCCGACCTGAGAGCGAAGTCCCTTTCCAAGGTCCTCCAGTCCTGCCCCGATCGCAAGTCCGTCTTCGGAGAACGCACTCTGTGTTCTTCCGTAAACGATCTGAAGGAACAGTTCTCTCATTGCCGTATTGATCGCATCACATACAAGGTCTGTGTTCAGTGCCTCTAAGATTGTCTTTCCCGGAAGGATCTCGGACGCCATAGCAGCGGAATGTGTCATTCCTGAACATCCAAGCGTCTCTACAAGCGCCTCCTGGATGACTCCCTCTTTTACATTCAGCGTCAGTTTACATGCTCCCTGCTGAGGTGCGCACCAGCCTACGCCATGTGTAAAGCCTGAGATATCTTTGATCTCTTTTGCCTGTACCCATTTTGCCTCTTCCGGGATCGGAGCTGGTCCGTGATTCGCGCCCTGAGCCACCGGACACATCATTTCTACTTCATGTGAATAAATCATGTTAAAACTCCTTTCAATATGTATGATTTTCTTCGCATATGACACAGAACATCCCGCTGCCTGATGCGGTCATTTTCGTCTGCCCCATATATGTTCCATTTTCTCATAATTTACATCATTCGTCAATCTCAGACTGACAAGTTTTTCACAAAATATGTGACAGTTCAGACATGCCGCTGACTGAATCGTTTCCCATACTTACATTCCGCCATGTGTGAGCACCTGACGGTTCTTCCATATATAGTCGATCAGAGAGATGACCGTGAGCGCCAGCGCGATCCAGATAAGGATCTCCCCGATCAGATCGAATACCCCTCCCAGATCTGCGATCAGCACGATGACCATCACCATCTGAAACACCGTCTTAAATTTGCCCCAGTAGCTCGCCGCTATCACAAGTCCGCTGTCGGACGCCACAAGACGGAATCCGCTGATGATGAACTCCCGCGCAATGATCACGATAACGACCGCCGTGTTCAGTCTCCCGGAGGGGATCAGACAGATCATGGCCGAGCAGACGAGCAGCTTGTCCGCCAGCGGATCCATGAATTTCCCGAAATTTGTCACAAGATTATATTTTCGGGCGATCTTGCCGTCCAGCATGTCCGTCAGGCTGGCGATGACAAAAAGAGCAAGAGCGATCCATTTGTTCGCCCCGCCTCCCGCATCCGTCAGCATGAAAAAAACAAAAAACGGCACCATGATAACTCTAAGAACAGTCAGTTTGTTTGGCAAATTCATAATAATTCTCCTATCAGGTCATAATCTGCGGCTTTGGTTACCCGGACTCTCGCGAAATCGCCGGACAGCAGCTCCTCGTCCGTATTGATAAAAATAAGTCCGTCTACATTTGGCGCGTCCCGGTAGGTGCGTCCGACATATGCGTTTTCGTCGGCCACTTTGCCCTCGATCATCACGAGCAGTTCCTGCCCTTCCATATCCCGGGCATTGTCAAATGCGATCTCCTGCTGGAGTTCCATCAGTTCCGCCTGACGGTCCAGTTTGACCTCTTCATCGATCTGATCCGGCATCTGCGCCGCAGGCGTGCCTTCCTCCGGGGAATAAGTGAAAACTCCCAGCCTGTCGAACTCCATCTCGTCCACAAAATCCATCAGCTCCCCGTGCTGTTCCTGCGTCTCTCCGGGGAAACCGGTGATCAGCGTCGTCCTGAGACAGATGTCCGGTATCTCATCTCTGAGCTTATTTATAATATCCGTAAGCTCTTCTCTGGAAGTCCTGCGGCCCATCCTGCCGAGAATCGTGTCATTGGCGTGCTGGATAGGGATGTCGAGATAGTGACAGATCTTCGGCTCCTCTTTCATGACCTGGATCAGTTCGTCCGTAATTTCCTCGGGATAACAGTAAAGGATGCGGATCCACCGGAGCCCGCTGATCCTGCAGAGCTTTTTCAACAGAATGTGGAGCGACTTTTCTCCGTAAAGATCTTTTCCGTACAGTGTCGTCTCCTGCGCCACGAGGATCAGTTCTTTCACTCCCTGGCCGGCAAGTTCCCGTGCTTCTTCTAAAAGATGTTCCATCGGAACACTGCGAAAATTCCCGCGTATGCTGGGGATGATGCAGTATGTACAGTGTTTGTCGCATCCGTCCGCGATCTTGAGATACGCGAAATGCCCTCCCGTCGTCACGAGACGCTTCGTATCCGGCAGCGGAAGAGCGTCCAGATCCGAGAGCATGACCTGGTGGCTGCCCGCAAGAGCAGCGTCCACTGCGTCCAGTATCTTATCATATGCTGTTGTCCCGAGCACCTCGTCTACCTCCGGTATCTCGTCCATGATCTCCTGCCGGTAACGCTGGGCAAGACATCCTGTCACGATGAGCGCCTTCACTTTTCCCTGCGCTTTGTACCTGGCCATCTCAAGGATATTCTGGATGCTTTCCTCTTTCGCATCATGGATAAAACAGCATGTATTTATCACGATCACATCAGCCTCGGACTCGTCGTCTGTCATCTCATAGCCTCTGGAGGCAAGCAGTCCGAGCATGACCTCCGTATCTACTAGATTCTTGTCGCATCCGAGAGAAATAAAGAGTATTTTCATAATTTGTTTTAACCTCCGGTCGTCGGCTCGTCGCCATTACAAAAAAGACAGATACCACTTGTGCATCTGCCCTGTCTGGATCTATTCTTCTTCTGCATTCTCGGCCAGGATCTTCAGTTTTCCCTGATTAAGTTCCTCGATCGCGATCGAAAGAGGCTTCTCCCCCTCTTTGGCATCTACCAGAGGAAGATCCCCGGCGATCAGCTGTCTCGCTCTCTTTGATGTCGCCATAACGATAGAGTAGCGGCTGTTCACAACCTTGGAATCGCCTTCCTCGACGTCCTTGTTCACTATTTTCATCAGATCCGTGTAAGATGGGTGCAGCATAAATCAATTGTCTCCTTTCCTTAATTAAGCAGTGTTCTTTACAGTATGATCATATACTTTCAGCGTTTCATACTTGCCAGATCTTCTCTGATCTTTTGCATAAATTCCCGGTTGCGCGAACTTCTCCGGTGCTCGCTCCGGATGATCGCATGCATCTCCCCGACACACCTGTCCAGGCTGTCGTTGACGATCAGATAATCGTAATTCTCCATTCCTTCCGCTTCTTCGCAGGCGCGGTCCATACGGGATTCGATCACATCCAGAGTCTCGGTCCCTCTGCCGATCAGTCGTTTCTTTAACTCCCCGGCGCTCGGCGGAGTGACAAACATAAGCAGGGTATCCGGGAACATCTTCTTTACATTGAGGGCTCCCTGGATCTCGATCTCAAGGATCACGTCCTTGCCTTCGCGCAGCTTCTGCTCTACATATCCGCGCGGGGTGCCGTAGTAATTTTCCACGTACTTAGCATACTCTATCAGTTCGCCTTTGGCAATCATTTTTTCAAATTCTTCTTTTGTGACAAAAAAATACTCTCTGCCGTCAGCCTCTCCTTCCCTGGGCCGGCGCGTCGTCGCCGAAATCGAAAGCGCGTATGTGTCCGGGTGCCTGGCGAGCAGCTCTTTCATTAAAGTCCCCTTGCCGGAGCCGGAGAAACCGGATACCACGATCAATATACCTTTCTGGTCCATGTCCATCCCCCTCTGATCTTCTTGAATCTCTCACCTGAGCCGGTGAAACAGTAAGATTTCCTTCGTATTATTCAATATTCTGGATCTGCTCCCTGATCTTCTCGATCTCTGTCTTCAGACTGATCGCGTGGTCCGACACCTCGATGTCATTCGCCTTGGACAGGATCGTGTTCGCCTCACGGTTCATCTCCTGCGCGATAAAATCGAGCTTACGTCCGATCTCATCTTTCTCCTCAAGCGTGCTCCTCATGTGACGGATATGGCTTCTGAGTCTCACGACTTCCTCATCCGTACAGATCTTATCCGCAAACAGGACCACTTCCGCGGCGATCCTGCCCTCCTCGATCTGAGTGTCCGCCAGAAGTTCCTGCATCTTATCCTCCAGCTTGGTCCTGTACTCGGCTACGATCTGCGGAGACCTCTCCTCTATGAAACCGATATGCCCGCTCAGGACGTCCAGCTTGGTGACGATATCCTTTTTCAGGTTCTCTCCCTCCGTCTTTCTCGTCTCTACGAACTGCGTGAAAGCGCCTTCCAGCGCTTCTTTCAGACCGTTCCACAGTTCCTCCTCGTCCTCGCTCTGCTCTTCCATCGTGAAAACTTCCGGATAACGTGAAAGCGTAGAGATACGGACGTCGTTCTCCAGTCCGAATTCTTCCTCCATCTGTCTTAGATACTTCAGGTATTCTGCGGCAAGCGCCGCGTTGTACTTTACAGATACCTGCGCCTGGGAAAGATCCTCGTAACTGATGAAGATATCTACTTTTCCCCTGTTCGCATAAGATTTTAAAAGCGTCCGTATGGCAGTCTCGAAGAAGTTCAGTTTCTTCGGCATCCGGATATTCACATCGAGATACCTGTGGTTCACGCTTTTTAACTCTACCGTGAACTTTCTTGAATCTTTCTGGATCTCACATCTGCCGAAACCGGTCATGCTCTTTATCATGTCAAATCATCCTCTGTAGTTTATTTGTATATCTGAATTATTATACCCTCTGGCAGAGAAATGGTCAACACCTTATCCCGCCCATCGATCAGTACCAGCGCACCATCGGCAGGTCGTTATTTACCCCTTTTGTCATCAGGATCTGGTGGAGATCGATGATCCCGTTGTGGAAAGTCGCCGCACAGGCTGCCAGATACAGATCCCACATGCGGATAAATTTTTCATCGAACATCTTTTTCACCTCGTCGAGATGGTCCCGATAATTTTTTCTCCAGCACAGCAGTGTCCGATTGTAGTGGAGCCGCAGGTTTTCAACGTCCATCGTGTGGAAGTTATGCTCCGCCATAGCGCTTTCCATCTCGCGCAGGCTCGGGATCATCCCTCCGGAAAAGATATATTTTTTGATCCATGCATCGCCGGGGTGTTCTTTGAGCGCGCTGATAAAATGCAGAAGGAAAAGCCCTCCCTTTTTCATCACTTTCTCCGCACATTTCAGGAAGAGATCATAGTTGTCTCTGCCCACGTGCTCCACCATGCCTACGCTGACCAACCGGTCAAACTGTATACCCAGCTTCTCGATATCCCGGTAATCCATAAGTTCTACGTTTACATAGTCCTCGAGTCCCTGCTCCCTGATCCTCTCCCGGCACTCTTTGTACTGCTCCTCGCTTAAAGTAATCCCGGTTCCGTGGACTTTGTATTTCTTTGCCGCCTCGATCAGAAGAAACCCCCAGCCGCATCCGATATCCAGAAGAGTCATTCCTTCCTTCAGATACAGCTTCTTCAGGATGTAGTCCACCTTATTGACCTGCGCCTGATACAGAGTATCGTCTTCATGAGCAAAGTATCCGCAGGAGTAGCTCATCGTCTCATCGAGCCACAGTTTATAAAAATCATTTCCTATGTCGTAATGGCTGCGCACTTCTTTCTGCTGATTTTTCTTCCCTGACGAGGTGAAGATCAGCTTCTTTAACGCTTTCTGGTCCGTAGAGAATTTCCCCATCTGTCCGAGGAAATGATCCAGCGCTGCGTAGAGATCTCCTTCGATCTCAAGATCTCCGTTCATATACGCCTCGCCAAGCGCGATCGATGTGCTTGTCAGCAGTTCGCTTACGGGGATCGATCGATTGAACTTCACCGTGAATGTGGGTTCTCCCTCCCCGATCTTATACTCTTTCCCGCCCAGCTTTACGAGAAAAGGCTGCTCGTCAAATTTCTGCAAAAAAGAGATCAAACCATGTTCTACTATCATTTTCATCCTTCCTTTCACATCATGCCACAGTATTTCATGATCTGTTTTCTACTTTTTCATATTTATTTCCACCCAATGTACGATTATATTCCATTTATTTGAAAAAAGTCAAATGGGAGAGGAAACAAATCCGGGGAAAGGCTTTCTCGGCAGGCTGATTTGTGATATACTCTCTCTTAGCGCCAGACGGCAGATTATCAAAGAAAAGGATCGTACGGAAAGGAAATAGAAATCATGGCTTTTGACGGAATCGTTGTGGCGGATCTTGTCCGCGAATTCAGAAAAGAACTGTTAAACGGGCGAATCGCCAGGATCTCGCAGCCGGAAAGCGACGAGCTCCTGCTCACGGTCAAGACGCCTGACGGCCAGAAGCGCCTGCTGATCAGCGCAGACGCCTCTCTGCCTCTCATCTACCTGACGGAGACGAATAAACCGTCTCCCATGACCGCGCCTAACTTCTGCATGCTGCTCCGCAAGCATATCGGCGGCGGACGGATCGTGGATATCCGGCAGCCGAAACTTGAGCGAATCGTCCGATTTACTGTAGAGCATCTGGACGAGATGGGTGATCTCTGTCAAAAAGAACTCATTGTAGAAATTATGGGTAAACACAGCAATATCATCTTCTGCGCCGGGGACGGAACGATCATCGACAGCATCAAACATGTATCTGCACAGATGAGTTCCGTGCGCGAAGTTCTGCCCGGCCGTACGTATTTTATCCCGGATACGATGCACAAGGCGGATCCTCTCACGGTGGAGACCGGAGAGTTCCAGAGACTGCTCCGCTCGAAACCCGTTCCTCTGTCCAAAGCGATCTATACAAGCTTTACCGGCATCAGTCCGGTCACAGCGGAGGAGATCTGCTTCCTCTCGGGACTTGATTCGTCCGTGCCCGCAAAAGAATACTCTGACGACGTCCTTCATCATCTGTATAACCAGTTTGCGATCTATCTTTCCGGTGTAAAAGAAGGACGCTTCTCCCCTGCCATCTACTATGACAAAGGGGAGCCGAAAGAGTTTTCCTCTCTGCCGCTTACACATTTTGACCAGTATGAGCGCAGGGAATATCCTTCTATGTCCGAAGTCCTGCGCACCTATTATTCCACCCGCAGCCAGATCACACGTATCCGGCAGAAGTCGGCGGATCTTCGCCATATCGTACAGACTGCTCTGGAGAGGAACCGGAAGAAATACGATCTTCAAGTCCGGCAGCTGAAAGACACCGCAAACCGTGAAAAATATAAGGTCTACGGCGAACTGATCAACACTTACGGCTACAATGTGGAAGAGGGGGCGCGAAAGCTGGACGCGCTGAACTACTATACGGACGAGATGATCTCTATCCCTCTTGATCCGACGCAGACGCCCCAGGAAAATGCCCAGCGCTATTTCGCAAAGTACAACAAGCAGAAGCGTACGTTCGAGGCTCTCTCAAAGCTGAGCATGGAGACAAAGGATGAGATCACCTATCTGGAATCCATCCGGACCTCGCTGGACATCGCTCTCACTGAGGATGATCTCGCCGGGATAAGAGAAGAACTTGTAAATACCGGGTATATCAAACGCCGGTTTACCAGGAAAAAAGTAAAGATCAAAAACACGCCTCTCCACTATCTCTCGAGCGACGGCTATCATATGTATGTGGGGAAAAATAATCTCCAGAATGATGAGCTCACCTTTCATTTCGCTTCGGGCAATGACTGGTGGTTTCACGCCAAACAGGCGCCCGGCTCTCATGTGATCGTCAGGACAAACGGAGACGAACTGCCTGATACGACTTTTGAAGAAGCCGGACGGCTCGCTGCCTACTACTCCAGTATGAGAGGAAGCGATAAAGTGGAGATCGATTATGTGGAAAAGAGACATGTCAGGAAACCAAAAGGAGCAAAACCCGGATTCGTCGTGTATTACACGAACTACTCCCTTGTGATCGACAGTGATATCAGCGGGATAACTTTGTGTTCGCCGGAGTGACTTCCCTCGATAAATCGTCCGAAAATCAATTCACCTCTCCTGCCCCATCAGGTAATCTACAAACTGCTGCGCAGTCCTGCCGGACAGGCCGCCGTGGGAGAGTTCCCATTTATTTGCCTCGAGCAGGAGCTCTTCTTCCGGCATGTCGATGCCTCCGCGCTCCGCGAGGACGCGCACGATCTCCTGGAATTCTTTCTTGTCCGGCGATCCGAAGTAGATCGTCACGCCGAAGCGGGCCACAAGAGATAATTTCTCCTGCACCGTATCGTTTGTGTGCAGTTCTTCATCCCGATCCGCCTTGTCCTTAAATGTCTCGCGGATCAGGTGTCTGCGGTTTGATGTGGCGTAGATCAGCACATTCTCCGGCTTTCTTTCCAGCCCGCCCTCGATCACCGCCTTCAGATATTTGTACTCGATCTCGAATTCTTCAAATGACAGGTCGTCCATATAGATAATGAATTTATAATTGCGGTTCTTCACCTGAGCGATCACATCATTTAGATCTTTAAACTGATGTTTGTACACTTCGATCATGCGGAGTCCCTGATCGTAATACTGATTCAGGATCGCCTTAATGGAAGAGGATTTTCCTGTCCCCGCGTCGCCGAAAAGCAGGCAGTTGTTTGCCCTGCGTCCCCTGACGAACGCCTCTGTATTGTCGATGAGCTTTTTCTTGGCGATCTCGTATCCCACCAGATCGTCCAGATGGACATGAGCGATATTCGTGATCGGTACGATCGACATCTCGCCCCCCTCGGGATGCTCGATCCGGAACGCTTTGTGAAGCCCCAGTTTCCCCACTCCGAACTCTTTGTAAAACTGCGTCATCTTATCCTTGAACTCTTCCACATCTGCAGCTTTTCCCAGCGCCTCCGCCAGCGTGCAGATACGGTCCCTTACTCTTCTGTTAAACACCTTGCCTGTCCTGCTGCCGTTCGTATAATCCATGAGCGTCCGGATGCACCCTGCGCCGAGATCTTCCTCAAGCCCGGCGAAATCATAGTCGAAAAGCTCTTTAAATATCCCGAAATCGTGCAGTGCGATCTCATTGATGCTGCCCTCGATCTTTCCCACGATCTCACAGGAGGTACTGTATGCGTTCTCATCGTTCGCAAGAAGGAACGTCAGGTATGTATGCCACAGATTCCCCTCGTAGCCATGACTTACCGAAAGTTCCAGCAGACGGTTCACACACTCAAAGAGAAGGCTTCTAAGATCCTCCGTGTTGTAGAACTCACTCCCGTGGTTTTCCATGAGAAACGTCATGTCCCTCAGTATATCTCCATAATCCATATTTTTATAAAGTATCAGTTCATTTGTACGCATCTTCTTTCCTCCTGCTTCTTAATTCTAATAGTTTCCGAGAATCTTGAGATTCTGGGATTCTTCCCGGAGTCCCCGGATGGCGTTCTTCACCGCGGGATCTTCCAGATTGCCCTCAAAATCAACGAAAAAGCAATATTCCCACGGTCTTCCCTTGACCGGTCTGGACTCGATCTTCGTCATGTTCAGATCATTGTAGATAAAATGGGACAATATCCCGTAGAGCGAGCCGCTCTGATGCGGGAGTTCGAACCGTATACTGATCTTGGACGCATCTTTCAGGAACACTTTCTGATTCGTGACGACGATAAAACGTGTAGAGTTGTCTGCATCATCGTTGATCCCGTCCACAAGGACTGTCAGACCGTGTACCCTGGCCGCATAGGAGCTGCACACCGCAGCCTGCGAGATATCGTTGTCCTCGAGCACTTTCTTCGCCGCGATCGCCGTATTTACCACGCTGATCCTCTGCCAGTCAGAGTGTTCCTCCAGGAAATGGCTCGTCTGCATCAGCGCCTCCGTCTTGGAGTACACCCTTCTGATATCTTCGAGCTTTGCGCCGGGAAGCCCCGACAGAGTATGTACCACGGGCAGGATCGTCTCCGCCACGATATAATTCTCAAATTCATCGAGGAGGTCATACATCTCGATCACCGGACCGGCGGTAGAGTTCTCGATCGGAAGCACTGCGTAGTCCGCCGCTCCCTCCTCTATGGACTCCATCGCCTCCCGGAATGTTCTCACATGGAAATGGTTGACGCCGGTCCCGAAAAACTGCATCATCGCCGCCTGCCCGTATGCTCCTTCCGTCCCCTGGAAGACGACGCGGGCATTCTTTTTATCCAGATCACCGATCCGGATAAACGGCAGTCTCCCGAGCGCTCCCGCCTCCACGAGCTGCCTGTACTGCAGCTTTCTGCTCATGGACATAAGCTGCTGATACAGTTCCTGTATCCCTTTTTTGTTAAAATCTCCGGTCACTTTGGACGCCACGTCCGCAAGCTTTTCTTTTTCCCTCTGTCTGTCAAATACTTTGCGGCCTGCTTTCACTTTATATTCTCCCACCTGACCGCAGACTTCCATCCTCTGTTCATAGAGTTCTACGATCTGGTCGTCTATCTTGTCCAGTTTCTCTCTGAGTATTTCCAACGACTCCATCTCTTCTGCTCCTTTCATGGTGAACTGTTAATCAGTATATTACATTTCTTTCATAAAATCTACTTTGCAGTTGAAAATCCCTCTGATTTATTATATGATTATGTGGAGAATTTAGGGAGGTATGTAAATGAACGTTACTGAATGTTTAAAAACACGAAGAAGTATCCGAAAATACAAATCGGATCCTGTTGATCATTCTGTTATTGATTCTGTTGTTTCTCTGGCTTCTTTTTCCCCTTCCTGGAAAAATACTCAGATCACCCGCTATATCGCAATTGAAGATCCTTCTCTTCTCGCCGAGATCGCGGACAAGTATACCCCGGATTACAATTCAAACATCATACGTCAGGTAAACATGCTGATGGCCGTTACTTTCAGAAAAGGACGCTGCGGTTATGAACGCGACGGTTCCTTTTCGACCAAAAAAGGCGACCGCTGGCAGATGTTTGACGTAGGGGCCGCATGCCAGAGCTTCTGTCTCGCCGCGTGGGATCACGGGCTTGGCACTGTGATCATGGGCATATTCGACGAGGACGGTATCACCGGTCTTCTCGATCTTCCGGAGGATCAGGAGCTTGCCGCTCTTATCGCAGTCGGATATCCCGATATCGAGCCCGCCGCTCCAAAGCGGAAAACTGTGGAAGAACTGCTTCAATACAGATAACAAACCTGTTTGAAAAATATATTTTCTATATTTAAGGAGGACACTTATGAGACATTTGATGAGTCCACTGGACTTTTCAGTAGAAGAACTAGACAAGCTTCTGGACCTTGCGCAGGACATCGAAGCTGATCCCGCCAAATACGCGCATGCGTGTGAAGGCAGGAAGCTGGCGACACTGTTCTATGAGCCCAGCACCAGGACAAGGCTGAGCCATGAAGCTGCCATGCTGAACTTAGGCGGCAGCGTCCTCGGCTTCTCATCCGCTGATTCCAGCTCAGCCGCAAAAGGAGAAAGCGTTTCCGATACGATACGTACAGTCTCCTGCTATGCCGATATCTGCGCCATGAGACATCCAAAAGAGGGCGCGCCGATGGTCGCCTGCCAGCACTCTTCCATCCCGGTCATCAATGCGGGAGACGGGGGACATCAGCACCCGACACAGACACTGACAGATCTGCTTACGATCCGCAGTCTCAAAGGACGGCTCGGGGACCTCACGATCGGTCTGTGCGGCGACCTGAAGTTCGGACGCACTGTCCATTCGCTGATCAATGCGCTTGTAAGATATGAAAATATCCGATTTATCCTCATCTCACCAGAGGAACTTCGTCTCCCCGAATACATCCGCCATGATGTGCTGGACCGCAACAACATCGAGTATAAGGAAGTCGTCCGTCTCGAGGACGCCATGCCGAATCTTGATATCCTCTATATGACACGCGTCCAGAAAGAACGTTTCTTTAACGAGGAAGATTATGTCCGCATGAAAGATTTCTACATACTGGACAAAGCCAAGATGAAACTGGCGCCTGAAGACATGTATGTGCTGCATCCGCTTCCGAGAGTAAACGAGATTTCCGTTGAGGTGGACGATGATCCCCGGGCGGCATATTTCCGTCAGGTACAGTATGGCGTGTATGTAAGGATGGCGCTGATCCTGACACTGCTCGATATCCATGTCGGTTAGGCCTGCTCATCCGTTCAGATCAGGATTGATTCAGATTAGAAAGAAAGGAAATAACTATGATAAAAAGTACACTGAACGTAGGAAGTATCTCTGAAGGCTTCGTCCTCGACCACATCGAGGCGGGAAGAAGCATGGATATCTATAAATACCTGCACCTTGACAAACTGGACTGCTGTGTCGCCATCATCAAGAATGCCAGGAGCAATAAAATGGGCAAGAAGGATATCATTAAGATCGAGTGTCCGATCGATTTCATGGATCTGGACATCCTCGGATTCATCGATCACAATATCACGATCAATATCATAGAAAACGAGAAGATCGTTGATAAGAAACAGCTGAAACTGCCCAAAGAGATCCGTAATGTGATCCGCTGCAAGAACCCGCGGTGCATCACGTCCATTGAGCAGGAACTGGATCATGTGTTCGTCCTCACCGACGAGGAGAATCAGATCTACCGCTGCAAATACTGCGAAGAGAAATACAGCAGGAGAAGATAGATCCGGTTCATACAGCAAAAAAGATATCCGCCGGGATGTACGCAGCGTATGCTGCGCATACATCCCGGCGGATCAGTTCTTTTTAACACTCGTCAGCAATCTTATAAATCAGTCTTTCTGTGTCCTCCCAGCCAAGACACGGATCCGTGATCGACTTTCCGTACACTCTGTTTTCATCGATCTTCTGACATCCCTCTTCCAGATAACTCTCGATCATAACGCCCTTGACAAGTTTTTTCAGTTCCGGATTATAATTCCTGCTGTGGAGCACCTCGCTCACGATGCGGATCTGCTCGCGGAACTGCTTGTTGGAATTCGAGTGGTTGGCATCCACGATCGCAGCCGGATTTTTCAGTTCTCTCTGCTGATATGCCCCGAGAAGCCGAACCAGATCCTCATAGTGATAGTTCGGGATGCATGTGCCGTACTTATCCACGCCTCCTCTCAGGATCACATGTGCGAGATCATTTCCATCGGTCGTCACATCCAGCCCCCGGTAGATAAATGTGTGGGAACTCTGGGCGGCGACGACGGAGTTGAGCATCACGGAAAAGTCCCCGCTGGTAGGATTCTTCATGCCAACAGGGATATCCATGCCGCTTGCCGTCAGCCGGTGCTGCTGGTTCTCCACCGAGCGTGCTCCGACCGCCTCGTAGGACAGAATGTCGTCGAGATAGCTCCTGTTCTCCGGATAGAGCATCTCGTCCGCGGCAGTCAGCCCGCTCTCCTCGATGGCCCGGGTATGCATTTTCCGGATAGCGATGATCCCTGCCAGAAGGTCCGGCGCCTGATCCGGCTCCGGCTGATGGAGCATTCCTTTGTACCCTTCGCCTGTCGTCCGGGGCTTATTCGTATAGATCCTGGGGATGAGCATCAGTCTGTCAGATACTTTTTCGTTCACCCTGGCCAGACGGCTCACATACTCGCACACGGAATCCTCGTTATCCGCCGAGCATGGTCCTACGATCACTACGAATTTATCTGACTTTCCCGTGAAGATATCCCGGATCTCCCGGTCCCTTTTCTCTTTGATCCTGACAACATTGTCCGAGAGCGGATATTCCGCTTTCAGATCCGCCGGCAGCGGAAGCTCTGCATTGATCCTCATTCCCATATCTGTTCATCTCCTGTCATTAAATATACCGGCATCCTGCCTGAAAGATCAGACATTGCCGGTCTGCTGTAAAGGTGTCAAGCAAGACGATAAGCCGGGTTATGTCGTTGGGCGATCATCTGTCTAGGCACAGCGTCGCCGCTGTGCTCAAGCGACCTACCTGAAACGTGACGGGCCGCCACATCGTTTCGATCCGGTCTTGCTTCGGATGGGGTTTACATGTGCCCCTGCTGTTACCAGCAGGGCGGTAGTCTCTTACACTGCCTTTCCACCCTTACCGGGAAATATCCCGGCGGTTTATTTCTGTTGCACTGGCCTTGGAGTCGCCTCCACCGGACGTTATCCGGCATCCTGCCCTGTGAAGCCCGGACTTTCCTCGTCTGCAGCCTTTCGGCCTTCGCAGCCGCGATCGCCTGTCTTACTTGACACAGTTATTGATTATACTATTTTCAGACGCCGCCGTCAACGAACAGCTGCATCTTTTCCTTCTTTCCCCGGACAGGGACTTCTTATCACGGTTCCAGCAGAAAACACTGTCCTTCCCGCTCGATCCGCATGATCCTGTCCTGATAATCTTTCGTACATTTTTCCAGCATCAGCCGGTCGAAGATTTCATAATTATCCCAGAAATGCATCGGAAATACGCGCTTTGTATCTGTTCTCTTCATGAAACAGTCCAGTCCCCAGCAATACTGCTCTCCCAGGCGGGGATCCACCGGCACAAAAGCCACGTCTATCTTCTCCTTCTGGAGCTTGTTGATCTCCGACTGATACGTCCGGCGGATCATCTTGTTGAAAGCTTCCGGCTCACCCTCCCAGTGCCACCAGTTCAGATCCCCGGCGTGATATATCGTCTTCTGTCCGTACCGTATCAGATAGGCAACCCCCTGATCATTGGAACGCAGTGTCCGTATCCGGCATCCGAAGACCGTCTGTTCTTCATTTGGATCCATAGACAGAACATCCCGGCCCGCCGCATCTTCTCCTGCCGCGTCCGTTCCTGGAATGTCGGCGATATCGGACGACAGGATGAACCTGATGTCCCGGAAGCTGTTCCGCAGTTTAAATATTTCTTTATTATAATGGTCATAATGTGCATGACTTACAAATACAAGCATCTTCTTATCTGTATCCCACTTTGGAAGACTGCCCCTGTAATAGTCAAAGACGCAGTACATATCCTCCATCTCCAGGAGAAATCCACTGTGTCCGAAATATGTCACTTTCATCATATGCTGATACTCTCCACTACCTGAACGATTTCGGGGAGGATATACTCCATATCCTCTTTTGCTGTCTTGGCGCTCTCCGGCAGATTCAGGATCAGAGTTTTCTTCCTGATACCTGCCTCCATGGATTCCAGGATGGCTTTCTTGGAATATCTGAGATTATAGGCGCGCAGCGCCTCCGGGATACCGGGGAGGAGTCGTTCTGCAACATCAGTGACTGCCTCGGCGGCACAGTCGCCGCTCTGATACCCCACAGCGCCGGCGGTCAGTATCAGTTCCACCGATTCCGAATCGGCAAGCTGCGCGAGCACCGTCGAGACAACGTTCTTCTCCTGAGGAAGCGCTCCTGCCGCCTTCACCTCAAAACCGACCTGCTCCAGAAGACGTTTCAGCGCGGTCGCCGCCGCGCTTTCTGCCCTAGCTTTGTAAATTCCTGTATCTATCGCAAATATCGCTGCTCTCATCATATGTAACCCCTTTCTTTTCGTTCCCCTCTCCTGCCTATTTCGCCTGCCTGACTCCTCTTTTTCCCCTCTTTCACAGCTGTCTCTTATATATTGTCATGTCCCGAGGATACGCTCCGCGATCCGGTTTGCGTTCTCGTAGATTTTCTCCTTTGCATCTCCGATATGGAAGACGCCGTCCTGATACAGGACGTTTCCGTCGATCATCGTCATCTTTACATTCTGCTTGCTGGCGCTGTAAACGATGTTCTTTTCAATATTGTGGAGCGGCTGCATATTCGGCT
The DNA here is from genome assembly GCA_949294665.1 of uncultured Eubacteriales bacterium. Classification (GTDB taxonomy): domain Bacteria; phylum Bacillota; class Clostridia; order Lachnospirales; family Lachnospiraceae; genus Mediterraneibacter. Next base: position 87,968 of record CASFID010000014.1, read on the forward strand.
GCATCAGATCGATCATGATAAGATCTGCCCTCTTCCCAGGCGCAATCCTGTCACAGTCCGTAAGTCCCATGGCATGCGCTCCGTTTATGACCGCCATTTTCAGCACCTCCATGGCGGGTACTGCTTCCGGATCATCACAGAGAACTTTCTGCAGACCTGTCACAAGGAACATCTCCCGGAACATATCCAGACAGTTGTTGCTCGCCGCTCCGTCCGTTCCGATCGCAACCGGGATGCCCAGATCCAGGTAACGCTTTACGGGAGCGATCCCGCTGGCGAGCTTCAGATTGGATGCCGGATTGGTCACAACGAAGATCCCTCTCTTCCGGATGATCTCGAAATCGCCGTCGTCCATGTGCACGCCGTGGAACAGACCGCCGCCGTGCCGGAAGAGTCCCAGGGAATCCATGTAGGCCACAGGCGTCATACCGGAGCGCTCTCTGCATTCCTCGACTTCCCGTCTCGTCTCTGAACAGTGGACGTTGACCGGCGCCTTATATTTGTCGGCAAGCACGGACAGTCCTTCCATCAGTTCACGGCTTGTAGTATACTCCGCATGGAATCCGATCTGATAAGAGATCAGGCTGTCTTTCTTTCTGTTATACTTTATGAAATCATCTTCCACATCCTGTACAGTCCCGCCGAAATCGTTGATATCCCCACACAACACCATGCGGAACCCCGTCTCCTCTGCCGCCTTCGCGGTCTCCGATTTCAGCTTGTACATATCGAATGCGGAAGTAATGCCGCTTGTAAGGTATTCCATAACAGCGAGCTTTGTCAGCCAGTAGATATCATCCTCCGTGAGTTTGGCTTCCGCAGGAAACACTTTATCAAAGAGCCACTCCTGAAGTTTCATATCGTCCGCATAGGAACGAAGGAACGTCATCGGGGAATGGGTGTGCGCGTTTTTAAAGCCGGGCATAATAAGATTTCCTTTTGCGTCGATCTCCCGATCCCAATGCCCCTTTTCTTCTTCTGCATCCGAAGGGGCCTCCACGCCACCTTTCCATTTTTCATTCCCTGTTCCATAAGGCTTTACTCCTGTGATGCGGCCGTTCTCTATCTGGATCTCTCCCGGAAAAATATCCTGGCCTTCTTCCATTGTCAGTATCCTGGCATTATATATCCTTGTCTTCATTTTTATCTCACCTCTTTTACCGCCCTTGCAGATCTGCTCCGGCATATCTTTCACATGGTTTCCATCTTCTCAATACTTCTCGTGACGAGTCTCTCGAATTCCTCCGCCCGTCTGTCCGCCACAGCCTGTACGTCCAGATGGCTCAGTTCCTCTTTGGAGAGACCGCTGGCCATGTTGGAGATACAGGAGACTCCGCACACGCGTATCCCGGCATGACGCGCCGCGATCGCTTCGCAGGCGGTGCTCATGCCCACTGCATCCGCTCCGAGGGTGGCATACATCCTTATCTCAGCCGGGCTTTCAAAATTCGGTCCTGACGTCTGGAGATAGACGCCCTGTTTCAGTTCGACCGCTTCCTCCTGCGCCGTCTTTTTTATCACTTCCATGAGTTCTCTGTCGTAGATGTGTGTCATATCCGGAAAGCGTTCCCCCAGTTCGGATACGTTCTCCCCGATCAGCGGCGACGGAACAAAGCTCGATATCTGATCTGTGATCATCATGAAATCTCCGACCGAAAAGCTTTCGTTTATCCCTCCGGAAGCATTGGTGAGAAAGAGAATCTCGATTCCCATCTTCTTCATGAGCCTTACAGGGAGCACCACGTCTTCCATCGGATATCCTTCATAATAATGCACTCTGCCCTTCATGACAACAGCCGGAACCCTGCCAATATATCCCAGCAGGTATCTCCCGTCATGTCCCTGTACCGTCGAGACCGGGAATCCGGGGATATCGCCGTAGGGAATCTCCGTTTCTACTTTCATATTTTTTGCATATCCGCCCAGACCTGAGCCGAGGATCAGTCCCACTTTCGGGCTGAAGCCGGTCCTTGATCTGTAATATGCGCAGCATTTTTCCAGTTTCTCATATTGTCTGCTCATCGTTTTATCTGTGCTGTCCTTTCCTGTTCTGTTTTAACTGATATTATAATATCAGGAAGTTTCCGATTCAAGCCTTTCTTTCATCCGGATCAGAAGAGTGTCCGCTCACTCCAGCGCTCCTCTTACCTTTTTTCTGCGGTCCATCCTCCGCTCGTTTCTTCCCGAAAAAGCTTTCGCCCTCGCATGGAGCAGGATTTTCCGACCTGCGGCGTTCCTCGTATATACAAGACGGAAATTCCCGATATAGGGACGCAGCGCAGCCCGGAAGCGTTCTGCTTTCTCCCTGCTGCCGGCAAACACCGTCGGAACACAGAAATATTCTCTCGCTCTGTCGCTTTTTCCTCCATGACAGAGAAGATACCTCTGGTTTTCCACAGGCGCGAGCATCTCTCCGATCGTATCCGCATAGACATTCTTTTCTCTGTCCGTTCCGCCCTGCAGCCAGGCTGCGAAAGTCACTCCGTCTGTCTCTTCCGTCATCACGCGGCAGTCCGAGCGGATCTGCCCGTCCTCTCTGAGCGCCATCAGCACGCCTCTGCTCACTCCCTGAAAACGCCACATAGGAGTAAGCTGTCTTAGCAGCTTTCCGCCGAAGAGGACGCTCAGTGCGAGGAACAGCCCGGTGAGGGCAAAAAAGATTACCCGGCCCTCCCCCGCATTCTCCGGCAGTTTGATCCGGTACAGGATATTGCACAGTTCCCCCAGCGTTATCATGATCTGCGCTCCAAGCACATGAAAGAAGTAGAATCCCGGTTTCATCCTCTTTGCCCCTGCTCTGTACTCATCTGTGACTTCCATCTTTCCTCCGGAGCAGACGGCCTTCTTCCACTGCTCTGCCACCACTTCCCTGTGAGCGCTCCGGCGCGCCATGTCCTCATTGATCCGGCGGACGCTCTTCCTGTCAAAAGGTCCTGATATCGTACTCAGCCGCTGCATACCGTTCTCTATGGCAGTTCCATCATAGCTGACGCAGAGGATCCCGTCCATACGCCGCTCAAGCGTATGGTAATCTTCCGAGAGTTCCGGTTCCGGTATTCCCATGCGTCGCTTCTCTTTCTGCTCCCCGGGCGGGGCAAGACAGACGAGATGCCAGATGTTGCTCACCTTGTACGGATCCCTGGACCAGGTGCGGATCGCCCTTCCCCGCATCTGATTTCCCAGGACGTAAGAGCCGACAGAGCTTGCCAGGATAAGGGAATTGATGCAGGGGGAATCCCACCCCTCTCCGAGCAGGGATCTTGTCCCGATCAGGACTCCGACTTCTCCCTGTTCAAACAGATTGGTCATAGCCCTCATGTACGGTCCCATCCCGCCGTTTTGAACGACCTGACTGTATCCAAGCGGTTCTCCCTCCCTGTTCGTAAGCTGCCTGAAAATCGGTTCCGGATTTCCTCCCTCGCGTATCTCCCGGGTAAAGGCTTCCCTGGCAGGATCCGGTATTATGAGCATGCTCCCGCAGAGGACGCCAAGTCTCCTGCACGTCCCTCTCCTTCTGAGCAGTTCAAAGACCGGAATAACTCCTGTGGACTGGACCGCACGGTCTTCCTTTCCGATGGCGTTCATATACTCTTTTCGGATATGGTCTGTCAGAATCAGCATACGAAGCCCTTCGCCCATGGAAGACGACTCGCAGGAGACGATATCCAGGATACTGTCCAGTTTTCCCCTGCTGTTAGTCAGAAGCTTCTCTATCTTATCGCTGACAAGAAAGCGAACCTTCTTCTTCTCGATCAGTCCCCGGGACCTCAGCTGCCGGATCAGGGCATCCCTGTATTCCTCTGTACAGTCATAGGAGGAACTGTCGTCATAGAGGAATCCCTGCAGAAGCCGTTCCATCCATTTTTCTGACATCTCCGGCATCTTTTTGACACCGAGCAGTTCCAGCCATCTCCATGAAAAAGGAATGCCCCGAGACTGACAGAAAATGAGAAGGGCAGACAGATATCCGGGATCTTCCAGCATGGCGTCAAAATATTCCTCCCCGCCGGCCAGAGCCGGATGAGAGGACAAAGCCGTTTGCAGAGATCCATCCTCCATCAGACGTGCGAACATCTCCTCCGCGTTTCGGCGGAAAGCCAGTACCTCTTCCTCTTCTTCTCCCGACGGATAGCTGAACCATACATAGTCCTGATGCGGGCATAGACTCCCCTCTTTTACCAGTTCCGGAACCGTGATCTCCGCATCGATAGGTCCGCACAGTTTTGTATACCTTTCCCATTGTGCCGGCGTCGCATCATAAGGCGGCGTTGCCGTAAGAGCGATCACAGTCACATCTCCCATCCGGGACATGAAATCCTCCAGAGCTTTCCACCATTCATTTTTCAGATGATGACACTCATCCAGACATATCGTGCCGATACACGATTCTTTCACCGTCTTTACAAGGTTTATATCCGTAAGATCGATCTCTTCCCTGCCGCTGCCGTCCTCTCTTTCCTCCGTTTCCTTTTTCCCCGTCATGCCGCAGAAAAGTGTCTGATATGTGATCGATGTGATCGTCCCGGGATTCCTGATATCGTTCGAGAGGAACGAGCCATCCGGCATCCCCGCCCCGCTTCCGTGTATCAGAAAGGATTGTTCTGTCCTCTCCAGCCACTGCTGGCGTATGACGATCCTGGGAGAGAGGATTAGACAGGGACGCCCTGTTCTTCGTATCAGTTCGATGCCAAGCGTCGTCTTTCCCGCTCCCGGCGCAGCGACGATGTGGATCCTGCCGTCCTCCAGATAGCGGTCCGCTTCCCCCAGCACTCTGGCCTGGTACTCTCTCCATTCTCCCCGAAATGAAAGGATTCCGTCATATACGTTCTTCATCTGTCTTTCTCCTTAAGTGTTCCCGCAGGAAGCCTGATGCTCCCTGCGGGAACGATGTATACCGCTATTATACTCTCTGGATAAGCGCTTGTCGAGAGAACAGTCGCTCAGATTATGATGCAGACCAGACCTCCGTTTGTGTCATTTACGATCTTCTGCATGGAATCCTGAAGTTTGACCTGGCTCTCATCATTGATCATGGCGATCTTATTTCTCATACCGTCCATCACGAGCTCCTCCACTGTCTTTCCGAAGATGTTCGTTCCCCAAACGCCCTGAGGCGTCTCACTCTCCTTCCTGATATACTCTGCCAGGTCTTCCGCCTGCTTCTCGCTGCCCACGATCGGAGCGATCTCTGTTTCGATATTGGCGCGTATCATATGGATCGACGGCGCTTCCGAACGGATCTTTACGCCGAATTTACTGCCCTGTTTGATGATGACCGGTTCCTCCAGTCTGATATCCTCTTTTGCCGGAGTAACCACGCCGTATCCTTTCATCTTCACATTTGCAAATGCATCTTTTAATCCACTCAGCTCTTCTCTCATAGACGAGAGTTCTTTCACCATTGAGATGAGCTCATACTCGCCCCGGATCTGCATGCCGGTAAGTTCGCTTAAGATCTCGTAATAATACTCCTGCGCATAACTGATCTGTATCTGCACCTTCCCTGAATCCATCTCGATCCGGGAGACACTTATCTCCTGGATATACGGGCTCTCCGTCCTGATCTCAAGGGAGACGATGCTTCGGACGTCCTCCAGATCTTTCATGAGCAGTCGGGCCTGCTCCAGAAGGTCTTTCTTGATCCGGTGGTCCCTTGAGAGCATTTCCACCCACTTCGGCACATAGAACTCCACCTCTGTGATCGGAAATTCATAGAGCACCTGCCGCATGATCTCGTGGATATCTTCCGTCTTCATCTGTTCGCAGTTCACCGGGACGACCGCCGCCCCGTATTTTTTCTCCAGTTCGTCTTTTAATGTTTTCGTCTCTTCGGCATATGGTTTCCTGCAGTTGAGGAGGATGACAAAAGGCTTCCCGATCGACTTGAGCTCACGTATCGTCTTCTCCTCCGCCTCTATGTAATTTTCCCGCGGAATCTCTGTGACGCTCCCGTCGGTCGTCACGACAAACCCGATCGTCGCATGATCGTGAATGACTTTTTCCGTTCCTATGGCCGCGGCTTTCGTAAAGGGGATCTCATACTCGAACCAGGGAGTCTTTACCTGTCTCTCCACTTCATTCTCTATATATCCGGAAGCTCCCTCTACCACAAATCCAACGCAGTCGATAAGACGGAGCTTTACCTCTACGTCCTCGGAAAGCCGGACCGACGCCGCGTCCTTCGGGACAAATTTCGGCTCTGTCGTCATAATGGCAGTGCCGGAGGCAGCCTGGGGAAGTTCATCTTTCGTCCGCTCTCTTGCATGCTCATCTGTCATGTTCGGAAGGACGAGTAGATCCATAAATCTCCTGATAAAAGTCGATTTGCCTGTCCGTACCGGGCCGACCACGCCGATATAGATCTCTCCGTTCGTACGCGCTTTCATATCTCTGTATACCTGAAATGAATCCATAAAGATACCCCCTTATTCTGCTGATACAGTGTATGCCGCAGAAGCCGGGGGTATGCCTTGTATTTTTTCAATTACATGTCCGTTATTCATCCCAGATCAGAGAACTGTTCTCACTGCGCGACTCTCTCATCATCAGGTCGTTCACAGCCTTCGCCGGAGATTTCCCGTCAAAGAGAACTGCGTTCACTTCATTGACAATGGGCATGGATACATCGTATTTTTCCGCAAGTCTGGCCGCTGCTTTCGCAGAATAGACTCCCTCCACGACCATCCTGACCTCATCCATGGCCTCCTGCACGGACATCCCCTGTCCGATAAGATATCCTGCCCTGCGGTTACGGCTGTGTACGCTTGCGCAGGTGACGATCAGATCTCCGATCCCCGTAAGGCCGGTAAAGCTCTCGATCTTACCGCCCATTTTCACGCCGAGCCGCGCGATCTCTGCGATCCCCCTTGTGATAAGAGCCGCTTTTGTATTATCCCCGTAGCCGAGCCCATCCGCGATGCCCGCCGCCAGCGCGATCACATTCTTAAGAGAGCCTCCCAGCTCGATCCCCAGGATATCCGGACTTGTGTAGACGCGGAACACATTGCTGATGAAAGCCGACTGGAGATACTCAGCCGTCTTTCTCGTCTTCGCCCCGATCACGCATGTCGTGGGAAGTCTGCGCCCTACTTCCTCCGCGTGGCTTGGTCCTGAGAGGACTGCAACGTCCGCCTGCGGGATCTCCTGTTCGATCTGTCTGGACAGAGTCATTAGCGTAGACTCTTCTATCCCCTTCGCCACATCCACTATGATCTGACCTTCCGCGACATAAGGCTTCATCTTGCGCGCCGTCTCCCTTGTATAAGGGGACGGGACGGCCAGCACGAGAAAGTCCCGCCCCCTCACCGCGTATTCCAGATCTCCTGTGATCTCCATATCATCGGATAGTCTGACTCCGGGAAGCTTGAGTTCATGCTCTCTTTTCTCCCGCAGCATCTTCACTTCGTTTTCGTCGATGGACCAGATCGTCACCTGATGTCCGTTGTCATGGAGCAGGACCGACAGTGCGGTCCCCCAGCTCCCGGCGCCCAGTACACTTACATTTGCCATGATCTACCTCTCCTTTTTCTTTGATCCGAATTTATTCTCTGTCCCGTTTACAAGTCTTTTGAGATTTTCCCTGTGACGGTACCATGCCAGAAACGTCATAAGGAAAAGCACTGCATAGAGCTCAATACATCGGGATTTTTCCATATCAAACCAGCCCCACCGGCCGATCACGATCATCTCGGCCAAAAATACCGTATATGCCGCCAGCGAGCCCACGGATATGTATCTTGTCACCGCCGCCGGGATCAGAAAGCAGGCCAGCGTGACCGGCATGAGCAGCAGACTCTCCGGCACATGCCAGAAACTGTTGACGACAACAAGTCCCGCCATAACGGCGATCCCTTTTCCTCCTTTGAATCCCATATAGAAAGGGAAATTGTGGCCGAGCGTCACCCCTGCGCCGGCATAGAGGGTGAGAAGCGGACGGTATTCGCTTCCCCGGTACATAAAATACACGATGAGGAATGCGGCGACGCATTTGAGCACATCCCCGGCAAATGTCAGCGCTCCCGCTTTCCATCCGAGCACCCGCAGGGCATTTGTCGTGCCGGCATTCCCGCTCCCCTTTTTTCTGATGTCGACATGGCTCATCTCCCCGACGATATATCCGGTCTGAAAAAGACCACACACATACCCGATGGCAAGACAGATCAATCGTTCCATACTTTACTGCTCCTTTACCTTTCTCTCCCTGATGAAAAACTTCAGCGAAGTCCCCCTGAATCCAAACGCCTCTCTGATCTTATTCTCAAGATACCTGGTATATGAGAAATGCATCAGTTCCTTATCGTTCACAAAGATCACAAAGGTCGGAGGCTTTACTGACACCTGCGTGATATAATAGAGTTTCAGGCGCTTTCCTTTGTCGGACGGCGGCTGCTGCAGCGCGACCGCTTCCGTCATGATCTCGTTGAGAACTCCCGTGGCGATCCTCAGCGTCTGGTTCTCGATCACCATGTCGATCATGTCGTACAATTTGCCCAGTCTCTGCCCGGTAAGCGCAGACACATACATGATCTCGGCGTAAGGCATGTATGAAAGCACATGCCGGATATTCTTTTCGTACTCTCTCATCGTCCTGTCGTCCTTCTCGATGGCGTCCCACTTGTTGACGACGATGATGACGCCTTTTCCTCTTTCATGAGCGATCCCCGCGATCTTTGCATCCTGTTCGGTGACTCCCTCTGTCGCGTCTATGACCATCAGCACCACGTCGGCGCGTTCGACAGCCGTCACAGTGCGGATAATACTGTAACGCTCAAGCTCTTCCTTGATCCGGCTCTTTCTCCGCAGTCCTGCGGTGTCGATAAAGACATATTCCCGTCCGTCATGAACGATGCGTGTGTCGATGGCGTCACGCGTTGTCCCCGCGATATCGGATACGATCACACGGTTCTCGCCGAGAAGGCGGTTGATGATCGAAGATTTCCCCACGTTGGGTTTCCCCACGATGGCGATGCGGGGGCGCTCGTCCTCCTCTTCCTCATCGCTCCCCTCCGGAAAATGTTCCGCCACGGTCTCCAGCATGTCCCCGAGTCCGAGACGGGAAGCCGCTGACACCGGCACCGGGTCCCCGATCCCCAGATTATAGAATTCATAGACATCCGGCATATACTTTTCAAAATGATCCACCTTGTTCACTACAAGGACCACCGGTTTCCCGGAACGTCTCAGCATATCGGCCACTTTTGAGTCCGCGTCCACAAGTCCCTGCCTTACGTCCGTGATGAAAATGATCACGTCCGCCGTATCGATCGCGATCTGAGCCTGTTCTCTCATCTGAGAGAGGATCACATCCTTGCTGTCAGGCTCGATACCGCCTGTATCTATCAGTGTAAATTCTTTATCCAGCCATGTAACGTCCGCATAAATCCTGTCCCGCGTCACTCCGGGGGTGTCCTTTACGATGGAGATCATCTCCCCGGCCAGCGCGTTGAACAGCGTCGACTTTCCGACATTTGGGCGTCCCACGATGGCTACTACTGGTCTGCTCATTTTATTCAACCTTTCCTTGCTCTTTCTCGCCCAGGATCGCGTTGATCAGATCCTGTCCGCTTGATTTTACAATAACTACCGGCACTTGTAAAGCGTCGGAAAGCTCTTCTGCGGTAATGTCATCCAGAAACACATCCTCATCCGCCTTAAGCATATTGCAGGGAATGAGAAGGGCGCTCCCCAGTTCCCTCCCGGAAAGCTGGGCGATCAGATCCTGTCCCGTGACGAGACCGGATACCGTGATGCTCTCCCCGAAGAAATCATTTCGCACCGGATATACGCGGATCTTCATTCCGGGGAACTTCTCCGTCATGCACTCCGCCATCCGGCTGATATACGGACAGGCGAGCCGTCCTGTGGCCACAGAGAGTTCTCCGGTCCGGTCATCTCCCGCAAGAGAGTCGAAAGCCTCTTTGAATTCCTCCAGAAGCAGACGGAGCATCCCCACCCCGTTCTCAAGCTGCAGATATCCGTCATAACGCTCTTCCTCTGGAAGTTCTTCTTCCGCCAGCAGATACCACTCGTCGCCCGCATGGACGAAATGTGTTCCGTACTGTTCATAGATCCTCTTCTGCCATCTGTGGATGATGCCGAGCACAGCTCTCGCATCTTCTTTTGTAAAAGGCTCCAGCGGGTACAGGCCTTCCCTGAATTTCGTGAGGCCCACCGGAACGACGGAGACGCTCTTTAAAAGCGGGAGATATCCGGTCAGTTCTCTGATCGATCGCTCCAGGTGCTCTCCGTCGTTGATCCCTTTGCACAGTACGATCTGACCGTTCATCTCAACGCCGCCCTGATAGAGCATATCCACTTTCCTGAGAGCCTCGCCCGCGAACCGGTTGTGTAGCATCCGGCAGCGCAGCACAGGATCTGTCGTCTGAAACGAGATGTTGATCGGTTCCAGACGGTATCTTATGATCCTCTCGATGTCATGGTCGTCCATGTTTGTCAGAGTTACATAATTGCCCTGCAGGAAGGAAAGTCTGGAATCGTCGTCCTTAAAATAGAGGGTATCCCGCATCCCCGGCGGCATCTGATCGATAAAGCAAAAGATGCATTTATTCCGGCAGGAACGGTACTCGTCCATCAGTCCCTGTTCAAACTCGATGCCGAGCTGCTCGTCAGCGTCCTTTTCGATCTCCAGCTCCCACTGCTCTCCATCCGGTTTCTCGATAAGGAGCACGATCTTTTCCTCTTCCACATAGTACTGATAGTCGAAGACATCCTCGATCCTGTGTCCGCTCACTTCCAGGAGCCTGTCTCCTGGTCCTACTCCCATCTCCTGAGCGATACTGCCGGGCAGAACGCTCTTTACGGTATGTGCGTGTCCTGTCATATATGAAAACTCCTCGTATCTTCCTGTTTTCTCCCCGTCAAGTATAACATAATTCCTCACAGGCGCAAAGCCATTATCTGCCAAAACCTTCTTGAATTTGTATAAGAAAGATGTTATAAAAGATATGTAAATCTACGACAGATCAGATAAAAAAGATCAACAACAGGAGAAAAAAATGTCAAATATCGAACTTTTAGAAAAAACGCTCCCCACCGCGCCTCTTAAGATCGTCGCGATGGAGAGCTGCCGTGAACTCGGTCAGAAAGTCAATGATTACATCGTCTCTTTCCGTGCCAACACGATCAACGAAGTATCAGAATCTCCCCTTTATGTCAATTACAAATCAAACAATTATCTCGTCGACTGCGAGTGTCCCAGATTCGGCACCGGGGAGGCCAAAGGCATCCTGCGGGAGACGATCCGGGGAACCGACCTGTTCATCATGACGGATGTATGCAATTACAGCCTTACCTATACTGTGAACGGGCATCGCAACCATATGTCTCCTGACGACCACTACCAGGATCTCAAAAGGATCATCTCAGCGGCCACAGGCAAGGCGCGCCGCATCAATGTCATCATGCCTTTCCTCTATGAGAGCCGTCAGCATAAGCGGACAAAAAGAGAATCTCTGGACTGCGCGCTCGCGCTCGAAGAGCTCTCGGCCATGGGCGTGTCCAATATCATCACCTTTGACGCCCATGATCCAAGAGTACAGAACGCGATCCCGCTGAGCGGATTTGACAACTTCAGCCCGTCCTATCAGTTCATGAAAGCGATCTTCCGGGCTGTTCCGGATCTGATCCCGGACAAGGATCATCTCATGGTCATAAGCCCCGATGAAGGCGCTATGCACCGCGCCGTCTATCTCTCCAATATTCTCGGTGTTGATATGGGGATGTTTTACAAACGCCGTGATTATTCCGTCATCATCGACGGAAAGAACCCGATCGTCGCGCACGAATTTCTCGGGGACGATGTGAACGGCAAGGACGTGATCATCATCGACGACATGATCTCCTCCGGAGGGAGCATGCTCGACGTCGCCAGACAGGTAAAAGAACGGAACGCGGGGCGCGTCTTTGTATGTACTACTTTCGGTCTGTTCACGGATGGATTTAAAAAATTCGATGAGTATTATGAGAAAGGATACATCCATAAAGTGATAACGACGAACCTGACTTATCTTCCGCCCGAACTGTATGAAAAGCCGTACTTTGTACCGGCGGAGATGAGCAAATTCCTCGCTCTTATCATTGATTCGCTGAATCACGATATCACGATCGGTTCCGTCCTGAACCCGACGGATAAGATCCACTCTCTTCTTGAGAAGCGGGCAAGGGGAGAGAAGATCTGAATTTCTCGATCCATGATCGGAGACATCTGATATTACGGGCCGGAGACTGTCATCTCAGTCTCCGGCTTTCATATTTTGCCTTTGTCTTCAGGAAGCGCATCAGAGCCGCATACCGCTCCTCCAAAGTCTCGGAATTCTCGGCAAACTCCAGACTTTCGGCCGCTGCCGTCAGGAACCGCGCATCGATCTGCGCCTGATGTTTCTGAAGGAACTCGATGCGGTCTTCATTGTCTACAAGTTCAAGAAATTCCAGGATCAGCGCCGTAGTATTTCCATGCCTTCTGAGTTCTTCCCCGTGACTGACGTTTCTGTCCCTGCACAGTTCAAATCGGTACTTCTGATCCGGATGCGGATATTTCCCGGTATCCAGCGGGCTCAAAAAAGTCTCCAGAAAGCTCGCATAGACTCTGCGGGTTCCCTCCATACTCTCGAAGACGACCATATCTTCTCCGGTCTCCGTGCATACTGCAAGTTCCAGGATCTTATACTTCTTTCCCTTAAAATGTCTGTAGATATCTCCTTTTTTCGGAATCCTTCTTTCCATGATACGGCAAACAGCTCCTTTGGTCTTAATACAGTTTGGCACTGATCAGCTTCGGGCGGAATCCGTTCTGCTCAAGTGCGTCGAGGATACGGTTCTTATGCTCTGTTCCAAACGCTTCCATCGTGATGCGAAGTTCTACCGCCGCATTGCGGTTGGTGCTCACAAACTGATTATGCTCCAGCTTGATCACGTTGCCCTGCTCGTCTGCGATCGTCTTCGCCACCTGAACAAGCTCTCCCGGCTTATCGGGGAGGAGAACCGACACAGAGAAGATACGGTCTCTCTGGATCAGTCCGTGCTGAACGATGGAAGACATCGTAATGACGTCCATATTCCCGCCGCTTAAGATGCAGACGACCTTCTTCCCTTTCAGATCTATCTGTCTGAGCGCCGCAACCGACAGAAGTCCCGAATTCTCCACGATCATCTTGTGGTTTTCTACCATATCGAGAAATGCTCCGATCAACTCGTCGTCGTCTACGAGAAGCATGTCGTCTACATTCTCCTTGACGTAAGGCAGTATCTTATCTCCTACGGCTTTCACCGCAGTCCCGTCCGCGATCGTGTCGGCGCTTTCCAGTTCCACGACCTCGCCGGCCTGCAGAGCCGCGGTCATGCTGGCCGCTTCGGAGGGCTCCACGCCGATCACCTTTATCTTGGGATTGAGCATCTTTGCCAGTGTCGCCACTCCTGAGATCAGGCCGCCGCCGCCGACAGGCACGAGAATGTAATCCACAGTGGGAAGTTCCTGGACGATCTCCATAGCAATGCTTCCCTGCCCGGTCGCCACATCCAGATCATTGAAGGGATGGACGAAAGTGTATCCTTCTTTCTCCGCAAGCTCACATGCATAAGCATAAGAATCGTCATACACATCTCCGTACAAAATGACCTCGGCTCCATAGCTCTTCGTCCGGTTCACCTTGATAAGAGGAGTGACCGTAGGCATGACGATCACTGCCCTGCACCCGAACTTCCTGGCGGCGAAAGCCACGCCCTGCGCATGATTTCCGGCAGACGCGGTGATGAGTCCGCGCGCCCTCTCTTCTTCACTCATCGTACTGATCTTGTAATATGCGCCGCGGATCTTGTACGCGCCGGTATGCTGCATATTTTCCGGTTTCAGATACACTTTTCCGCCGGTCAGTTCGCTCAGATACTCGCTGTGCACAAGTTTTGTCGGATTGGTTACTTTTTTGACCAGCTCACTTGCCTCCTCGAATTTCTCCAGTGTCATCATCTTATCTTCCTTCTTTCTTTCTTATTCTTCTTCTCCACGGTAAAACAGCGCGTTTACGAACTCCTCCGGATCAAATTTCTGCAGATCGTCTATCGATTCTCCCACGCCGATATATTTTACCGGTATCTTCAGTTCCGCCTGTACGGCTACGGCGATCCCGCCTTTTGCCGTCCCGTCCATCTTCGTCAGGATCACTCCCGTGATATCCGCTGCCTCGTTGAACTCCCTTGCCTGAACAAGCGCATTCTGGCCTGTCGTGGCATCCAGGACTACGAGCGTCTCCCTGTACGCGTCCGGATATTCCCGGTCGATCACGCGGTCGATCTTCTTCAACTCTTCCATCAGATTTTTCTTGTTGTGCAGTCTCCCTGCCGTATCGCACAGAAGCACATCCGCTTTCCTCGCTTTCGCTGCGGAAACAGCGTCATAGATCACGGAAGCGGGATCCGCCCCCTCCTGTCCTCCGATCATCTCAACTCCTGCGCGGACCGCCCACTCGTTCAGCTGTTCGCCCGCCGCCGCGCGGAACGTATCTGCCGCCGCGATTATGACGCGCTTTCCCTGACTTTTCAGTTTCCCGGCCAGCTTTCCGATAGTCGTCGTCTTGCCCACACCGTTGACTCCGATCACAAAAACGACGGAGGTCCGCTCTTCAAATTCATACGCGGTGTCTCCCACATCCATCTGTTCCTTGATGCTGTCAATCAGAAGCTGTCTGCACTCAAGCGGTTCTTTGATGTGCTGCGTGCGCACCTTCTCTCTGAGATCGTCCAGGATGTTCATCGTGGCATGGACTCCCAGATCTCCCATGATAAGGATTTCCTCCAGTTCTTCATAGAACTCCTCGTCTATCTTTGAAAAACCGTGAAAGATACTGTCCATACCGGACACAATATTGTCTCTTGTCTTCGTCAGGCCTGATACGAGCCGTTTAAAAAAGCCTTTTTTCTCTTCCATTATCTTGATCCTCTCCTCCCGATAGACTTGTTATTTGTCCAGTTCATTTTCCAGCAGATCCACAGACACAAGAGTGGAAACACCTTTTTCCTGCATGGTGATCCCATACAGGCGGTCTGCGGAAGACATTGTCCCTCTTCTGTGCGTGATCACGATAAACTGGGTGCTCTTTGTCAGCTTGTGAAGGTACCGTGCAAATCTGGTCACGTTGCTGTCGTCCAGAGCCGCCTCGATCTCGTCGAGCAGGCAGAACGGAGACGGCTTGAGATTCTGTATCGCAAACAGGAGCGAGATTGCTGTCAGAGCCTTCTCCCCTCCGGAGAGCTGCATCATGTTCTGCAGCTTCTTTCCCGGCGGCTGGGCGATGATGCGTATGCCCGCCTCGAGGATGTCTTCATCTTCCATAAGCTCCAGCGTCCCTTTGCCGCCGCCGAAGAGTTCCCGGAAAACGATATTGAACTCCTCCGATATCTTTTTGAACTGCTCGCTGAACTGTTTCCGCATGGCGGAATCCAGTTCCGCGATGATCTGGACCAGAGTGGCCTCCGCTTCCACCAGATCGTCATGCTGCCCTTTCAGGAACTCGTACCTCTCGGATATGTTCTTGTAATCCTCAATGGCATTAACGTTCACTGTCCCCAGTTTGCGTATGTCGGTTTTCAGCGTCTGTATCTGCTTCTTCATGTAGGCCAGGTCCGTCAGGTTGACGTCCCGCAGTTCCATCGCGTGATTGTAGGTGATCTCATATTCTTCCCACATATAATTCATCTGTTTTTCCGAAGACGCCTCATAGGATTCTTTCTGGCTGTTCAGACGGAAACACTCTTTATCCAGGGATGAAATGTGCTTTGAGAGTTCCTCCCTCATCTTCAGGAAATCCCTGTGCTTCTGATTGAGTTCCTCCCGTTTCTTTGTCTGTGCGCCGATCTCTTTTCCGATCTCGTCATACAGATCTTTCGAGTCCTCGATCGTCTGGCGCAGCTCTTTGATCTTATCTTCCTTTTCTTTTATCTCTCCCGACGTATTGTCCTTGCTGATATCGAGTTCTTTAAGTTCTGATTCAAACTTCTCGATCTCGTCGCCGATACGGCTGATATTCTCTTCGATAAATGCATTCTGCTGCTCGAAACCGGCCAGGGCAAGATGCACTTTTTCCGATTCTCTGAGCTGGACTCCCTCGTTCTCCTTTTCTGTCTCCAGTTTCTTCTGCAGATCGTCGATCGTCCGGTTCAGTTCCTGTTCCAGACTTTCCGACGTCTCCAGTTCCATCTGGATAGACTCTTCATTATCCGCGATCGTGCGGAGTTCCCGTTCGAGATCCTCCTGTTCTTTCAGAAATCTCTCGCGGCGTTCCTCCGCCTCGCGCTGACGGATCTGCGTCTGCTCGACGTTCATCCTCTCCGTATTCTCGAGAACGGACGCTCTCCTGAGCTCTGTCTGTATGGAGTCGATCTCATTATAACATGCCGCACGCGCGCTCTTCACTTCGCTGACCTGTCTTTCCATGGCATCCATATCGCTTTTCAGCATTGCCACGGTCTTCTCGAATTCCTCGATCTCCCTTCTTCTGCTCAGAAGATTGCTGGAATTCTTAAAGGCGCCGCCTGTCATGGAGCCGCCCGGATTGATGAGTTCTCCTTCCAGCGTGACAAGACGCAGAGACTGCCGATATTTGCGCGCGATCGTAATTCCGTCGTCGATGTTCTGCACTACGATCGTCCTGCCGAGAAGCTGATCGGCGAGCGCCGAAAAACGCTTTTCCACATGGACGAGCGTATTTGCCAGGCCGATCACGCCTTTTTCTCTGAGCGCTTCCGGCGTACGTATCCCTGTGCCGCCGTGCATACTCGTAAGCGGCAGGAACGTAGCCCTCCCATATTTATTTTTCTTGAGAAAACCGATCATTCTCTTTGCCGTCTCTTCACTGTCCGTCACAATATTCTGGATACTTCCTCCCAGGGCGGTCTCGATGGCGATCTCATACTCTTTGTCAACCTTGATGATATCGGCCACAACGCCGATCAGGCCTTTCTCGTGGTCTTTATTCGCCATTACTTTCCGGATACTGTTGCCGTACCCGTCGTATCGCTCTGTGATGTTTTTCAGAGACTCCAGCCGGGAAGATTCTCTGTGGTACGCAGTCTGTCCGATCCGCAGCTTTTCCTGTTTTACATTCAGTTCCTTCTGGAGCGCCTCTATCTTCTGCTCGTTCTCACGGATCCTGTCATTATATCCCCGGATCGACTCCTGCACCTTCTGAAGTTCCTCTTCATACTCCTTGAGTCTCTGTGCCAGACGCTCGGACTCATCGGATATCTCGGACATATTTGCGGCGATCTCCGCTTTCCTTGAGGCGATCTGCTGTCTTGTCGTATCATAATGCTGGATCTTTGCCCTCGTCGATGCCCTGCTGCCGAGAAGTTCCATGATCTCCTGCTTCTTCTCCTCGATCGAGGCGGTATGTCCTGCGATCAGAGACTGCACCTCTATGAGCGCTGTCTTGGCCTCCGCATCCCGGCCGGCAGCCTCTTTTAATTTCTCCTGGACGTCCTTTCTCTCTTCCTCGAAAGAGCTCTTTTGTTCCAGTCTTGTATCGATCTCCACATGTATTGCGCTGGCGCGGTTATCGTAGTGCTCGTCGTTCATACGTGCAGTATTGATCTGCTCTTTGAGGACGTTGATCTGGCCTTCAAGCTGCTGTTTTAAAAGATTCGTCTCGTTGAGCTGGTTTCTGGCAGTATCAATAGCGAGATCGATACTTTCCACTTCTTCCTCAATGGCTTCATATTCCGTCTTCATCTTGTCGTAACGGCTGTTCGACTCCGCCATCTCTGAGGAAGCGATCTCATACTTTTCCTCTATCTCGCGGATCCGTTCGCGCAGCCGCTCCTCCTCAAGAAGGAACATATTAATATCAAAAGTCTTTAATTCTTCCTTTTTTCTGAGATATTCTCTGGCTGTCTCAGACTGTTTTTCAAGAGGACCGAGCTGCTTTTCGAGCTCGGCCAGTATGTCGTTTACACGCGTCAGGTTCAGCCGCTCCTCCTCCAGCTTCTTCAGGGAAAGATTTTTACGGCGCTTGAATTTGACAATGCCGGCAGCCTCGTCGAAGAGTTCCCGGCGTTCCTCCGGTTTCCCGCTTAAGATCTTGTCGATCTGCCCCTGTCCGATGATCGAGTACCCTTCCTTTCCGATCCCCGTATCATAGAACATCTCGTTGATATCTTTCAGTCTGCATGCCGCTCCGTTGATGAGATACTCGCTCTCTCCGGAACGGTACAGCTTGCGCGTCACCGTCACCTCTTTAAAGTCGACAGGAAGCTGGTGATCCGAATTGTCCAGAGTGATCGCCACAGACGCATAGCTCAGCGGTTTCCTGTTCTCTGTCCCCGAAAAGATAACGTCCTGCATACTGCCGCCGCGAAGCTGCTTTACCCTCTGTTCGCCGAGCACCCAGCGGACCGCATCCGCCACATTGCTCTTCCCGCTCCCGTTTGGGCCCACGATCCCCGTAATGCCGTTATGAAAATCAAACTTGATCTTGTTTGCAAAGGATTTAAATCCCTGCACTTCTATATTTTTTAAGTACATATAACACCTGCTTTATCCATGTTTTCTGAGTCTGAGGATCGCCTGATAGGCCGCCTGCTGTTCCGCAGCTTTCTTTGTCCTGCCGCTTCCCTCTCCGAAACATTCCCGGCCGATGAGGACTTCCACACGAAAAGACTTGTTGTGGTCCGGCCCTTCCTCCCCGACCAGGCGGTATGAGATAACCCCGCTTTTTTTTGCCTGGACCATCTCCTGAAGGATAGTTTTACTATCATAAAAGAATTTCTTATCCTCCAGATCCGTCAGCACAAATCTGTGGATAAACTCTTTTGCATTAGTAAGACCACCATCCAGATAAATGGCTCCGATCAGCGCCTCCATCGCGTCCGAGGTGACCGAGTCCCGCGCCCTTCCCCCCGTGGCTTCCTCCCCTTTGCCAAGCAGGAGATAATCCCCAAGGCCGATATCTCTCGCACAGAGCGCAAGGGACGGCTCGCATACCATACTGGCTCTCGCCTTCGTAAGTTCACCCTCCGGCGTCTGTGGAGACTCGAGAAAGAGATATTCGCTGGACACAAGCTCCAGGACCGCGTCGCCTAAGAACTCCAGCCTCTCATTACACTGATATTTCGGGAGATGCTTCTCGTTCGTATAAGAGCTGTGCATCATAGCATGCCTCAGAAGAGAAAAGTCCTGAAATGTATATCCTATCCTTTCTTCCAACTTTTTCAGTCTGCTGTCATTCATCGTACTGTTCCTGATATTTCCTTTCACATAATCTTGTGCAGGAAACCATGGAAGCGCCGCATAACGAATTCTGCTTTCATGTTCATCCTGCAGGAAAACGAAAAAGCCCAGAGGGGCTTTTTCGTCCTTTTTACTTATTATTGATATTTTTTACTTATTCCACTGCTTTTTTGATCTGATCGACAGCATCCTGCACCGTCACGATCTTCTCCGCCTCATCATTGTCGATCTCAATGTCAAACTCTTCTTCAATCCCCATGATGATCTGGAAGATATCAAGAGAATCAGCGCCGAGATCGTCCACAAATGTTGTCTCCGGTCTGATCTCATCTTTCTGTACATTGAGAACATCGGCTATAATGTCCTGAAGTTTTTCAAATTCCATAACAACTCCTCCTAACTTTACCCGTTTTCATTCTTTTCTGTTTCCTGCGTCTTCAAAATAGCGTCTTTGATCTTCTCATTGATCTTCTGCTCTTTGAACGTAACACACTGGATAATAGAATTGCACACCTCTGTGGAAGTGGAACTTCCGTGTGTCTTGACTACGAGGCCTTTCAGACCGAGCAGCGGAGCTCCGCCGTACTCACTGGCATCAAAGTCTTTCAGTGTGGCTTTCAGCGCCGGTTTCACAAGGAGCGCGCCGATCTTGCTGCGAAGACTGGACATCATTCCCTGTTTCACCTTTTTCATCAGGGCGCCGCCGACACCCTCGTAGAGTTTGAGGATCACGTTGCCTACAAATGCCTCGCATACAATGACGTCCACATCTCCATATGGGATCTCTCTCGCCTCCACGCTCCCGACAAAATTAATATCGCTGCACTCTTTGAGAAGCGGGAACGTCTCTTTCACAAGCGCATTTCCTTTTTCTTCCTCTGCCCCGATATTCACGATGCCTACCGTTGGATTCTTCTTTCCGACTATACTCTCCATATAGATGGAACCCATTCTTGCGAACTGTACGAGATGAGATGGACGGGCGTCGACATTGGCTCCGCAGTCGATCAGAAGGGACACTCCCTTAAGAGTCGGCAGAAGCGGCGCAAGGGGAGGTCTCTCCACACCTTTGATCCTGCCTACAAGGACCTGGCCTCCGACAAGCACGGCTCCGGTGCTCCCGGCCGAAACGAAAGCGTCCGCATCTCCGTTCCTGACCATCTTCATCGCGACTACGATAGAAGAATCCTTCTTTACGCGGATCGCTTTCACCGGCGGTTCTGCGGTTTCTATCACCTCTGTCGCATTTACAATGCGGATCTGTTCTCCCGGATAACTGTACTGCGCCAGCTCCTTCTCCAGAACACTCTCCTGTCCTGTCAGCAGAATCTGAATGTCCTTTCTCTGCTGTACTGCCCTGACCGCACCCTTAACGATCTCTGCGGGCGCGTTATCCCCGCCCATCGCGTCAAGGGCGACTCTCGTAATATCAGACATCTTCTCTCCTCCTAACACTACTGAAATCATTCTACTGGAAAATATTATAAAAATCAATAAAAAAAAGACGTAAAACACAAAGTTTTTACGTCTTTTCACGCAGTTAATTCATCAGTCAACGGAGATGATCTCACGCTTGTTGTATGCGCCGCATGACTTGCATACGCGGTGCGGCATCATAAGTTCGCCGCATTTGCTGCATCTGACAAGGTTGGGAGCGCTCATCTTCCAGTTAGCTCTTCTCTTATCTCTTCTTGCTTTTGAAGATTTATTCTTTGGACAGATCGACATAGGTTACACCTCCTTAAAATTCTTAAATAAGTCACGGATCACTGACATTCTGGGATCGTTCCCCGGTTCCTCACATTCACAGGTCCCGGTGTTCAGGTTACGGCCGCACACTCTGCACAGACCTTTGCAGTCCGCACGGCAGAGCACTTTCTCGGGCCACTCCGACAGGATCTCACCAAAGAGCAGTCTGTCGACGTCAAGATGAAATCCGTCAATAAAGTTTGATTCATCCAGCCCCTCTGTCAGTTCTGCGTCGGAGAGACCTAAGTCGACATGTTTCGTACAGTTTAATACAAATTCATGCCTCACGTCCTCCAGACATCTGTCGCACGGGATCAGGACCGCCAGGCTCGTATCAGCCGTAATGAGCAGTTCTTTTCCCTTCAGATGTTCTACCCGGACGCAGACCGGCTCACTGCTGACGACCGGGTAATCGCCCGATCTCAGACGGATCACATCCATCGTGAGCGGTACAGTCTCCTCCACTGTCTTATGCTGGTCTGACAAAACGTCTGATAGGTTTATTAACATCGTTAGTTCTCCTATTCACACCTAAACCATTATATCACGGAAAACAGGTTTGTCAACCAGTTTTTTCTGCAGCTGATCGATATGGCAGATCGCCCGCTATTTTACAAGAGCAAGCGTCTCGCGCGCGATGGCCAGTTCCTCGTTAGTCGGTATCACAAATACTCTGACTTTGGATCCCGCTTTCGTAAGTTCTTTCTGCTGGCCTCTGAGTCCGTCGTTTACTTCCTTGTCAAAATCAACGCCGAGGTAGCCGAGATAGCTGCATACCTGTTCTCTTACGTAATCGTCGTTCTCGCCGATTCCGGCTGTGAACACGATGTCGTCCACGCCGTTCATGGCCGCCGCATATGCACCGATGTATTTTGCCACACGGTAGGAAAATACGTCCATTGCGATCTTCGCTTTCTTATCGCCGCTGTTCATCGCGTCCGTCAGATCGCGGAAATCGCTGGAAAGTCCGTCGGAAAGCCCGAATACGCCCGACTTCTTGTTCAGGACGTTCATCACCCCTGCGATGTCAAGATTTTCTTTCTGCGCGAGGAACTCCATGATAGCCGGATCGATATCACCGGAACGGGTACCCATCACAAGTCCCTCGAGCGGCGTCAGGCCCATGGAAGTATCCACGGATCTGCCGTTCATGACTGCCGTCACGCTGGAGCCGTTCCCGAGATGGCATACGATCGTTTTCAGATCCTCATAAGGTCTTCCCATCACTTCGGCAGCTTTCCTGGACACATAGCTATGGCTCGTGCCGTGGAACCCGTAACGTCTTACTTTGTATTTCTCATAGTATTCATACGGAAGTCCGTACATATACGCTTTCTCCGGCATTGTCTGGTGGAACGCCGTATCGAACACTCCCACCATCGGCGTGTCGGGCATCAGCTTCTGGCACGCCTCGACTCCGATCAGATTCGCCGGATTGTGCAGCGGAGCAAGTTCATTGCACTCCTCAACTGCTTTCTTGACGTCCTCTGTGATAACGACTGAAGCTGCAAACTTTTCTCCGCCGTGCACCATGCGGTGTCCTACCGCGCCGATCTCATCCAGACTGCCGACAACGCCTTTCTCCGGATCTGTAAGCGCCTCGATCACATACTGGATCGCCTCTGTGTGCGTCGGCATGGGCTTGTCCGTCTTCTCCTTTTCTCCGCCTTCCGGCTGGTACGTCAGTCTGCCGTCGATCCCGATCCTCTCACAGATGCCCTTTGCCAGGACTTCCTCTGAAGCCGCATTGATAAGCTGAAACTTCAGTGAAGAACTTCCACAGTTGATTACTAATACATTCATTTTCCTTCCTCCCGAAAATTTATTATTTTATAACTGCAGGAAGCTGCAGCTTCCTGAATACTACATAGACTGTGCCTGAACTGCGGTGATCGCGACTACGCCTGCGATATCCTCGGCGCTGCATCCTCTCGACAAGTCGTTGACCGGAGCGGCGATCCCCTGTGTGAGCGGGCCGTATGCTTCTGCCTTGCCAAGTCTCTGAACGAGTTTGTATCCGATATTTCCCGCATCCAGATCCGGGAAGATCAGGACGTTGGCATGTCCTGCCACGTCGCTGCCGGGCGCCTTGGAAGCCCCCACTTCCGGCACGATCGCCGCATCAAGCTGGAGTTCGCCATCCAGCTTCAGCTCCGGCGCCAGCTCGTGAGCGATCTTCGTCGCCTCTACGACCTTATCTACATCTGCATGCTTGGCGCTTCCCTTGGTGGAGTGGGAAAGCATGGCCACGATCGGCTCGTGGCCTGTAAGAATACGGAAAGATTCTGCGGAAGACACCGCGATATTCGCCAGTTTCTCCGGATCCGGGTTCTGTTCCAGGCCGGCATCGCTGAAAATAAATGTTCCATTGTCTCCCATATCGCAGTCCGGTACTACCATAAGGAAGAAAGCGGATACGAGCTTTGTGCCGGGCTTTGTCTTGAGAATCTGCAGACACGGACGCAGCGTATCAGCCGATGAATGACATGCTCCGGAAACCATGCCGTCTGCATCCCCCATCTTTACCATCATCACTCCATAGTACAGATAATTGTTCAGGAGCAGTTCCCTTGCCTGTTCTTCCGTCATGCCCTTTTTCTGTCTGAGCTCGACAAGCTTTGCGATGTAACCTTCCGTCTTATCGCTTGTCGCCGGATCCACGATCACCGCGCCGGAAATATCATATGTACCTCTGTTCTTCTCGATCTCCTCCTCGCTGCCCACAAGGATCAGATCCGCAATCCCGTCTCTGAGGACCGATTCAGCAGCTTTGTAAGTTCTCTCATCCTCTGTCTCCGGCAGGACGATCGTCTTTTTGTCCGCTTTCGCCCGCGCCTTGATCTCATCAATAAATCCCATATTTAATATGCCACCTTTCATTTTTAATCACATAGGATTATTATAAAGCAAATTATTTTTGTATACAAGGGATTCCACGGGATTTTATCGCCATTTTATGTGCATTTTTGAGTACAATCATACATCTGCACATCCGTCTTTTATATGATTGTTACAAAAATAACGATATCAGTTCTCAGTCTCCGTCTCCGGTCACAGCCTGAAAAATGCAGTCACAATGTTGAAATAGACAAGGATCGTACATGTATCCAGTATTGTCGTGATCAGAGGAGCGGCCATGATCGCCGGATCAAGCCCTATCTTCTTGGCTGCCAGCGGGAGAATACATCCGATGCACTTTGCCATGATGACGACCGCGATCATTGTAATTCCAAGAGCAGCCGCGAGCATGATATTCCAGTCGTACATCAGACAGATGCGCAGTCCGTTCACCACTGCGAGAAGCGTCCCTACGATGAGCGCCACGCGTATTTCCTTGAAGATGACTTTGAAGATATCTCTGAACTCGATCTCCCCCACGGCCAGTCCCCGGATCACAAGGGTGGAACTCTGGGAGCCGCAGTTGCCTCCTGTTCCCATGAGCATGGGAATAAACGTGATAAGGACCGGCATCGCCGCCATCGCATTTTCATAATAGCCCAGGATCTCGCCGGTAACCGTGGCCGAAAGCATCATGAGCATGAGCCATGGCGTGCGGTTCTTCGCCTGCTTCAGCACAGAAGTCCCGAAATAGGAATCCTCATTGGGGCTGACTCCGGCCATGATGCTGATATCCTCAGTCGTCTCATCCTGCAGAACGAGCATCGCGTCATCCACTGTGACGATACCCACAAGACAGTCTTCGTGGTCAATGATCGGAATGGCGACAAGGCCGTATTTGTTGATCATGTTGGCCACATACTCCTGGTCGTCGAGTGTCCGGGCATAGAGCACATTTTCGTCCATGATCTCCTCAATCCTCCTGGACTCTCCCGCGGTGAGCAGATCCTTTACGTCCACCATGCCGATGAGTTTCTTCTTCTCCGTGACGTAACAGGTATAGATCGTCTCTTTGTTGATGCCTACCTGGCGGATCTTAAGGATCGCATCCGCCACAGTCATCTCCCTGCGCAGACTGATATACTCGACATTCATAATACTGCCGGCGCTGTCCTCCGGATACTGTAAAAGCGCGTTGATCTTCTGCCGCGTATCTTCATCTGTGACCATGAGAAGCCTGTCTACCACATTAGCCGGCATTTCCTCCAGAACGTCCACCGTATCGTCGACATACATCTCCTCCATGACTTCCTCAAGCTCGGAATCTGTCAGTGCATTGATGAGATCCGCCCTCATATCACTGTTCATATCCGTGAATACTTCCGCCGCCTCTTCCTTTGCCAGAAGTCTGAACACCAGCGTCTGCTGCTTCCTGTCAAGTTCATCAAAAGCATCCACGATATCCACTGGATGCATGGATTCCAGTTCTTCCTTGAGCGTTTTAAAGTCATGTCTCTCGAGCAGTTCGCTCATGCGCCCGACATCCATCTTGCAGTCTTTGTCCATGCCATCACCTTTTCCAACTTTTTCCTCTCTTTTCCCGTATGGCGGAAGCGCAGGAAATCGTCCGCTCCCAGCAGAAAAGCAGATTATTTTTTATCTGTATGAACTCGTCTTTTTATAGTATAATATGGGGGAAATTGATATACAAGGAGATTCTTATGAAAATCGTAGGTCTTATCACAGAATATAATCCATTCCATAACGGACACCTTCATCATATTAAGGAAGCGGTACGCGTCACCGGATCGGACGCCGCCATCGTCGTCATGAGCGGCGACTATGTACAGCGCGGGGTTCCCGCCGTCATGCCCAAACGTCTCCGGGCGGAAATGGCTCTGAAATGCGGTGCGGCAGCCGTCTTTGAGCTCCCTGTATGCTATGCGACCGGCAGTGCGGAACTTTTCGCAGCCGGAGCCGTATCCCTGCTCGACCGCCTCGGGATCGTAGACTCGATCTGTTTCGGGAGCGAATGCGACGACCTTGAGTCTCTTTCCCGGATTGCAGATATCCTCTGCCGGGAACCTGAGCAGTATCGCCGCATCCTCCGGGATCGTCTGAAAGAAGGCCGTTCTTTCCCGGAAGCCAGACAGATGGCTCTAAGAGAGTATTCCCACTCTGAACAATACGCCGCTCTTCTGTCCGATCCGAACAACATACTCGGGATCGAATACCTGAAGGCGCTCCGGAACCTGAAAAGTCCGCTTAAACCATATACGATACGAAGAGAGGGAGCGCACTATCATGACGATGCGATGCATACGGACGGCTACAGCTCTGCATCCGCGATCCGCTCGCTTCTCGCCTACTCGGGTTCTGCCCTGTGCACGGACCGCACAGGCGGAACTTTTGACAACACGCCCTTTTCCGCAATATTGAGCGAACTGGAAGACCAGGTTCCCTCCTGCTGTCTGGAACTGTTAAAAGATCAACACCGGGTATCCTACCCTATCTATCAGAATGATTTTTCTCTTCTGCTGAAATATAAGCTGCTGAACAAACATCCCGACGGACTTCTCCGCTATATGGATGTCTCTGAAGAACTCGCCAACAGGATCTGCGCCCGGCTGAATGATTTTTTCAACTACAAGCAGTTCTGTGAGCTCATAAAGACGAGAGAGATCACGCAGACGCGCGTCAACCGCGCGCTCCTCCACATCATGCTCGGTCTCAAGAAAGAAGATACGGCGGTTTACGTGGAAGACGGATATCACTACTATGCCCGGCTGCTGGGATTTCGCAAGGACCGGGAAAAGATACTGGCTTACGCCGCCAGAAAGGGGAATCTTCCTCTTCTCACCCGCCTGGCCGACAGCGCGCACCTGCCGCCGGCCGGACAGAAAATGCTGCGAAATGACATCCTGGCTTCCAATCTGTACATGTCCGTGGTGACAGACCGGTACAAGACCGCTTTCCAGAATGAATACAGACAGCAGATGATCAAAGTCTCTTCGCGACTGCCCTGATAAACGCTTCGCTGTTGAGTACCGTCGGATTCTCGATCGTTGTGATAAGCGCGAGATCTTTTGTCATCTCCCCCGCCTCTATCGTATCGATGGTCGCTTTCTCCAGACGGCCGGCAAAGTCCATCAGTTCCTGATTGCCGTCAAGTTCTCCACGTTTCCTGAGGGCTCCTGTCCAGGCGAAGATCGTCGCCACGGAGTTGGTGGACGTCTCCTCTCCGTTCAGATGTTTATAGTAGTGGCGCTGAACGGTTCCGTGAGCCGCCTCATACTCATAGTATCCTTCCGGCGATACAAGCACGGAAGTCATCATGGCGAGCGAACCGAAAGCAGATGAGACCATGTCGCTCATCACATCCCCGTCATAGTTCTTGCATGCCCAGATATATCCGCCGCCGGACTTCATGACACGCGCGACCGCATCGTCGATAAGTGTATAGAAATACTCGATGCCCGCCTCCTTGAATTTCTCGTCGAACTCGGCATCATAGATTTCCTGGAAGATATCTTTGAACGTGTGGTCATATTTTTTGGAGATCGTATCTTTTGTGGCAAACCACAGATCCTGTTTCGTATCAAGCGCATAGGAAAAGCAGCTTCTTGCAAAGCTCGCTATGGACTTGTTCAGATTGTGCATTCCCTGTACAATGCCCGGGCCGTCGAATTCGTGTACGAGTTCCTTTGTCTGCGTGCCGTCTTCGGCTGTATACACAAGCTCCACCTTGCCGGCGCCCGGTATCTTCATCTCGGATCCCTTGTATACATCGCCGTAAGCATGTCTTGCGATGGTGATCGGTTTCTTCCAGTACTTGACGCACGGTTCGATCCCTTTCACAACGATAGGCGCGCGGAAAACAGTCCCGTCCAGGATCGCACGGATCGTTCCGTTGGGGCTCTTCCACATCTCTTTTAAATCGTACTCATCCATGCGGGCTGCATTCGGAGTGATCGTCGCACATTTTACTGCCACTTTATACTTCTTTGTCGCAAGCGCCGAGTCCACCGTCACCTGATCGTTCGTCTCATTTCTGTGCTCAAGTCCGAGATCGTAATACTCTGTCTTCAGATCGATGTACGGCAGGAGCAGTTCATCTTTTATCATCTTCCAGAGGATCCTTGTCATCTCGTCTCCATCCATTTCTACAAGGGGTGTTGTCATCTTGATCTTATCCATCTTGCATCTCCTCCTGATCATTCAAATTTTCTGTCCGGTTTTTGCTGCCGGCTGTTCAGTATCCCTGTTTCTTCAGATTCTGCATAACATGCATGATGTGCTCATTGGCAAGCTGTTCCGCCGTCTCTGCGTCCCGGTCGCGGATCGCCCGCAGGATCTGCCTGTGCTCCCTGATCGACCGTCTGGCGCGTTCCTCAGAGACAAAAGAGGTTTTCCTCGCCACCTGGACATAATTGTGGAAATCCGTCAGTACACGGCTCAGCATCCGGCTTCCCGAAGCCTCGTAAAGCGCCGCGTGAAATCTCCCGTCCAGCGCGGTCACCTGGTCTGTATTAAAGCCGCTCTCACGGTTTATCTGAAACTCCGAGAGAAGAAGGATCTCCTCCAGCCCCTCAAGCTGCTCGTCCGTGATATGCTCCGCCGCCCAGCGCGCGCACAGGCCTTCGAGAAACGAGCGGATCACGTAGATGTCCCACACATCTTTGTGGGATATGCCCGTCACATACGCGCCCCTGTTCGGAACGATCGTCACAAGCCCTTCCAGCTCAAGCTGCCGCAGGGCTTCTCTGACCGGCGTACGGCTCACGCCCAGTTCTTTTCCTATCGCGTTCTCACGCAGTTCGTCACTCTCCTTATACCGCCCTTTCAGGATATCTGTGCGTATCTTCTGAAAGACACGCCCGCCAAGTGAATGTTCCTGATGTTCTTCCATCGTATACAGTCCTCCCGGTCATAATGTCTCATGCTGCAGAACGAGGACAGCGCACAGTATCTTCGCGCCTGCCCAGCACCTGTATAAGTGTATACAATTATACATTCTTTGTCAAGAAAAGAAGCCGCACACCGTGAAATCTTACACAGTATGCGGCTTTTTTACCGGTACTAAAGTACGCGTACCCTGAGCACTCCTTCGATCGATGAAAGCTGATCGATAAGCTCCTTCGACGCATCTGTATCCACGTCGATCATCGTATACGCATAGGCTTTGCGGCTCTTGTTCGTCATCAGGGCGATGTTCATGTTTTTGTCCGCGAGAAGAGCCGTGAACTGTCCGAGCATATTCGGAATATTCTTGTGCAGGATCGTGATCCTCGGCCCCGCCTCTTTCTCACCCATATTACAGTCGGGATAGTTGACGGAATGTTTGATGTTTCCGTTCTCAAGGAAATCCCTCAACTCCGCAACAGCCATCTGAGCACAGTTATCCTCGGATTCCTCCGTAGAGGCTCCAAGATGAGGGATCACGATAGCCCCTTTCACTCCTACGATCTCCTTTGTCGGGAAATCCGTCACATAACAGCGGACTTTCTCAGACACGAGCGCATCTACGATGTCCTCCTGCTCCACAAGCACATCTCTGGCAAGATTAAGGATGACGACGCCGTCTTTCATAAGGCCTATTGCGTTTTTGTCGATCATCCCTTTCGTATCGTCCGTAGCCGGCACGTGGATCGTGATATAATCACATTCTTTGTAGATTTCATCCACTGTCTTGGCATGACGGATGCTGCGTGAAAGATTCCATGCGGAATCCACGGATACATACGGATCGTAGCCATAGACGTCCATCCCAAGATGTACGGCGGCGTTCGCCACAAGCACTCCGATAGCGCCAAGACCTATAACGCCAAGCTTTTTCCCCTTCAGCTCCGTTCCTGCGAAGGCTTTTTTCTTTTTCTCGGTGATCTTTGCGATATCGCCGTCCTCTTCGTATTCCTGCACCCAGTTGATGCCGCCGATGATGTCCCGGGCGGCAAGGAGCATGCCGGCGATGACAAGCTCTTTGACTCCGTTCGCATTTGCGCCGGGCGTATTAAACACGACAATGCCGTTTTCCGCACAGCGCTCGAGCGGGATATTGTTCACTCCCGCGCCGGCGCGCGCGATCGCTTTCAGATTATCTCCGAACTCCATATCGTGCATTTTTGCGCTGCGCACAAGGATGGCATCTGCTTCTTCCGCTCTGTCGGTATACACATAGTTTTCATCCAGTTGTCCCAGTCCCTTGTCAGAGATTGGATTCAGGCAATGATATTTATACATTTCACAGATTCTCCTCTTCAAATTTCTTCATGAACTCGACAAGCGCTGTTACGCCCTCATACGACATTGCATTGTATATGCTGGCGCGCATGCCTCCTACCGTGCGGTGTCCTTTCAGATTCACGAGTCCGGCTTCTCCGGCTTCTTTTACGAACTTTGCGTCTAAATCCGCATCGCCGGTCACAAACGGGACGTTCATCAGAGAACGGTCTTTCGGCACCACCGTGCCTTTGAAAAGACTGCTCTGATCCAGATAGTCATAGAGCACTTTCGCCTTTTTCTCATTTTTCTCTTTCATTGATGAAAGTCCGCCCTGGGCTTTGATCCACTTAAATACTTTCCCGCAGATATAGATTCCGTATGCCGGAGGCGTATTATAGAGCGACTTTGCATCCGCATGCGTTTTGTATGTAAGCATAGTCGGCGTCCCCGGAAGAACGTCCTCTGTGATCAGATCGTCCCTGATAATCACAATGACAACTCCGGCAGGTCCGATATTTTTCTGTACTCCACCGTAAATCAGACCGTATTTTGTCACATCCACAGGTTCGGATAAGAAACAGGACGACACATCCGCTACAAGCGTCTTTCCTTTTGTGTCGGGGAGCGTTTTGAACTTCGTCCCGTAAATCGTATTGTTCTCACAGATATACACGTAATCTGCATCTTCTGACACAGGAAGATCCGAACAGTCCGGTATATAGGAGAACGTCTTGTCTTCCGAGGAGGCGATCCTGTTCACTTTTCCGTATTTTTCCGCCTCTTTCGCCGCTTTCTTCGCCCATTGTCCCGTGATGATATAATCCGCCACACGGTTCTTCATCAGGTTCATCGGGATCATGGCAAACTGCTGGGAGGCGCCGCCCTGAAGGAACAGTACCCTGTAGTTATCAGGAATCTGCATCAGATCCCTGATATCCTGCTCCGCAGTGGTGATGATCTCTTCAAATGCCCTGGAACGATGGCTCATCTCCATCACAGACATCCCCGTTCCGCGGTAGTCGAGCATCTCGGCGGCAGCTTCTTTTAAGACTTCCTCTGGCAAAACCGCCGGGCCTGCCGAAAAATTATACACTCTGCTCATTTTTCATATCCTCCTCGTCAAATGCTTCTTTAATATCTGCGCCCGGAGCGACCATCGGCCACACCTTATCGTCGCTGTCTATCTGACAGTCAAGCACGACCGGACGACAAAGTGTAAGCGCGTCTGCGAACGCCTTTCTGAACTCTTCCTGTGTCTCGACATGGATGCCTGTGGCTCCCATCGCTTCCGCTACTTTTGCAAAATCTACGGCGTCTCTTAATACGGTTGCCGAATATCTCTCGTCGTAGAACAGATCCTGCCACTGGCGCACCATTCCGAGCACATGATTGTTCACGACAACTTCGATGACCGGTATCTTGTGTCTGACTGCCGTCGCGATCTCGTTCATGTTCATGCGGAAACATCCGTCGCCCGCTATATTGACGACCGTCCTGTCCGGACATCCTGTCTTTGCCCCCAGCGCTGCGCCCAGTCCGTATCCCATCGTCCCGAGTCCTCCAGACGTAAGGAGCGTGCGCGGCTTCGTATACTTATAATACTGGGCGGCCCACATCTGATGCTGTCCGACTTCCGTCACAATAAGGGCCTCCCCTTTCGTCTGGCGGTAGATCTCCTCCACGATAAACGGTCCCGACAGCCCGTCCGGGTGGTACTTCAGCGGATATTTTTCTTTGTACTCCTGTATTTTACCGAGCCATGCGGAATGTTCCTGCTGTTTTAACTCATGGTTCAATATGCCGAGCACCTCTTTGATATCTCCGATGATCTCCTCCGACACAAGGATATTCTTATTGATCTCTGCGGGATCGATATCGATCTGAAGGATCTTTGCATTTTTGGCAAATGTCTCTGTATTGCCCGTCACACGGTCGCTGAACCTTGCTCCGAGCACGACAAGCAGATCGCATTCGCTGACACCGTAGTTGGACGTCTTCGTCCCGTGCATGCCGAGCATTCCCGTATATCTTGGATCCGTCCCCGGAAAGGCCCCCTTTCCCATAAGCGTATCCGCAACCGGTGCATCCAGTTTGTCGACAAATTCTCTGATCTCGCTGCTGGCGCCTGAGAGAACGGCCCCGCCCCCCACGAACACATAGGGACGCTCCGATGCCTCGAGCATGGAGACGGCGCGCCGTATCCCTTCTTCATTGATATGCGAATGATCGGGAACATATTTCCCGAGTTCCTGATGTTCATATTCTGTGACTGCAGCCGTGACGTCTTTCGGGATGTCGATGAGCACAGGTCCGGGGCGTCCGGTCTTAGCGATCCGGAATGCTTTACGGATCGTATCGGCAAGCTTTGTCACATCTTTTACGATAAAACTGTATTTTGTGATCGGCATTGTAATGCCCGTGATGTCGATCTCCTGAAAGCTGTCTTTTCCTAGGAGGGATACGCCCACATTGCATGTGATGGCAACGATCGGTATGGAATCCATATACGCCGTCGCAATGCCGGTAACAAGATTCGTGGCTCCCGGCCCGCTGGTGGCAAGGCATACTCCGACTTTCCCCGTCGCTCTCGCGTAACCGTCCGCCGCGTGGGACGCTCCCTGCTCGTGGGACGTCAGAATATGGCGGATCTCGTCTCTGTGTTTATACAGCTCGTCGTAAACATTCAGGATGGCTCCGCCCGGATATCCGAACACGGTATCCACGCCCTGCTCTTTCAGGCATTCTATGAGTATTTCAGATCCGTTTAACTGCATCCTGTTCCCCAGCTCCTTCCGATTCTTTCTTCTCTCCCGGTACTTCAAGAATGGCTCCCCTGTTCCCGGAAGTCACCATAGCCGCATATCTTGCGAGATATCCGGTCCTGACCTTCGGCTCGCGGGGCTGCCATTTTGCTCTTCTCCTCTCCATCTCTTCGTCAGAGATATCCAGATCCAGCTTCAGTTCCGGGATGTTTATCTTAATGGTATCCCCTTCCTCGACCAGGGCGATCGGACCGCCCACAGCCGCTTCGGGTGAGACATGACCGATGGAAGCGCCGCGTGACGCCCCGCTGAAGCGCCCGTCTGTGATGAGCGCCACCGTCGAGCCAAGGCCGTATCCTGCGATGGCCGAGGTCGGATTGAGCATCTCCCGCATTCCCGGTCCCCCTTTTGGGCCCTCGTAGCGGATCACGATCACATCTCCCGGGTTGATCTTACCGCTCTTGATCGCCTCTGTCGCCTCTTCATCGCTCTCGAAGATCCTTGCCGGTCCTTCATGGACGAGCATCTCATCGCATACTGCGGAACGTTTGACCACACTTCCGTCGGGTGCAAGATTTCCCTTGAGCACTGCAAGCCCTCCTGTCTCGCTGTACGGATTGTCGATCGGGCGGATGACTTCGGGGTTCATATTCTCACATCCGGCGATATTTTCGCCCACTGTCTTTCCTGTCACTGTCATGCAGTCCAGGTTCAGAAGATTCTTCTTGCTGAGCTCGTTCATGACAGCGTACACGCCGCCCGCTTCGTTGAGGTCCTCGATATATGTGTGGCCTGCCGGAGCAAGATGACACAGGTTCGGCGTTTTCTCGCTGATGCCGTTTGCAAAGTCGATCTCAAAATCCATGCCGATCTCATGTGCGATCGCCGGAAGGTGCAGCATGCTGTTCGTCGAGCAGCCAAGCGCCATATCAACGGTCAGTGCGTTAAGGATCGCGTCTTCCGTCATGATATCGCGGGGCCTGATGTTCTTTCTCACAAGCTCCATAACCTGCATGCCCGCGTGCTTCGCGAGCTGTATCCTTGCAGAATAGACAGCCGGGATCGTGCCGTTTCCGCGCAGTCCCATCCCAAGCGCCTCGGTCAGACAGTTCATGCTGTTCGCCGTATACATACCGGAGCAGGAGCCGCAGGTCGGACATGCCTTGCTCTCGAATTCACAGAGATCTTCATCGGAGATTTTTCCCGCCGCATGAGCTCCCACCGCCTCGAACATGCTGGAGAGACTTGTTCGTCCTCCTTTCACATGCCCTGCAAGCATGGGGCCGCCGCTCACAAAGATCGTCGGGATGTTGACGCGTGCCGCAGCCATCAGAAGACCGGGCACATTCTTGTCGCAGTTCGGGATCATCACAAGCCCGTCAAACTGATGCGCCATGGCAAGCGCTTCCGTGGAGTCTGCGATCAGATCTCTTGTCACAAGAGAATATTTCATGCCGATGTGTCCCATGGCAATGCCGTCGCACACCGCGATAGCCGGTACCACGATCGGAGTGCCGCCCGCCATGGCGACTCCCATCTTGACCGCCTCTGTGATCTTATCCAGGTTCATATGCCCCGGCACGATCTCGTTATAGGAACTCACCACTCCGATCAGCGGTCTGTCGAGTTCTTCCTGCGTCATGCCAAGTGCATTAAACAACGAGCGGTGCGGCGCCTGCTGCACGCCTTTTGTCACTGTATCACTTCTCATATGTCATTCCTCTCTTTCCTGTAAACTCTGCAGACAGATGTCTGCTGTCCTCTTTTTCATCGTCATTTTATGTAGGAACAGATCCTGTCTCCCATTTCCTTCGTTCCTACCTGCTTCATCCCTTCAGACATGATATCCGTCGTGCGGTATCCGTCCCCGAGCACATTCCCGACTGCATCTTCGATCGCCTGCGCTTCCCGGTCGAGATCGAAAGAGTAACGGAGCATCATAGCTGCCGAGAGGATCGTTGCGATCGGATTGGCAATGCCCTGACCTGCGATATCCGGCGCGGAACCTCCGCTGGGCTCATAGAGCCCGAACTTTGTCTCGTTCAGGCTGGCGCTTGCAAGCATCCCGATGGAGCCTGTCACCATACTTGCCTCATCCGAAAGGATGTCACCGAACATATTCTCTGTGAGGATGACGTCGAACTGAGCCGGATCCTTCACGAGCTGCATTGCACAGTTATCTACCAGCATATGCTCAAGCGTCACGTCCGGGTACTCTTTTGCCACCTCTTCCACAACTTTCCTCCAGAGTCTCGAGGAGTCCAGAACGTTCGCTTTGTCTACGCTTGTCACCTTTTTCCTTCTCTTCATGGCAATGTCAAAACCACGCTTTGCGATACGCCGTATCTCCGTCTCGCTGTATACGAGTTCATCTTTCGCAACAGACACCCCGTCGATCACTTCGGTACTCCGTCTGCCGAAATACAGTCCACCGGTGAGCTCCCGCATGATCATCATATCAAATCCTCTGTCGGCGATCTCTTCTTTAAGCGGGCAGGACGCTTTCAGTTCTCTGTAGAGCACGGCAGGCCTTAAGTTTGCGAAGAGATTCAGCCCTTTCCGAAGACTTAAGAGCCCTGCTTCCGGGCGCTTCGACGGCTCCAGTCTGTACCACGGGGATGTCTTGGCATCTCCTCCGATGGACCCCATGAGGACTGCGTCGCTTGCCTTTGCCTGTTCCAGCGTCTCGTCTGTGAGGGGCACCCCGTTTACGTCGATAGACGCCCCTCCCATGAGAAGCTGAGTATAAGAAATGGAATGCCCATAGACCTCCGCGATCCTGTCAAGCACTTTCATCGCCTCGTCCACGATCTCAGGGCCGATGCCATCCCCTTTTATCACTCCGATCTTCATATTCATAACCGCTCATCCTTCCAATTCTAAAATGTCATTTTTAATCATACCTCATTTCGATAACTGTTTCAAGTAGTAGCGGCCAAAAAATAGAGGGCACTCTGAAAATGCAAAAAACCGGGAAATCCCCGACAAATTGGTCCAGGTCTTTCTCCGGTTCCGTTTTCTTATACGATCTTTACTCCGCACTCGGTTTCTCGATCTGAGCGATCGCCGCTTTCTGCATCGGAATACGGCAGTTCTTGTTGTTTCCGAACTCTACGATCACATCGTCGTCCGTGATGTCAATGATCACGCCGTAGAATCCGCTTGTCGTCAGCGCTGTGTCTCCCACTTCCATAGAAGCCAGCATCGCCTGCACTCTCTTCTGCTCCTTCTTCTGAGGGCGCATAAGCAGGAACCACATCAATCCGATCACAACCACCCAAAGGATCAGCATACTAGCCATTTCACCCATAATTATATTTCCTCCTAACTTTCTTTCCAACAATAAGTCTACTATACACAAAAACAGGGGTTTCTTCAAGTATCTTTTTCAAAAACTGTCACTTATTTCCTGCCTGTCCCTGTGACATGCCGTCGAGTTTTCGTTTTTTATACTCTTTAAACTGCCCCGCATCGAGAGCGTCCCGTATCTCTTCCATCATGGTGTTATAGAAGTACAGATTGTGCAGAACGCACAGACGCATCCCGAGCATTTCCCTGGCTTTGAGCAGATGCCTTATGTAGGCCCGGCTGTAGCTCCTGCACGCAAGGCAGCCGCATCCTTCCTCGATGGGGCGGTCATCCAGCTCATATTTCGCGTTGAACAGATTGAGTTTCCCTCTGTTCGTATAAACATGTCCGTGCCTTCCATTCCGCGTCGGATATACACAGTCGAAGAAATCAACCCCTCTCTCCACACCTTCCAGAATATTTGCCGGAGTCCCCACGCCCATCAGGTAAGTCGGCTTATTCTCCGGGAGATGCGGCACTACCGCGTCGAGGATGCGGTACATCTCCTCGTGGCTTTCTCCCACTGCAAGCCCTCCCACCGCATAGCCGTCAAGATCCAGTTCCGTGATCTGCTTCGCATGTTCGATTCGGATATCCTCGTAGACGCCGCCCTGATTAATGCCAAAAAGCATCTGGTGAGGGTTGATCGTATCCGGCAGAGAGTTCAGTCTTGTCATCTCGTCCTTGCAGCGCTTCAGCCATCTTGTAGTTCGCTGCACGGAAAGCTCGATATACTTTTTATCCGCCACGCTGGAAGGGCACTCATCAAAGGCCATCGCTATGGTAGACGCGAGATTGGACTGGATCTGCATGCTCTCCTCCGGGCCCATAAAGATCTTGCGCCCGTCGACATGAGAATGAAAATGTACGCCCTCTTCCCTAATCTTCCGGAGGGAAGCAAGAGAAAACACCTGGAATCCGCCCGAGTCCGTCAGGATCGGCCTGTCCCAGTTCATGAACCGGTGCAGTCCCCCCAGCTTCTTCACCACTTCATCGCCGGGCCTGACGTGCAGATGATACGTGTTGGAAAGCTCCACCTGTGTCTTTATGTCTCTGAGGTCATCTGTGGAGACCGCTCCTTTGATCGCCGCAGCAGTGCCCACATTCATAAACACCGGCGTCTCTATCGTACCGTGTACGGTCTGCAGTCTCCCTCTCTTCGCTCTGCCGTCCTTTTTTAATAGTTCATACATAATATACCTAACACCTTATTCTGATATTTGATCGCGCTGATATGTCCGTCTGTTCCGGGGACCTTTCTCTGTCATGCATGTACGATGACCGGCGTACCCGCGCTGATCATATCGAACAGCTCCGACGCCTTGTCGTACGGCATATTCACACATCCGTGGGAGCCGTTTGATTTATAGCGGGAACCCCCGAACGAGGACTGCCATGTGGCGTCGTGAAACCCGTGTCCCTGCCATGTGAACGGCATCCAGAAATCAACCGGCGTCTCATAGCTCGGCTTTCCTGTATCGGGATCGATCTCCCCTTTGAGCGTAGAATCCCTCTCCGTATAAAGGATAGAATATACTCCTGTGGGCGTATCCCTCTCCCCATTTGGCAGCCCTGTCACGACATCGGACTCCAGGGCGACGGAACCATCCACGATATACCACATGTGCTGCTCGGAAATATCCACTTCAATGTATGTGGTCCCCCAGTCCTGCGCCGAATGGGAAGCGGCCTTCTGATTGTAGGCCGGATCCCGCTCTACTACTTCAACGTTTTTGATGCTGTCGATGAGATTCTTCGTCTCCGTGTCCTCATCGACAGACCAGCCGTAAGTTCCGCCGGACACTTCCGTCGTATCTCCGGTCGGAGAAGTGATGGATCTGGTCGTACCCACTGTGTCATATGTGGCTCCAAATTCGCGCATCCATTCTCTTACCGCACTTTCGTCGAACGTCACCTGCATGTTCTCGTCACAGGAAAGCCAGGTCGATATCAGAGATTTATCCACCACGACGTCTTCCGTCATGGGATACGTGATGCTCGCCGCCACATATTTGTTCATGGCGTCGCATGCTTCCTGAACTTCCGGTGAATCCGAAGTATATCGGGGCATGACGTAACATCCTTCATCAGCCAGATTAAGCTGTGGTCTGAATTCCGTGATATATTCTTTGATCTTCTCCGTGAGAACTTCCATGTTCACAGCAGTGCCGTATTCTTCCGGAGCCACGACATAAGAATTCCCGTCAAACTCAGGATGTGCGGAAGACGGCTCTTTCTGCTCCGCAGTGACGGCCTGCACAGACTGGATCTTCTGCTCCAGCGCCGTCTCATCAAATTCAACTTCTATCGTAATATTGGCGCTGGATCTTGAAAACAGGGAGGCGATCCACAGGAACTGGTTCTGTGCTGAAAGCGCGTCCTCAACAGCCGAAGACTCCTTATATACAAGCGATATCTCAGAGCCGGTGATCACGTCCGTTACGTTGTTCTGTTCGACAAGTGTAAGCTGATATCCGTTGACCTGTCCTTTCAGGTACTCTTCCACATCTTCCACTGTCTTTCCCGAGAAATCTTTCCCGTTTATCGTCGTATTTATCAGAAAATGGCTGAGAAAATACGCCGCGATACCAAGATACACCGCGAGGAGTCCCCCGACGATACTTCCGGCGATGATCAGGGCTTTCTTTCCGTTCCTTTTCTTTCGGTTTCTCTTTCTGCCTCTGCGCCTTTTCCGGAAACGTTTTTTCGGAGATACCTGTGCTTCATCCGTTTCTATGTCCGCATCGGCGTCCCTCTCCTCTTCGATATCTTCCTCATCTTCGTCGATCTCCTCGGTCCCGGCCTCTTCTGCCCCGGCCGCTTCGCCGTTGTCCTCTTCTGCCTTCTCGTCCCCGGCTTCCGCTTCTTTATCCCCGGTTTCCTCTGCAGTATCGGGTTCTTTCAGACCGTTATCCACCGGATCTTCTCCGGATATGATATCGTTTTTATCTATATCGTCCTGATGTGTGTCAGCGTCATGTTCTCTGTCTCTGCTCATCAGTCATTCTCTCCTTTTCCATACTCTGAAACATTATAGTACGAATACTATGAAATGTACAGAAAATTATAATATTTTTGCTTAAATCTTCACAGTTCTTGTCAATCACGTCCTACTTCCTATATAATAGTCTCTGTGCGGTGGATACGGACATGCGCGGGCTGACTCAATTCCCGGCATCCGGTCTTTGCCGCAAGAACAAGAAAGGAGAATACATGTTATGAGTGGTTCAACATTTGGAAAGATATTTCGCATCACTACCTGGGGGGAATCCCACGGTCCCGGGATCGGAGTCGTCATCGACGGCTGTCCCGCCGGGCTGAGTCTGTGCGAAGAGGATATCCAGCGTTTCCTGGACCGCAGGAAACCCGGACAGAGCAAGTATACCACAAGAAGGAATGAGGCGGATTCTGTAGAGATCCTGTCCGGAGTGTTCGAGGGGAAGACGACCGGGACTCCGCTCTCTCTCCTTGTGCGCAACCAGGATCAGAGGCCAAGGGATTACGGGAATATCGCGTCCCTCTTCCGTCCCGGGCACGCAGATTATCCCTTCACTGAAAAATACGGATTTCGTGATTACCGCGGCGGCGGACGTTCTTCCGGCAGAGAGACGATCGGACGAGTCGCTGCCGGAGCAGTCGCCTCCCTGATCCTCAAAGAACTCGGGATCACCGTGCGCGCCTACACGAAAGCGATTGGCCCGTACGAAGTGTCTGACGGGGACATTCATTATGATCAGATCAGCGAAAACAGCTTCTATATGCCAAACAATGCCGTTGCCGAAAAAGCCGGTGAATATGTCTCGTCCCTGATGGCAGACCGGGACTCCTGCGGCGGCATCATAGAATGCACGGCAGACGGACTCCCCGTCGGTCTGGGAGAACCTGTATTTGACAAACTGGACGCACTCCTCGCCCAGGCGGTCGTCTCCATAGGCGCGGTCAAAGGCGTAGAGATCGGTGACGGATTCGCCGCGTCCAGATCTTCCGGAAGCAAAAACAACGATCCCTTCTTTTCGGAAAACGGAGTCATCTCCAAAAAGTCAAACCACGCAGGCGGCACCCTCGGAGGTCTGAGCGACGGATCCCGGCTGATATTGAGGGCGGCCGTCAAACCCACATCCTCGATTGCA
This sequence comes from uncultured Eubacteriales bacterium, assembly GCA_949294665.1. Classification (GTDB taxonomy): domain Bacteria; phylum Bacillota; class Clostridia; order Lachnospirales; family Lachnospiraceae; genus Mediterraneibacter. The sequence goes on from CASFID010000014.1 coordinate 128,251, forward strand.
AAGACACAGCAGACGGTAAACATTTCCGGGGAAAATGCGGAGATCACCGTACTTGGGAGACACGATCCCGTCATCGTCCCGCGCGCCGTCGTCGTCGTGGAATCCATGACTGCCGTCACCCTTGCAGATCTGCTCCTGCAGAATATGACGTCCAGCATGGAACACGTCAAAAAGATATATACCTGAACGGCGCAGTGCCGGTCGCCGGTACAAGTAACAGGAGTGTCCGCTTTTACGCAGACACTCCTGTAATTTTTCCACTTCCTGTCTGTTATTTTTATCAAACCTGGAAACATCCGCCCCCGATAAATTCTCTCAGGAGAGAATTCGTCGGAACATACTCGCTTCCGATCCCGACAAAATAATCAAAAAACTTCAGCAGTCTCTTCGCCTCCAGATACTCTTTTGAATCCTTATCCACATCAAAGAGCAGCGGCTCCACATACTGCTTGAGAACGGCCAGCTCATAGAGCAGGGAGGAATTAAACATTACATCTGCCTGCTCCTGATAAGGAAAGATATTCTTCTCCTCTCCTCTTCGGACGGACGGCCACATATTGATCGTCTTCATAGCGGATGCCCCTCTTGTTCTTGCATCTCTGACCAGACGCCGGATCAGCCTTCCGTCAGTCGACGGTATCCTGTTGTGCTCGTCGATATTAAGCTGCGTAAGAGCGCTGATATATATTCTGAACTTGCTGTCCTCTTTCATCGCCTCCGTGAGCTTCGGGTTCAGACAGTGTATCCCCTCGATCACAAGAAGATCGTTCTTCCCAAGTTTCTTCGGGCGATTCTCGTAACGGCGTTTCCCGGTCTTGAAATCAAATACAGGGAGGCAAACTTCTCTCCCCGCCAGCAGCGCTTCCATATCCTCACTGAACTTTTCGATATCTATCGCTTCAAGGCACTCGAAATCATAGTTCCCGTCCTTGTCTCTCGGCGTGTGTTCCCGGTCCACAAAGTAATTATCCACTGCGATCGGATGGGGCTTAAATCCGTTGACGCGCAGCTGGATCGAAAGCCTGTGGGAAAATGTTGTCTTCCCGGAAGAAGAGGGCCCTGCGATCAGTATAAATCTCGCCCCTTCCCTTTCAGAGATACTCTTCGCGATCTCGCCGATCTGCCGCTCCTGATGCGCCTCCTGAACAAGCACCACCTCGCGCATATCGCCTTTTGTTATCATATCGTTAAGAGCTCCCACCGTGTCGATATCCTGGCAGTCCCCCCATTTCACGGATTCCTTCAGTACATGAAACAGTTTCGGGCTGGCTTTGAACTCCGGCACTTCCTCCGGTCTATCCTTCGACGGCATCTGAAGCACGAATCCGTCGTCGTAGAGATGCAGGGAAAAGTATTTCAGGCATCCTGCATCCGGGACCATGTAGCCGTAATAATAATCTTCAAATTCATTCATACTGTATATGTTGACTTTTGACACCCTGCGGTACTCAAAAAGACGTTCCTTGTCATACATGCCGTGACGGTGAAAAAGAGCGATTGCGTCATCCGTGTGCACAGAGCGTTTCCTGATAGGGATCCTCTGCCCGGAAAGCTCCCTCATACGTTTTGCAACGCGCGAAAGGAACGCCTCGTCAAGCCTGACGCAGCCTTCCACCGTACAGTAATACCCCTTTCCAAGGGAGAAATGGATCCTGACACGTTCTATCTTGTCATGTCCCGCAACATCGTGGACCGCTTTGACAAGCAGGAAACACATGCTCCTCGTATATGCATTATGCCCGATCGTGTCTGCCGTGGTGACAAACTCCAGATCACAGTCTTCTTCCAGCGTCTTGGTCAGTTCCTGCAGATGATATCTTCCCGCGTACACAAGAACGATCTGATGCTTATAGAAAGGCTGAAACTCTTCCGCTATCTTCTGATAAGCCGTACCCGCCGGATATTCTCTTATCTCGCCGCACACGGCGACTCTGCACATCTTCTCTGTCAAACTTCCGCCCTCCTGTAATTATTCTGCTGACAGGTCAACTGTCAGAAAACTCAGACGACCTGAAACGGATGGAGGACCGGAGCGGCGACCGCTTCTATCCCCGGCATCTTCTCCTCAAAAAATCGTTTCATATCACCGATAAAAATATACTCTGTCCCATAATGCCCTGCGTCAATGACTGAAAGTCCCTGCTCGACCGCGTCCAGTCCGTCGTGATGCCCGATATCTCCCGTCACGAGAACGTCCGCTCCCCCTGCGATCGCAGGCGCCACCGCAGACTTTCCGGATCCGGGAGAGACGGCGAGTCTTGACACCTTCCGGTCCATATCGCCAAATACTTTAATACTCCCCAGATTCAGTCTATGCTTTACATAGACGCAGCATTCCCCGAGCGTCATCGGTTCCTGCAGATTTCCCACTCTGCCGATCCCTTCTTCTTTTCCGTCCTTAACCATAGTGACGTCAAGCACCTCCGCGTCGGTGATGCCCAGCACTCTCTCCGAGAGGGCCGCCATCCCGAGCACATCGTAATTTGTATGCATCGCATAACAGGAGATATCCCCACGGATCAGCTTCATCACTCTCCTGCCTACGTGATCATCGTCCGTCACTTTCTTAAGCGGAGAAAAAATAAGCGGATGATGCGTGATCAGCATATCGGCCCCCTCGCGGAGCGCTTCCTCGATGATCCTGTCCGTTGCATCCAGAGCAATATATACTTTCCTTACCTCTTTCTCCATTCTTCCCACAAGCAGTCCCACATTGTCGAAATCGAGCGCCGCCCCTGCCGGGTAGGACGCTTCAATAACCTGAACGATCTCTCTGCACAGCATAGTATTTCATTCCTTTCTCAGCACATTCCAGTCTGTCTCCCAGCTCCCGTCTGCGATCCGCAGCATGCTCAGAGCCTTTTTCCTCCAGTTCGCCGATGATCTTTTCATAAAGACGGATCTCCCGCTCGAGATATCTTCTCAGGACAGGATGCCTTTGGGAAAGCAGAAGCTTTCCGTAACAGAGCTCCGTCTCAGTCCAGTCGCCGCTTAAAAGCACGCCGCTTCCTTGCGCTCCATCGGACGGCGGCCGTACTTTCATCATCGGATAATACTTCCCGTCTTCTTCTACCATATCCTCTCTGATAAAGGAAAAGCCTTCCCTGACAAGAAAGGCTCTTACTTTTTCTATCTCGGACTGCGGCTGCAGGATGCATTCCCTCAGCGTCCTCACGATCCGCTCCCCGTCTCTGAGGATGCGGATCATAAGAGCGCCTCCCATGCCCGCGATCACGGCGCTCTGCGCCTCACCCTCCGCAAGCGCGGCAAAGCCGTCCGACAGTCTGACGGAGATCCTGTCCGCATATCCTCTCTCTCTGATGTTCCGCTCTGCTCTTTCGAGCGGTCCCCGGTTTACATCCATCGCAATCGCAGACGGAATCCGCCCGCTCTCTGCGAGATACAGCGGGATATAGCCATGATCTGTCCCGATATCCGCCAGGATACTGCCGTTCTCCACAAGCTCTGCCACTGCACAAAGTCTCTTTGATAATTCCATATCTGTTCCTCTCGCCCGGTATACAGCCCGGATCTCAGTCGAGATAATCCCGAAGTTTACGGCTTCTGCTCGGGTGCCTGAGTTTTCTTAAAGCTTTTGCCTCGATCTGACGGATACGCTCTCTCGTAACGTCAAACTCCTTGCCTACTTCTTCAAGCGTACGCGCCCTGCCGTCATTCATCCCGAATCGCAGCCGCAGCACTTTCTGCTCTCTTTCTGTAAGTGTATCGAGCACCTCGTCAAGCTGTTCCTTCAAGAGAGTCTGCGCCGCCGCTTCAGCCGGCACCGGGACGTTGTCGTCCTGAATGAAATCTCCGAGATGACTGTCTTCCTCCTCTCCGATCGGCGTCTCAAGAGATACCGGCTCCTGTGATATCTTCAGGATCTCGCGCACTCTCTCAACCGGCATGTCCAGCTCTTTCGCGATCTCCTCCGGGAGTGGCTCTCTGCCGAGTTCCTGAAGAAGCTGTCTCGACACGCGGATCAGCTTATTGATCGTCTCCACCATATGCACGGGGATACGGATCGTCCTGGCCTGGTCAGCGATCGCTCTTGTGATGGCCTGACGGATCCACCAGGTCGCGTAGGTGCTGAATTTGTACCCTTTATGATAGTCGAACTTCTCAACCGCTTTGATCAGTCCCAGATTCCCTTCCTGGATCAGGTCCAGGAAAAGCATTCCCCGCCCGACATAGCGCTTGGCAATACTTACAACAAGTCTGAGGTTAGCCTCGGCAAGCTCTTTCTTTGCCTCTTCGTCTCCTTCCTCCATACGTTTTGCCAGTTCGATCTCGCGCTCCGCGCTCAGAAGGGGGACTTTTCCGATCTCTTTTAAATACATGCGGACCGGATCTTCGATGCTCACACCCTCGGGAACAGACAGATCAATGTTCTCCATATCCACTTCTTCCTCGTCGGATATGATATCGTCTATATCCAGATCCGCTTCGTCGTCCGCATCCCCGCTTATGCGCAGGACGTCGACATTATTTGCCTCCAGATAGTCGAACACTTTCTCCATCTGCTCTGTGGTCAGTTCCATATCTGTAAAGAAATCATTGATCTCCTGAACATCGAGTATGCTTTTCTTTTTCTTGCCCAGAGCTACCAGTTCATTCATTCTTTCCAGAAATTTCTGTGTGTTTTCTTCCATGTGTCCATCCTTCCTTTGCCTGCGCACAGGCGCGGGCTATCTTGTTTTATTTTATCCATGATCAATAGAAATATGCAGTGTCCTCAGTTCCTCCAGCTTGCGCTTCTCCTTCATGAGCTGCTGCAGTCCCGCCATGTCGGCGGGGTCCAGGTTCATCGTGCGCTCCTCGATGCTGTGCGCCTTCACCTGCAGGATGATCTCTTTTAGAGCCTGTTCTTCCTCTTCCTTTGTCCGAAGCTTCTCGATCCTTGTATTAAAAAGCGAAGCCGCCTCCCTGTGTTCTTCTTCCTCTGTGAAATAATTAAGGATCCTGGCAGGGTTGATCCCGCCCTCCTCGCGCTGCCCGTACAGAAGTTCCGCAACTTTCCGGTACAGTCCCTTTGTAAAGTCTTCGGGGTGTATGTAACTGCTGATCCTGTCGTAGAGCTGTTCGTCCTCGATCATCCATGTCAGGAGCGCTTTCTGTGCCGTCAGGGGGCCGTCCTCTTTTGGCTTTCTGCCGTCTCCGGTATGTCTCGGTCGTTCTACCGGTTTGGCCATTCCTGCGCTCACAGCTGTTTTCGCCACAAGTTTCTCCAGACTCTCAGCGCTTGCCTTATATGCGGAAGCCACTGCCTCGATATAGTTCGTTCTCTCCAGTTCGTCCTCGAAAGCCAGCAGACGCCTTGCCGCCTCTTTAAAAAATGCAGTCCTCCCCTCAGGGGATGCCATGTCATATTCTTTCTCGAGCATCTCAAGGCCGAACATGAAGCCGTTTCTGGCGCTCTGTATCCGCTTCTCATATTCCTCTGCTCCGAGATTCTTGATGAATTCGTCGGGATCTTTGTAAGGATCCATGCGGACGACCTTCGCCGATATCCCCGCCTCTCTCAGGATCGGAACCGCCCTGAGAGCCGCCCGTGTGCCGGCGTCGTCGCTGTCATATGTAAGATATACTTCGCTGACATACCGCTTGATAAGAGAAGCATGCCCCGGTGTCAGCGCCGTTCCAAGAGACGCCACGGCATTTGTGAACCCCGCCTGATGGAGCGATATCACATCCATATATCCCTCGCACAGAAGAAAATAGGGCTTTCTCGACGTCCTCGCCCGGTTCAGTCCATACAGGTTACGGCTCTTATCAAAGACGGGTGTCTCCGGAGAATTCAGATACTTCGGCTTTGCGTCTCCCATCACCCGGCCTCCAAAGCCGATCACCCTGCTGTTGGCATCCATGATCGGAAAGATAACGCGGTTCCAGAACTTGTCATAAACGCCCTTTTTCTCATCTGTATTGATCAGACCGGCCTGTCGTATGAGCTCTTCTGTATATCCCTGAGATCGCAGGTATTTATACAGATCGTCGCTGAATACATTGGAATACCCCAGGCCGAATGCCTTGATCGTATCATCGCCAAGTCCGCGGTCTTTCAGATAGGCGTACGCTCTGGCCCCCCGTTCCGACTTCAGCTGAGCATAATAATATCTTGCCGCCGTCTTATTCACTTCAAGAAGAGATGCCCGGAGATCCGCCTTCTGCTTTGCCTCTTTTGAGTATTCCGCCTCAGGCAGCGCGATCCCGGCCCGATCCGCAAGAAACTTCACCGCTTCCGTAAAGGAAAAGTTCTCATATTCCATGAGAAACGTATATACGTTCCCGCCTGCTCCGCATCCGAAACAATAGTACATCTGCTTCTGCCTGCTGACAGAAAAGGAAGGGGACTTTTCATTGTGAAAAGGACACAGGCCAAAATAGGAACTGCCCTTCTTCTGCAGCCGGACATAGCCGGAGATTACATCTACTATATCATTTCTAGTCCTTATCTCTTCGATCAGTTCATCAGGATAGTACATGCCGCGCCTCCAAAAAGAATACCCTATAATATATATTCGACAAAAGTTTTTGCTTTCCTTTATTTTTTTAAATTTTCCATGATTCAGGGATGAAATCATCCTGGAACTTCCTCACGGCATAGGAATCCGTCATGCCGGCAATATAGTCGCACACGACCTGTTCTCTCCCGGCATCGGTATGCTCAAGCGCATTTTTAAACTGTGTCGGAAGCGCATCGATATGCTTCATATAATAATCGAAAAGCTGCTCGATCATATGTACCGCTTTATCCTCCTCCCCTTTTGCTTTTGGATTCAGATAGACATTTTCAAACATGAATTTTCTCAGATCTGTCATCGCTTTTTCTACCGCCGGAGACATACGGATCTCCGGACAGTCCATACTGTTCGTGATGACGTCATGTATCAGCCGGTTCAGCCTCTCTTTACACGAACTGCCGAGCACGCTGCGGATTTCCAGGGGGATATCGTCTTCCGTCAGTATCCCGGCGCGGATCGCGTCGTCCATATCGTGATAGATATATGCGAGTTTATCCGAGATCCTCAGGACCTGTCCCTCGAGGGTATGCGGATGTCCCGCCGTCTGATGATTCAGGATCCCGTCCCTCACCTCCCATGTCAGGTTGAGACCTCTTCCTTCTTTCTCGATGCAGTCCACTACCCTGAGACTCTGCCTGTGATGCGAGAAATGATAAACCGTGTTCAGCGCCTTCTCCCCCGCATGACCGAATGGCGTATGTCCCAGATCATGTCCCAGTGCGATAGCTTCCACGAGATCTTCGTTCAGTCTCAGAGCCTTGGCGATGGTCCTCGCGTTCTGGGAGACTTCCAGCGTATGCGTAAGTCTGGTCCGGTAATGGTCGCCGCTGGGAAGCAGAAACACCTGCGTCTTCTGCTTCAGTCTCCTGAACGCCTTGCAGTGCAGGATCCGGTCACGGTCTCTCTGGAAGACCGGACGGATGTCGCACTGAGGTTCATCCCGTTTCCTCCCCCTGGTGTCGCGGCTCAGTGTCGCGTACGTGCTGAGATATCTGGATTCCCGTTCTTCAAGCTGCTCCCTGATTGTCATAGCATCACTCCTCTTTGAGACGTTTCTCGATCGCATCCACTACTGTCCTGAGAACTTTCACGCGGGCATAGTATTTGCTGTTTCCCTCGACCACCACCCACGGCGCATAATCCGTTGAGGTACGCATCAGCATCTCATTTACCGCATCCTCATACTGATCCCATTTCTCACGGTTCCTCCAGTCTTCGTCCGTGATCTTCCACTGTTTCTCAGGATTCTCCTGCCTCTCTTTGAATCTTCTCTCCTGCTCGTCCTTGTCAATATGCATCCAGAATTTGATCACGACAGCGCCCGCGTCATAGAGATCTTTCTCCATATCGTTGATCTCTTTATATGCCCTTTTCCACTCTTCCGTTGTACAGAACCCCTCGATTCTCTCTACCATCACCCGCCCGTACCAGGTGCGGTCAAAGATGGCCACATGTCCGTCTTTCGGCATGGCTCTCCAGAATCTCCACAGATAATGATGCGCTTTCTCAATATCATTCGGAGACGCCGTCGGATTCACTACATATCCCCTTGCATCCATCCTTGCCGTCAGCCTCTTGATAGCGCCGCCCTTTCCTCCGGCGTCCCAGCCCTCGAATCCGAGAACTACCGGGATCCTTCTCCGGTACAGTTCACCGTGGAGCTTCTCGATCTTTTTCTGGAGCTTGTCCAGCTTCTCCTTATATTCCTCCCTTGTATAGCTCAGACTCAGGTCTGCTTTCGAAAGGATGGAAACCTGCAGATCCTTCATCTGGTCATCCGCTTCACGCGCGATCTCCCCGATCCCGTCCGCGTCTGCCGCACGTTCCGCCCCGTCCGCTTTTCCCGCATTCCGGCGCTGTACTTTCTCGATCTGATCCGCCATCGCCTTGATCACTGTCGTATAGATCTTAAGCGTCGCGAATCTGCGGTCCATAGACTCGATGATCGTCCACGGCGCATAGTCCGTGTCCGTCTTAAAGAGCATATCCTCCATCATCGCCGCATACGCATCATAATGGGCGTTTCTCTCTCTGTCCCCCTGGCTGACACGCCACGCAGTCTCCTTGTTTTTCTCTAACTTGTCAAACCGCTTTTTCTGTTCTTTCTTATCGATATCCAGAAACAGTTTGATGATGAGATCGCCGTCCTCTGCCAGCTGCTGCTCAAAGGAATTGATCGAATGAAATACCTCCGGGAGATCTTTTGCCTTTGTCCGTTTCTCGAACCGGTCTATAAGCACTCTTCTGTACCAGCTGCCGTCAAATATCGAGATCCGTCCTCTCGCCGGCGTCTTCGTCCAGAATCTCCACATAAACGGATGCATCTGCTCTTCTTCCGTCTCATTCTTTATGGGATGCACTTCAAATCCGCGCGGATCCATACTCTGGATAAGCCGTCCGATCTGCAGGCCTTTCCCCGCCGCTCCAAATCCTTCAAATACGATCAGTACGGGGATCCCCAGCGCCTTGCACTCTCTTTGGAGACGTCCGAGCCTGGCCTCAAGTTCCGGCATTCGTTTCTTATATTCCTCTTTTGATATCTTTTTCGTCAGATCTACTTTTTCTAACATTATTCTTCCTCCATCTCTCTTATTCTGATATTATTGACTGGTTCTCCTAAATTATTGTTAATTATATCATAGAATTAATAAAAAAAGAAAAAATCCACATAAGATTCTTTCTTTTCCTATTTTCATTTATTCTATTTTCTGTTATGCTGCTGCTCCTGCAACTGTCCCATGAGACGGCTTATCAGCTCCTGGTTCGTCCGGCTGAGCCTGCTGTATGCGCGGAAGAAGTCCATTTTCTGTCCCATGTTCTTCTCTATCTCTATCCTGTATTCTTCTGTCATCCGTGAATCTGATAACTTCAGTATGTAGTCGACTGATACATGAAACACCTTTGAGAGATCTTTTAATATATCTGCCGGAAGTGAATTCTCTCCGTTCTCTATCCGGCTTATCGTCTGTTGGGAAACGTTTATCATCCCGGCAAGGTCTTCCTGTCTGAGCCCTCTTTCCTGTCGCAGTTCTCTGATCCGGTTATCCAAAGTATCTCACACACCTTTTAGTATTTACACTTATTGTATCTGATAAAACCGTATACGATATCCATATTTCATGTATTATAATACTCAATTGCCGGATATTTGGAACCTCATTATCATAAATAATGATAGAATTGCATAAGGAAGAACAGGCTCAGGGAAACATATGAAAGACTATATAGAAAATATCATCGGAGACAATATCCGCACCCTGCGAAGACAAAGGGCCATAAATCAGACAACGCTCGCCGCCGAACTCAACATCCGGCGTCAGTCGGTGTCTGCATACGAGCGCGGCGTCACTCTGCCCGATATCTATATCCTCATACGCATCGCCGACTATTTCGGGATCTCATTGGATGAGCTTACCGGACATACCGGGACGTATCCCCGGGGTCCCGGCGCTTCAGACAAGAGCCGGACGAATGGATAAAAAAAGAATTGCGTCCTGCGGATGTTGTATCTCCGCAGGACGCTGTCTGTTATCGGTCATATGTTCTTCTTCTGATATCAAGAGGCGTTCCGGTATCTGGCGCCTGGCCGTCAGCAGAATGCTTCCGTCATTTCTTACGCATCAGTCCTTTGTCCAACTGTGCACGACATCTGTCCCGGGACTGACCAGATCCATCTTTGTAGCATCCTCATTCAGCGTATACTCATATTCCAGGGATCCGCCTTCTACCACGATACGAAAGAACAGTTTTCCCTTCTCGTCGGCCACTACGCTGAACGTCCCTTCCGTGTCGCCTCCGGCGCTTTTGATCGTCACTTTCCCGTCATCATCAAACAGATATCTGTTGCCGCTGGCATCCGCCCATTCACCCAGAAGGCCGGCCGCACGCCCATCGTCCAGATCCAGGAATTCCAGATCCTCCGGAAGAAATCTGAGGTCCTCGCCGCCGTCCAGGGAGGTCAGATCGATCCCGTAGCCGGTGATGTCTGTAGAAAGGGCGTAGAGCGCCTCTTCCTCTGTGTCATCCATGATGATGCGCAGGGTGATATTGTTCTCATCGTCAAAACCGCACTCAAATGTAAACGGACTGCCGTCTTTCGTCCCGGTCCCGTCCTCATTCAGCACGTAAATCTCATCTGTTCCCGATACGATCCATGTGTCTGAGACTGCCTTTGTCACCGATTCACTCGGCAGGCTGACATTGTCTCCAAGCGAATCCTTCGCATCATTTGCGAACTCATCCACCTTTTCTGTCGTCGATTTCCCCGCCCTTTTCTCCTCGCTGCAACCCGACAGGCAGAGCACGGCGGCTGCTGCTATCAATACTAATTTTTTTCTCATGCTGTTTCTTCTCCAGACTTGTTAAAATATACGAAAAATCCGAAGCCGTTCCCGATTGGAACCGACTTCGGATTACTACTGTTCACTGCGGAAGATGGGACTTGAACCCACACGGCACGAATGCCACAAGATCCTTAGTCTTGCTCGTCTGCCAGTTCCGACACTTCCGCATGCCATATATTCTGCAGCCATTCCCTCTCGGTCCTGACCACAAGTGATATGATACTATGGCATGTGGAAAAAGTCAACAATTATTTTGGAAAATCATAAAGTCCGAAAATTGTGCCAGTTTTTCTGAAATTTTTGAATATTCGCACCTCAATGACTATTGTACAGATCCGTCAATCTTCGGGATCCCGTCAAATCCGACCTGGAGTTCTTCGTCCGTCGGGATGTGATCCGACATTTCTCCGTTGTTGTATTTCTCATATGCGACCATGTCGAAATATCCCGTTCCGGTAAGGCCGAAGAGGATCGTCTTCTCCTCTCCTGTCTCCTTGCATTTCAGCGCCTCATCGATGGCTGCTTTGATCGCATGGCTGCTTTCCGGCGCAGGCAGGATGCCCTCCACTCTCGCGAACTGCTCCGCAGCCTCGAAGACTGCGGTCTGCTCGACCGAGCGTGCCTCCATGTATCCGTCGTGATAAAGCTGTGACAGTACGGAACTCATGCCGTGATATCTGAGTCCTCCCGCATGGTTCGCAGACGGGATAAAGCCGCTTCCGAGCGTATACATCTTCGCCAGAGGGCATACCATTCCCGTATCACAGAAGTCATATGCGAATACCCCTCTTGTCATACTCGGGCAGGATGCAGGCTCAACTGCTATGAAGCGATAATCCGCCTCTCCGCGGAGTTTCTCTCCCATAAACGGCGAGATCAGTCCGCCCAGATTTGAGCCGCCGCCTGCGCATCCTATAATGATATCGGGTTTGATCCCGTATTTGTCCATCGCGATCTTTGTCTCAACGCCGATGATCGACTGATGCAGGAGCACCTGATTGAGAACGCTTCCGAGCACGTATCTGTAACCTTCGTTGTGTGTTGCCACCTCGACCGCCTCAGAGATCGCACAGCCGAGGCTGCCTGTCGTTCCCGGGTGCTCTGCGAGTATCTTCCTCCCGACTTCCGTTGTATCAGAAGGGGACGGCGTCACGCTCGCCCCGTAAGTCCTCATCACTTCGCGGCGGAACGGTTTCTGCTCATAGGAACATTTTACCATGTACACCTTACAGTCCAGATCAAGATAGGCGCACGCCATGGCGAGAGCGGTTCCCCACTGTCCTGCTCCCGTCTCTGTGGTGACTCCCTTAAGGCCCTGATCTTTCGCATAATATGCCTGAGCGATCGCCGAGTTCAGTTTATGACTTCCGGATGTATTATTCCCCTCGAATTTGTAATAGATCTTTGCCGGGGTCTGGAGCTTCTCCTCCAGGCAGTAGGCCCTGACAAGCGGCGACGGACGGTACATCTTATAGAAATCCCTGATCTTCCGGGGAATCTCGATATAACGGTTATCATTGTCCAGCTCCTGCTTTACCAGTTCATCGCAGAACACTGCGCCCAGCTCTTCGGCCGTCATAGGCTTGAGTGTCGCTGGATTTAAGAGGGGAGCCGGTTTGTTCTTCATATCCGCGCGGACATTGTACCATTCTTTCGGCATTTCACTCTCTTCAAGATAGATTTTGTAAGGGATCTTTTTCTCACTCATATTTCTTCTCCTTTCATTTTCCGGGACTCGAACCCTTTGCTCCGGATATCCGGCCAAACAACATAAAAGCTCTCGTCCCATACAACTAAGATATTGCAGGGACAAGAGCTGTTATTCTAACTCCTGCGGTGCCACCCGGCTTGATGCTCGCGCATCCACTCATCGCATACTGACATATGCTCCTTTTTCTAACGAAGTGCAGTCTCCGTCTCACCTACCGGCCGGCACGCGTGTTAAAACAGAAAGCGTCCGGCTTTCAGATCGCCCTCAGAAGCCCATTCATCCTGGCACTTGCCTGCCGCGATCCCACCATCCGCAGCTCTCTGTACAGCAGTAATCCAAAACTACTTGCTCTTCCTCATCAGTTTAAGGTGACTTTACCACGCTAAAGAGAAATTGTCAATACTTTTTTCTCTTTTCTGATGCAACGCGTATCAGTATCTGTTGTGGACTTTTTCTGCAAAACACATAAAATCTTTCAGCTCTATGAATTTCCCTCCATCAAGCACGGCTTTTCCGCTCATCCTGCCGAACACCTGATGCTGATCCGACGATACGACAACTGCCGAGAGACTTGCCGAACGATCCAGCACCGGCTCAAACTCCATCTCAAACCGTCCGTCGCTGGAAGTAAAACGCCACGGCCGCATTCTGTCATCTTTCGGGATATGGAACGTCACATCGTCCAGTTTATATCCCTTTCCGTCGTAGAACAGGATGTTTTCCGTCGCCGCTGAAGTATCCCCGAATCCGTACCCGATATTAAATCCAAACGGCCTGCCGCCTATCGTGCCGTTCCCGGAACTCCAGTACCACGTATTGTCATAAGTCCATACTCCCCGGCCCCAGTCGAGCGTTCCGTAATCGTTTGACGGATCAAACCAGTATGTCGCATCGTCAAAAGACATATATCCCTCAGCCGGCATACAGTTGATCTTCTGATTATAATAGAACGCTTTCCTGCCGCTCCACGGCGTTGCAGTCACGATCGTATCCATCTCCGGCTGTTCCAGAGTGATCTCGCAGTAAAACGGCTTTCCCCTGTAGAAGTCCCTGAAATCGCAGGAAATAATCCTCTTATTTTCGTCGATTCGGTATTCAAGCCGGAGTCTCTTGTCACGGAAACTTACATTTCCCCGCTCCGACGAAGAAGGCATGTTCATCTTCCCCATCGGGAACGGAGTGAGTACCGTCTCCGTGTGTTCCCATTTCTCCTTAAAATTGAGCAGGGACACGGATTGAAGTCCGATATATCCGTTGTCCGACAGCGTAAACGCCGCTCCGTAATCTTCGCTCATCACCAGATAATAGTCCCATTCTTTGATGCGCAGAGCCGGAGAAGCGATCTTGCTCCTGTCATATTTCCATACCTGTCTGCGCGCCCAGCCCGGCTCGATGATAAAGCCTTTTTCATCGAGCAGCGGCTGCTCTTTTGTAACCTCATGATTTCTCACGGTCCATACACCCCTTTTCGCAGCGATCTTTTCCTGCCGCTGTTATTTGGTCTTCCCCTCTTCCGCGCCTCTATGAGGCACAGGATAAAAAGAAAAACCCGAATCCCAACCGGGACCGGGCTTCTGTCTTTATTCTACTACGCAACTTTCTCTTTTGCAAGAGCCGCAAGCGTTGCAAATCCTTCTTTGTCATTTACTGCCAGCTCTGCCAGCATCTTCCTGTTCATATCGACATTCGCCAGCTTCAGGCCATGCATGAACTTGCTGTAGGACAGGCCGTTCATTCTGGCTGCCGCGTTGATGCGGGCGATCCAGAGCTGTCTCATCTGGCGCTTGCGCTGCTTTCTTCCGGCATATGCGGATGTGAGAGCTCTCATCACAGACTGTTTTGCTACTCTGTACTGTTTTGAGCGCGCTCCTCTGTATCCTTTTGCCAGTTTCAACGTTCTGTTATGTTTCTTTTTAGCGTTCATTCCGCCTTTAATCCTTGCCATTTCCTAATCCTCCTATCATCAAAACCAATTGATCTGTAATCATTCAGACGCACCATCCCGTACAATTTACAGGTATGGCAGAACTTTCTTCATATTCTTTACGTTTGTTGCATCTGTGATCGTTGACTGTCTGAGATTTCTTTTTCTCTTTGTTGATTTCTTTGTTAAGATATGGCTCTTGTAAGCTTTATTTCTTTTCAGTTTCCCTGTACCTGTCTTTTTGAAACGCTTTGCTGCCGCTCTATTTGTTTTGATCTTTGGCATGATAATTTCCTCCTTTATTGTGCTGCCTTACCGGATATCCATCCCGGACATACTGTTTAGCGTTTTTCAGCCAAAACCATGCTCATAGCTCTTCCTTCCATCTTAGCCGGTTTCTCGACCACTGCGATATCGGAAAGAGTCTCAGCGAAATCATCCAGAATATGCCTGCTCTGCTGAACATGCGCCATCTCCCTGCCACGGAAGCGAAGAGTGACCTTTACCTTGTTTCCTTTTGTCAGGAACTTCCTGGCATTGTTCGTCTTCGTCTTCAGGTCGTTGGTGTCAATATTCGGCGACAGCCGCACTTCTTTGATCTCAACTGTCTTCTGCTTTTTTCTCGCCTCTTTTTCTTTTCTTGTCTGCTCATACTTATACTTGCCGTAATCGATGATCTTGCAGACCGGCGGTTTTGCCATGGGTGCGATCTTTACCAGGTCAAGCTCCGCCTCCTGAGCGATCTTCATGGCCTCACGGGCCGACATGATGCCTAACTGCTCTCCATTCTCGCTGATCAGACGGATCTCACGGTCTCTGATCTGTTCGTTAATCATTAAATCGCTAATTGTCGTATACCTCCGTCAATGAATTCCTTTAGGTTCCTGTGCGAAAACACAAAAAAACGAGTGAATATCATATCCACCCGACGATCAATCATACAGTCCCGCCACTAACGGAAACCGCTGCTTCAATATCAGACCGATAGTCACCCGATCGTGCTATGGTGAGAGTGGATACTCTACTTTGTTTTTTGCTTAACGCAAGGATTAATGTATCACATCTTTTCTCTCCTGTCAACCGCCAGTTTAAACTTTCGTCAGTTTTCCATTTTTACTTTTTCATCCTGTACGGGTAAAAACGTGTTATACTATTGTACATATCCGCAGATCTGTCCTCTGTCGGACGGAAAGCCGGACAGGAATAAATGAAAATGGAGTATGTATATGAAACCGGAAGCAGTCACACCCAAAGATCGATTTAACAGCAAGTGGGGATTTGTCATCTCCTGCATCGGAAGTTCTGTCGGAATGGCCAATATATGGATGTTTCCATACCGGATCGGAGAGTTTGGCGGGTTTGCATTTTTGATCCCGTACCTCGTCTTTACCGTTCTCATCGGCTTCTCCGGAGTCGTGGGCGAGATGGCGTTCGGACGCGCGATGCAGTCCGGTCCGCTTGGCGCTTTCAGGAAAGCGTTCAAGATAAAAGGACTCCCTCTCGGGACGGCCGCCGGTCTGATCCCTGTCATCGGTTCTCTTGGCATCGCCGTAGGATACAGTGTGATCATCGGCTGGATCCTGAAATATCTGGCGGACTCAGTCACAGGGAACATCGTAAATGAAAGCGTACCCGCCGAAGTATTCGCCGGTCTCTCACAGGACTTCGGGAGTGTGCCCTGGCACATGCTGGGGCTTGTCCTGACGCTGATCTGCATGTCTTTTGGGATCGCGAAAGGGATTGAGAAGATAAACAAGATCCTGATGCCCTCCTTTTTTGTCCTGTTTCTTTTTCTCGCCGTGCGCGTCGCGTTTCTCGACGGCTCGACAGAAGGGTATCTCTATCTGTTCCAACCCGACTGGTCCGCAATGGCAGAACCCCGGACATGGGTGTATGCAATGGGACAGGCGTTTTTCTCCCTGTCGGTGGCGGGCAGCGGCACTGTCGTCTACGGAAGTTATCTGAAATCCGATACAGACGTCATAAGCAGCGCAAGATATGTCGCGTTCTTCGACACTGTGGCCGCCCTGCTCGCCGGGCTCGTCATCATCCCCGCCGTGTTTGCATACGGGATGGATCCGGATTCCGGCCCGGGACTTCTCTTCATCACGATCCCCTCTGTGATCCGGAGCATTCCCTTTGGCGGCCTGTTTGCCTTCCTGCTCTTCCTCGCCGTTCTCTTTGCCGGAACGACCTCTCTTATCAATCTTCTGGAGAGTCCGGTAGAAGCGCTGCAGTCCAATCTGGGCTGGGGAAGGTTGCCGTCTCTTATCCTCGTCGGCGCGGCGACTGCCGGCGCAGGTCTTTTTGTTGAGGGGGATCTGTTAAGTCCATGGATGGACAGTATCTCCATCTACATCATTCCGCTTGGAGCGCTGCTCGCAGGCATCGCCATGTTCTGGATCTGTGGCAGAGCCTTCGCCCGCAACGCTGTGCAGCTCGGCAGGATACGCACTCTTGGGCGCTGGTTTGAACCGATGACAAGATATGTCTTCTGCGGCGTGGCCCTGCTCGTATATATCCTGGGGATATTCTACGGAGGGATCGGATGAGTCCTCCTACGCTTTCTTCATGCAGGTCACTGCCATGGAGCCCGGACCGATGTGACACGCCACGCTCAGGGAAAGCGGTCCCTCCAGGATGTCATACCCCGGGAAGCGGTCCATGATCTCCTGTTTCCAGCCGGCCGCCTCCTCTTTTGTACAGGTATACGCCATTCCCAGCACCATCTGGTCTTTCACATCTGCGAAGCGGCCGTTTAGATCTTTCTCTATCGCGTTCAGCATGATCTTTTTCGCGGATTTCCATCCTCTCGCTTTCGCAAAGGCGTCCAGCTTTTCCCCCTGGATCTGGAGCACCGGTTTTAAGTTCAGCACCGTCCCGACGGCAGCTGCTGCCGGCGTGATCCTTCCGCCTTTTTTCAGATATTTCAGCGTGTCTACCGTAATGTATATACTCGCCTGCAGCTTTTCACGCTCCAGCACCTCTTTAATCTCCGCAGCGTCCATCCCCTGGTCCCGCAGATGCATCGCGTCATACACGGACTGCTCCTGTGTCACAGAGATCCTCTGATTGTCGACCACCTGCACCCTGCCCTTATATTCGCCGGCGATAGACATCGCTGTGGAACAGGTGCTGCTCAGTCCGCTGGACATAGGGATACAGACGATCTGATCGTTCTCTCCCAGCACCTTCTCCCACAGTTCCATTACATTTGCCGGGGAAGGCTGAGAAGTTGATATGTCCGAGTCAGCTCTCAGACGTTCATAGAACTCTTCCTGCGTCAGGGTAATGTCCTCGAAATATAATTTTTCATCGATAAAAAACGGCATGGGAAGCACGTAGATCCCAAGCTCTTTTCCTCTTTTCTGAGTGATTCCGCTGTTACTGTCTGTGACGATCGCAACTTTGCTCATATCTGTTCTCCCTGATTGTGTATTTTATCCGAAAAAAGCGCGGATGGATATTAATTTTTGAAACTGTGTATCGGGGCGGGGATCCTGCCCTCTCTGCTGACAAATCTCTCGCATCCGAATTCATTGACCGGCATAACGGGAGCATACCCGAGGAGACCGCCGAACTCTGCCATATCCCCCACATCCTTCCCGATGACCGGGATGAGCCTGACCGCCGTCGTCTTCTGATTCACCATGCCGATCGCCATCTCATCCGCGATGATCCCGGCGATCGTGCTGGCAGGAGTTTTCCCGGGGATAGCGATCATGTCCAGTCCCACAGAGCAGACACAGGTCATCGCCTCTAATTTCTCAAGCGTCAGCGAACCCGCGTGCACTGCATCGATCATCCCCTGATCCTCGCTTACGGGGATAAACGCTCCGCTTAATCCGCCCACATACGACGAAGCCATTACCCCGCCTTTTTTCACCTGGTCGTTGAGGAGAGCTAGAGCCGCCGTAGTGCCCGGAGCCCCGACTCTCTCCAGACCGATCTCCTCCAGAATCTCCGCCACGCTGTCTCCCACCGCCGGAGTCGGCGCAAGGGAGAGATCCACGATGCCGAACGGGATGCCGAGACGTTCGGAAGCCTCGCCGGCCACAAGCTGGCCTACGCGGGTAACTTTAAAGGCAGTCTTCTTGATCGTCTCGCAGAGCTCCTCGAACCCTTTTCCACGTACCTTTTCGAGCGCTTTCTTTACTACGCCCGGGCCGCTGACTCCCACGTTTATGACGGCGTCCGCCTCGGTGACGCCGAGGAACGCTCCCGCCATGAAAGGATTATCATCCGGAGCATTGCAGAACACGACAAGCTTCGCGCAGCCGAGAGAGTCTCTCTCCTTTGTCGCTTCCGCCGTCTCCTTTACGATCTCCCCGCACAGACGGACCGCGTCCATATTGATTCCTGTCTTTGTAGAGCCCACATTGACAGAACTGCAGATACGTTCTGTCACGGCAAGGGCACGGGGAATGGAACGGATCAGATTCTCTTCGCCCGGCGTCATCCCTTTGGATACAAGCGCCGAATACCCTCCAATAAAGTTGACGCCCACTGTCTCCGCCGCCCTGTCCAGAGTCCTGGCGATCTCCACGAAGTCATCCGGAGTCCTGCAGGCTGCGGCTCCCACAATGGAGATTGGAGTGACGGATATCCTTTTATTCACGATCGGAATGCCGAACTCCTTCTCGATCTCCTGTCCGACAGTTACAAGATCCCGCGCAGTCGCGGTTATCTTGTCATATATCTTACGGTTCAGTTCGTCTAAGTCAGAGTCGATGCAGTCGAGAAGACTGATGCCCAGCGTGATCGTTCTCACATCCAGATTTTCGTTCTCGATCATCTTGTTTGTCTCTGAAACTTCATACATATTGATCATAATTCTTCTTCCTCGCTTTACATATATGTATTACAGTCTGTGCATCTTCTCGAATATATCTTCTCTCTGGCAGTGGATGTTCACGCCGATCTCCTGTCCGAGCTTTTCCATCTCGTCGCACAGGACCGTAAAATCCTTCTCAAGACCTGTCACATCCGCGATCACCATCATGTTGAAATATCCCTGTACGATCGTCTGCGAGATATCAAGGATATTGATCTTATTCTCTGCGAGATATGTACACACCTTTGCAACGATTCCTACTGTGTCTTTTCCCAATACTGTGACGATACATTTCTTCATTTTTATTTTCCTCCTGGATCAGACTGTAATAATATCCGAAACAGCGTCCCGGCTGGCGACAAACATATCCAGATCCTCGCCCCGGTATTCATTGTCGGCAAGGGTGACCTCCAATTTCACTGTCTCATATGCAAGTCTCGCGTAATTGTTCTCTTTGCTCAGATGCCCAAGGACAATGTGCTTCAGATCATCATGTAGTATATCACAAAGAAGACGGCCTGACAATTCATTTGACAGATGGCCCCTGTCGCCTAATATACGCTGTTTGAGGTAGTATGGATACCCTCCGACTTCCAGCATGTGGATGTCGTGGTTCGCCTCTAAAAGGACTGCATCCAGCCCGCTTAAATATTCCACCGTATATTCGTCGTATTTTCCGAGATCCGTGGCGACTGCCGCTGATTTCCCGCCGCTCTCCAGCCGGTATCCCGACGGCTCGTTGGCATCGTGGGAGATGGCGAAAGGCTTCACTGTCACATCTCCCAGCACGAACGGCTCGTCCGTGTGGATCGGATGAAGCAGTCCCTCAGGCATGCGCCCCAGACTGGAACACCCCCGGATCCCCTCGATCGTCCCCGGTGTGGCATAGACCGGGATCTCATACTTCCGGCTGAATACGCCGAGCCCCTGAATGTGGTCCGAGTGCTCATGTGTGATGAGAATCCCGGTAAGCTCATCCCCTCTGACGTCCAGTTCTTTTAATCCTTCTTCTATCCTCTTTCTGCTGATCCCTGTATCGACGAGGAGATGCGTGTCATCGCTCCCCACATAGATACAGTTGCCGCTGCTCCCGCTGGCAATGCTGCACATTCTCATAGTATCAATTTCTCTCCTATCTGTCTCTTTGTATCTTCAAACGCACCGCTGTTATCGATCACAACGTCACATTTCTTTCTGAACACCGCCTCCCCGGGCTGGGAGGCGATCATATGCGTGATCCTCTCGTCTGTATATCCTCTGGAGCGCTTCAGCCGCTCTCTGCGCACACTCTCTGCCGCATAGATATACCACATTTCGTCGCAGAGTTCCTCTCCGGCTTCCGGCAGGAGCGCCGCCTCCACCACATAGAGCCCGGTTCCTTCCGCTGCTCTCTTCTGAATGTCCCGGCGAACCGTTCCGATCACTTCAGGGTGGACGATGCGGTTGAGTTTTTCCAGTTTTTCTGCGTCTGCGAACACGATCCTGCCAAGGGCGGTGCGGTCCAGTTCCCCGTCCGCTCCTACGATCCCGCTTCCGAACACATCCACGATGCGCCGGAAGCACTCCGTCCCTTTTCTCTGCAGCTCTCTCGCCGTCTCGTCCATCTGGCAGACATACGCTCCGTACGCCTCCTGCAGATACCTTAACACTTCGCTCTTCCCGGAGCCCACTCCTCCTGTGATCCCCAGCACTTTCATCTTTTGTCCCAGCCTTTCCTGTATGTCCTATTTTGCCTCATACCATGTTTTTCCCGTATGC
Organism: uncultured Eubacteriales bacterium; assembly: GCA_949294665.1. Taxonomy (GTDB): domain Bacteria; phylum Bacillota; class Clostridia; order Lachnospirales; family Lachnospiraceae; genus Mediterraneibacter. The sequence goes on from CASFID010000014.1 coordinate 149,345, forward strand.
ATGTCCACGATCAGGGGAACAGAGAGCTCTGCCGCATGTTCCATCTTGTCTCTGAGGATTTCTTTTACCTCGTCTACTTCGCTTTCCTCCGCCTCGATCAGAAGTTCGTCATGCACCTGGAGGATCAGTCTGGACTTTAAGTTCCTCTTTTTGAGTTCCCCGCTTACGCCGATCATGGCGATCTTGATGATATCTGCGGCGGTACCCTGGATCGGCGCGTTCATAGCCACCCGCTCCCCGAAGCTGCGCTGCATGAAATTGCCGGATTTCAGCTCAGGTACCGGCCGACGCCGCCCGAACAGCGTCACCGCATATCCCTTTTCCTTTGCGTGCGCTACCGAATCATCCAGGAATCGTTTGATCCCCGGGTATGTCTCAAAATAATGCTCGATATATGCCGCCGCCTCTTTTCTCGTGATGCTCAGATCCTGGCTCAGTCCGAAAGAACTGATCCCGTAGACGATCCCGAAGTTGACCGCCTTGGCGTTCCTGCGCTGCAGATCCGTCACTTCATCAAACGGTGTGTGGAATACCTGTGAAGCCGTCATCCTGTGGATGTCCTTTGCTTCCCTGTACGCCTGGATAAGCTGTTCATCCCCGGAACAGTGGGCCAGGATGCGCAGTTCGATCTGTGAGTAGTCCGCATCGACGAACACACAGCCCTCCTTTGGAACGAACACCTTCCTGATGAGCCTGCCAAGCTCCATCCTCACAGGGATGTTCTGGAGATTCGGCTCTGTACTGCTCAGTCTGCCGGTAGCCGTGACCGTCTGATTGAACTTTCCGTGGATACGTCCGTCCTCTCTGATAAAGACGGCCAGTCCGTCTGCATAGGTTGACTTAAGCTTGGCGAGCTGCCTGTACTCAAGGATCTTCGCCACGATCGGATAGTCCAAAGCCAGCTTGTCCAGCACATCCGCCGCCGTGGAATATCCTGTCTTTGTCTTTTTTGCATGGGGCATCCCGAGCTTCTCAAAGAGGATCACTCCAAGCTGTTTCGGAGAATTGATATTAAATTCCTCTCCTGCCAGATCGTAAATCTCTTTCTCAAGTTCTGCGATCCTTGTCCCGAGCTGATCCCCGTATGTCTTCAGAGCTTCCGCCTCTACTTTCACGCCCGCTTTCTCCATGTCGGACAGCGTGGCGATCAGAGGCATCTCGATTTCATAGAAGAGCCGGTCCATCCCCTGCTCCCGCAGCTTATCCCGGAGGACAGGCACAGCCGCATATGCCGTGTAAGCCTCGTAACACGCTCTGGCTGCCGCATCGGTCTTCTCATCGATCAAAATGCCGAGATGCTCTCTTGCCACGTCTCCAAAATCATAGTCGCTCTTGAGAGGGTTCAGAAGGTATGACGCTACGATCACGTCAAAACAGTTCTCCATCCTGATATCCGTAAGAAGCGGAAGATACTCTTTCAGCCCGCACATGGAGAAGCATTTTACTTTGCCCGAAAGCCTGGAGATCCGTACTGCAAGCTCTTCAAGCCCGGTATCCATATCGCATGGGATCGTAACGATCCTGTCTTTTCCCCAGGCAATGGCGATCCGCCCCCATCCCGACGGGTGGGCAAAAAGCGGCAGGACGCCGCCCGGGTCCTTTGAAAACGCCACGCCTACACGCTCCGTCTGCTCCGCCTCTGCAAAAACGGCGTCTATCCCGTCCTTGTCCGTCACTTCCCGGAATCCTTTTTCAATCTCATTGGATACTGCCTCTACATCAAAACGGCTCAGCAGGTTTTTAAACTGCAGTCTCTGAAACAGCGTGTGAGCCTCGGGAGTATACGGATCTTCGTAACGCGCTCCCGCCAGGTCGAAATCAATGTCCGCTCGGGTATCTATCGTTGCCAGGACTTTGCTCATCTTCGCCTGCTCCCAGTATTCTTTCAGATTTTTGCTGGCGCGCGGCGGCTTCAGTTCATCCGCGTGCTCGTATGCATTTTCGATCGACTGATATTCCTGTATGATCTTCGTCGCAGTCTTTTCCCCTACGCCCGGTACGCCCGGGATATTATCCGACGCATCCCCCATCAGAGCCTTTACATCAATAAACTCTCTGGGTGTGACGCCGTAACGCTCTTTTACATCCGCCGCATAGTAGTCCTCGATCTCCGTCTTTCCCTGTTTCGTCCTGGGAATCCGTATCTTCACATGCTCTGTCGCCAGCTGGAGTGTGTCCCGATCGCCGGAGATGATGGAGACGTCCATCTCTTTCTCCTCACAGATCCGGGAAATCGTCCCGAGAAGGTCATCCGCCTCAAGCCCCTCCTGTTCGATGATCTCGATCCTCATCGCTCTGAGGACTTCTTTGATCACCGGAACCTGCTGTCTGAGTTCCTCCGCCATGGGCTTTCTCGTCCCCTTATAATCCGCGAACATCTTATGCCGGAATGTAGGAGCATGTACGTCAAACGTCACTGTCAGATACTCCGGCTGCTCCTCATCAAGGATCTTAAACATGATATTCAGAAATCCATATATGGCGTTCGTGTGGAGTCCTTCCGAATTTGTGAGATCGGGAACTCCGTAAAACGCTCTGTTCAAAATACTGTGTCCGTCTATCAATACGATCTTTTCTCTCATCATTATCCTCCATATGCAGCCCCGTATCAGGCCTGTCTGCAGATCGCGGCGATTGTAAGCTCCGTGACCATTACTAAAGTATACACTAAAAATATCCTTTTTTAAAGGCCGTTTTTATGGTATGATGAAACACACGCCTCAGCCGGGCCCGCGTCTCCTGCAGACGCGAGCCGACTCACACCGGCGGATGATCATACCTATCATAAATATAGAAGGAGAACTCAAAAATGGACAGTATTATATTTGACGTCGACGGCACGATCTGGGATTCTTCCATATCAGTAGCCGCCTCCTGGAATCAGGCGATAAGGGAAAACTCTGATCTTGATATCACCCTCGATCCGGTCTCCCTGAGCAGGCTTTTCGGGAAGACGATGACAGAGATCGCGGACGCGCTCTTCCCCTCTTTGACGCCCGCCGGGCGCATGGGACTGCTGGAAGCATGCTTCGAGGCCGAGAACCGATATCTGGAGGAACACCCCGGCGTCCTGTACGAGGGCGTCGCCAAAACGATAAAAGAACTTGCCAGAAGATACCCTCTCTATATCGTAAGCAACTGCCAGTGCGGCTACATAGAAGTCATGCTCCGGGTGACCGGACTGGAGCCCTATATCAAAGACCATCTGTGCTTCGGGGAAACGCAGGTGTGCAAAGGAGAGACGATCCGCATGCTTGTCGTGAGAAATGAGCTGAAAAGCCCCGTCTATGTGGGTGACACACAGGGAGATGCAGATTCATGCAGACTTGCCGGCGTACCGTTTATCTTCGCCGAATACGGATTCGGAGACGTACCTGACGCCAAAATGCGAATCCGAAGATTTTCTGATCTGGAGTCAATATGCGCTTGACACCGGATAGTTATTTAAGTATATTAGTAATATCTAAATTGCTTAAATATGGAGGCTGTATAAATGGCAACATCTCGTAAAATCGCTACTATCGGCAAAGAATGTGTCGCCTGCGGATGCTGTGTCCTCGCCTGCCCGAGAGAGGCAGTTCAGATCGCATGGGGGATCTCGGCCCGCGTCAATCCGGACAAATGCGTCGGCTGCGGAAAATGCGCAAAAGTTTGTCCCGCAGCAGTGATCGCTATCGCAGAAAGGAGTGTCGCAGCAGTATGAGGAAGACGAAAAAGAAATGGTCGGATTATCTTTGGATCGCTGAACTTTGTTATCTGTTTTTGGGACTGTTTAATATCCTTTTCGCGTGGCTGGGGATGCTTTTTTTCTCTATTCCCCTCATCCTGTCCTTATTCGGAGGCGATAAGGCATACTGCAACCGCTACTGCGGGCGTGGACAGCTTCTGGGACTCCTTGGCGAAAAGCTGAAGCTCTCAAGAAATACTCCTCCGCCCCGATTCCTGCGCAGTCTGTGGTTCCGGTACGGTTTTCTGACATTCTTTATGATCATGTTCTGTCTGATGCTGTTCAGCACCTACCGGGTATTTACAGGAGCTCCCCTCTCTCAGACTGTTACCCTTCTGTGGGCGTTTAAACTCCCATGGCAGTGGGCGGACGTAAGTTTCGTATCCCCGTGGATCGGACAGTTTGCTTTTGGCTTTTTCGGAGTTATGCTCACCTCCACTGTCCTGGGGCTTTTGACAATGATACTGTTCCGTCCCAGATCATGGTGCGTGTACTGTCCGATGGGAACGATGACACAGGGGATCTGCAGACTAAAGAATGGAAAGAAGGCAAAAGAAGATGGAAAAACAGGCAAAGGAAATCGCAGAACTGTTGAAATTACTGGCCAATGAGCACCGGCTGCTGATCTTATGCGCGCTGCTCAGAGAGAAACGCACCGTAGGAGAAATCCACCAATACACTCCCGGTATCACGTCTTCCGCTCTGTCCCAGCACCTGAGCCAGATGAAGACGGCCGGTGTCCTCTCCTCAGAAAAAGTGGGAATGAATGTGTTTTACTGGATCCGGGACGAACGGGTGATCGCCCTGATGGGGGCTATCAAAAAAGAATATTGCCAGAACGAAACGGGGTGACATCTTTTGTCACCCCGTTTTCATGCCGATGGCCGGACTCGAACCGGCACGGATCGCTCCGCTTGATTTTGAGTCAAGTGCGTCTGCCAATTCCGCCACATCGGCGCATATATGTTCTCCGGCATCCGCCGGAGAACGTTTAGATTATATCACTAAAAAATATACCGTGCAACCATTATTTTTCATCAGCTTTCCGGTCGCGACAGTTCAACCCGCGCCATTCGTAAAACTGCGCTCCGCGCTTATCGCGGCTGCCGCCGCTGTTTTACTCATTTAAGTTTCTTCCCGATCTCAAAGCAGTCGAATGTGGCAAAGTAATCCGCAGGCGTCTCCGCTCTCCGGATGAGCTGCACGCTTCCGTCCTCTTTCAGGAGAAGTTCCGCTGATTTGAGCTTTCCATTGTAATTATATCCCATGGAGAACCCGTGCGCCCCGGCGTCGTGTATCACAAGATAATCACCGATGTCGATCTTCGGCAGCATCCTGTCGATTGCAAACTTGTCGTTATTCTCGCACAGAGAGCCCGTCACATCGTATTTGTGATCGCACGGAGCGTCCTCTTTTCCGAGCACTGTGATGTGATGATATGCGCCGTACATGGCCGGGCGCATCAGATTCACAGCGCATGCATCGACTCCGATATAATCCTTATACGTTTTTTTCTCGTGGATGGCTTTTGTCACAAGGCAGCCGTAAGGCCCCATCATGTAACGCCCCAGTTCTGTGTAGATCGCCACGTCCCCCATCCCCGCCGGGACAAGTACTTCCTCATAGACTCTTCGCACACCTTCTCCGATCGCCCGGATATCGTTTGGCTCCTGATCCGGGCGGTAAGGGATACCGATGCCGCCCGACAGATTGATGAAGCTGATATGGACGCCCGCCTCTTTCGCGAGTTTCACCGCCTGCTCGAACAGGATTTTTGCGAGCATTGGATAGTAATCGTTTGTCACAGTGTTGCTGGCGAGGAACGCATGGATCCCGAACTCCTTTGCCCCCTTGCTCTTGAGCGTCCGGAATGCTTCCAGGATCTGTTCGGAAGTCATGCCGTATTTCGCGTCCCCCGGATTATCCATAATATCATTGCTGATCTTAAAGAGGCCGCCGGGGTTGTAACGGCAGCTTATTTTCTCCGGGATATGACCGATCGCTTTCTCAAGGAAATCGATATGTGTGATATCATCCAGGTTGATGATCGCCCCGAGCTTATCAGCCAGGATGAAATCCTCCGCCGGCGTATCGTTGGAAGAAAACATGATGTCCTCTCCCCGGATATCGAGCGCATCTGATAGCATCAGCTCCGTATAAGAGGAACAGTCGCACCCGCATCCGTACTCCTTCAGAATGTCTATAAGAAACGGATTCGGCGTGGCCTTTACCGCGAAATACTCCTTATATCCCGGATTCCACGCGAAAGCTTCCTTGAGCGCCTTTGCGTTCTCCCGGATCCCTCTTTCATCATAGAGATGAAACGGCGTTGGATATGTCTTTACGATCTCTTCTATCTGTTCCTTTGTCACAAACGGTTTCTTTATCATCTGTCTTATCTCCTTATCTGTTCCTCACTACTCCACTGTAGCGATCCGCATCATGTTGCTCGTCGTCGTGTGCTCCTGGCTGATATTCTTGGACGGGATGCCGGCCGTGAGCACGACTACATCTCCGGGTTCGATATACTGTTTCACCGTGGCAAGTTCGATGGCCCCGTTGCAGATATCGTCTGTTGTTTTAAACTGCATCGTCTTAAGAGGACGCACTCCCCAGTAGATAGACATTCTTCTGAGCGTGCGCTCATTCGGCGTGATGCCGATGATATCCTGTCTCGGACGCATGTTGGATACGACTCTTGTCGTGGCGCCTGATACGGTCGGTGTGATGATGCATTTTGCGTTCAGATTGGCCGCGGCGAGCACCGAAGAATAGCCGATCGCGCTGGAGAGCCCGCTTTTCAGATGTTCTCCCGCTCTGTTGAGTATCATATCATAGTCCAGATGCTGCTCTGTATTCTCGATAATGTGTACCATCATCTGGAGCGCCTCAAGAGGATATTTCCCCTGTGCGGTCTCCCCGGAGAGCATGACTGCATCTGTCCCGTCATATACCGCATTCGCCACATCTGTCACTTCTGCTCTTGTCGGCCGTGGGTTGCGGATCATAGAATCCAGCATCTGCGTCGCGGTTATGACTGTCTTAAAGTTGCTGTTGCACTTCTGTATCATAAGTTTCTGCAGATATGGAACTTCCTCCGCCGGAATCTCAACGCCGAGATCGCCCCTTGCGACCATGATGCCGTCTGCAGCGCGGATGATCTCATCGATATTGCGAAGTCCCTCTGCATTCTCAATCTTTGCGATGATCGGGATATAAGGTGCGTCCAGGTCTTTTAAGAACGCCTTGATCTCAAGTACACACTCTGCATTTCTGACAAAAGATGCAGCGATAAAGTCGATCCCCTGTTCCACGCCGAACCGGATATCATCCTTATCTTTCTCCGTGATCGCGGGAAGCCGCACAGCTACATTCGGCACATTGACGCCTTTCTTCTCGCCGAGTTCCCCGCCGTTTACCACCTCGCAGACAATGTCTTTTGCCGTCTTACTGACGACTTTCAGTCCGATCAGGCCGTCGTCTATGAGGATCGTGCTTCCGCGGTCCACATCTTCCGGAAGTCCTTTGTAGGTAATGGATACTCTCTTGTCGTCTCCTTCGATCTCATCCGTCGTGAGGGTAAAAAATTCGCCGTTCTCCAGCATGACCTTTTTCCCTCCTCTGAGCCTGCCGGTGCGGATCTCAGGTCCCTTCGTATCCAGGAGGATCGCCGTATTGGCATTCAACTCTTCCCTGAGCTGCTTGAGCAGATCCATCCTTCCTTTCTGCTCCTCGTGGTCCCCGTGGGAGAAATTAAAACGGGCGACATCCATCCCGTTCTGGATGAGGGCTTTCATAAGCTCTCTGTCATTTGTATTTGGTCCCATTGTACATACTACTTTTGTCTTTTTCATAAATATACTCTCCTTACTTTACATGCTCATGTGTAAACAGATGGTCCTGGCAATACTCATAGTTTCCCCTGCACTTTGAACAGAAGCGGAACTCCAGACACGGATCATCCAGCTCCGTCCTGCCGCACACGGCGCAGCGGTGCTTCGCCCCGTTGGAATACTTCATGCGGGGCTCCGACTGACGTTTGAATCTGGCTTTTCTTGCGCGCTCCCGGGGGCCGAACCGTCTCGTATTCCGGCTGGACAGGAAAAATATGACGAAATTAAGCAGGGACGCCGCGATCGCCACACGTGTCTCCAGACCGCCGCGGATGAAATAATACGCAGCCATCACGGCATAGACGAGCGCCATCCATTTCATCTTGATCGGAAGGATGAAATACAGCATCACTTCCATATCCGGATAGATCGCCGCGAACGCCAGGAAAATGGACATCGTGATATAGTTTGTGCTGACCAGGCCGACAGAGGACAGAGAAACAGTCAGACCGTACAGATCGTATCTGACACTGATGTACGCATACAGTCCGAACACCGCCAGCACGGTAAAGATCAGGCCGGAAAAGATATACACATTATAGCGGAAACTCCCCCACGTCCTCTCGAGAGCCGTCCCGAGAGAATAGTATAACAGTATGAGAAATACCAGGGAGATAAGATTTGTTGTCGGCGGGATCAGAAGCCACGATACGAGCCGCCATACCTGTCCCCGTAAAATAAGCGCCGGCTCCAGGGTAAGATAGCCCAGCATTTCAGGCATAAGGTATACGACTCCGAAACCGATCACATAGCCGACCAGCAGATACACCGTAAGATTCGGAATTGCGAAACGCCCTATTTTTCTCTCTAATTTGTCAAGCCAATTCAAGAATGATCTCTCCTTACTTTCAGAATATATTCTCTAAAATCCTGCAGTTTCTCTGTTTAATCCTATACAATTGTACATTCCGCCTTACTGTTTGTCAAACGGTAGTTATTCCTTTTTCCGCCTTTCTTTCGATCTTTATATAATTTATCCATAAGCGCAGGAATTATTTTGAAAACCCGCATAATAATAACAATTGTCTTTTTTATATTTCTGTCGTATAATGTAAATTGCTGCAAAATGCGAGAATGCATTTAATAGGAAATAACTCATATAAATATTTACTACAAAAGATTGGAGATCACACAATGAATCTGAAAGAATTACATACTCTGGGAATCGATATCGGTTCTACAACTGTAAAGATTGCGATTCTGGATGAGGAAAACGAGGTCCTCTTCTCTGACTATGAACGTCATTATGCAAATATCCAGGAGACGCTGTCTGACCTTCTCGGACGGGCGCTCTATAAACTCGGGGCGATCCATGTCTCTCCGGTCATTACCGGAAGCGGAGGTCTTACGCTCGCCAAGAATCTGGGCGTTCCCTTTGTCCAGGAGGTTATTGCAGTCTCTACGGCGCTGCAGGACTATGCGCCGCAGACAGACGTAGCCATCGAGCTGGGCGGCGAGGACGCCAAGATCATCTATTTTGAAGGAGGCAATGTGGAACAGAGAATGAACGGCGTCTGTGCCGGGGGTACAGGCTCCTTTATCGATCAGATGGCTTCTCTGCTCCAGACGGATGCCTCCGGATTAAATGAATACGCGAAGAATTACAAGGCGCTTTACTCCATCGCGGCACGCTGCGGTGTGTTTGCCAAATCTGATATCCAGCCGCTCATCAATGACGGCGCGTCGAAAGAAGATCTTGCCGCTTCTATCTTTCAGGCGGTAGTAAACCAGACGATCAGCGGACTTGCCTGCGGAAAACCGATCCGTGGACATGTGGCGTTTCTGGGCGGTCCTCTCCACTTTCTGTCAGAGCTCAGGGCTGCGTTTATCCGCACGCTGAAGCTGGACGACGAGCATATCATCGCTCCGAACCACTCGCATCTGTTCGCCGCCATCGGTTCCGCGCTGAACTCAAAGAAAGACACCCCGGTGGCGCTCCAGGAGCTTCAGAACAGGTTGGCGAGAAAAGTCAAGATGGAGATCGAGGTAGACCGCCTCGAGCCTTTATTCGCAACAAATGCCGAATATGAGGAGTTCATCGCCCGTCACGCAAAACATCAGGTGCCTGTAAAAGACCTCTCCACATATCATGGCAAGGCCTTTCTCGGCATTGACGCAGGTTCCACGACGACAAAAGCAGCTCTTGTAGGCGAAGACGGCACACTGCTGTATTCCTTCTATCACAATAACGACGGAGATCCTCTCGGTACGACGATCTCTGCAATCAAGGATATCTACGAAAAGCTTCCGGAGGGCGTGGAGATCGTGCACTCCTGCTCCACCGGCTACGGGGAGGCGCTCATTAAAGCCGCTCTCATGCTGGACGAGGGCGAGGTCGAGACAGTTGCCCACTACTATGCCGCCGCTTTCTTCGAGCCCGACGTGGACTGTATCCTGGACATCGGCGGACAGGATATGAAATGCATCAAGATCAAGAATCAGACGGTCGACAGCGTGCAGCTCAACGAGGCATGCTCCTCCGGCTGCGGTTCATTCATCGAGACTTTTGCCAAATCGCTGAACTATACGGTGGAGGACTTCGCACATGAGGCCCTCTATGCGCAGAATCCGATCGATCTTGGCACACGCTGTACGGTGTTCATGAACTCCAAGGTAAAGCAGGCGCAGAAAGAGGGAGCGTCTGTGGCAGATATCTCCGCCGGACTTGCCTACTCCGTCATTAAGAATGCGCTCTTTAAAGTCATCAAAGTTTCCAGCGCGTCAGAGCTTGGGAACCACATCGTTGTACAGGGCGGTACATTCTACAACAATGCGGTCTTAAGAAGTTTCGAGAAGATCGCCGACTGCGAGGCGATCCGCCCGGACATCGCGGGTATCATGGGTGCGTTCGGCGCGGCCCTGATCGCACGCGAGAGATACACGGACTGCGAAGGCACAACGATGCTCTCCATCGCGGACATCAAATCCATGGAATACTCCACAACGATGACGAAATGCCGCGGCTGCACGAACACATGCCGTCTGACGATCAACCACTTCAGCGGAGGCCGCAAATTCATCACGGGGAACCGCTGTGAGCGCGGACTCGGCAAGGAAAAGTCAAAGAACACGATGCCGAACCTGTTCGACTATAATCTGCACCGCTACTTCGACTATGAACCGCTCTCCGAAGAGGAGGCAAAGCACGGTGTGATCGGTATCCCCCGCGTTCTGAACATGTACGAGAACTATCCGTTCTGGTTTACATTTTTTACAAAGCTGGGATTCCGGGTGGTGCTCTCCCCTGCTTCGACGAGGAAGATCTACGAACTGGGCATCGAATCCATCCCAAGCGAGTCCGAGTGTTATCCGGCGAAACTTGCGCACGGACATGTGCAGTGGCTGATCAACAACGGTGTAAAACACATCTTCTACCCGTCTGTTCCCTATGAGCGCAACGAGTTTGAAGATGCCAACAACCATTACAACTGCCCGATCGTGACCTCCTACCCGGAGAATATCAAGAACAATATGGATCCGATCGTAAAGGGAGAAGTTGATTTCATCCATCCTTTCCTCTCGTTCCAGAGCGAGGAGACGCTCTCCTACCGTCTGATCGAGGAACTGGGAACGAAGTTCTCTTTAAGCGAGAACGAGATCCGCTCCGCCGTACACGACGCATGGACAGAGCTGGCCGCGTGCCGTCAGGATATGCGCGACAAGGGCGAGGAGACGATCCGATTCTTAAATGAGACCGGGAACCGGGGCATTGTGCTGGCAGGACGTCCGTATCACATCGATCCGGAGGTCAACCACGGTCTGCCCGAGATGATCACATCATATAATATCGCCGTGCTGACTGAGGACTCCGTCTCCCATCTGCATCAGGTGGAGCGTCCCTTAAATGTCATGGACCAGTGGATGTACCACTCCCGTCTGTACGCTGCGGCAAACTATGTAAAAACAACGGAGAATCTGGACCTGATCCAGCTCAACTCATTCGGATGCGGCCTGGACGCCGTGACTACAGACGAGGTGGCCGATATCCTGACCGGCTCCGACAAGATCTATACGACACTGAAGATCGACGAGGTCAACAACCTTGGCGCGGCCCGCATCCGCGTGCGCTCCCTGCTCGCCGCCATCCGCGTACGCGAGCAGAAGAAAGCCGAGCGCACCATCCGCCCGGCTTCCATCGAGAAAGTGCCGTTTACAAAAGAGATGCGCAAGACGCACACGATCCTCTGCCCGCAGATGTCTCCGATCCACTTCGAGCTTCTGGAGCCTGCTTTTAAAGCTGCCGGGTATAAGATCGAAGTGCTCCCCAACGACAACCGCCAGGCAGTGGACATGGGGCTGAAATATGTAAACAACGACGCCTGCTATCCGTCCCTCATCGTCGTCGGACAGATCATGGACGCGATCCTCTCCGGCAACTATGACACGGATCATCTCGCTGTCATCATCAGCCAGACGGGCGGAGGCTGCCGTGCCTCCAACTACATCGGCTTTATCCGCCGGGCGCTCAAGAAAGCGGGATACGGACATATCCCGGTCATCTCCATCAACTTAAGCGGTCTGGAGGCGAACCCGGGATTCAAGATCACCCTGCCTCTCGCCGTGCGCATCGCATACGCTGCCGTATTCGGGGATATCTTTATGAAATGTGTCTACCGGATGCGTCCCTACGAGGCGGTTCCCGGCACGACAAACGCAGTGCACCGCAAATGGGTGGAGGTCGTCCAGAAGTTTGTATCCGAGGGGTACCCGTCACGCCGGAAGTTCAAGAAGCTCTGCCGTGACATCATCAACGACTTTGACAATATCGAGATCCTGGATATTAAGAAACCGCGCGTGGGCGTCGTCGGCGAGATCCTTGTGAAGTTCCTGCCCGCCGCCAACAATCATCTGGTGGATCTTCTGGAGGCGGAGGGAGCCGAGGCGGTCGTTCCCGACCTGATCGACTTCATGCAGTACTGCTTCTACAATCAGAATTTCAAGGTGTCCCACCTTGGATTCAAGAAGACAAAAGCGCTGGTCGGGAACCTGGGCATCAAGGCCGTAGAGTGGCTGCGCTCCCCTGCTTCCAGGGCATTTGCCGAGAGTAAGCACTTCGATCCGCCGGCACATATCGAAGATCTGGCGAAGATGGCATCCGAGATCGTTTCCATCGGAAACCAGACCGGCGAGGGATGGTTCCTCACTGGGGAAATGCTCGAACTCATCCACAGCGGCGCCGGAAATATCGTGTGTACACAGCCGTTCGCCTGCCTGCCAAACCACGTGGTCGGCAAGGGAGTCATCAAAGAACTTCGGAGACGGCATCCCGAGTCAAACGTTGTGGCGATCGACTTTGATCCGGGCGCAAGTGAAGTAAACCAGTTGAACAGGATCAAACTGATGCTCTCCACAGCATTTAAAAATCTGGAAAAAGCAAATTAAAAGATCTGAAAATCCAAAAGAACTGGCACAGAAAAATCCTCTGTCGGTCCGCCCGGCAGAGGATTCTCTGTGTCAGTTCTCTGTTATTCAATTATTCTCCTATCCTGTAGAGGAAGAAGCATCCGCCTAACAGCCCCATGATCAGCCCGGCATAGCCTCCCGCACAGATCAGATCCGCCAGCGCCGTGATAACGCCCGTCCCTGTATACATGCATACAGCAAGGCCGGCCAACACTCCCGCCAACGTCCATCCGATGATCATGACTGGAAGAAAGACTGATACCGCGTGGCTGTTGTCCATATGCTTTGTGATAAGATTCCATAGTCCTCTGTACATTTTTTCATCCCCCGTCTGCATCACGTATGATGTTATACATTATTCTGAAGAGCAGCTCCATCTCTGTTACAACTTTATTGTAAACAGGGAATGTAAAAAACATACCGGACGTTTTGCAAATTTTCTGTTAAACAAATAATGCGCAGATGTCGGATGGCAGACGCACGATCTCTTCTGCCCCCGCTTCCTCAAGTTCCTCTCTGCTCCCGTACCCGTACAGGACTCCCATGCTGTGAAGCCCGTTCTTCTTTGCTCCGAGTATGTCATGGCGGCGGTCCCCGATCATCACCGCCTGTTTTTTCTCTTCTTCCGATATCCTGCAGGCTTTGACCACATATCCGATCACTTCGTCTTTGGCTGTCCTCGTCCCGTCCATGCATGCGCCTCCGATAAAATCAAAATATCTCATCAATCCGAAATGTTCAACGATCACCTTTGCATATTTCTCCGGCTTTGAAGTCGCCATCAGAACGGTAACGCCTTTGTTTTTCAGCGTTTCCAGCATCTCTGGCACGCCGTCATAAACCCGGTTCTCGAATATCCCTCTGTCTTCGTAGTACACCCGGTACAGATCCACCATCTCGCGGCTTTCGCTTTCATCCAGCCCGAAAACAGACTGGAACTGCTCCCGGAGCGGAGGACCGATAAATGATCTCAGGACCTTTTCCGACGGCTCCGCAAGTTTCTTCTTTCCAACCGCATAGCGGATCGCTTTCATGATCCCCGTACCGGAATCTGTGATCGTTCCGTCCAGATCAAAAACAGCGATTGAGTATCCCATCTCTCTTACTTCCTTTCTGCTTACTGTCAAAATGTATCCCTGCAATTAATAACTTCTGATCCATGTATCCCTGCAATTAGTAACTTCTGATCCGATCTTCATCCTCGCTCTCGGTCTTGATCACCTTTCGTATCACGACATGATATCCGTAATCGTCACTGACTTTCACGTACACACGGTCTCCCTCTTTATGTCCGAGCAGCGCTTTCCCGATCGGAGATTCGATGCTGACCAGCCCGTTCAGAGAACTGCCGCGCACAGACGTTACGATCCGATAGGTCTCCACCTCATCGTCATCCTCACAGTAGATCTCAACCGTATTGTTCAGCCCCACCTCGTCAGCTTTAGAATGATCCTCCACGATGATCGCGGTCTTGAGCATCCGCTCCAGATATCGGATGCGGCTTTCATTTCTGTTCTTTTCCTTTTTTGCTGCATGATATTCAAAGTTCTCACTGAGATCCCCATGGGAACGGGCTTCTTTCACTGCCTCGATCAGTTCTTTCCGCTCTACAAGTTTGCGGTGCTCGATCTCCGCCTGGATCTTCTCCACATCGCTCTTTGTCAGTTTTTCACGCATATATTTCTGTTTCCTTCTTTCCTGTTGATATTTCAGGCAGCCGGCTGCCCCGGATCTGACCATGCCAGCCGCGCCGCCGCGCAAAAGTTCTTTCATATAGACAGAGGCGCGGCCATTTCTGCCGTGCCCCTGTAGATTTTCATATTTAGATCTCTTTTATATTTCAAAGTGTCTTATTATTTTACGATCAGAGATTTTCCTGTCATCTCTTTTGGCTGCTCCATTCCCATCATCTCGATCAGCGTCGGGGCGATGTCCGCAAGGCATCCGCCTTCTCTCAGCCTGTAGGACGGATCTGCGTTCACGAGGATGAACGGAACCTGATTTGTCGTGTGAGCGGTGAACGGCTCGCCTGTCTCCTCGTCGATAAGCTGCTCTGCATTCCCGTGGTCCGCGCAGATGAACATCTGTCCGTCAACTTCTTTGATGGCGTCAACCGCTTTTCCAACGCACTCGTCAACAGCCTCGATCGCCTTGATCGCCGCATTCTCAACCCCGGTATGCCCTACCATATCCGGATTTGCGAAATTGATGATGATCACATCGTACTTATCGGAACGGATCGCCTCGCACAGTTTATCGCACACTTCATATGCGCTCATCTCCGGTTTCAGATCGTATGTCGCAACCTTCGGAGATTTTACGAGGATACGGTCCTCTCCCGGATTCGGCTCCTCAACGCCGCCGTTGAAGAAGAATGTCACATGCGCGTACTTCTCTGTCTCCGCGATACGCGCCTGCTTTAATCCATGTGCCGCAAGGAACTCGCCGAATGTGTTGGTGATCTCTTCTTTGACGAATGCGACAAGTTTGTTCGGGATCGTGACGTCGTATTCCGTGAAGCATACATAAGTCGTCTTCACTCTCTCGCCCCTGTCAAAACCTGTGAAATCATCATCGCAGAATGTTCTCGTGATCTCTCTTGCACGGTCCGGGCGGAAGTTGAAGAAGATGACAGAATCTCCGTCTTTTACCGTGGCTGTCGGAGCGCCGTTCTTCATCACCGTCATCGGAACTACAAACTCGTCTGTCACATCTTTATCGTACGAAGCCTGGATCCCTTCTGCTGCGGAGGCAGCCTGATCTCCCTCTCCGTATACGAGAGCCCTGTAGGCTTTCTCCACACGGTCCCAGCGGTTGTCGCGGTCCATTGCATAGTAACGTCCTGCAACTGTAGCGACCTCGCCCACACCGATCTCTTTCATCTTTGCTTCCAGATCTTCCACATACTCTTTTCCGGACGCCGGAGGCGTGTCGCGTCCGTCAAGGAAACAGTGTACATATACTTTCTCGATCCCCTGTCTCTTTGCCAGCTCAAGAAGCCCGTAAATATGCGTGTTGTGGCTGTGTACTCCGCCGTCAGATACAAGTCCCATCAGATGAAGCGCGGAATCGTTTTTCTTTACATTCTCACACGCTTCCACGAGCGCTTTATTCTCAAAGAAGTCGCCATCCTGGATCGCCTTTGTGATCTTGGTGAGATCCTGGTATACGATACGGCCTGCGCCCATGTTCAGATGCCCTACCTCGGAGTTTCCCATCTGTCCGTCCGGAAGTCCTACCGCCATACCGCTGGCATTTCCCCTCACGAACGGGCACTCAGCCATCAGCTTGTCCATCACCGGCGTAGCCGCCTCCGCAACGGCATTGCCGTGTTTGTCGTCTCTTAAGCCGTAGCCGTCTAATATCATCAATACGGTTGGTTTCTTGCTCATATCCATATCTCCTTTATTGTACATTTGGGCCCTTGTCCCGCTACTTATTGTAACCGCTTTTCCTGTATTTTGCAAGATACAGATACGGCGCGATGCCATTCATACGCTGTATAGAATATAAATTCTTTATTCCTGTTTTTGCTCATATTTTCATCCTGTCCTTTAAAGCAACCCATCCGGTATCGAGTATTTATATATTTCATCCTTATCTCTGACATCTCTGAGCGTTTTGAACAGTATGTAGCCTATCGTTTCTGCATCCGCCAACTCCTGATAGTTCTCTTCTAAAAGATCCATGCTGTCCGTAAGATATATGATTTCAAGAACTTCGCCAATTTCTTCCATATCTGTAATGGATTTTGATCTGATATACAGGATCAGATCATCAATGAACGAATATCTTCCATTTTCTTTTTCAAAACAGATTCCGGCAAGCGCAACCTCACAGGGATACATATGTCTCAGGTATTCTTTCCGATAATAGTTTATTACAAACTCAGAATTCGGGAAACTTGCCATCCTGTGCCTTGAATAATCATTTTCCTCATTTTTCCTCGTAAATTCAACCAGAAACAACTTAGATATCGATCTCATACTCTTTTTCCTCCTAATGTGTAGTTATCGTTTTCTATATCTCAGACGTATCTAAGTGCATCACGGTTGAATGAAATAGTAAATTTCACATAAAAAGTTAAGTCCCTGCTGATCTCTCACAACAGATCTGCAGGGATGGCTAAAATATTCCGTTTTTTCATCTATTCTTCTTCAAATCTGTCAAGGGCAAATTCCAGAGCCAGATTCACGAACCGGTTGAAAGAGATTCCTTTTTTCTGGCTGATCGCACTTCCCCTTTCTACAAGGTTTGCATCCAGCCGCAGATTCTTCACTACATACTTCTCTTCTTTTATGTTGAATGTATCTTTTTTCCTGTTTTCGCTCATATTATCATCCTGTCCTTTCTACTATATTATATAATCCATTGTTATTTCAAAAAATGTATTTTTTATCATATACAAAGTGATATTAAAAATGATATAATCAAATAAAATAATTACAAAGGAGTCAAAATATGAACGACAAGAATACCACCATACTAAACGAAATATCTTATCTCTCTCATAACCTTGATGTTGAGATGTGTAATCAAAAAGTTGCACAGATTAAGGAACTTAACTCAAGAAAAGAACAACTGAAAAATGGTGCAAAAGAAAAAGACAGCAGAAATGCAATCATACATTTTATAGTATCCGCAATATTATTTGTTATATCCGTACTGACTAACCCGGAAGGCATAACTATGATGATACCTGTACTGCTGGGGCAATTATTGGTCTTTTCCATTCTGTTTTGGATTGCTGATAAACTTGGTTTCAGTACAGCAACAGTAGTTATCGGATTCCTGGCTATTTTGGCAGTCGGTTCCGTTCTTATACAAATCGGTATTTTAACATCGCTTTTATTTATAGCGGCAGTCATCGGTATTTTTTCAGGAATCTGGAGAATACACGACAGTAAAACGAGTACAAAATATGAATTGTTTGAGATTCAAGATGATGAAGCTTTAAAATGCTATCATATTTTTGAAAAATATGGTCTTAGATCAATATTTCCTGTAAGTACGTCAATAACATCACATGGCAGTCTTTCGTGTAAAACTGGAGCTGTATTAAGGGAACTCAATGAGGGGATGAATCCTGATACATACTGTGTTTTCACCGGTGATTTTTACATGTTCAGTGAAGTGATCTCAAAAATGGATAAAGAATACAGTTATCCGGATACTATCACTGCTGTTGATGTGGAACAATTTTGGAATAAGAACTCAAACTGTCATTCAATCATATCAAAATATGATGGCAATCCTGTAACCGAATATTTTGGAGACGCAAGTTCAGACACTCTCCGTATGCCTAACGACATCAGAGAACAATATATAAAAATAGTAGATGAATGTTTAGATTCTTTACCAAAAATCCCGGATAAAGTAGAGGACTTTCTCAAAAAATATCACGAAACATCTACAAATAATTTTACGCTGGTTTCAACAAAAAAAGGATACGGATGGGACAACGGAAAAGAACTCTGTGATACTATATTTAACACGATCACATTAGATACACCGAATTTTCATTCCACAATAACATCTGAAGATTTTGTTATTTTAGCTCAGGATTATGATGAATATATGGATAATCTGAAAAGATTTTATATCGACAAAAAGGGAACTTATATAGGGGCTGAAGGAGAAAGACAGGTCTATAACGAACTGCAATTCTTTTCTAATAATATGAGGATATTGCAAAATATCAGACTTGAATTAAACGGAGAATCAATAGAATCTGACTTAATTGTAATATGTAATCAGGGTATTTTTATTATAGAAGTAAAAAATTTAGGAAGTACAGGGAAATATAGTATATCAGTAGAACGAGATGGACGGTGGACAAAAGAATATGAAAATGGGAAATCAGAAACTATGTCGTCTATCACACAGCAGAACATGAGGCATATTCATGGGATTGAGACGATAATTAATAATGTTCTCGGAAATTCAGGCGATAACTGGCTGGAAGCCCATTCGATCATTGTTTTCGCAAACGATAAAATTGATATAAAAAATGAATCAAGTTCTGTAGTTGTGCGAAAAACAGAAATAATAAATGAAATCCGCAGCCATGAACGAGTATTGAGCGAAGATCAGATCGATAAGATTTACAGTATTTTGCAGGAAAAAAATCTTCCACCGCTGGATTATGATATCGAAAACTGGTACTCCAAAACAGTCGTCTCGCATTTATGTTTATTAGTAAAAATTAAAGAATTAGAGCAGCATCTCAATGCATGTATTGCGTTTTATGATGCAGTAGACAGTATTCCACGTATTTTCTATCACAGATATTTTGACGACAGCAACAGTGATTCCTCAGATCACACATCTGATAATAGCAGGCCTTCAAATGATACAAACACTTACAGTAATACTACTGATTTCAATGATACTTCTAACAGGTCATATATATCAGATTCCGATGATGATGAGTTCGACAGGGCTGTCGGCAACTGCGAAATGGGAAACTCCTATTCGTATTCCTGGTATGATGAAGGCTACAACAAGCCGACATGGGAGAAGTAATCTCCGACTTCGGGGCAAAGCAAAAGGGTAGAGATTTTGTTCTCTACCCTGTGATTTTTGCTGTTTTTTACCAGATTAGATCGCAGCTGCTTATTTGTAGCACACGATCTTACCGAAATCAGCTTTCAGCGAAGCGCCGCCTACAAGACCGCCGTCGATGTCAGCCTGAGCGAACAGCTCTGCAGCATTTCCTGCGTTTACAGATCCGCCGTACTGGATGCGGATCGCTTCTGCTGTAGTCTCGTCATATACTTCGGCAACGCACTCGCGGATACCTTTGCATACTTCCTCAGCCTGCTCTGTTGTAGCTGTCTTGCCCGTACCGATCGCCCAGATCGGCTCGTAAGCGATGACCATTGTCTTAGCCTGATCAGCTGTTACATTCTGAAGGCCGACTTTCACCTGCTGACGGATAAAGTCCATTGTCACGCCCTGCTCTCTCTGCTCCAGAGTCTCTCCGCAGCACATGATCGGTGTGATACCGTGCTCGAATGCTTTGAGGACTTTCTTATTTACATCCTCATTTGTCTCTCCGAAGTAATCTCTTCTCTCAGAGTGTCCGAGAACTACGTATTTAACGCCTGCGTCTACAAGCATAGCCGGGGAGATCTCACCTGTGTAAGCTCCGCTCTCCTCGAAATACATATTCTCAGCGCCCACCTGGATGTTTGTTCCCTTTGTCGCCTCGACAACCGGAACGATATCGATAGCCGGTACGCAGAATACTACGTCGACTTCCTCATTTGCTACTAACGGTTTCAGTTCTTCTACAAGTGCAACTGCCTCGCTCGGAGTTTTGTTCATTTTCCAGTTGCCTGCTATGATTTTCTTTCTTGCCATTTTACTCTTCTCCTATTTTCACTAAGCTTTTTGGGTATGTTCGCCTTACCAGGCTCGAAAATACCTTGCCAAGTGCGCCGAACTAAGTAAACGCTAAGTTCAGCCTGCGCCCTTGGCTTGGCTTCACTAAGCTTTTTACTTATCGTTTGCTGCTGCTACGCCCGGCAGTTCCTTTCCTTCCAGGAACTCAAGGGAAGCTCCGCCGCCTGTTGAGATATGTGTCATCTTGTCGCCGTAACCAAGCTGGTTTACTGCCGCTGCGGAATCTCCGCCGCCGATGATCGTCACTGCGTCTGTGTTTGCAAGTGCTTCTGCGACTGCTTTTGTGCCGCCTGCGAACTTCGGCATCTCGAAGCATCCCATCGGTCCGTTCCATACGACTGTCTTCGCTGATTTTACAGCGTCAGCGAACATCTCAGCCGTCTTCGGTCCGATGTCAAGTCCCATCCATCCGTCCGGGATCTCATTCTGAGCTACGACTTTTGTATTTGCATCATTTGAAAATGCGTCTGCTGCAACCGCGTCAACAGGCAGAAGAAGTTTCACACCTTTCTCCTCTGCTTTCTTGATCATATCAAGCGCATACTGCAGATAGTCTTCCTCAAGGAGAGAAGTACCTACGTTACCGCCCTGAGCTTTTGTAAATGTATAGCACATTCCGCCGCCGATGATCAGTGTATCCACTTTCTCAAGCAGGTTGTTGATCACAGAGATCTTGCTGGATACTTTGGAGCCGCCGAGAATCGCTACGAACGGTCTCTCCGGGTTCTCTACAGCGTTTCCGAGGAAATCGATCTCCTTCTGCATCAGGTATCCTACAACTGCTGTGTCAACATATTTGGTAACGCCTACGTTTGAGCAGTGAGCTCTGTGAGCTGTACCGAATGCATCGTTTACAAATACATCGCAGAGAGAAGCAAGCTCTTTGGAGAACTCGTCTCCGTTCTTTGTCTCTTCCGCTCTGTAACGTGTGTTCTCGAGGAGCACAACGTCCCCGTCTTTCATCTCGGCAACTGCCGCTTTTGCGTTCGGTCCTACGACTTCCGGATCAGCTGCAAATTTTACTTCCTGTCCGAGAAGCTCGGAAAGTCTTACCGCGACCGGTGCGAGGGAAAGTTCGGGTTTGGGCTCTCCCTTCGGTTTTCCGAGGTGTGAGCAGAGGATTACTTTTCCGCCGTCGGCGATCAGTTTCTTGATCGTCGGCAGAGCTGCCACGATACGGTTCTCGTCTGTTATTTTCCCATCCTGAAGCGGTACGTTGAAATCACATCTTACAAGGACTCTTTTGCCCTTTACATTGATATCATCTACTGATTTTTTGTTAAGTGCTGCCATTTTAATAGCCTCCTGATACTTTTTAAACTAAATAGAGTCCGGTCCTACAACAAGACCGGACCCCATTGTGAGTCAATGATTCAGAATTTCTTCCGAGCGCTTGTCCTCATTGGTTAGAATGAATTAAGCCTCAAGCAGTTTTCCGAAGTATTTGATTGTTCTTACCATCTGGCTTGTGTAAGAGTTCTCGTTGTCATACCATGAAACAACCTGAACCTCTGTGTTTCCATCGCCTGTCGGCAGAGCCATTGTCTGTGTAGCATCGAACAGAGAACCATATGTCATACCAACGATATCGCTGGATACGATCTCGTCTGTGTTGTATCCATAGGACTCGTTTGCCGCTGCTTTCATAGCTGCGTTGATCTGATCAACTGTAACTTCTCCCTCTACAACAGCTGTAAGGATTGTTGTAGATCCTGTCGGAGTCGGAACACGCTGAGCGGATCCGATCAGTTTGCCGTTCAGTTCCGGGATAACAAGACCGATAGCCTTAGCTGCGCCTGTGCTGTTCGGAACAATGTTGACAGCCGCTGCACGTGATCTTCTGAGATCGCCTTTTCTCTGCGGTCCGTCAAGTGTCATCTGATCGCCTGTGTAAGCGTGGATCGTGCACATGATACCGGATTTAACCGGTGCAAGATCGTTCAGAGCTTTTGCCATCGGAGCGAGGCAGTTTGTTGTACAGGATGCAGCGGAAATGATGTTGTCGTCCTTTGTCAGTGTCTCGTGGTTTACATTGTAAACGATCGTCGGAAGGTCGTTTCCTGCCGGAGCGGAGATAACAACTTTCTTAGCGCCCGCATCGATATGAGCCTGTGCTTTTGCCTTGGATGTGTAGAATCCTGTACACTCCAGAACAACGTCAACGCCGATCTCTCCCCACGGAAGCTCTGCTGCGTTAGCCATCGCGTAGATCTTGATCTCTTTTCCGTCAACAATGATAGAATCCTCTCCCGCCTCAACTTTATCAGCAAGTGCATATTTGCCCTGTGTTGAGTCATATTTCAGTAAGTGAGCCAGCATCTTCGGGGATGTAAGATCGTTGATCGCTACGACCTCAAATCCTTCTGCTCCAAACATCTGTCTGAAAGCGAGACGTCCGATACGTCCAAATCCATTAATCGCTACTTTTACTGCCATGATTAATTCCTCCTAAAAGTTTAAAAAATATTTGACTGTAAGCCAGTCATGGCAATGAATCCTTACAAA
>CASFID010000015.1 GCA_949294665.1 uncultured Eubacteriales bacterium
AAGTAGAAGCCATCGCCGCTGTGAAAGAGGATTAATCTTCAGGAGGCAGTTTATGGAAAAGAAAAAACGTATCGTTATTGCTCTGGGCGGAAACGCCCTCGGCAATACTCTGCCGGAGCAGATGAAGGCCGTTAAGATCACATCCCGCGCCATTGTTGACCTGATACAGGAGGGATGCGAGGTTGTAGTCGCTCACGGGAACGGGCCTCAGGTAGGCATGGTCAACAACGCTATGCTTGCCCTCACCCATGAAGATCCGCAGCAGCCGAACACACCGCTGTCTGTCTGTGTTGCCATGAGTCAGGCGTACATCGGTTATGACCTGCAGAATGCGCTCCGTGAAGAGCTCTTAAACAGAGGAATCACAGATATCCCTGTGGCAACTATGATTACGCAGGTGAGGGTTGATCCTAATGATCCGGCATTCGAGCATCCGTCTAAGCCGATCGGCCGTTTCATGACAAAAGAACAGGCTGATATGATGACAAAAAAATATGACTACATTATGAAAGAAGATGCAGGCCGAGGCTACCGTCGTGTGGTTGCTTCCCCGAAACCTCAGGAGATCATCGAGATTGGCACGATCCGCAACATGGTGGACTCCGGCGATGTAGTCATTGCCTGCGGCGGCGGCGGTATCCCTGTCACTCGTCAGGGCAATCACTTAAAAGGCGCCAGCGCCGTCATTGACAAGGACTTCGCAAGCTGCCTTATGGCAAAAGAGCTGGACGCTGATTTCCTTATCATCCTGACTGCCGTTGAAAAAGTTGCGATCAATTACGGAAAGCCGGATGAAAAATGGCTGGACGATATTACTGCAGATGAGGCGAAGCAGTATATAGACGAAGGACATTTCGCGCCGGGTTCTATGCTTCCGAAAGTTCAGGCTGCCGTAGATTTCGCCGAGTCCAAACCGGGAAGGCAGGCTCTCATTACCCTGCTTGAGAAAGCAAAGGACGGAATACTCGGCAGGACCGGCACAAGAATCCATCTTTAGAAACAGACAGCAAGCACAGCGTTCGACAAATAACTGAACCAATCGCGCAGAATGCTTTTTCGAGTGTGCGGGGCAAAAAACGCAGGCGTAGCGGGCTACGTCGAGGCTTTTTGAGCTGTGCAATCGGGAAAGCAGACAAGCGATTTGGTGTAGTTATTTGCGAAACGCTGTGCTAGCAATCTCCTAAAAAATATATAAAGAGGACATCCGACAGTTATGCCATGTACTGAACGGATGTCCTTATTTATTTGTGTTGATTTCTCCTGTTGAATCTTTCTCTGAAGATCGTCCCCGGGGATTATCTCTCCCAGATAATCTCCATTTCCGGGCCGGCAAGCATCGATGCATAGTCGTACTCCGCGGAAAGCGGATCTGTGCTGTCAAACTCTCCATAATAGATTCTGTCTATCTCATCCTTCTGCCCCACATACATGACCCTCTCCTGAGTCTTCTCAGTCTCGTCATCAAAAATCGGCTCAATGTACTCGGACCAGAGAGTTGTATAGCAATTGAATACTTCTTTATAGGGTTCGTCCATGCCGTGCAGGAATCGGTGGATCTGAAAGGCGCTCTCTTCGTCCGCAAACCGCTCGGTAAAATCCGGCTGTATATCCGGCTCATTTTCGGGCAGCTCCTCATCTGCATACCGGGACTGCCGCCTGCAGTATGTGTAATATGTATTTCTGGCAATCGTAAACAGCCATGCCCTGATATCCTTCGAGCCGTCAAAAGTATCGATCGATTTCAAAGCTTTCACAAACGTTTCCTGCGTAATCTCTTCCGCCGTATCTTCACTTGCGGACAGTGCCCGGAGATACAGGAATACATCTTTGAAATAGAGCCGATATATGCGTTCAAAATCCATGCCTCTCATCCCCCCTTTCACTTTATTAACTCGCGAAATACGGAAGTGTTACAAAACTTTATACTAATTTCAGCACTATAAAAAAGCAATATTTTTTCTCCAGACAAGGATACGGTTCTCTCCGCTCCTGAGATCAGCCACAGGCCCGGGCATTACTTCTCCACTTCTCTTCTCTCCGCAGATGTCCGTATCAAATTTGATCGGTAATCCGTCCGGCGCTTCATAGCGCTCCTCCACAATCCGCGGCATCCCCAGCATCTCTGTTGTCATTACCTCTCCGGTATAGCCTGGCATTTCTTCCGGTACAGTTACATTCAGATATACCCCCTCTTCCGTCTCTTCGATCCGGACATCCGGGCTTATGCTGCTAGTAAACCCATCCTCTTCTTTTTCATAGGCTGACGCGCTGTTAAGATAACAGTTCCGATGAATGTAAACCGGCTGCTTTACATGGTCAAAAGCCTCATGGTCTCCGTTTCCTTCAGCTGCAAGCAGTTCACAGTACTCCGCCATGGAAGCGGGATGTCCGTCATATCCGCTGGTTCCCGCGACAGACTGTTCTGTATAAGTTGTCTGCCCACCGATAAATATATTCTGATACCAGCGGTCGTCTCCGCCGTAGACAAACGCTGTTCCCAGCGGTACTGTGCTGTGGGCCATATGATATGGTGTGGTCCGGTCAAGTACCGGCTCCCTCCGCATGGTGCCGCAGATCAGATTGTTGATATAGGCTCCTCCCTGAGCGATATTATCCAGACTGTAGGGCGAAGCGAAAATATTGTTATCCACAATGTGCGGTCCATGGGTGACCTCGATCATCAGATCCCGGTCATTATCCACATACACATTTCTGCTGACTCTTGTGCCCTGCGCCTCCCAGTCAAGCCATGTTCCAAGAGTACAGTCATGGATATAATTTCCTTCGATCTGTACATCGATAGCAGCATGAAGCTTAATGCCTGCAATCTCGTATCCGAAGAATTCATGTTTTACCCCGATATGAAAGATCTCATTGCCGTAGATCCTGCTGAACACACAGCCCAGATGTCCTACGATCCCATTCTGCCCGCAGTCGTAGATCCGGTTATTACGAATAATATGACCTCCGACCGTCTCCTTATCCCAGCCCCTGTGGACCGCTTTAAACACTGCTTCCATCTGATACTGATAGCCCGGCTTTCTGCGGTATCTCGTGCATTCATTATCGCCTGTGGAATATTCTTTTCCTATGCTGACCGCACTGCACTTTGCGTCATGAAGGACATTCTCTTCTATGATCCAGCCTTTACTCCAGTGTGCGCCCACCATCCCCGGCTGGTCGGCAGTCGGCGGTGCCCAGGGGCTTGCCGCCTGCGCGATCTCAAATCCCCGGACCGTGATATAGTTGATCCCTGTTCTTTCCGGATAGAAGCAGCACTCCCTCACGCTGATCTCTGTCAGTTGTTGATTCGGATCCACGTCCTGAAAGTTTGCGTAGATTACAGTTTTATCCCTCTGCACCTCTGCAAACCACTGATACAAAGTTTCCGCGGGATAAGGAATGGGCTCTTTGTGTTTTGTCCACGGCGGATTATATCCCTCTGTTCTCATGACCGGATTCTCCACCTCATGAAGATTTGATGCCTCATACATGGACTTCCCGTTCAGATATACATCCCCTGCGTGGACGCTTCCATCCTCCGGCCAGATCAGCCAGTCTCCCCAGAGACGCTGCGCAAAAGGATTGTTGACTCCGAAAATACTGTTCGGCACTTCTGTCTTCCACATATTGCTCCTGCAGTGCTCCCATTTTTCCACTTTTTCTGAACCTTTGATCACCACATGCTCTCCGGGGGACGCCTGATATGTGATCCGCTCCGAATCGCTTCTCCCTCCCCGGGCTGGTTTCACCCACTCACGGTACACCCCTTCGTGGACTGTAATCACATCCCCCGGCTGTGCGGTCTGCGCGGCTTTCGATATAGTACGGAAGGGCTCCTGCGCACTTCCGCTTCCCGAATCATTCCCTGTTACAGTGACATGATATTCCATCTGTATTCCTCCTTTTTCAGTTCAATTTGCATAAATAAAAGTGTTAAAAATTATTTGTCAGTCAAAAAATTCTCCGCAGACTTTTTCCACTTCTTCCGGATCTGCCAGAAAACTGCTGACACCATTGATACTGATCAGCGCATGATCTTCATCATACGGATAATAAACAACTTCGATATCAGACGCCTCGTCCGTGTTTCGGAAAAACCGCACACTCAGAATCGGTTCCTCTTCTGTATCCGGCGTTTCCCTTTCCGGCACTTCTCCTGTGATCAGAATGCCCAGAAGGTTCTGATAAGCCTCATTGTACTCTTCTTTGTCCACTTCCCGGGAATCCATCACATACACGCCGTCTTTCAGTGACATTGTGTACAGTTCTCCGTTCTTTTCCACTTCCACATCAGATACTGTTGTGATGTCCGGGAGTACAGGGATTTTTAAAATATAATCATAGGGATCGACCGTCAGCAGAGCATTTACAGTTGTCTCTGGCAGCAGCCCGACCGTTTCTGATTCTTTGTCAAACGCATAGACATGACCGCTGCCGTCACTGTCCCCGATCCGCAAACGCAGGATGGAATCGGCATCCGTCTTTTCCTCGTCACCGCTCAGGACAATCGTGATATATGTATCCGAATCTGAAATACCGACCTCTTCCGGAGTTTTTACAGTCTCAGTACCGGAGAGTTCCATGTCGTCCAGCTGTCCCAGAAGAGAGAAAAGTGTTTCCGTATTTACGGTCGTCTGAGGCGTATAAGGCGCGGTGAATTCCCACCATGCAAACGAAGCCTTATATTCTTTCGGAGCATATGACACAGTAAACACTTCCTCCCCATCCTTTTCTACAGATAGCCCGCAGATTCTTTCAGACTGCACTTTCTCGTCAGACGCCGGCAGATTTTCTTTCCACTCCTGCATGGCGGATGGCTCCTCGAATACGTTCAGCGCTTTCCTTTCCTGCTCTTCTTTTCCGCATCCTGTCAGGCAGAAGATGCCCGTCAGTAATATCAGCGGAAATAATTTCTTCTTCATCCTTATGCTCCTCCCTTCTCCCTGCACTGCTCCCGGTATTTTGTAGGCGACACCCCGGTGTGCTTCTTAAATGCAAGGGAGAAATAATTTGTATCATTATATCCTACGGCCATGGCAACTCTGCCTGTTTTCATCGTTGTCGTTTCCAGAAGAGTTTTTGCTTTTTCTATCCGTTTTCTCACTATATATTCATTGCATCCTTCTCCCTCTATCCGTTTAAACAGGCGGGAGAAGTAATTCGGGGATACATAGAATTTTTCCGCCAGTGTGGCAACGGACAGATTTTCTCCCAGATGCTCACTGATAAAACTCCTGGCACTGGAGACGATCTCGTTGCTTTCTTTCCCGGATGATCCGCCTCCGAGCAGGGCATTAAGGAACCCTTCTGTAACGTTGAGCGTCTCCTCACGCCCCGAACTGAGCAGGGTGCGGTTCATGCCCTCAAGAAGATGCTCCTGTGTCTCTCCGGTATTCATGGAATAGGAAAACATTACGGCGGAGGCCAGCTCAAAACACAGCCGCTTCAGGCTGCTGTCAGATATATTGTAGGCCTCTGCTGCCCTGCGGAATCTTCCGAATATATGAACGACATAGTCACAATTCGATGTATTTTCGGTCATTGCTTTCTTAAACTCCTCAAATACGTCCCTAAAAATATTCTGCCTGTCTTTCGTCTGTCCCGGGCGGAGAATAGTGTCATATCCAGCTTTTTCCGGCCGGGCGAATTCCGCCTGTTCCGATTCCATAAGATAGACAGCGTCATTATATGACAGATACAGTTCTTCCAGGCTCTGCGCCACGCTTCCCAGAATAATGTGTATCCTCGAGTCATCCTCATCTTCCAGAATGCCCTTGATCTCATCCATCTGCTCTGTGATATCGTCATTTCCCTCTTTCAGATACATTACAATGACGAGACGTCCTGCTGTATCCGGGAATGTGATTCCCTCTCCGCGGCTGTCCACCAGTCCCATACAGATATTCTTCATTGTAGTCAGCCGGAAATACTTCTCTTCCTCTCCCCAATTTACTTTCATGTCGGGGATCAGAAGCGCAGCCTGCATCTTTCTCTGAGGATCCAGACCGCATACTGCCGCCACCTCTTGCACATCCTCGCTCTCCCGGCTGATAAACCGGCACATTACACGTTCCAGTTCCGCCTGCTGTCTGCTTCCCTCCGTCCGTTTCTGACTCTGATCCAGTTCCTCCTGTCTGCGTGCCGCATCCAGATACTCCACCTGCTGGCGGATATTCTCCGAAAGTTCCTCTTCATCTACCGGCTTTAACAGGAAATTCTGTACCTGCATCCGCAGACACTGTCTTACATAGCTGAAACTGTCATATCCGGTCAGCACAAGGATACGCATATTGAACCGTCGTTTTCGTATTTCTCGGATCAGGTCAAGACCTGTCATCTCCGACATGCTGATATCCGTGATCATCAATTCCGGCCGCTCTTCTTCGATAATCTGTATCGCTTCTCTGGCAGAGGCCGCCGTAAAGGCTTCATCGATCCCCAGCTTCTCCCATTCGATCCCCTCTTTGATTCCCATGCGTATCATCTGTTCATCGTCAACGATCAGCGCCTTATACATCCTGCATCTCTCCTGTCTGTGTTTCGTTTTCATCCTGCATTTTCTGCTGAGGAAGACGGACGATTACCGTGACGCCTCCGTTCTCATTCCCGGCAAACCTGAGTCCGTAGGATCTGCCAAACATCAGTTCAATCCTTTTATTTACATTCCGCACTCCATATCCGAAGCTGTCATCGTGGACGGATATGGATCGGTTCATCTCCTCGATCTCGCTTTTCCCCATACCCGTTCCACTGTCCGATACGATGATCCATGCATCTTTCCCGTCCGTCTTTGCCGTGATCTCCACTTTTCCTTTCTTTCCCTCTTTTACCCGTATCCCGTGATAGATTGAATTCTCCACCAGCGGCTGGAGCGTCATCTTCGGGATCCGAAGCGTATACAGTTCGTCCGGAATATGCAGTTCCATCTCTATAATATCCCCGTAGCGCATCTGTTGGATCGTCATATATGCCTTGACATGTTCCAGTTCAAGATCAAGAGGGATGATTTCCTTTCCTTTGCTCAGACAGATCCGGTAGTACTGTGCCAGTGCTTTGACAAGCACAGAAATCTTCCGGTTGCCGTCCGCTACAGCCTGCCAATGGATACACTCCAGTGCATTGTAAAGGAAATGCGGTTTAATCTGGGATTGAAGGGCATTGAACCGGATCTGCTCCATCTGATGCTGCTCTTCTTTCACCTGATTCATCAGGAGATTGATCTCGTCCATCATGGAGTTGAACCCTTCGGCCAGTTTTCTACTGTCCGGATCGCTCTCCCGGATCTTGTCCAGATCAATGCGAACGTCCAGTCGTCCCTCCTCCACCGTCTCCATCGTATTTACCACCTTGTTGATCGGACGGTAAAACTGTCGGATCAACTTCCTGATCACCCAGATCGCGCCAAGAGTGATAAGGGCAATGAAGATGAGCAACATTCCGATTGTCCCGAAACTCCCCCGAATCAACGCTGTCAGCGTAATCTCGTTGACAAGATAATAGCTCCAGTTCCCGATCCGCTGGTACTGGACCATCTTTCCTCCATTCCAGAATTCACCGCTGCGTCCGGTGATCCTGCTGCCATACGGCACCTCATTTCCCAGACGTCCTGTCTCATTGTCCGCGATCACGCGGCCGCTCGTATCCACAAGAAACATCTCGTTTCCCATCTCGCGCTGCCGCTCGGAAAGGATACTGTTCAAAAAAGGATCATCCATATTCATGACAAGAATTCCCATCTGATTTACCATATTTGTCGTAGAATATACGGGATAATACAGCGTCAGAGTGTAATCGCCGCTGCGGTAATAAGCGTCATTATAACTGAGCCGCATCCCGCTCGCTCCACGCATCAGGATACTGTTCTCATAATCCTCTTTATATGCCGCTTCAAACTGTGCGTCTGTCAGACTGGTATTTCCTTTGTAGTAATATCTTCCGTCCTCATCGCGGATCACAGCCGAAAAATTCAGATTATTCTGTATATTCAGCATATTCGTAAGTTCGGTGTTTACTTCTTCCGCCACATTGTTGGAAAGACCTTCAGCCGGTTCGGAACAGTAATTCTGTATCGCATCGTTGATCACCAGCGCCACAGAGAAATTCCAGTACTGCTCCAGTGTCTCATCATAGTTGGAAGATATCATTCGCGTCTGGCTCTCTATAGTATCGGATGTCTGCTCTGTCACATAGATCATCTCCACCAGGAGAAATATGAATAGTACAAGAATGGACGTCCCACTGATCGCCAGTGAGACAACCATCCTCATTTTCTTTTCAAAATTCCAGTTGTTCAGTTTTTTCATACTTGCCAGCATAGTTTTCGCTCCTTATCCGATGTTCCAGCAAAACAGGTCTGTAAAAACACACCACTTTATCCCTGTCTGATCTGCTGACAGTATAACATATATCTTATCCCTTGACAGCGCCCGCGGTCATACCTTTGATCAGCTTATCCTGTGCAAAGATAAACAGGAGTATCATAGGAAGGGCCGTCAAAGTCAGCACCGCCATGATCATAGGAATGTCCATTGAATATTGTCCCCGAAAGTCCCATACTGCAAGCGGAAGAGTTCTGCTGTCCGCACTCTGTGTCAATGTATATGCGAAAATATATTCATTCCACATGGTCACTCCATTATATATAGCAAGAGTGGACAGTCCCGGCTTTGCCATGGGAAGCATGATCTTAAAAAACATTTTAAATCTGCTGCATCCGTCAATCTCCGCCGCCTCCTCTATCTCTTTCGGAATACTCTTCATAAAGCTTGTAAGGATAAATACGGAGATTGGCACTCCGATCGCCACATATGGCCCGATCAGTGCCCAGATCGTATCATACAGATGCATCGTCTGGGACATGCGAAAGATCGGGATCAGTGTGATATGTACCGGGATTGCCATACATGCAACGATCACAGAATAAATGAAACCGTTGCCTTTGAACTTCATTCTCGACAGCGGATAGGATGCGCATGCTGCGATAAACAGGAGAATCGTCAGGGATATCGCCAGTACGATCACACTGTTCAGAAAATATCTCGGAAAGTTCGCCTCAAGCACTGTCTTGTAATTTGCAAGGCTCCACTTTTCCGGCAGAGCAAATATCCCGTTGGTCAGCATCTCGAATTTATCTTTAAAGGAGTTCAGGATCATGAAAATAAACGGAACGATCGCAATGATCAGTCCTGCTAACGCCAGAATGATTGCAACAGCCCAGGACAGCCTGCTTTTTATTTTTGTCTTCTTCATCCTTTAGTCCTCCTTTCCGTTCAGGATCCGCATGGTAATCAGGGAGATCAGCGTGATCAGAATGAACATACCGCCTGCCACCGCCGAGCCGTATCCCATGTTAAAGTTTGCGAACGATTCTTTATACATATACGTTGCCATCAATTCCGTGGACGTTCCCGGTCCGCCTCCGGTCATTACATAGATCAGATCAAAATATTTCAGGGATCCTACCATGGACAGGATCGCCGCGCTTTTCAGCGAAGGTTTCAGAAGCGGCAGCGCGATCTTCCAGAAATACTGCCCCTTGGTAGCTCCGTCCACAAGAGACGCCTCGTAGACGTCTTCTGAGATGTTCGTGTAGGACGCCACGCAGTATACCATGTAAAACGGCGTGAACTGCCATGCGATAACACCGATCACTGTGTAAAGCGCCGTATCCGGATTGCCCAGAAGATCCACAAGTCCGCCTCCCATCAACTGTGAAATACTGCTGATGATGCCTCCGTTCGTAGCCAGTGCGTATGTAAACAGAAAGCCGACAGCCACGGAAGACATCAACTGCGGAATGAACCAGAGAATCTTGAAGATCGTAGATTTCTTTCCTGCGAACTCAACAAATGTTGCCATTGCCAGACCAAGGGGAATCTGGATCAATATGGAGAGCAGCATGACCTTAATGTTGTTCAGGAAAGCAGTCCAGAACGCCTTGTCGTGGAGCAGCTCGATCCAGTTGCCCAGGCCGATAAAAGTGGAATCAGAAGAAATACCGTTCCACTCCAGAGTACTGATCTGGAATGTATTTACGATAGGATAGAAAATGTACACTAAAAGGACCAGTATGACAGGAGCCAGAAAGACAGCCGCTGCTTTATTTACCTCACGCTGGCGCCGGACGGCAAGTGAGTTTTTATTTTTCATTATCATATACCTCCTGGTGAGATCACCGGAAATGCCAAACGGCCCATTCCGGGATTGTATGCGGTCGCCAAGGTCCCGGAAAGCCCGGACTTTGGCTCGTCGCCGATACAAAAAAGGGTATTGCGGAACAACACCCCTTTTTGATACAAATATCTTTTCTTACTTGTCTGCGTTGTATTCTTCCATCGCTGCCTGAAGCTGTGCGTCTGCCTCTTCCGGTGTCATTGTAAGTCCGAAAAGTTCCTGACATGTGTCGAGATGTACCTGTGCCACTTCCGGCGCAAGATACTGATCCCACCACAACTGTGTTGAGGATGCACCGTTCGCCGCCTCGAGAACTTTCTTGGAAATCGGATCTGTAACAAGGCTTTCCGCATTCCTTGTCGGCGGGATCTTTCCGTTTTCGACCATTACCTGCTGAGCTTCGTCGGATGCATAATAAGATGCACATTCAAATGCCGCCTCCAGTTTCTCACCCTCACAGTTAAAAGACACAAACTGGTCGCCGATCGTACCGATCTGGATGGATGTATCAGCGTCTGAACCGTCTACTGCCGGGAATGAGAACCAGTCGATCTTCTCATAGAATTCCGGGCTGTCTGTAGAGAATGTTCCCGTATACCATGAACCTGTCAGCATCATTGCCGCAGTCTCCTGATACATCAACTGTTTCGCCTGTCCTGCATCTTCATCCAGTGAGTTGACCCCCTCCGGGAAATATCCTTTCTGCACCCATTCCTGGATCTTCTCACCCGCCCACTGGAAGCACTCGTCTTCAAATGAGCCCGAACCGTCAACTGCTGCCTGGAATGGTTCCAGTCCTGCATATCTTGCCACCAGGCACTGATAGAACATAGAGCCTGTCCACTTCGGTGCGTTTGCAAGAGCAAATGGCGTGATGCCATTCTCCACCAGAGTATCACATACCGCTTCCAGTTCGGAAAGCGTGGTCGGTACTTCAAGCCCATACTCGTCAAAGATTTCCGTGTTGTAGAAGATGCCTGCAAGAGATACATTATATGTAGGCACTGCGTAGATGTGTCCGTCATAAGAAGCCTGTGCAGTAGCCGCCTCCATAAAGATGTCACTCAGACCGTACTCCTCATACAGCTCATCTACCGGCTGTGCAAATCCAGAATCGATATACTCGTTCATCGGGCCGCCCGACCAGCTTGTGTACATATCCGGGCACTCTCCGGAACTCATCGCAACTACAAGTCTCTCTTTATAGTTGTCATTCTGGATCGCAACGTTTTCAACTGTATATCCGGATTCTGTATTTTCGTTAAATGCATTGACCGCATATTCCAGCGTAGTTTTATCTGCGCCCTCTGTGCCGATGTTCCAGTAAGTGATCGTCTTGTCGTCACTGCTGCCGGAACTGTCCTGTGAACCGCCGTCTCCCGAGCCGGAGCCGCACGCCGCAAGCGACATTGTCATCATAGCTGCAACTGAAAGACTCATCAGTTTCGTCCATCTCTTTTTCATTGATTCTCCTCCTTTTATCATGTCTTGTTTGAACTGATGCTATCTTAGCATTTCAGTAAAAAAAACTCTATCGACTGAAATGTCCAAAATCTTTAAAATTCTTACCTCGTGTCAGTCCGCCTGTTTTTCTTTATATATGAAATAATCAAAATCAGCGGGGAGTTTTGTCCCAAGTCCATTTGTACTGAACAAGCCTGTAAAAGCGCCTGTAAACGCTGCATCGTAAACCGCTTTGATGTATTCCTGTGAGAGTTTGGAGGAATCGAAGATGTAAGGTACCCTCTCCCACTCTTCGCCATCAAATGAATACAGATATCGATAGGAGATTCCTCTCACTTCGACTTTGATCCACACATATTCCGCATCTTCCGGCACCGGAACAGGTTCCTCCCCATAGACACTATACGTCTTCCCCAGATCTGTATAAACTGCATCGATCACTCTGCCATACTTTTCATTCCACGTAATCTGGATACAGGACCAGTTCTGCGTATTAAAGTAGCAGGTAAGCCCTGCCGCCTGCTGGATCGTCTCCGGGTGATAATCCACTTTTGTCTCTGCATCAAACTCAAACGACTGCCATCTTCTCGCCACATGTGCCTGTGTAAACGTAGATGCCAGCGACTGATGACCGTAAAGCCGCAGATGACCCGGGCGGTCTTTCAGTGACATAACATCCTCTCCCAACGGGATACGGAGCGTCTGAAAATTAATATTCAGAGTGCTGTCATCAAAATCGTCTTTCACTGGATACGTGGGCTCATAAACACACTCTTTCGCGCCTTTCGGGGCCTCAACTTCCGCCAGACCGTTATATCCGCCTACAATCTGCGGCCATCCATCTTCATCCCAGACCAGTTTCTGAATTCCGCTCTCTCTTCCAAGCGGACACCAGCCTCTGGGATCTACGGAAGACTCATTGTCATGGTGGAGCGGCCTGCCCATCAGATGCGTAAAATACCACTCTCCCTCCGGTGTATCTACCAGAGATCCGTGGCCCGCTTTCTGGATCGGATGCCACGGTGCATCAAGAGTCGTGAGCATCGGCTTTCCCGGCTGTGTCTCAAATTCATCGTGGAGAGATCGGGCCCTTGCCACCCGCTCCTGGTGGGCATACTCTGTACCGCCCTGAGCGACAAACAGATAGTAGTATCCTTTCATCCTGTAAAGATGCGGTCCTTCCGTGAATTTTTCTTCGGTTCCTTTATACAGTACCCATGGCTTTCCGATCAGCTTTTTCTCTTTCTCTGAATATTCCGTACACATGATCCCGTAGAACGGGTGGTGATACGGGCGCGGATCCCAGTACTGGTTTACCAGATATTTCTTACCGTCGTTATCATGGAACAGGGAAGCATCAAAGCCTGCCGTGTTCAGGATCACAGGATCAGACCACGGCCCCATGATATCTTCCGCCGTAATCAGATAATTGATGCAGTCTTTAAAAGAGCCGTCCGTTACTTTGACGTCTGTATATACGAGATAGAATTTTCCGTCACAGTAAGACAGATCCGGCGCCCAGATACCGCCGGAGTCTAGATTCCCCGTCATATCAAGAAGCCGCTTTTCATTCAGCGGATGGGTGATCAGCTTCCAGTGCGCCAGGTCTTTGGACATATGGACCTGCACACCGGGCCACCACTCAAATGTAGAAGTCGCCAGATAATATGTGTCATCTACTCTGACAATGCTTGGATCCGGGTTAAACCCGCGTAAAATGGGATTTTTGATCTTCATGAATTTCCCCTGCCTTTCATCGATACATATAGTACGATTATAGCAGGGGAATTTTTTGAATTGATATAGAATAAACTGTCCGTTTACTTGAAAAATGTGCCCAGTCTGTTACAGTTTCCCGAGCCGCTTCTTCATCGTCTTCTCCACGGCGTTCAGGATATTTTCATACCCTGTGCACCTGCACAGATGACCTGAGAGCAGCTTTCTCAGCTCGTCTCTTGTGTATTCTTTTCCGCTCTCAAGGATCTCCACAGCGCTCATGATCACGCCCGGCGTACAGAATCCGCACTGCACTGCTGCCTCGTCGATAAATGCCTGCTGGATGTCTGAGAGCCCGCCGTCCGGTCCCATCAGTCCTTCAAGAGTGCGGATCTCTTTACCATCTGCCCACACTGCCAGGTAGATACAGGAATTGTAACATTCGCCGTCGATGATCACATTGCAGGCGCCACACTCTCCGACTTCGCAGCCTTTCTTGACACTGGTCAGGGAATAGTCGTTCCGCAGCATATCCGTGAGGGACGCCCTGACATCCACCATGGTCTCACGCTCCACGCCGTTGATGCGGCAGCGCACCAGTTTATACTGCTTTCCGCTGCCCGGATCCGTCATAATAGTGTGATAGCCTTTCCCGGGCACTGCTTCTGGTGTTTCCGCTGTCACTTTGCCCGGGGCCGCCTTTCTCTCCGCATATGGTTCCGCGCCGCTTCCTGTCTGCCGCTGCCGCAGCGTTCCTCCGGCTCTTCTGACCGCCTCTTTTAATGCTCTTTTACAGAGGACTTTCGAGATGTGCTCCCGGAATGCCTTGCTTGCCCGCCAACTGTCGCGGGGTGTCACATCCTCGAGCACCGTATCTCCGATCTTCCCGATGTTCTCCTTCGTCACTTCAAGTCCTCTGCCCGCTGCTTCCGCATGGACCGCGCGCATGGGAACGGGACCTGCGACGCCATAGGCAATACGGATATCTGTAAACTTTCTCTTATCGTCTGAGAGTTTTACATTCACCGAACATCCAAGCGTCGCAATATCCATGGCATTTCTCATTGCGTATTTGATATAGCAGCCTTCATAGCCCTCATACGCCTCTCCCGGGATCAGTATGGCAGTCTGTATCTCGCCGGGTTTTAAGTCTACTTTTCCCGCCTTTATATAGAAGTCCCTGATCGGAACCCGTCTGACTCCCTCCGGACCTGTCAGCTCGACCACAGCATCCCAGGCGAACAGCGTGGACGCCGAGTCTGCGGACGTCACGCCATTGCAGGTATTCCCGCCGATGGTCCCGATATTTCGGATCTGGGGACCGCCCACCATATCGACTGCTTCTCCGAGCACATTGATATATTGCCGGATGATCGGATCTTTCGTAATATGGGAGAAACTGGTCAGAGAACCGATCCGGATCGTTCCGTCTTCCTCCATTGTCACACCGCGCAGTTCATCCAGCCCGTATATACTCACCAGCTCTGCGCCCGCCCGCTTTCCCTCTCTCATCTGGACGAGCACGTCGCTTCCTCCTGCGATGATCTGCGCCTGCGGATAATCCTGAAGCAGGCGGACGGCATCGTCCACACTCTTTGCCTCATGCAATGCTTTCATATCATACATAGTCTTCCACCTCTTTTCCGATGTTCTATCTGACACCCGACAGAGTATCCGTCAGCCGGACATTCACTCTGCCATCCATCTTATTCAAGCAACCCCGCTTTCTGAAACTCTTTAAACAGCAGATGAGGTCTCATCGGTATCTCATCCAGCGCCACTCCCGTCGCCTGGAGGATGGCATTGCGGATCGCCGGGGCAGGCGAGCAGGTCGGCGGCTCTCCAAGCGCTTTCGTCCCGTATGCGCTGGTCGGCTCATAGTTCTCGATAAATGCCGCGTGAAGATCCGGATGATCCATAAATGTAGAAAGCTTGTAATCCAGAAGATTATTATTCAGCGGTCTTCCGGTCCTCTCATCATAGAGCAGTTTTTCCGACAAGGCATAACCGATCGCCATGCTCATCCCGCCGTGCACCTGGGCTTCGGCAAGCGCGGGATTGATCAGCCGTCCACAGTCATGGACATTCAGGATATCTGTCACCTGCGCCCGACAGCCCGGGATATCGACTTCCACCTCCACAAAGGTACAGCCGAATGAATATGCATTATTCTTGATCTGATAACTGCTCTCCGCCGTCAGATGTGCATTATTCGTCAGACTGTACAGCTTCTCCGTCGCCAGTTCGCCCAGAGACATAAGGATCTCCCCGTCCGTCGTCCGAACGATATTTCCGTCGATGATGTCCAGATTTTCCTTCATCTGGCGTGTCAGTTCACAGGCGGTCCCGATGATCTTCTCTTTCAAGAGTTCCCCGGTCTGACGGATGGAAAAGCCTGCCACGTAAGTCTGCCTGGACGCATATGCGCCGGTGCCAAAAGGCGTCACATCCGTATCCTGTGTGGAGATGACATGGACCATCTCAAGCGGGATCCCCACTGTCTCAGCCGCCATCTGAGCGAATGCAGTGTCCGCGCCCTGCCCAATCTCGGTCTCGCCTACCTGCACCTGGATGCTTCCGTCCTGATTGAGCACCATACGGCAGGCGGACGTCTCAAGGGAGATCGGCCATACGCCGGTGTTGTACCAGAAAACAGACATCCCCACGCCCCGTCGTATATCTCCGGTCTGACGGGCGTATTTCTTAAGTCTACCGTCATAGTCGAACTCTTTTCTTCCCTTTTCCATACACTCCCGGAACGTGTCGTAATAATTTACATTCTTCGAGAAACTGTCTTTAAATCCTTTGGGCATCACATTCTTCATGCGGAACTCATAAGGCGGTACGCCAAGAACTTTCGCCACATCGTCCGTATGGCTCTCCATGGCGAACATCGCCTGCGGGATCCCGTACCCTCTCATAGCCCCGGCAGCCACTTTATTCGTAAATAC
Source organism: uncultured Eubacteriales bacterium (assembly GCA_949294665.1). Taxonomy (GTDB): domain Bacteria; phylum Bacillota; class Clostridia; order Lachnospirales; family Lachnospiraceae; genus Mediterraneibacter. The sequence continues at coordinate 16,308 of CASFID010000015.1, forward strand.
AGTATATGTATCCGCCTCGATATTCGGGCACGGATAGAGCTGCGGGAAACATCCCATCCCTTTCGCCGCGATGCTGTGTCCGTGAGACGCATATCCTCCCTGATCCGAGAAGCTCTCAAACTTCCGGGCAGCATATGTGCCGTCCGGCCTCACATAGGATATGATATGAAAATGGATCGCATGGCGCACTCTGGTCGATGCAAATGTCTCTTCCCGCGAAGTGTCTATCTTCACGGTCCTTCCGCCTACGACTGTACTCAGATAAGCGCAGAGCGGCTCATAGAGGACATCCTGCTTATTCCCGAATCCGCCTCCGATATACGGCTTGATGATCCGCACCTGCCCCCACGGTATCCCCAGCGCCTGACCGACGACACGCCGGCAGATGTGAGGGATCTGCGTAGAGGTAACGACTACGACACGTCCCTGTTCCATATAGGCATAACAGACCGGATTCTCGATATGGCAGTGCTGGACTGTCGGCGTCTGATACCAGCCCTCTACCCTGGTAAGCCCCGGCTCCTTTATGGCATTCTCATAATCGCCGTTTCGGATCGACGTATGCTTTAATACATTGTGTGGATAATCTTCATGTATCTGCACGGCGCCCTCTTCCATCGCCTTATGGACGTCCAGAACAAAGGGGAGTTCCTCATACTCCACTTTCAGCGCTCTCACTGCCTGAGATGCCGTCACTTCGTTCTCCGCTACCACGGCCGCCACATCGTCGCCGTAATATCTGACATGCTTTTCAAGAAGCAGCCGGTCCGCCACATCCTGATGCGCTTCTTCTGTCGACCACGGATGTCCCGCTGTGGGGAAGTAGTATTCCGGCACGTCAAAACATGTGACGATCTTCACCACCCCGGGGATCTTCTCCGCCTCGGACGTATCAATGGACTTCACATACCCGTGTGCAATGGTGGAGTGGAGCACTTTTGCCACATACGCGTTCCTGTCGCACAGATCGTCCGTATATTTCGCGCGTCCGGTCACTTTCTCAAACGCATCTACACGCTTTACGCTCCTGCCGATCACACGGTCTTTCCTGACAGTATCTCTTTCTGCCATATCGTCACCTCCCGCTTCCTGTCACCGGTCAGCATTGCTGCTTCCGGTCATTACCGTTCATCTCACAGTTTCTGTTCCGTCGAGATCGATCTCCTGTCCTTTCACATATTTTGCGCGTATCTCCCGCTCGTCCGCCAGATAGATCATGCGCTCCAGCCGGCTCCTGACGTCAAGGGGCTGCGGATGCTTCAACCTGCTGTCATCCAGCACTACCGCGTCGAACTCATATCCCGGCTCAAAGCTCCCCGCTTTCCCAAAGAACGCTCCGCCGCCTTTCGTCGCCATATAGAAGACTTCCTCTGCCGTCAGCGCTTCCAGACTGTCGTCCTGTAATCTCCACCGAAGCTTTGACGACTGCACGGCGTGCGCCATGGCGCGAAACAGATTCTCTGTGGAGCCTCCCGCCACATCGCTTCCGATCCCCACGTGCAGCCCCTCTTCCAGAAATTTCCTGACCGGAGCGATCCCCGATGACACATTCATGTTAGACTCTGGACAATGAGCGATAAACACGCCGTTCTCTTTCATACGGAGAATCTCTTCATCTCCACTGTATACACAGTGCGCCATGATCGTCCGGCAGTCCGCTCCGAACAGCCCGAACCGGTCATATGCATCGCCATAGAACCCGGACCATGGACAAAGCTCCTTTACCCAGTCAATCTCCCCCGGATTCTCCGACAGATGAGACTGTACAGGCAGATCATAGCGCATCTGCAGCTTCTTCAGCTCTTCCATCAGTTCATCCGTACAAGTCGGCGTGAACCGCGGCGTCAGGATGGGCTTTGTATTTTTATACTTCCGGTGGCTCACATCCCTGATCCACTCCAGCGTCTCATCCGCCGACTCCTGTGTCTCCTCGCAGATATAATCGGGACAGTTGCGGTCCATGTTCACCTTGCCGACATAAGTGTCAAGCCCGCTCTTCTCCAGCATATCCATCAAAAGAAGCGTCGCCGGACGGTGCACTGTAGCGAAGATGCAGGCTCTCGTCGTAGCGCTGTTCCTAAGGTTCTCCGTGAAGATCCGGTAGGATTTCTCCGCATAATCGGTCTCTTCAAACTTTGCTTCCTCCGGAAATGTGTTTACCTCAAGCCATTCCAGAAGTTCCATATCCATTCCCATTCCCCGGTAGGAATACTGGGGCGCGTGGATGTGCAGATCCACAAGTCCCGGGATGATCAGGCAGTCGCCGAAGTCCCGGATCGGATTTCCGCCGAGCCGGAACGGAAGTGTCTGGTAAACCCCGTCGACTTTCCCGTCTTTACAGACAAGATATCCATGTTCACATATGGCAAACTCTGTCTGGCTCTTACTGTAGATGATATTCCCTTTTAAAATAAAAATAGATTCATTCATCAGATCAACTCCTCTCTTGTCATAAACATGCCGGATGATATGCCCATCTCTCCGGCATACTTATAGTCAGCCGTTTCCGGCGGCTGGTAGAGACGTTCATCCGATCATGAACCTATATAAGTACGCTCTGTTTTCTATGTAACCATGGTAACACCGGGAACAGAGGGGTGTCAATGAAAATTTCTCTTCAATTCACGTCAATTCTCGTTCTATTCCCGGCTGTGGATCAGTTTTACTTTACGGTTTTCACCGGAATTATGGTAGTATCCGAACTCTGTCTTTCGGTTCTCTTCGCGGATCCCCGTGTAGCTGAACAGAATCTGGTCTTTGATATTCCCCAGGATCAATGCCTCTCTGCTCGAAAGAAGCATATCGAAGAGCCGGCTCTTTGTCATTTTCTTCACTTTCATTTCCGATGTCACAAGCACATGAAAACCATGCTCTATGGCATCCGCCAGGATATCCATCCACTCGTTTTCCTCGTTCAGGCTTTCATATAATTCCTGAAGTCCGTCTACTGCCACATATACCGGCTCCAGGGTTCTGCAATATTCTGCCAGAGTAAGAGCCACATTGTCCAGCCTTTCCTCCTCATACGCCTCTTTGCGCGATGTGATCTCCTCCCGGATCAGCTCGAGGCTTTTCCTGACCGTCTCTGCGCCTTCCGAATAAACAATGTTATCCTTTGTCTGATAGATTCCCAGGTTATGACTCTTGTTGTCAAAGAGATAGATCTTCTCTGCGCCCGCCATGACAATAAGGTTTCTCACCATGTTTGTCCTTCCCGTTCTGGCGCTGCCGAGGACGAATGCCGGAGCGCCGGACATGTCAAGGGCATATACCTGCAGACTGTCCGTATCTATCCCGATCGGCAGCATACACTTTGAGGCAGTATAGCCCGGATAAGACGGCAGCATGGAGAAAAGAAGTTCCTCCGGCATGACCGGGATCTCTTTTGCCGCCTCCTCTGTGGACGCCTCACTGATCTTAAGAAGAAGTTCTTTTAATCTGACGTTATACTCTTTCTCGCTTTCCGAAATGACGGGGACATAGAGCTGGAGCATATGTATGGCGTCCGTTTTTACGAGGGCTCTTCCCTTGTGTTCCTCGGGCAGCTTGTTCTGGCTGCGCCCGAGGAATGCGTTGATCTCGTTTTCATCGTAATTATACCCTGCGATCTTGATCTTGAAATTATTTCTCGTGGCGCTGCGCATTGTATTATCCCTGGTCGTAGTCACAAGGAGGTAAATGCCAAGCCCCGCTCCGTCTCTGGAAACTTTCTGGACAAAGCTCTCCATGGCTTCCCCCAGTTCCTTTATCACATCATACTGGTCGATCACAAACACGATTGCTTTGAGCGGCTCTTTCTGTGTCTCATTGTAGACGGTAAAGTTCTGAACCATCGCCCGCGCAAGCAGACGTTTCCGCTCCGTGATCTCGTCCAGGATCATATTGCGGAATTTACCGATCTTCTCTCCATCATCAAATCCCATATAATCAGCTACATGAGGGAGTTGACGCAGAGGGATCAGTCCGCTGTTTCCAAGATCCAGAATGTAGAAGTTGAGCCTGCTGACGCTGTTTTTCATCGACAGCCCGACAATACATTGGGTAAGAAGTACCGACTTACCGTATCCCGACGACGCCAGGTACAGCATATGCCCGTTCTTCTCCAAATCCAGCACATATTCTTTCTGCTCCTGCTCCTCCGGTATATCCATCACCCCGATGCCAAGCCGCAGGTCCAGAGAAAGAAATCCTGCGCTGTCCCCGACTGTACAGGTATACGGAGACTGCATCTGATACGGGAGCGAAGGAAGCCATGTCTTCTTTACCTGAACTGCGTCCTGCGACTCATAGAGTTTCCCCAGATACTCGACGACTGCCTCCAGCTGGGTTTTCCTGAGCTGTCTCGCCTCTTTTGATCCGCTTAAGTCTTTGTTCAGGGCTTCTCCCTGACCGAGCGCGTTTAACAGATAGACTCTGTCGTCCTCCTCTTTCTGTTCCTCTTTTGTCCCAAAGGGCGCGCCGCTCCAGGCAGACTGAAACATCTCGTAAATCTCGTTGTTTCCGACCTGAAGGATGCCACGCCCGCTCTGCGTGATATTTGCCGCGTCTGCCGTATGCAGCATCTCCTTACTGTCTGCGGCATTTTGCACTTTCAGGCAGATGCGGAACTTTGAGTTGCTCCATATCTGCGGATCCACTACGCCTGACGGCTTCTGTGTGGCCAGGATCAGATGAACGCCCAGGCTTCGGCCGATTCTTGATGCAGAATCCAGCTCAGCCATGAATTCCGGCTGTTCTTTCTTAAGCTCTGCGAACTCATCGCTGATAAGAAGCAGATGCGGGAGCGGTTCGTCCGCCTTTCCCATACGGAACAGCTTATTATAATCATTAATGTGGTTTACGCCATGCTCACCGAATATTTTCTGTCTCCTGTTCAGTTCGCTCTTAATGGACGCCATGGCTCTCATACTCTCCTGCTTGTCCAGGTTTGTGATCGTCCCGAGGAGATGAGGGAGTTTCGCAAACAGGTTCGCCATGCCCCCGCCTTTATAATCAATCAGAAGAAATCCTACTTCATGAGGATGAAAATTAACAGCCAGCGACAGAATATATGTCTGTATTGTCTCAGACTTACCCGAACCTGTCGTTCCTGCCACAAGGCCATGCGGGCCATGCGCCTTCTCATGCAGATCCAACTCTACAAAGTCTTCCGCTGCTCTCGCTCCGATCGGAACAGCCAGACTCTTATACGCGCTGTGTTCCTGCCACCTCTTCTCTGAGTGCAGTTCCTCCGGAGTGTTGACGTGGCACATCTCAAAAAATGTAAGCTTATCCGGCACTTTAGACGTGATCTCCTGCTCATGTATCAGGGCTGAAAGACTTCTTGCCATGTCTTCCAGGCGGACGCCGTCCGTATGCTGGATCTGGAAAGCCAGATTCTTACGCTCTCCCTCTTCAAGAAGAAGATGTCCTGTCACCGAATTATCCAGCACACAGATCGTACGGATATTTTCCGGAAGATTGGACGTCTGATCTGTTGTATAAATAATACTGAATCCCAGCTCTGTGCTCCGCTCCTGAAGATATTCCATGATCGCGTGATTCATGATCAGCTTAGGCTCATCTATGATAAACAGCAGATGCGGAAGGAATACTGACGGTTTGTTTTCCTCCTCCAGCTTCAGCTTCCGGTCCTTGAGAAGCTGCTGGATACTTCCCAGTATCTGATCCCTGACCTGTTCAGAACAGATCTCACCTATCACATTGATAAAGCTCAGCCTGAAATGTGGATACCAGCGCATGTATTTAAAATCTTCCTCATAGGCGCCGCTGTGTATGAACACGATCTGGAGGTCATGATAACTGTGGAAAAATGTGAGCTGGGCGAGCATGTACTTCAACTGCTCGTGAATATTTCTCTTGCTTCCGACCAGTCCGAGATGCGCTCTTTTCAGATCTATCTCCACCGGGATATTGTCTATCTTCTCATACTCCTGAGGTATCCTCTTTGCTTTAGCGATCAGCTCATCTTTCGAGAGTTCCAGCTCTTTATTCTTAAATGTTACCTGTACCTTTGACTCGCCCCGGCGATACCCTACATTCACCTTAAGAAAATCATCATCCGTCACCGCGCGCTCATAGATTCTGCTGCTGTAGGCAAGCACCATATCCTGAATCGCAGGAAGTGTGGGATTCTGATAATCCATCGCCTCGCGCTCTTCCCCACGAAGTTTCCTGAGTTCTCTGCGTTTATTCAGAAGATATTTTTCATACATCTCCTCACGCTCTTTATTTTCCTGACGCATGTCCCGTCTGTCCGTGACATATTTCTGCACAGAGAAAATAAGAGTGACGGCTGTCATCCCGGCAGACATATAAACATAAGCGCCTCTTCCCATAAAGAATCCCATTGCGATCGTAAGCGCCATCATGCATAAAGGCGGTATGATCAACTGAGCCAGACTGCCCCTGGACATCTCCTTTTTATGCGGCGGGGCCTGTATCTCTACCTTCTCCTCCTGCAGGCGGTAAGCTGTCCGGGGAGAACGTTTATAGTATGGGAATCCCTCAAAATACATCTCCTCCTCTCTTACCGGAAGAAGTGTCGTACGATATGCATCCTCTCCGGCAGTGACCTCCAGATTATCTTTAAAGAAAATGATTGTGATCCCCGGGATGTCAAGAACATCCCCTTCTTCAATATCCAGTTCCTCCGCATGGACTTCCCGGGTATTCAGATAAATGCGTATGCTATCCGACAACACTTTCAGATGTAATCTGTTTCCATCAAGATGCATCTGCAATGGAACCGTCCACTCAAAGTCAAAAACAAACTGCTCCTCCGGCGTCCCAAACCAGATATCCTGCTGCCGATAAAATGATTTTCTTTGTGCATTGCGTACTTCCGTCATCATGTTCCCCCTCGATATAGTTTTTCTTTTGATTATAGCTGGCAGTGCCCTTCCTCAATCTAAAGTAAATCTCAACTGGCTTCCTGCGACGTCACTTTCCAGATTTTCATAATACCAGAAATACCATTGCTCCTCAAAAGACTTATACGGTATTATTCCTGACGGCTCCTGACCTTCTACTTTTAATTTATAAATTTCTTCTGAATTGTGTACCCCCCAGACAAACCTGGTATTCTCTGGATCAATATTAATACTCTGTTCAAAATCGCTTAACGACAGTTGCCCTCTGATTGCAGGTTCCAGTTTTCTTACCAATCCCCCTCTCTTTTCCTCTGAAGGAAAACTTATGATATATGTATACTTTTCTACTCCATCAATTACTTTCTTTTTAAATTTGGCAAAAGTCATACATTCTACATTTTTATCCTTTATGGATTTGAAATACACAGAAGCATAATTCTCATTTTCAAATGTTACAATCACTTCATCCATATTTTTCTGATACGCTTCTTCCGGCTCAACTTGAAAGCTGCTGTTTTTCATCGCCTGTTCCGGCGATGCATAATATTCCGAATCCGGTATGGCATCCTCATCGATCTGCTCTCCGATATACTGCGGTTTATACTCGATTCTGACCTGTGGTTCGTCTGAACTTTCCTCAAAAAAGCCAAACTCCGACAGCAGAGATACTCCAATCAACAATAAAAAGATTGCCCCCAGTACTGCCAGTATTCCTACAATTACTTTCATCACTGTTTTCATTATCCCTATCCTCCACATGCCGCTAATTTAGAAAATAAATTGACAAAAGATTGATATACGCTCGGTGCGACTTTCATAATATATGCTGCAACTGGTCCAATCGCTCCATTATCAGCTACACCCACTCCTGTGAAATCATCTGCCACTAATACCACTAAAACTCCAATCGCCGCAATTAAACTTATTGTTTCTAAAACCTGTTTCCAATTTGCAATGTGTATATCTGTAGAATAGCTCCATGCTATATTTGCATAATCTTTAATTTCAGTCCCATCTGGCAGAGGTAAGGGCATATTTCCACTGCTGCCTCCCACTGTGGAATTGATTCCTATCCCTTTTTTGTCAAAAAACCATCCCCTCTGATATGTGAAACTTTTGTATTCGATGGCTATATCTTGACTATATTTCCACGTTAACGGATTCCAGCTTTCGCCTGACAGCTGACTTCCCACTGTAATGTCTCCAGGGAGGGTGACTTTCGCATTAATTTCCAAACCTCTAAATTTAGCTCCTTTTCCCCATTTTGAAACAATTATATTCCCACCCTCATGTGATACAACCTGATACTCGTTTCCATTTATATCTCGCTCATATAATATTGTCTCTTCTCCATAAATATATTTCGACCAAATATTATCATCAACCCATCTTGTGACATCACTGACTCCATTCGCTATCCCCTCTCCCACATTTTTGATACCATTTCCTATATCCTCTATCCATTGTGGCCATGCACCGTTTAAATCCACTAAATTCATTGGATTATTAAAACAATAGCCATATCGATTCAATGTGAAAGGACTTTCCACAAAGCCCATCATTTTATCTTGACCTGTAAAACTCCCCGATAACGCCCGATACTCCCTCGCCTGGGCATAGTAAGTCCCTGCCACTCCATCCTTCTGGTATCCCGTATACCCAAAGGGCTGTATTTTTCCCTGGTTCGCATACAAATCTTCTCCAAATGCCCCGTATCCGTAGCTCTCTCTTGTCAGACCTGCCGCGTCCTCAATCCTTAAGGGGCTTCCCAACTCATCCTGCAGATAGTAACTCCTTTGGCCATTTTCCTCGTAGGAAGCGACATTCCCATCCCAGTAATAAGTCTGGATGCCGTCCCCTTCTGACCTCTCCAGCAGGTTATGGTACTCCCTTGTCAGGTCTATGGTATAGCTGATCCGGTTCCAGTTCCCGATCTCAGTCTCCGCTTTGATCCGGCTCTGGGGGTTCAGATGTTCTTCCAGCTGTTCTGCCCTTGCTGCCGGAAAGCTTCCCTCCAGCTTCCCTATCCGGTGTCCCAGTCCGTTGTACTGGTACTTTGCTGCCTTTCCTGCCTGGTTCACTGCTTCCTCCAGTCGGTTCAGCGCCCCGTACACGTACTGCTGCGTCATCTGCCCGTTCTCCGTGATACGGGTAAGGTTTCCACGCTTATCATAGGCAAAACTCTTATTTACCGGATCTTTGCCTTCCCGGATCTCCGCCACCAATTGGTTTAAGGCATTGTGGCAATATAAGTATTATTCAAATTTGGAAGGAAGAATGTAGTACTTCCCTTCCAGTCCGGGTATGTGATAATTTAAATTAAAGGCAAATGTTATATCAAAGGGATGGTTTTCTATATCCAAATAGAACACTGATTTAAACTTCCCATCTTTAAGACAACTATTTGTGCTAATTCGCCTATCTATAAATTTCCTGAAAAAAGTTTCATCTTCTTCACTTTCAATTATGGCTATCCCTTTGGCATCCGCTTTCATTAAATCATCCAATATTTTTACCAGTTTCCCATGTTTCACATGAAAATAAATGCTATCTACCATTCCCTGACAGTTTTTTATTCTTTCTCGTTCCTCGGCATTTAGCCACTTATCATATATAGATGATTTATAGATATTGTTGGCAATGACATGGAGATGTGAAGTCTTCATAAGCTCATTACACAATCTCACTGTATTATCAGTGGTAATTTCAGCCCAGAAGTCGATATGCCCTATCCCATCAGAATATTTTTTAATCTTCACCCTTTTAGCTCTCATCATTTCTTTTATCCATTCCAAAAGCTTCATATACATTCCTCATCTTCTAAGCTTTCTATCCATTGTTCCAGCATTTGAGATGGTGATTTATCCACACCAGATAATATGCCTGTCAACACGATACCAAGAGGGAAATGTTCCGCATAATGCAATAACTTCTCACTATGTAGTATTTTTTCTAAATATTTTAATCCATTTTTACCGATAAAATGGCAATGTAAAAGTTCTCCTAACTCAACATCAATTCGAATATTTTTCCCAAATTTTATCAAAGTTCCACCCTCATTAGGATTTTTTAAATGATTGGGGGATAATATCTTTACTTTTCCAATCTGTTTTACGCCTGATCTTCCCACGCCTTTTTCTGCCAGTTTATGCATACCATGACTGGCGATTTTAGAACCACCTGCCATTATCCCACCCCACATCGCACCATCCACAAATCCATCATAAGTACTTTTTAATACATCTTGCACGCTCTCGCCTCTCGCAACTGCAGAAATTGTGCTTATACCTGATGAAATTGTCCCTGATGCAACTACTGTTCCTATACCAACTCCGGAACCCACCAGCGCTCCTGTCACAGCACCCTTAAAAGCATTCTTTCCGGCCCTTTTCCAATCTATTTTTTCCCCACTTACAATATCCGTAATGATAGATCCTGCGCCACCGACAAGTCCACCAACAATTGCCCCAATTGCAATAGTAGGAAACTCACCATCATTATCTATATATAGTAAAGAATTATTCCAGCAATATATATAATGGTTTAGAGTATCTGGAAATAGGATAAATCCGCCTATTATATCTTGACCGTTAAATCTCCCAATACTTGCCTGATACTCCCTCGCCTGGGCATAATAAGTCCCTGTCACTCCATCCTTCTGGTACCCCGTATAACCAAATGGCTGCACTTCTCCCTGGTTTCCATACAGGTCTTCTCCAAACGCCCCGTATCCGTAGCTCTCTCTTGTCCGGCCTGCCGCGTCCTCGATCCTTAAGGGACTTCCCAATTCATCCTGCAGGTAGTAACTCCTCTCCCCATTTGCCTCATAGGAAGCGACATTCCCATCCCAGAAATAAGTCTGGATGCTGTCCCCTTCTGACCTCGGGCTTACCTCTAGTACCATTTCCAGACACATCTGTATAAATTTGTCCATTTTCATAAACCGCCTTTCTGCGAAGGGCACCGATAGGGAATTATTGTTTATCTCACTTTTTACTCATTACAGTATCCTCTCCAGCATCACTTCCACGACTCCTCCGCACACCATTCCCTCATCTTCCGCCTCGGAAGCCGTCATATCCACCTTACAGATCTGAAAGTCCGGTTTCTCCATGCGCATCATGAGGAGCGCTTTCTGTATGATCTCGCTCTCCACGCAGCCTCCGCCGATCGTGTCTACAGTGGCGCCGTCCTCCATGATGAGCATTTTCGTGCCCACGCTGCGCGGGGCCGAGCCTTTACGGGAAATAATGGTCGCAAGGACTTTCTGCTGACCTGCCGGACTATCTCCGCCGCTTTCCGTGCCGAGGATGCCGGAGAATATCTCATCTGTATATCCGCCTGAATTTCCTCCGCAGTTTTTGTTTCTCCCGCTCTTCACCTGTATGATCTCCGCCATAACAGATACGGCGATCTCTTCCGGCGTCTCCGCGCCGATCTTCAGTCCGATGGGAGTATGGACGGTGTCTAATATTTCACGGCTTACTCCCTGCTCCTCTAGCTTGTCTTTTACAATGGCAGTCCTGCGTCTGCTGCCCATCATGCCTACATAGGCATAGTTCTTTTTCAGGATGGCGGCCAGGCACTCTGTATCATAGCGATGTCCTCTTGTCACAATGATGAACCAGGAGTCCGAGTCTCCTTTGATCTGTGCAAGTCCTGAGGCAAAGAGTTCGCATATCACCCGGTCCGCCCCTGCCGCTCTTGCGTGGTCTGCGAACTTCGGACGATCCTCTATCACTGTCACGACAAATCCCAGCATCCGCCCCATACGGATGATCGGCATCGACACATGGCCCGCTCCGCATACGATCAGCTTCGGCGTGCGTCTGACGCGCTCGCAGAATGTATCCTGAAAGCCGTCCTCTTCCCCTGCTTTTTCCGGGCAGGCATGGAGCAGGCGCTTTTCCCCTGCATGTTCTCCTGACAGGACAGTTTCCGCCCAGATATCTCCCTCTGTGGTTTCTATCGCTTTTTTCAATTCTGTATAAAATGGAATCAACCTTTTTCCCTCATCTTTCTGCCGTTCATAAAGACATAAAGCGGCACCCTCACGGATGCCGCCTCAAGCATGTTGCATGTTGTTATATGATCAGGATCACTGCGCGGCCAGCCTTGCCAGCACGTCCTTTAGCAGTTTATAGAACCGTTCAAACGAATCAAGCGGCACATTTTCATCCGGTGTGTGTACATTATAGAGAGTAGGTCCTACCGCGATGGCGTCCAGTCCCGGAAGCGCCTCTGAGAAGAGCCCGCACTCCAGTCCCGCATGGAGCGCTTCTATTTTGAGTTCAGCACCGAACAGCTCGCGATAGCTCTCCTGAAATACTTCCCGGATCCTGGAGTCCTCTTTAAAATCCCATCCCGGGTATTCTCCGCTGTAATCGATCGAGAATCCGAATGTGTCGGCAAGGAGCGCGAATCTCTCTTTCGTATCCTCCTGAAGGGAAGCCACGGAAGACCTGGGAGATACGACGATCACAAGTTCTTTCTCATCCGCTCTTACAACTCCCATATTAGACGATACGACTACAAATCCGTCCATCCTGATGTTCCGTCTGTATACTCCGTTTGGAGCAAGGCGGATCGCGCTGACGAACGCTCTCGCATCTTCATCTTTGAGAGCGGATACGCTCTGCCCCTCTTCCAGAGATATCTCACATCCGAAATCCGGTTCAGTGGATGAGATTTCCTCTGAGAAAGTCTCCGCCAGCCCGCAGGCAAGTTTCTCTGCTTTTTCAGCCTCTGCTTTCTCTGCGTAGATCAGGGACGCACCGCATTCTCTCGTGATGGCATTGTCCTTTGTTCCTCCTGCAAATGTGACAAGTTTACCGTCTGTATTTTTCATCAGATGCCCGACCATGCGCGCCATCAGGATGTTTGCGTTCTGGCGCTCTTTATCGATGTCTGTACCTGAATGTCCTCCAAGCAGTCCCCCGATCCTGATCTGTACCAGTGTCCCCTCTGCTGCAGTTCTCTCCACCGGTCTTGTAAGCTGTACCCTTAGGCCTCCTGCGCAGCTTATCGTCGCGACGCCCTCTTCCTCAGAATCCATATTGATCATCGTGCGTGCGGTGATCTGGGATTTATCCAGCGCCTGCGCGCCGTTTAGTCCTACTTCTTCTTCTGTGGTGAACACACACTCGACCGGCGGATGCTTGATGTCTTCGTCGTCCAGCACCATCATCATAAGCGCGACCGCCACGCCGTTGTCCGCTCCGAGCGTCGTGCCGTTCGCCGAGAGTACGCCGTCTTTAACTACAAGCTCGATACCCTCTTTCTCGAAATCATGATCCACTCCCGCGCGTTTGTCACACACCATATCGATGTGTCCCTGCAGCATGACGGGCGCTTTATCTTCTGCTCCCTTGCTCGCTCCCTTTTTGATAATGACATTATGGCTGTCATCCTGATACACCCACAGCCCTCTGTCCTTTGCGAATTTCACAAGGAAATCGCTGATTCCTTTCTCGTTGCCCGATCCTCTTGGTATCGCGCATACATCCTCAAAAAAGTGAAATAATTTTTCCGGCTTATAGCCCGTGATCTTATACTCCATATCAAATTCCTCTCCTCTGCTTATTTCCATTTTGATTATAACAGATAACGTCTCACTTTTCACTCATTTCAGACACAATATCCGTCCTTTTTCAGTTTTCTGCCCGTCACCATATATGAGATACCGCTTCCATACAGTTTCTTTCGCTCTTCATCCGTCAGCTTTCTTTTTACTTCCGCCGGATTTCCCACGGCAAGACTCCCGTCCGGTATCACGGTATCTTCGAGCACAACGCTTCCTGCGCCGATCATGCATTCTCTTCCGATCTTCGCGCCGTTGAGCACAACGGAGCCCATTCCGATGATGCTTCCGTTTCCGACGGTACAGCCATGGACCACTGCATTGTGACCTACAGTAACATAGTCGCCGATCACAGTCGGACGCCCTCTGTCCGCATGCACGGTACAGTTGTCCTGTATATTGCTGCATTTGCCCACGCTGATGCTGCTGTCGTCCCCTCGTAAGACTGCATGGAACAATATCGTGGAATCCTCGCCCACTGTCACATCACCCAGGATCACCGCGTCTTTTACGATATTTGCCGTTGAATCGATATTTCTCTTATCCATTCTGTTTTCTGCCGCCTTTCTGTTTTGTCCGTATCTGTTTTCTCTGTATCTGTTTTATCCGTATGTGTCTGTTTTCTGTTTCCCCGGTTTTGATGATCCGATCACAGTTCCGTCCGGTTCCCCGTCAGAATCCGAGGAATGCGCAGATCACTGCGATCAGGATTGCCGGGAGCATGTTGGCTACTTTCAGCTTCTTCTCCCACAACAGGTTGATCCCCACGCAGAAGATCAGCATCGATCCTGTCAGCGAGAGATTAGACAGCGCACGGTCTGTCATGACCGGCTGGATCAGCTTTGCGAGCAGCGTGATCAGCCCCTGGAATATCCCTACCGGAATCGCCGCAAAGATACATCCCTTTCCCATGGACGCCGTCATCACACAGATAATAAGCATATCAAGAACTGCCTTGAGCAGCAGGGTGGAATAGTCGCCTGAAATGCCGTCCTGAATCGCTCCGACCACGGCCATCGCCCCGATGCACACGGTCAGCGATGCTGTGACGAATCCGTCCACGAACATCTTTTCCCTGCCGTTTCCTGTCTTGACTTTCAGCCAGTTCCCGAACTGCTCCATCCTGTGCTCCAGATCGATCCACTCTCCGATCAGGGAGCCGACGGCGAAGCTTACGACGATCATCATCGTTCCCCCGCTCGTCAGACCGTCCGACGTCACGGTCATCATCTCCTGGATCGCGCCGCTGATCCCGACGAATAGTACGCATATCCCGTTTGCCTGCATCAGTGTTTCCTGATAGCGGGCGCTGATCGCTTTGCTGAAAAAAAGGCCGACCAGCCCTCCGGCTATGATCGCGGCAACATTTATGATCGTTCCCAGTCCTGTCATATGATATACCTCTCTGCCTTATAGAATAACACCGGATATCATTTTATCATCCCTATGCAATTTTAGACTTGAATCACCATTCCGTCAATCATTTGTGGCATGAAAGAAGCTGCCGCACAAAAGTTTCCTTTCATGCAGCAGCCTTTTTAGCGTCGATATTTTTCTTTTTTCTGCGGGTCTTCCATATATTTTTCGTCGTCCCGGGGACTGATCTGACGGATCACACGACATGGATTTCCGCCTGCCAGAACGTTAGGAGGAATGTCAGTTACGACTACGCTTCCGGCTGCTATGATCGTATCATCCCCGATCGTCACCCCTGAAACGATCGCTACATGCCCGCCGATCCAGACGTTATTGCCGATGCGGACCGGCAGCGCGTATTCGAGTCCCGCCGCCCTGCGCCCGGCGTCAAACGCATGTCCCGCCGCGTAGATGCCGCAGTTTGGCCCGATCATCACATTGTCCCCGAAGACCACTTCATTTCCCGCTAGTATTACGAGATTATAGTTTGCAAAGAAATTCTCTCCGAGAGTTACCCGCTCCCAGAAATCACAGTGAAAGGGCTCCTCTATGCGGAATTTCTTTCCCGTCTTTTTCATCGCTTTTCGGATGATCTTCTCACGTTCTTCTGTCTGTGAGGGCGAAAGCCTGTTGTACTCAAAGCTCAGTTCCTGGCTGTATTGCCGCCTGCGGCTCAAGTCCTCTTCTTCCGCGTCATAGAGAAGCCCTGCAAGTGCTTTTTGTTCTTCTGTCATCAGTACTCCAGCTCGTATAATTTCCCGATCTGCGGTGAGAGTATGTCGCATCCTTCCTCTGTCACTACAATCCCTTTTTCCCAGCGTACACCGAACGTATCCGTTGAGATGAACGTATCGATCTGATATGTCATGTTCGGCTGAAGTTCATAGTCCGACGACGTCTCTACCCACGGCGCCTCGACTTCTATCATGCCTGTCCCGTGAAGCGGTCCGTATACGAAATTGTCTTTATATCCGTTATTCACATAATACTGATAGAACTCCTCTGCGATCCGGGACGCGGGAACGCCGGCTTTCACCTGTTTTTCTGTCCACTGGTGCGCTTCCAGACCGAACATCACGACGTCTCTTCTCTTTCCTTCGAGTTTTCCAAGCACGATCGGATATCCGATCGCCGCAGAATATCCGTCGATCCTTGCAGAGAGATTAAGCTGCACGATATCTCCCTTCTGGAATTTCCTGTAAGAAGATCTCGAGATCGCATGGCGCGTCGACGCCTCTGAAAATACATACATCGGCAGCCCTTCATACTCCGCGCCGTTCTCATAGATCACTCGCTGAGCCACGCCGACCATCTCAAGCTCTGTCATGCCCGGACGGATCTCCCGGATCACCTGCTGCATCGCAAGCTCGGCGATGCGGTATCCCTCTTTCAGGCACAGGATCTCATTTTCACTCTTTACAGACCGCAGTTCGACCATGATGTGGTCTGCTCTTACGATCTCCGCCTCGGGGAAAGCCTCCCGGATACCGTTCATGATCACGACAGAAGTGTCAAGATAACTTGCGACGCCTATCCTGAGTTTTCTGCCGCGAATGCCGAGCGATTCAAACACATCCTGATATGTATCTGCTTTTAATTCAGGATAGGATGGATCCGCGCCCTCTCTGTACTCCATCAGGACAAATGTCTTGTCCAGTCTGGAGATATCCGCACCGAACTCCCTGCTCTCCGGTCCGACCAGCAAAGCCGCGTCGCCTTCCGGTGAGATCACGACTCCGGCGCGCTCAAACACCGGCCAGAACCCCGAGAAATATCTCGCGTTTGCATAGTCTGATTCGTTTGAATTCACGATCAGGGCGTCCAGCTTCTCTCTTTGAAGTATCCCCGCAGCACGTTTTACCCTTTCTTTATATTCACTGTCCGGGATATATACCTTTCCGTGTTCTCTCATTTTTACATGTTCCTCCTTGTATCATAATATATTTTATAAGACCGAAGTCTCTGTACCGCAGAAATATCCGGGTGTTGTATAAAACGATACCTTCCGGGGCTCCGCCCTTCCGTACTGCGCTACGACGGGAACGTCGCTCTCGATTGTTATCGCATACTGGACGCCCTCTCCGACCGTATAGCTGCCAAAACCGCTGTCGTCTCCTGTCCTCATGCAGCGCACTCTGCGCGCGCCTACAATGACGTCCGGCAGGATTACGGGATCCCGGTCCTCAAAGAAAAGGGTGATCCTTATATTCGCATCCCTCTCTGCGCTGTTCAGTATAATGACCGATTCATGGCCTTTTATCAGATTGTCTCCTCTGGGCGGGCGTTCCGCATCCGGGAACACCCATACTCTCTGTCCGTATCCCATATATCTTCCTCGTCCGTTATCCGGTCGTGCACGTCTGTTATCTGGTGTTGTCTAGTCGTACAGGTTCGGAGCGATCTCTTCGTCGTCCATATTATCGGCGTCATACCAGTAGCAGTCTGTAGAGATATCTTCGACCTCTTCGCCCTCTGCGATCTTATAGAGTGTCTCCACTGTCAGATATCCCATCTCAACCGGCGACTGAGTGATCGCGCCGTACATCGTTCCACTGCGGATCGCTTCCTTGATCGTAGCGCCTGCGTCAAATCCGACTGCGACGATCGATTCCCCGGGTGTATCCCCAAGTACCGACAGATTCGTATTAGCGGTAAGTATCCCCTCCGCAGCCGTCTGATTCGATCCGAATATTGCGATCGTATCGCTTTTGTTCATGATATTCGACGCCACAGTCGAACAGAGCTCAACCGTCGTCTGCGTAGGTACGCCGACTTCGATAATGATATCGGCCTCGCCCTCATCCGTTGTCTCAACGTTACAGTTATTGACGAAATAGTCATTTCCTGTCACTGCGACCGTATATCCGTCCGCAATGGCAAGACTTGCAAATTTATCGATAAATCCGAGCCCTCTGTTGCTGATGCTCTCTGATGTGGATTCCTGATTCACTTCACCGATCCTGACTGCCGAATCCGCAGCTGCGATCGTATCTTTCAGCCCTTCATAGAGATTCTCTCCCGCGATTTCTTCCGACGCATAGTTATCGCTGGCAATCGTACAGTATACGGATCCCTCCGGCGCGTTTTCCACTCCCGAGTCAAAACAGATCACCGGGATGTTCTTGTCAAGAGCCGACTGAAGAGAATCAAATACCGCGTTCTGATCGCACGGCGCGATGGCGATCCCGTCGGGCTCGCTGTTGATCGCGTTGTTCAGCATATTGACCTGATCTGCGATATCCGACTCCGAATTAGGCCCTGTACAGTCAACTGACACTCCGTATTCTTCACTTGCCTGATCAATCCCTGTTACCGCTGCCTGCCAGTAAGTAGACTGAAAACTCTGTACGATAATGTTAAAATGATAGCCCGCGCCGCTCTCCGACGTCTGACTTTCCTCCGCATCAGAGCCGGATGAACTGCTCCCGCTGTTGCCGCTGCATCCGCTCAGTATTCCGCCGATCATACATACTGTCAATAACAAAGCCAGGTTCCTCTTTTTCATTCATGTTCCTCCTCTTCATTTGTCTGGATGTGTCAGATCTGATCTCATCATTTCTATGTCTCTATGCACATATTTTAAGTTTTTCACTGCAGTAAGGTCAACTTTTTCGCCTGCATTTTTATCATATTTTATTTAAACGTTTTAATAATATTTACATATTTTTACATATGTGTTATCTTGAACACAGAGGAACCGTTTCCAAATTTACCTAAAAGGAGAAGCAATATGGCTACGATCAAAGACGTTGCCGAGATGGCCGGGGTATCGGCGGCAACTGTATCGAATTATCTGAACCGCACCCGCCCTGTAAGCCGGGAGGCCTCACGAAGGATCCAGAAGGCGGTGGAAACTCTCAGATATACTCAGAATGTAAACGCAAGAAATCTGAAGACAAGGACAAATACTGATATCGGCGTCATACTGCCCAGTCTGAACGACTCATACTATGTACAGATCTTCCAGGGGATCAAGTCCTTTTTTCAGAATACGGGCTATCATATCGATCTCTCTTTTTCTGAAAATATACCGGAGGCCGAACTGAATATCGTCCGCAGTCTTCTGAGAAAGCAGATCTGCGGTCTCATCCTCATACCATGTCAGCCGGATAACTGGAAATTCTATTATGACAATCTGATATCAAAGGGAACGCCGCTCGTCCTGATCGACCGGAACATCCACAGTCTTGATACGAATTTTGTTTCTTTTGACAACCGCGTGCTCCTTCGGGATATGACGGAAACGCTCTTTAGGCATGGCTATAAGAATGTCTGTCTGATATCCGGTCCCAGGATGTACGACTGTGAGTCTGAGAGTATCCGGGGCGTCCGCGATGCCTGTCACAATTTTTCACTGACTCCCCGGGAAGAGCTTTTCATTGAGACGGATATGAGTAAAGAAGATGCATTCAGAAAAACGTTAAAACTGCTCCGGACGCAGAGCCCTGACGCTATCGTGACAACATCGGAGTCTCTCGCCGCCGGTATCATCGAAGGGATTACGATCCTCGGATATACAGACAGTGATGTACCCGTATTTACCTTGGGAGAAGAACACTGGAATCTCCACACCCACTCCTTCTCATCTGCCTCCGCTGTCCGACCGGCGCTCAAGCTGGGCCAGACGGCGTCGAAGCTTCTGATGGAACAGATCAGATCTCCTCTTACGAAAGATACCGAGCATATCATACTGAGCGGCCGCAGACTGAGCCGGGGGACTTCCCTGTCGCATACTTCACCCCGTCCGAAGTCCCAGACAGCGCAGACGCCCGGGAGCTTTACCCCCGGGCGCAGAATCCGGGCGCTTCTCCTGGATACTCCACAGGTGCATTATACTCTGCGACTTCTGCGCAATTTCGAGATACGCACAGGGATCCGGGCGGAGGTAACGCTCCTGCCTCACCACTATCTGTATGACATGATCCTGAAAACACATACTTCGGAGGAAGAAACGCCTTTTGACGTCATCATGTACGACATACCGTGGCTCTCCTTCCTTGCTTCTGAGCATATACTGGCCGATCTTACCGCAGATATGCGCCACATCGATACAAATATTTTTCTGCCGGACTGTCTGAAGTATTACAGCCTTTTCAACGGGCATTTTTACGGTATTCCGTTTATGTACGCCCCGCAGGTGCTTTTTTACCGCAAAGATCTCTTTGAAGATCCTGCCCTGCGTTCCGATTATGAAAGGAAAAATAAAATCTCCCTGCGGCCGCCGGTCACTCTCAAAGAGTACAATACGATCGCCGACTTCTTCACAAATAAAACGACGGCGATAGACTACGGGATCTCTGTGCCCACCGCATACAGCGAATGTCTGACGCCTGAGATCTACATGAGGCTGCGCGCATTTGGCGGGAGCCTGTTCACCCCGTCGGGACAGGTATGCCTGGACACAGATCAGTCGCTGAAAGCATACATTAATTTTATACGCTCCATTAAATACGCCAAACCAGATTACCGGACTGCGACCGACTACAGCGCTGTTGAAGATTTCCTCCACGGGGACACCGCCATGCTGATCTCCTACCCTTCTTTCCTGAAAGATATCAGCGATCTCCGCAAAAACAGCCTGATCGGTTCTATCGGCTATCGTCTCATCCCTGGCCGAGCCCCGCTTCTGGGCGGATGGAGCCTCGGGATCAGCAGCCGTTGTGAACAGAAAGAAGCAGCGTTTGAGTTTCTTAAGTGGACCTGCGATGAACAGATCAACAATTACTCCACGCTGCTTGGCGGTCTTCCGGCAACGAACAGTACATATCTCAACGATGAACTCGCCGAGCTGTACCCCTGGCTGCCGCTGTATCACGATATATATAAATATTCAAAGCCGACCTGTCCTCCTAAGCTCTCCAACAACAAAGTCGTCCCTCAGTATGAGATCGACGAGATCGTATGTAAATGGATCTATAAACTTCTTGAGGCGGAGCTGGAAGTACAGGAGGCTGTCACAAAAACGCACGAAGAGCTGGAAACTCTTGTTGAACGTTACCTTGCCTGTACTTAGGCCCTTTTGCACACTGACTGTACTTATAATCTGCACGACATATCCGTACACCAGCGCGTACGGTGGAAATGGCTGCCGCCGTACTTTTTAAGTCCGAAGCTGAACTTGAGTACGTCTGTTCTTTTGAGGAGCTTTAATACGACAGTGTTCTCTCCTTTGCGGAGAGGGATCAGACCGTAATTATTATAGGGCGTCCACAGACGGATCTCATCCCTCTCCATACAGAGTCTGTCGTTTACCCACAGACGGAATCCGTCGCTGTTTCCGATCACTGCCCATACGGTCTGATCTTCATCTACGGTCATCGTCTGTTTCAGGTAGATGCACCCCTGTCCCCGGAAGGTGCAGAACTGTTCCAGAGGCAGAAGGTCTTCACCGCTGCTGATCCTCCCCGAAGCTTCCTTTTCAACAGCCTCGCTGATCTTGTTTTCATCCAGATACCCCTCAGTCAGATATACTGCGTTATTTACAAGGCATTCCGGCGAAGGCAGACTGCATCCTTCCCCGTGAGGGGACGGATACCCTTCGGGCTCTTCTTTTACCAAAGGCTCGAAAAACGGTCCTGCTGCCATCCACTCCTGTGCGCCCGCTATGCCGAATCGTTTTTCACACTGTCCGTACTGAACCTTCAGGATATTTTTATTACGAAGCCATTTTGCATCGGGAAGGAGAGACGCTTCAAATTCCGCTCTCTCTTCTTCGCCCGGCTCTGCGGTAAAACGGACGCTTTCCGGCAGGATCTTCCATCCTTCGGGGATCCCGGTTACGCGCAGTTCCTCACAGTACGGCTTATCTGTGTTGTTTCTGACATTTATCCGGAACCTGCATTTATTTTGAGAACCGAGAGCAGGCTGACTCATGTATTCTACCCGCATTTCAAGAGGCGGTCTGACGATCGTCTGAGATCTCAGCTTTTCTGCCAGGCGGCATGTATCCCCGGCCAGTCTCTCTATGGAATTATCCTCTCGTCTGACGTCGATCCCCACCGTAAATTCATTGTTGACCAGCGCTTTGAGCGGATCAGGTATCTTTGAATATCCGTGCGAGATCCCCCAGATCGCTCCCGCGGTCGCACAGGTGCAGTCGGTATCGAATCCGCTGGTGAACGCAATGCGTATCACTTCATCCAGATCCTCCTTTCCATAAAGGAGCGCAAGGATCACGATCCCCAGATTGATCACCGCATTTGTGAAATCATTGTGCAGATATTTTCCTGTAAGACGCTTCCAGGACGCGGTCCAGTCTTCGGGATATTTTCTCTCCCATCTCAATACATCTTCCAGGCATTCCCGGGCTTTTGACTCTTCGGGAAGAAAGCGCTTCTGCGCGGACAGCAGACTCCTGATGTCATTATTTTCAAATGCCTCTGACTCCAAAGCTGCATAGAACATCTCGATCCATATGGCGTTTTCTCTGTGGTCCAGGCTGCCGTCCATGCGGGCATACTCTGCCGCTCTGTCCGGCTCCCCGGGGAAGAGCATCCCCCAGATTTCCGACCGGATCGGACAGCCCTCGCTCTCTGCGAAAAACTGGTTATTAAAGCTGCCGCTGTAAGGCGGCATGATCCCACGCTCATAGTTCTTGAGGAAATATCCGTATTCGTTAAATGGATACCAGCATTTCCTCTCCCAGGCGTCCGCCAGGTCTTCTGCCGTGACCGACAGCCCTTTCTCTTCCATGACTTCAAGCCAGAGAAGCTGGAGATCAAGATCATCATTCGGCAGATCCGGCCGTATCACTTCCCTGTAGTCCATCTCCGTAATCAGCCTCTTGATCCCCTCCACGGGAGCCCCGGCCGCGCCGCCGAGGCATTTTCCGAGCCATCCGCCATACACCTTGTCAAAGAAAACCGTTCCGTTTATGTTCTGCATATCTGTTCTCCTCCTCTGATCATTTCAGGATCGATCCAGCCGAGAATGTCTTTTCCACCTGATTGCTGAAGAATATAAACAGCAGGATCGGAAGGATGCTCGTGATGATCATCGCCGCGAACATGCCACCATAGTCTGTTCCGTATTTTCCTGACGAGTAATTCATCAGCGCGATAGGAAGCGTCTTATATCTGTCGTCACTGATCAGTACAAGTGCATAGATAAATTCATTCCAGCTGTTGATAAATGTATTGATGACCATTGTCGCGATGGCCGGTTTTATGATCGGAACGATCACGCGGAACAGGATCGAATAGATCCCCGCGCCGTCCATGACCGCAGCCTCCTCCATCTCATAGGGTATACTCGAGAGAAAACTGCTGCACATGATCACCGCCATCGGAATATTAAAGGCCGAGATCGTGAGCACAAGAGACAGCGGGTTATTGATCAGATGCAGCTCTCTTAGCATCATAAAGATCGGCACGATAACGATCTGCGACGGGAGCAGTATCCCAAGAGTGACCATCTTGCTGACTTTATGCGACAGTTTCCATTTCATGCGGACAAGCGCGTAGGAGAGCATGATCGCCGCGACGGTCGTAAGCAGCAGCGTCAGGCCGGTAATGAGCACGCTGTTAAGAAAATATCTCAAGATATCCCTGTTGAATATGGCGTCTGTATAGTTCTCTATTTTCCAGAAGGACGGAAGACCGAAAGATTCTCCCGTCATGATTTCATCCGTATCTTTAAAAGAGTTCAGAAGAAGCCAGAACAGGGGGTAAACAGAAGTAACGGCGATCACTCCGAATACCGTTGTCATGACGATACGGATCCATCTTTGTCTTATCCTCATGTCCTACACCTCCTCGCTGTATTTTCCGCGCTTAAAGATCCAGCCGATGATCCCCAGCACGATGCATGTCTCTATGATCGCAACTACTCCCACAGCCGCCGCCTGTCCGTATCTCATATTGGAGAACGCCTGCTTGTACATGTACATCATGATCGTAGTCGTCATATCTCCCGGACCTCCGCCTGTCATGATATAAACCTGCGGGAATGTGTAAAGGCCTCCTACGGCAGAGACCGTAACGCACGTCTTCGCCACGTTTTTTAAAAGCGGCAGCGTTATGTAACGCACAGTTGCCGGAAAACTGGCCCCGTCAAGCTGCGCCGCCTCAAAGTAACTCTCCGGTATCGCTTTGATCCCGGAATAAGACAGTAGCAGATCCAGCCCGAACGACCACCACATTCCCACGATCGCAATACAGATCATAGCCGTATCAGAATTACTGAGCCAGTCGTTTCTCAGAAATCCCAGCCCGATCTTCTCTAAAAGCGAGTTGAGCAGGCCCCAGTCTGCATGGTAGATTGCAAGCCACAGTTGTGAGACGACTGAGATCGAGAGTACCAGAGGAATGATAAAAGCCGTCCTGAGTATTTTCTGCGCCCTGGGGCTCAGCGTGCTCAGCAGGATAGATACTGTGATCGCAAGGATCGCATTGAAGATCACCGCCAGCAGACAGAGTCCGAGGGACCAGATGTTGGCCTTTATAAAGGAACTGTCTTGAAAGATCTTGATAAAGTTCTCAAAGCCGACAAACACGGCCGGCGACAGACCGTTCGTTTCCTGCACGGACATGATCAGTATATTGATCAGAGGATATAGTACAAATGCCGCCATCAGAATAAGGGCCGGAGCAGAAAGGATAAAAATATACCGTTTATTTCCGAGTACTTTCTTCATATTACCTGTCTCCTTTCATGACAAAGGCAGCGCAGCTGATATCTGCACTGCCTCTGATGCTGTCTCTTATGTCTACTCTTCCTGTACCGCCTTATCCATATCGGACAGATAGTTGTCAATCGTATAACTGCTGTCATTTGTCATAAATTTACTCGTTGCATCCTGAATGCCGGATGTCGCCGCTGCGGTAGGCATTACATCCTGGATCAGACCGAAACTGTACTCAAAGTTCTGCATGTCAGACGCAAGCTGCGCCACGGGCTCTGCGAATTCTCCGTCGTAAGTCCAGCCCATCGTGTCCGCCTTATATACGGTGAACGGATTGCCGTTCGTCTCATATACATACTGGCAGCGCAATTCTGCGATCGCTTCGCACAGGGCCGCTGCCTCATCCGGGTGTTCTGTCCCTGCATATACCATCATACCGCTGTTCTGTTTTACGCCGCCCGCTACGTTCTTGCCATAAGAATCTGCATCCGAATCATTTATCACAGGGAAGTAGAAATATCCGAAATCATCGCCCATTTTCTCAGCGCACGACGCCACTGCCCATGAGCCGTTGACCATCATTGCCGCCTTGCCGGATTCAAACAGCGGAAGCGCTTCGTCTATACCAGTCAGCGCCACATTGTCTGAGAATGCTCCCATATCCATGAGATTCTTCACGACTTCTGCCGCCTGTGTATAGGCCTCGTCAGTAAAGGACGCCTCACCGTTTACGATCTTCTCTGTACACTCAGGATCTACAGAATAGGCAA
This sequence comes from uncultured Eubacteriales bacterium, assembly GCA_949294665.1. Lineage (GTDB taxonomy): Bacteria > Bacillota > Clostridia > Lachnospirales > Lachnospiraceae > Mediterraneibacter. Next base: position 41,568 of record CASFID010000015.1, read on the forward strand.
ATCCTTCGACCATCATCGCCGCCGGCCATCCGTCCTTTGCTCCTACGGATATCGGTACGATATCTGTCTTTGCCAGTGTCTCAACAACAGAATAAAGCTCTGAAACAGTCTGGGGAACCTCAAGCCCGTTCTCTTCAAAAATCGCCTTGTTATACAGTATGACTTCGTAGGAAATATCCTCAAAAGGAACGCCGTACATATGGCCGTCATCGGCTTTTGCATTTTCCGTGGAAGGGATCACCTTGTCCCAGTAACCGCTTTCCTCCAGATAATCGTCCAGAGCAAGGGCGCTTCCCGACTCCAGGATCGGCGTAGCCCAGCTTCCGCCTCTCTCCCACCATACATCGATTCCGTCTCCGCCCGCCGAGATCATGGTACGTACCTTCGTCTCATATGTCTCGGCGTCGCCGGATACCATCTCAAGTTTTACATCCACATTTGGAAGTACTTCCGAAATATGGTCCATAACATATTCCATCTCGGCCTCCACGTTCTCGTCCGTGTTGTTGAACAGTACGTTGAGCGTGACCTTCTCATCCGAAGATCCTCCGTCGGACGTATCAGAACTTCCGCTGTTTCCACATGCCGCAAGCGAGAGCGTCATTGCCCCTGCCAGCAGTATTGAGATCCATTTCTTTTTCATGTTCATCCTCCTTTTCGTTTTGTGTTTTCTGTTAACTCAATCATAAAATTTTCACACTCAGATTCAAATGGAAATTTATGACCTCGCATGGAAAAATCAAAAATCATTTTTTCAGATACTACTTTTTATATCTCTGCTGTTATATAATTGAATTTGTAAAAATTCAACCGGACCGGCAAAGGAAGTGCTTATATATGAATCTTAAAAACATCTGGAGAGCTCTGTCGCTGAAACGAAAGATACTTACTGTGTTCCTTCCCCTTATCATGATCCCCTTCCTGCTCGTACTTATCGTATCCCTGACGATCATCGTGAGGAACGGGAAAGCCGAGGCGATCAAAAATGCAGAGGACAAGCTGATGCTCGTATCTGACCAGATGGATCAGATACTGTCAAATGTGCAGTACAATATCAAAGCCTTTTCGACCAGTTCAGCGCTTCAGGATGCGATCTCTTCTGATTATCCTGATTCCACTTACGGCAATTATCTGTTTTCTACTTCCATGCATTCTGCTATCTATAATATCATGGATATCCAAAGTTATATCTCTGACGGTTATATACAGACTTTCGACGGCAAAGTATTTGATATCAATACGGATTCCATCCAGACTCCGGATGCAGAGATGAACGAATATTACGATTATGTTGTCGCACAGAAAGGGCGCATCCTGCTCGGTTCTCCCCGGGAGAAGAATGCCGGAAGCGCGTTTAACATATCAAAATCTCTGATCGATATTGACACAGGCCAGTGCCTTGGCATTCTCTCTTTTGATATCAGGGAAGCGCTGTTTTATGATTCCTATCGCTCGGTCATTGACAGAGATAACGAGCATCTCTATCTGGTCGACAGCGACGGGTACGTCCTCTCCTCCGAAAACAGGGATGTACTCCGCCAGAAAGCTTCCGACGACTTGTGGCGGGCTGTGGAGGAGATATCGAGCGCAACAGACAGTCTTTCGCTGTCTCAGAATGACTCTCTTATCCTTGCCACCACATCAGAAATCGGAGAATTCCATATCGTATATGTCCTGAAATACTACAGTATATACAAGGAAGCTCTGGGCCTTGCACTGATACTTGCATGCATCGGCATATCCGCCCTGCTCGTCACGATCGTTCTGACTACGGTTCTGGCCCAGAGTCTCACAAAGCCTCTGGCGCTTCTGACCACCTATGCGGACAGGACCGGCCATGGAGATTTTTCCGCCGACATACAGATCACCTCCAAAGATGAGATTGGTTTTCTGGCGGAGCGTTTCAAGAAAATGAACCGGAATATCAAGAATCTCACTATACGCATCTATGATGAACAGACACAGAAAAAGGAATACGCGCTGAATCTGCTGCAGGCTCAGATCAATCCACATTTTCTCTATAATTGTCTGGATAATATAAGCAGTCTCATCGCAGACCGCAAAAACGATCCCGCACTGTCCATGCTCTACCATCTGGGAAGATATTACCGGTCTGTTCTGAGCAAAGGCAGAAATATCATCACCATACGGGAGGAGTTGTCGCTCGTTCGGGATTATCTGGAGATCCAGCTTATAAAAGCACCGAATCTTTTTATATACACGATAGATATAAGCGATGATATCCTGAATCTGAAGATCATGAAAATGCTGCTGCAGCCCATCGTTGAAAATGCCGTAATGCATGGCTTTACCGGGTACAAAGACAGACGCAGTCTGCACATAGAAGGAGAACTGGCCGGCTCCGCAGTGCTGATCACGATCACCGACGACGGGCGCGGCATTTCGGAGGAAGCTGTTCATTCGATATTCAGCGAAGGTACTTCCATGATCCCCCGGCATTTCGGCCTGAAAAATATCAGGGAGCGCATCCGGCTGAAATATGGTCCCTCTTTTGGTGTGACAGTGAAGTCTGTGCCGGGGAAAGGCACAAAGGTTATCGTCTCTTTCCCGAAACTTTTATAAGAAACAGGAGGCTTAAGATGTACAAAATCATGTTTATAGACGACGAGCCACTGATCCTGAGGAGGCTCCACCAGATAATCGACTGGCCTTCCTTGGGATTTGAGATCCTCAGAGACGCTTCCGACGGCAATGAGGCGCTGGAGCAGATCAGGCGTACTCCGCCCGATATCATCATATGCGATATCAATATGCCCAATATGGACGGGCTTACCCTGGCTGAAAAGATCAAAGAGGATTTTCCTCATACTGAGATCATCATACTGACAGTAAACGACAGCTTCGGATGCGCGCAGCAGGCTCTTAATACCGGTGTGGACCACTATCTGCTCAAGCCGATAGATCCCGGGGAACTTCTGAAGATCATCCGGAAAGTCCAGACTGGTCTGGAGTCTTCACAGAAAGAGAAACTGTATCTTGACGATCTCAAGGACAAGGCTCTCCTCAGCGAGCATATGATCCGTGAAAAGTTCCTGAACTGGCTTGTAAGCGGCAGGCAGCCTCTCAGTGAGGAACAGATCCATGAGCGCTTCTCGTTCTATCAGATCCCCGTAAGCGGGCAGGAATTTCAGATTCTCTCCGTCCACATCAACTCATTTACAAAAGAGATGATGAGATCGAGCAGCGCAGAAGACCTGATCGGGAAAGCCAAAAGCACAATCGAAGATTCCCTCTACGATTATCAGAACTGGAGCGTTTTCTGTGATTCGTTCTATAATCTGATCATCATATTCGGATTTCAGAACGAAGCCGGTCTGAGCAATCCGAGCATTGAGCTGATCGGACAGATGATACGTAATAATCTGCTGTTTCATCTGAATCTCCCCGTCACTGTGTTTTACAGCCGGAAATATCAGGGGGCGAGGAATCTGTACTGCTGTTACTATGACACTAAATTTTTATGCCAGTATACCCCATCCGTCATCAATAAAGGAGTTCTCTCATTCGATGAATATATCCGTTCATCCCTGGACGCTTCTTTTGATTTTGACACTCTGCGATCGGACACCCTTAAATCTCTGCGCAGCGGCAGTTCCGACGAGTTGGCGGATCTGATATCCTCCACCCTGCTGCGCGCCCTCTCGATCGGTTCTCTTGAAAGTTTTAACATGCTGAGGATAGATTTTATCATGACCGGCATCATGTTCCTTCAGGAGAACAGAATCGCGATGCAGGATGTTTTCCAGGATCATTTTTCCCCGCTGGCAGAGATCCTGGAATACAATGACGCCGAAAGCTGTATCTCTTTCCTGAAAGATTATTTTGACAGGATGCTCCGATATATTGAAACCAATAAGATATCCCCGCAGAATAAGATCACAGAAAAGTGCATGGAACTTATCAGTGAAAATATCTCTTATCAGCAAATGTCGGTAAAGTGGCTGGCTTCTCAGCTTTATATCAGTGAAAACTATCTGAGCCGGCTCTTTAAAGCAGAAACCGGCCTGTCTCTGAACAAATATATTACAAAGCAGCGCATGAAATGTGCAAAGCATTACCTTGATACAGGGTGTACGAATCTGCAGCAGGTATCTGCCGCCGTCGGATTTGCCGATCCTTTTTATTTCAGCAAATGCTTTAAAAAAGAATTTGGAGTGGCGCCTTCAAAATATCTGAATAGTAATATGACGTGATTTTGTTCTTGACATCGTTATTTCTGTGAACTACAATGTACACGTATAAAAACAGAATACATCATTCGGTAGGTGAGGTTACCACAGGGATCAGGATAATCCCGAAGATTGCTGCCGCGAGATCGTGGAGACACGATAAGATGGTCAGCAGGCTGTGTCGTGAAGGTGCAGCCTAATGCAATTGATATGCCCTGTGATACTAAAGCTTGAACGATGCATCCCGGTCATATTTTTTTCGATCGTTTATGACTCCGTCATTGTTCAGGCAGTGACGGAGTTTTCTGTGTGAATTGCAGTCAAAGGAGGTGAGGTTATGGACTCTGGTGCCAGTTGCCATATATGCGGCTTAATGACAGAAAATAACATAAAGAGAGGTACTTATCATGAACAAAGAGATTTTTGTAAAACTTCTCCAGCAGCGTCAGTACAAAGCTGTGAGGAGTATTCTGGATGTTATGAACGAAGTGGACATAGCCTCGCTGCTCTCCGAACTTGATGACAAAGAGCTGGCTCTGGCATTCCGCCTGATCCCGAAAGATAAAGCGGCGGAAGTATTTGCCAATATGGACAGTTCCATGCAGACTTATCTTGTGGATATGTTTTCGGAAAAAGAGCTGAAAGAACTTCTGGACGACCTGTATATGGACGATACCGTAGACATGCTCGAAGAACTTCCGGCAAATCTGGTCAACCGCATCCTGGATGCCGTCAGCACATCTGACCGCGCGCTTATCAATCAGCTTTTGAACTATCCCGAGGACAGCGCCGGAAGCATCATGACCACAGAATATGTGGACATCCGGGCCAATATGACTGTCGCTCAGTCTATGGCGCATATCAAAGAGACCGGGATCCACAAGGAAACGATCTACACCTGTTATGTAACAGAACGGCGCAGACTGATCGGAATCGTCAGCGCCAAGGATCTGATGACGACAGACGATGACGTGCTCATCAAAGATCTGATGGAGACGGAGATCATCTCTGTAAAGACACATACAGATAAAGAAGAAGTTGCGAAACTTTTTACAAAATATGATTTTCTGGCTATCCCTGTTCTCGATGCAGATGAACTGATGGTCGGTATCGTCACTTTCGACGACGCCATGGACGTCATGGTAGAGGAAGCGACCGAGGATATCACAAAGATGGCCGCTATCAATCCAAGTGAAAAGACATATTTTGAGACATCCGTATTTGCACACGCAAAGAACCGTATCCCGTGGCTTCTGATCCTGATGTTCACATCGATCATCACAGGTACGATCATCACAAGATATGAGAATGCATTTGCCGCGATCCCACTGCTCGTATCCTTTATCCCGATGCTGATGGACACCGGCGGAAACTGCGGTTCCCAGAGTTCTACTCTTGTCATCCGCGGGATTGCGCTGTCGCAGATCCGTTTTAAAGATATCTTCCGCGTAGTATTCAAGGAATTCCGTATTTCTCTGATCGTTGGAGCCGTGCTCGCTGTAACAAACGGCATCCGTATCATGATCCAGTATCAGAATATGGAACTTGCTCTTGTTATCGCGCTGTCACTGATCGGCACGGTCATCATGGCGAAACTGATCGGATGTCTGCTTCCTCTGCTGGCAAGCAGGGTGAACCTGGATCCGGCGATCATGGCTTCGCCGCTCATCACGACGCTGGTGGATATCTTCTCCATACTCATTTACTTTAATATTGCAACGATACTGTTTAACCTATGAGCACACCGCGGCTTCTGCGTCGTACTTTTATTATGCCGGTGTCTTTCTTCTTATACCGATGTCTTTCAATTGAGTCAGGGAGGTCTGAACATATGGGAAATTACATTCTGGAAACCTGTGTAGACTGTGTGGAATCGGCTCTGGCCGCTGAGAAAGGCGGTGCAAGCCGTATTGAACTCTGCAGTGATCTTGTAATAGGAGGCGTATCGCCGTCACTGCCTTTATTCCGGCAGATCCGCAGATATACGGATTTAAAAATACGCGTCCTGCTCCGGCCGCGGTACGGAGACTATTGTTATAATGACTATGAATGCGATGAGCTTAATGAAGAGATCGAGATGTTTCGCGAAGAGGGCGCCGATGGAGTAGTCGTCGGCATACTGAATCCGGACGGTACGCTGAACACAAGACAGCTTGCCCGGTTCAGAGAGTCCGCCGGCAGCATGGAAATCGCGCTGCACCGCGCATTTGACGTATGTCTTGACCCTTTGAAAGCGATGGAACAGGTAATTGAGCTGGGTTATGATACAATCCTGACAAGCGGTCAAAAACCAACCGCGTGGGAGGGCAGGGATCTGCTGAAGTCTCTTCATAAAAAGGCGGGGGGACGGATCGAAATCCTGGCCGGCAGTGGGATCTCATTGGAGATCATCAGAAAACTGATTCCGTATACCGGCATCTCTTCCTACCATATGTCCGGCAAGATCGAGGCTGACAGCGCCATGACTTTCCGGATGCCGGAGATCGGTCTTGGTTTGTCGCCCGAAAAGGACTATAAGCTGCTTTTGACAGACAGTCATGCCATCGGCGATTCCGTCGGATATCTCAGACAAATCTTTAAATAAAACGTTATAAAACCGGAAACCTCTGCTGACACAGAAGTCTCCGGTTTCACATTTATCTGTATTACTCAGATCTCACGACCTGTAGCCTGTCTTGTCCAAAATCTGATCTACGATATGTGCAAGATCCACGCTAAACTGCTCTGTCACATACGGCGTTTCTTCTCCGCATATGCACCTTCCCAGCTGTTCCACTTCAAGGCGGTAATTATTCGGAACTTCCACCGTCCGGAGTTCTTCTTTTCCCTCAGAATCCCTCAGCATATAGGACAGACTGCCCGGCGCATTAAATCCGAAATCAACGGAAATCAACGCTCCTTTCGAGCCATGGATCTGGAAACGGTCAAGGGAGCAGTTCTTCTCTGTCTCAAGGACCATCCCACAGTCAATGTGCGCTTTCATTCCATCAGCGTACTCAAATACAGCCGTCGTATAAGTATCGATCCCTTCTTCTGAAAAACTGCTCACTGCGCCGATCTTCTCCGGCTTTCTTCCGGTCATCCGCAGTACAAAGCTTGCCGCATAGACTCCCAGATCATACATACATCCTCCGAGAGTTTCCTTTCTCATGCGGATATTGCTCTGATCATAATCCGATGTGATAAGGGCAGCCTCAATATAGCGCACTTCACCGATTTCTCCGGAGTCGATCACTTTTTTAAGCTCTTTAATATACGGGCTGTGCTGATAGGCAAAAGCCTCCATGAGGAATACATTATTTTCTTTTGCCGCCCTGAACATCTGCTCTGCTTCATCAGCGTCTGGCGCCAGCGGCTTCTCGCAGAGGACATGTTTGCCGTGCCGGAGTGCCTGGATCGTCCAGTCATAATGCATTGTATTCGGGAGCGGGATGTACACCGCCTCTACCTCAGGATCCTCCAGCAGTTCTTCATAACTTCCATATGCTCTTCTAAATCCATACTTCTTCTGAAACGCTTCCGCTTTCTCCAGACTGCGCCCCGCTATCGCTGTCAGTTCGCAGTTATCTGCAAGTTCCATCCCTCTGGCTGTGTCGCGCTCAAAGATGTAGGCGGTTCCCATAACGCCCCATTTGATTTTCCGCATCACTCATACCTCTCTTTTTCGATGAATGACAGACCGCTTACTCGATCACTTTGATCCATCCTTCCGGAGCTTCGATATGCCCCATCTGGATTCCTGTCAGCGTATCGTACAGTTTCTGTGTAATCGGTCCCATCTTCTCCATTCCGCTCGGGAAACAGATCTCTTCCCCGTGGTTGACAACTTTTCCTACCGGGGAGATCACTGCAGCGGTGCCGCACAGGCCGCACTCCGCGAAGTCTTTTACTTCATCGAAGTACACGTCTCTCTCCTCAACCTTCAGTCCGAGATAGTGCTCGGCCACATACATGATCGATCTTCTCGTGATGGATGGAAGGATCGTACTTGAGTGCGGTGTTACAACTTTATTATCCTTTGTGACAAAGATGAAATTTGCTCCTCCTGTCTCCTCTACTTTCGTCCTTGTAGCGGAGTCCAGATACATATTCTCATCGAATCCGTTTGCATGGGCGGTCACGATCGCATGGAGACTCATCGCATAGTTAAGACCTGCTTTAATATGTCCCGTTCCATGCGGCGCCGCGCGGTCAAAGTCCGATACGCAGATCGTGATCGGCTTCGCTCCTCCCTTAAAGTAGGGGCCCACCGGAGTCGTAAAAATCCTGAACTGATATTCATCGGCCGGTTTTACCCCGATGACCGGATTAATTCCAAACATATACGGTCTGATGTACAGTGTAGCGCCCGATCCATACGGCGGTACATATGCGGCGTTTGCCTTGACAACCTCTGCGACGGCGTCTACAAAACGCTCTTCCGGAAATACCGGCATTTCAAGACGTCTGGCAGAATCCACCATACGCGATGCGTTCAGATCCGGACGGAAAGTCACGATCTTCCCGCTCTCTGTTGTATATGCTTTCAGGCCCTCGAATACGGTCTGTGCATACTGGAGCACTCCAGCGCACTCGTTCATCACGATGTTCGCATCATCGATCAGCGCGCCGTCGTCCCATTTTCCATCTTTATAGTTCGACACATACCGCTTGTCTGTCTGCATGTAGTCAAATCCCATATTTTCCCAGTCAAGATTTTTCTTCTCCATCGTGTTTCCTCCTCTGCTTGGAAAAGCCTGTCATTACTCTACGGTCAACATTATAATACTGTGATTAAGAAAAATCAAGAGCGCGCTCGGTTTTGCGGATGGCGCTCCCGTACAATGTATTGCTGAACTAGCGTTCCATCATACTGATGGATTCGATCCCCACGCTTCCGCCTCTGACGACTTCGATACTCTTAAATTCCGCTTTCATAAGCTTCACTACAGCGTCGTTCTTGGTCGCTGTCTGTACGAATTCCACGAGGACGCTGTCTCTGCCATAGTCGATCACTTTCGCCTTGAACGTCTCCGCGATCTGGAACACTTCCACTTTATCTGCGGGAGAACACTTAAATACTTTCACATACAGGATCTCTTTCATCCTGACAAAAATATCTGTAAAGTCGATCACCTTGATCACTTCGATCATGCGGTTGAGCTGCTTTTTGATCTGCTCGAACGTCTCGTCATCGCTGACGGTGGCGATCGTCATTCTTGATACGGTCGGATCCTCCGTCGTTCCCACTGTCAGGCTGTCCAGATTGTATGACTTGGCGGAAAACAGCCCCGAGATCTTAGAGAGTACGCCCACCTGATTTTCCACATAGAGGGAGATCCATCTTTTTTTCATATTGTTATCCATTCTCATACGCTCCTTTCTAACAGTCCATGATCATCTCTTCGAGTGTTCCGCCCGGCTGGATCATCGGGTAGACCATCTCTTCAGGATCGATGATAAATTCAATCAATGTAGGCGTTTTTGTATTCTTTTTCGCCTCTTCAAATGCTGCGGCGATCTCTTCTTTTTTCATTACACGGATTCCCCTGGCCCCATAGCTCTCGGCCAGTTTCACAAAATCCGGCGTATACCCGGGCATCTCTTCCCCGTTCGTCCTGCGGTACAGCGCGCCTGCGCGCATATTCGTCATGCCGTAGCGCTTGCCGTAGAAGAGCTTCTGCCACTGGCGCACCATGCCAAGATATTCATTGTTGAACACACAGAGGATGAGAGGAAGTTCTTCCAGGACTGCCGTTGCAAACTCCTGAATATTCATCTGCATGCCGCCGTCGCCGGATATGGAGATCACTGTCCTGTCGGGATTGCCGAGCTTTGCCCCGATGGCCGCCGGAAATCCGTATCCCATCGTCCCAAGACCGCCTGACGTGACAAGCTGCTTCTTCTCTGTTATATCCGCATACTGTGTGACGAACATCTGATGCTGTCCTACGTCGGTCGTGATAATAGCGTCATAGAACTGCCGGTTCATCTCCTGTATGATGTCCATCGGACTCATCTGCCCATGATCTTTCATTGCCAGAGGATGCTCCTTTTTCCACTCTCTGATCTGCTCTCTCCATTTCTTTGTCTCGCATGGCTCCACATATTCATTCATCTTTGTCACGGCCTCAAGGGCGTCCGCAACGATCGGTACGTGCACGTGGATATTTCTTGAAATGGACGCTGTATCGATATCGATATGCACGATCTGCGCTTTCGGTGCAAACGCATGGAGCTTTCCGGTAATGCGGTCGTTAAACCTTGTTCCGATGGAAAACAGAAGATCACACTCGCTGACCGCCATGTTTGCCGCATACTGCCCGTGCATCCCGAGATTTCCAATGTAAAGGGGATGGTCTGTGGGCACGGCGCCCCGTCCCATGATCGTTGTCACGACCGGCACATCTGTCTTATCCACAACCTCGGTAAATATTTTGTTCGCGCGGGCGATATTGACGCCGCCGCCCGCGAGAAAGAGCGGCCTTTTCGCCTTTTTCAGCATCTTGAGCGCGCGTTTGAGCTGGCCTATGTGAACGTTCGTATTCGGCTTGTAACCGCGGATGTTTACACTGTCGGGATACTCCGCGCTTCCCATCTCCCCCATCACGTCCTTTGGCAGGTCAATGAGAACCGGTCCCGGACGTCCTGAGCTGGCGATATAGAAAGCCTCCTTTATGATGCGTCCGAGATCTTCACGCCTGCGCACTGTCACTCCGTATTTTGTAATGCTCCTCGTGATCCCGACAATATCCACCTCCTGAAATGCGTCGTTTCCGATCAGGTGTCTCGCCACCTGGCCCGTAAAACAGACAAGCGGAACACTGTCATAATTTGCCGTTGCAAGTCCTGTCACAAGATTGGTCGCGCCCGGCCCGCTTGTCACAAGACATACGCCGACCTTTCCTGTCGTCCGCGCATATGCATCCGCCTCATGAACAAGCGCCTGCTCATGCCGGGGCAGGATAACTCTGATATCGTCCTGCTTGTATAGTTCGTCGCTGATATCGATCGTGCACGCTCCCGGATAGCCGAAGATCGTGTCCACTCCCTCTTCTTTGAGTGCTCTTACCAATAATTTGTTTCCTGTGATCTGTCTCACCTTTTTTACCTCCTCTTTTTCTCATCAAAGACTGAATAATAGAAAACCCTGAGCATCATATGCCCAGGGCGAATCTTTCATCCGTGTTACCACCTGAATTCAGAGAAAACTCTCTGCTCTCTGCCGGTACGGGAATCTGTCGGAACGCCGCGTACTGTGCGGCTTTCCCCATCCGATACCGTATCCCTGTAACGTAGGAAAACGTTGGAGCCTACTTGTACTGTCCGCGTCAGCCGTTCCTGTATCAGATCTGATATATCAATGCTCTGCTGCCGATTATACGAGTACGTTCAGTCCACTGCTCGAGGGCTACTTCCATGATCCTTTCACGGAGAACTTACACCGGCCGTCTCCTCTCTGCGCATCTGAAGATCATGTACTCCTCCCTGTCACTGCATTTCTAATAGTAAAAATTTAAATACATTATAGTGTGTATTTTTATCCTTGTCAATCACGTTTTCTTGATGTTTTTTAACCAGAAGCAATAGTATCTCAAAACTCGTTCTTATCGTTTTTTCTTCATCTCATTCTTCTCATAATCCTTAAGCGACGCCAGCGCTTTTGGCGCCAGCGGAATAAGCGCGATCATATTGAACACGGTCATAAGCCCAACGCCAAGATCGCCAAGATCCCAGACGAACTGGTAGGCGGCCAGCCCGCCGACAAAGAGCATAACGAGCGCCAGCACTTTGTAGAGTGTCTGGGAGAGCCAGTTGTCCCCGAAGAGGTACGCCACATTTGACCTGGCATAAAACAGGATGCCGAGGAATGTAGAGAAGCTGAACAGCCACAGGATCACCGCGATAAAGATAACTCCAAACTCACCGAGATGATACTTCATGGCCGTCTGGAGAAGATCCATGCCCTCGAGACCTTTTGTCATGGATTCCGGCGTCAGCAGCATGATCATTGCAGAGCAGCTGCAGATCACAAGAGTGTCGATAAAGACTCCGAGCGCCTGCAGGAGCCCCTCTTTCGCCGGATGACTGATATCCGCAGCGGCAGCCGCGCAGGGTGCGGAACCTGATCCAGCTTCGTTTGAGAAGAGTCCTCTCTTGGCCCCGTTCATGATAACGGCTCCGATCCCCCCGCCCACGACCTGGCGCAGTCCGAACGCTTCAGAGAAGATCCGCCCGAACACGGCAGGGAGCTGTCCCGCATTTGTCACGATGATAAAGATCGTAATGAAAAAATAGCACGCCGCCATGATCGGGACCATGATATCCAGTACTTTCACCGTTGCGTTCTTTCTCAGGACAATGACTGCCGCGATCACCACGAGGATAACAGTGGAGTAGACCGGCGGAATGTGAAATGCATTTTCAAAAGATGAGGAAATGGAGTTGCTGATGACCTGGCTGATGCCGCACCAGCAGATCAGGCCGGATAGGGCGAACAGGACCGCCAGTATGGATTTCTTTCTCTTACCGCCCTTTTTGAGAAACAGGGCATGGATGTAATACGCCGGCCCGCCCCGGTATCCGCCGTAGAGCGGATCTTTCTCCTTATAGATCTGGGCGAGCGTGGCCTCGATAAATGCAGTGGATGAGCCCGCGAGCGCGATCACCCACATCCAGAATACGGCTCCTGCACCGCCCGCAGAGATAGCCGCTACTACTCCTACCAGATTTCCCATACCTACGCGGCATGCAGTGGAGACGATCAGCGCCTGAACGCCGGAGATGCCTTCCCTCTCTTCTTCTTCGATCTTCCTGTTATTTTCCAGAGTGACTTTCACCATCTCGGGGAACAGCCGAAACGGAAGGAATCTTGTCCTTATCGTAAAATATATCCCCGCCGGAATAAGAATGAGCACGAGCAGAGAAAGTCCCAGGGAACTTCCGCCCGGGAGCGGGATCGTGATCAGATCTCCCCAGAGTATATTGTAGATTGCATGAAATAATCCCATATCTTTATCCTTTCGTTATCCAGCAGTTTTCTGCTTTCGTGTCTTTATGTCTCCTTGTGTACAATTCCCCGTATCCATTGTCGTCCTCACAGCCACAGCCTCATGGCAAACAAGTACACCGCCGTATAATACAGAATAAGTACAAGGGCCCCGCATATCGAGCTCCTTCTCCTGCCCAGACGGTTCCTGCCGAGCAGAAGATCTGAAACTACGAAACAGATACCGCCCGCAGCCGTGATCATCCCAGCCGACATGACGCCCGCCTCTGTCCCTCCTGCGCCGTCCGTGCCCGGAATACATATACATACGCCCGCTGTGACCGCGAGTGATGCCATTACTCCAAGTACAATGATATAGGCGATCAAAGGCCGGAACAACTTTTTCTTTTTCAGGGAACGGAAGTATTTGAAAAGTGTGATACATGCCGCCGCTGTCAGTACGGCAAAGATTATAACACCCCATAGAAAAAGCTCCGCGTTGATATGGTAATCTCTATTTCCCGCTATATACAGGACAGACTCTCCACTCAGGAGGAAGCCTGCGGACATGCATATATGGCCTGCGGCGAAACTGACTGCACCCCAGATGAATCTGCACTCCAGCAGTACGTCCGCAACCATGTAGAATACGATAGCAGCCGCTGTTCCGATCACAGCCGCCGCCTGCTGCCGGTCGAGAGTCGTCCCATACAGGTGAACAAACATCAGTCCTCCCGGCACTGCTGTGGCGAGCGCCTTGCAAAGAAGCGCCTTCTTCCGGTCGGTCTTCTTTTTACAAAAGTAGTAAGTCCCGAGAGCCGCCATAAGCGCGGCGCCGAGAAGTCCGGTCATCATCATATTTACCCTTTATTTCTGATCAGTCCGATCAGTGAATAGATCAGCAGAGCCGCTATATTGGCCATGACGACACTCGCCCCTGCGGGAGTCGCCCACACATAGGATACTGTGATCCCGGCTGCCAGGCACACGACGGAGATCACTGCCGAATTTATTGTCACACTTTTAAACGTCCTGCACACGCGCATAGATGTAAGAGCCGGAAAGATGATAAGACTTGAGATCAGCAGAGCCCCCATCATGCGCATGCCGAGCACGATTGTCACAGCTGTCAGCACTGCGATCAGAGTGTTGTAAAGATCTGCCTTTACTCCGGTGGCCTGCGCAAATGTCTCATCAAATGTGATCGCAAATATTTTATGATAGAAGAATATAAACAAGATCAGTACGATCACCGCCATGACAACGCTTAATAACACGTCTTCCCCGCTCATAGCGAGTATGCTTCCGAACATATAATTGTATACATCTGTGTTCATCCCTGTCGTCATGGAAATCACCATGACGCCAACCGCCAGCGAGCTGGTAGATATGAGAGCGATAGCCGCATCTCCTTTGATCCTGCTGCTCCCTTTGATACGAAGGAGCAGCACGGCCGCCACGATAACGACCGGGATCGCCGCCGCAAGGGGCGCCATATTGAGGGACGCCGCGATTGCAAGCGCGCCGAAGCCCACATGAGAAAGCCCGTCTCCGATCATAGAGTATCTCTTCAGAACGAGACTTACCCCCAGCAGAGCGGAGCACAGGGCAACGAGTGCGCCGACAATGAATGCGCGCACCATGAAAGGATATGAGAACATCTCAAAGATCGTTTCCATCATGCACACCTCCAAGAAATTTTCTGCCGATCCGGCTCTTTCGATAATCCTCTGTCGTTCCGAAAAACAGCGCTGTCTCCTGCAGATGCAGGATATGTGTCGCGTCTTCCACCGCGCTCTCAATATCGTGGGATACCATCACTACTGCGATCCCCGATTCTCTGTTGATCTTTCGGATAAGCTGATAGAATTCGCCTGTCATGATCGGATCAAGCCCTGTCACCGGCTCGTCAAGCAGGAGCAGGCTTTTCGTTGCGCACAGCGCTCTCGCCAGAAGCGCCCTCTGTTTCTGACCGCCTGAGAGATCGCGGAAGCACTGTCTCTCCAGGTCCTGTATGCCAAGCAGTTCCATCTTCTCTTTCGCCGCTCTTTTATCCTCTGCGGTATAGAAAGGACTGAATCCTCTGCTGTTAAGTCTCCCCGAGAGCACGACTTCATAGACGCTTGCGGGAAAATCTTTCTGCGTATCATTCTGCTGAGGAAGATATCCGATCTCACTCTGCCTGAGTCCGTCTCCAAACGTGATCCGGCCTTCCTCCACATTTTTAAGTCCGAGAAGACTCTTTACAAGTGTACTTTTGCCCGATCCGTTTTCTCCGACAATACACAGGTAATCCCCCTTTTCTATTATGAAGTTAAGGTCTTTCACCACCGTCTGTCCCTCGTAGCCGATGGAGACGTGTTCACATTTTATCAGGGGCATCAGTTCAGGACCTCCTTTAATGTCTCGACATTCTTCTGCATCATGGACAAATAAGTCTCTCCGTTCTCAAAATCTTGTGCTGACAGATTATGGCAGCTGTAGAACACTTTTACTTCTGTGCCGGTCGCCTCTGCGATGGCATTTGCAATATCGTCATTGCTCAGTTCCATCTTGAGCACCACGGGGACTTTCTCTTCCCTGACTTTTTCTATCAGAAATACCATGGTAGCCGCGCTTGGCTCCGTGTCGCCGGCACATCCGGGAAACGCCGCGTAGTAGTCAAGCCCGTATTCGTCCGCAAAATACCGGAACGGAAACCGGTCGCCAAAGATCATGATGTTCCTTGCAGCGCTGTCTGCAGTCTCCCGGAACTGTCGGTCCAGATCCGCAAGCTTTTCCTGATATGCAAGGGTATTCTGCCTGTACAGATCGCTTCTGGACGGATCCGCCTGTTCAAGGGCTTCACTGATCTTTTCCACGATGAGCGATGCGTTGACCGGTGAAGTCCATACATGCTCGTCTACCTCGTGGACTGACTCTTCCTCTTCACCGCTCCCATGCATCCTCCTGACTTCGTCATTCTCCCCGCCGGACAGTGCATCCTCTGTCTCCTCGTCATGACTGTGTCCTGTGCTGCCCTTCATCCCCTCGACCTGCTCTTCTTCCACTGTGTCCACACAGTCAACAAGACGCAGCGTCAGCATATCAGATTCCGGCATGGAGCTTAAGATATCCTCTACCCAGACGTCATTCTCCCCGCCGGTATAGATAAACACGTCGCTGTTCTGTATCGCAATGATGTCCCGGGGCGTCGGCTCATAGGAGTGCGTCTCTTCTCCGGGCTTTAAGAGCATCTTAAGTTCCACTTCATCCCCTGCGATCTCCCGCACAAAATCATAGGGCGGAAAGATCGTTGTCACCACACTGATCCTGCCGTCCTCTGATGTACTTCCGGGCGATTCTTCCCGGTTTGCTGATATTTTATCCGTTCCCGCGCAGCCCGTTGTCAGGACGGAAGCGCCGGCGGCCAACAGTGCAAACGCCATCATCAGCGGGAGAACGGATCGTCTTCTCCGGCATTTGCGCTGTCTTTGCACAGATTTCAGGCGCCGGCTACCGGCGCTCATATTTTGTAAAACAGAATTCCAGATCAAAACAGGTCTGTTCCTCGCTTTCTTCCGTTTTTACCCAGTCGTCCATCTCATCCAGGTTCGGGAAATAGGTGTCCGCCTGAAACGCATGGTCGATCCTGGTAACAAAAACCTCATCACAGTATGGCAGCATCATACGGTAGATACTCTCCCCTCCGATGACATAGACATCGTCTGTGCTGTATTTCTTCAGTTCTTCCATGAGTTCCTGCTGTGAATGAACGACAACGGCGCCCTTCGCCTGATAGTTCTGATTTCCGGTCAGGACGATGTTCGTCCGGTTCTTGAGGGGCATCCCGTTCGGAAAACTTTCCAGTGTTCTCCTTCCCATCACGACTACCTTTCCCGTGGTCGTCTGGCGGAAAAACTTCATATCTGAAGGAATGCTGACAAGCAGCCGGTTCTTGTATCCGATCCCCCAGTTCCTGTCTGCGGATAATATTGCTTTCATACTGTTCTTCACCTTTCTGAATCTGCCGTGCATGCGGATGTTTACACAGCAATCGGAATATTTTTGATCTGCGGGTGCGTCTGATAATCGTCAAGTCTTACGTCATCAGGCGTAAAATCATAGAAATCTGTGATCTCGGGATTCAGCCAGAATGTCGGCGCCGGATATGGTTCCCTTGAGATCAGTTCCTCGATCATCGGGATATGCCGGTCATAAATATGAGCGTCCGCAATGACATGGACGAATTCTCCCGCTTTCATACCGCATACCTGAGCCAGCATATAGATCAGTACCGCGTACTGGCACACATTCCAGTTATTCGCTGCCAGCACATCCTGCGACCGCTGGTTGAGAATGCCGTTCAAGGTAAGGACGTCACTCCCGGGCTCTTTTGTCACATTAAACGTCATGCTGTATGCGCAGGGATACAGATGCATCTCATGAAGATCCTGATGCACATAAATATTCGTCATGATCCGGCGGCTGTAAGGATTGTTCTTAAGATCATAGATCACCCGGTCTGTCTGGTCCATCATGCCCTCTTTATACTGATGTTTTACCCCCATCTGATAACCATAGGCTTTCCCGATAGAACCTGTCTCGTCCGCCCAACTGTCCCATATATGACTTTTCAGTTCGTGTACATTATTGGACTTTTTCTGCCAGATCCATAGCAGTTCGTCGACACAGCTTTTAATGGCTGTACGGCGAAGCGTCAACGCCGGAAACTCTTTTGACAGATCATAACGGTTGATCACTCCAAACTTCTTGATCGTATAGGCCGGAGCGCCATCCTCCCACACGGGACGCACTTTCTCCCCTTCCGTGCTGGTGCCATGGTCGATGATATCACGGCACATATCGATAAAAACTTTATCTGCGTAGCTCATATTCTCCTCCTTATCACGGATCCGCTATATTATACAGCAGTTTCTCCAGATTCTTTCTCAGCGCACTGATCTCGCGTTTTGTCATTCCACGGGTGAGTTCTTTGTCAAGTTTCCTCCGGTCGATGTCCATCCTCCGTTGAATGTCATATGCCTTTTCCGTGAGATAGATATTTTTCTTTCTCTTGTCATGCGCGTTCGGAACACAGAGGATGTAGCCCTTTTCATCCAGACGTTTCAGGATGCCTGTAACTGTCGGATTTTTCAGATTCAGGCTCTTCTCCACATCCCTCTGGCTGACCTCGTCTTTGCTCGTGCGGAAAAGATAGTCAAGCACTGCGCACTGCGATGATGTAATGCCGATCTTCTTCAGACGTTCGTTCAGATCTTTTTCGTATACGTTATTGATCTGTTTTATCAGAAACCCGATGGGCTGACTCCTCTTCTCCATCTGCAATCCTCACCTTATATCTCTTCCGGTCATTACAGTGTTCCCTGTATTAATATTCACGGATCACGCTGCTTATCTCATAGATACTGTCCATACACTGCAGTTCGTCCGTGGCGTCTTTCATATGCCGTTCTTTCACTCTCTCTGTCACGATCACAAGTTCCGCGCGGTCCGAATGCGCATTCTTCTGTACAACTCTCTCGATGCTCACTTTATGTCCGCCGAATACCTGTGCGATCTGAGCCAGGACTCCGGGACAATTCTGCACCTGCATGCGCAGGAAAAATCTATTCTGAACTTCCCCGAAATCTTTCACCGGGATCTGACGGTAACAGGTGCAGCTTATCCTGCCCGTGCATCCGTATACCAGATTTCTCGCCACATCGATCACGTCTCCTGTAACCGCGCTGGCTGTAGGCATCTCTCCTGCCCCTCTGCCGTAGAACATGGCGTCGTCCACCGCGTCGCCGTGTATGAATACCGCGTTAAAAGATTCCCTGACCGACGCCAGCGGATGATCCTTCTGCAGCATGACGGGATATACCCCAGCCTCAATCCCGTCCGCAGTATTACGCGCAATACCAAGCAGCTTGATCACACTGTCGAATTCTTTCGCGTATGCGATATCCGCCGCTGTGATCTTTGTGATTCCTTCTGTATACACATCAGAAAATACAACTCTGGAATGGAAGGCAATAGAAGCCATGATCGCCACCTTCCGGCCGGCGTCCAGTCCTTCCACGTCTGCAGTCGGATCAGCCTCAGCATAACCGAGTTCCTGAGCCTGCTTAAGAGCGTCTTCAAACTCCATCCCTTCTTCAAACATTTTCGTAAGAATATAGTTGGTCGTTCCATTGACGATTCCGAGTACGTCAGATATCTCATTGGCTGCCAGGCACTGCTTCAGCGGGCGGATCACCGGAATCCCTCCGGCGACTGCCGCCTCAAACAAAAAGTCTTTTCCATATTCCTGCGCAGTGTCGAAAAGTTCTCTTCCCTCCTCTGCGATCAGATCCTTATTCGCTGAGACTACATTCTTTCCTGCTCTGAGAGCCTCAAGGATCATTGTTTTCGCCGGTTCTATACCGCCGATCACCTCGATGACGATCTGAATCTCCTCATCCTCAAGAATATCTTTCCAGTTGTCGGTGAGCAGACTTTCGTCCACGCCCTCTCTCTTCTTATTTTTATCATGTACGAGTATCCTGGAAATCTCCAGCTGAGCTCCGATCGTATGTTCCATGACATCCGACCGCATATGGAGCAGTTTATAAACGCCGGTCCCGACTGTTCCAAGACCGAGCAGACCTATTTTTATTTTTCTCATACCGCACCTCTATTCTGCTGTATCGTTGTTCAATAGTCACAGTATAGCATAGCCTTGCGCGGTACTGCAAGGGCGGCAAATGCCTGCTCGTGCAGGCACGGCAGTCGCTTGCCGGGCTCATCGCACAAAAAAAGCACTTGAACCCATTTCTGGAATCCCAAGTGCTTATTTTTAGAGCGACAGACGGGGTTCGAACCCGCGACCCCGACCTTGGCAAGGTCGTACTCTACCAACTGAGCCACTGTCGCATCTGCACGTTCCGTCAACCGGAACAATAGATACTATACTATACCATTTTTGAAATGTCAACATTTTTTTTATTTTTTTGTGTGAACTAGCATAACAGTTCAGCCATCTGCCGTCAGGAGACGGATTTATGCTTGCATAAGGATCCGGCGACTGACTGGCAGATGAACTGAGCGCCTCGCTATGAGTAAAACAGCGGCGTCAGCCGCAAGAAGCACTGTACAAACAGCTTCCTGTCTTTTATAATGGTCTGGATATTCCGATTATTCCGTAAGACTATGGAGGTATTCCCGTTGAAACAGACATACTCGCGCACACTTTCCGCATGTTATACAGGCTATGTGGTGCAGGCCATTGTAAATAATTTCGCACCTCTTCTCTTCCTGACCTTTCAGAGTACATATGATATTTCCATGAGCAGGATCACTGTGCTCATTATGGTCAATTTTATCATACAGCTTATGACTGACTTCCTCTCTGCAGGATTCATCGACCGCATCGGCTACCGGGCTTCCCTAATGATCGCTCATGCCGCCGCTGCTGCCGGGCTGTTCTTCCTGTCTCTTCTTCCGGAGCTGCTGCCGGATCCTTTCGCCGGGCTTCTTATCTCCGTCGTCATATACGCGATAGGCGGCGGACTGCTGGAAGTTATGGTAAGCCCTGTAGTAGAAGCGCTCCCGACTGATAATAAGGAAAAGACTATGAGTATGCTCCATTCGTTCTACTGCTGGGGGCACGTGGCGGTAGTCCTCATCTCTACCATATTTTTTGTACTGTTCGGAACTGCTGACTGGAGGATCCTGGCTGTATTGTGGGCGCTGGTCCCGCTCTATAACCTGTTTGTATTCCGCAGAGTACCTCTGTGCACGCTTACAGAAGAAGGAGAGAAAGGGATGGCTTTTGGCGAACTGGTCCGCAGGCCGGCTTTCTGGATCCTGATGGTGATCATGGTCTGCGCAGGCGCCAGCGAGCAGGCGGTCAGCCAGTGGGCGTCCACTTTCGCAGAACAGGGGCTGGGCGTGAGCAAGGCGGTGGGAGATCTGACCGGACCTATGTTCTTCGCCGTCTGTATGGGCAGTTCCCGCCTGCTCTATGGACTGTACGGTGACAGGCTTAACCTGAAACGGGCCATGGTATTGAGCGGGCTTCTCTGTATTTTTGCATACTGTATGATCTCGCTCTCTCCGGTTCCGGCTTTAAGTCTCCTTGGCTGTGGCATCTGCGGTTTCTCTGTCGGGATCATGTGGCCGGGAGCGTTCAGCATCGGCGCCGCGGCATTACGGGGCGGCGGCACAGTGATGTTTGCCTTCTTCGCTCTGGCCGGCGATCTGGGCTGTTCCAGCGGGCCTGCCTATGTGGGAATGATCGCGGAACACGCCGGGAACAACCTGAAGACAGGCATTCAGTGGGCAGTGATCTTCCCGCTGCTTCTGATGATCGGAGTAGTGACAATACGGAAATCATATCGTGCGTCTCACTCTGTATCGGAAAAGTCGATCTCGGAAAATATAATTGAATAGTTTACTTCGTCTGACACATATGATATTCTGTTTACATCTCATGCGGACGGCATTCTGCCGGATCGATCCGCAGGATAATTCACTATTGTTCTGTGCCCACGCCGCTGTTTCACAGAGGCAGTATTCGGGCAGATTTCACTGCAGCGTACGGGAAGGCGGAGGTGATGCCATTGACAGAGTAAGGACAGTTTAATAACAGTTCAGTTCGCGCCACTCGCAAAGTCGCACTGGTGTGCTGATCGCGGCTGCGACGCTTCTTCGCCCATCAGATGGCTGAACTGTTATATAAGTTAAAGTTGCACCCTGGAAATAAACTGTATTATACTTAAGGAGAAAAGATGGAGAAAACAAAAGGACATTCCGATCAAAAAGACGATCGGCCGGATCTTCAGACAGCACAATATCATAGAATATAAATCGCCGGAGGATTATCTGAGTGTAAATGATTTTTACAGGACATACGGATATGCCTGCCTTTATCAGTCCGACACGGACAGAGTCAAAGAGATCGATCCGGCGGAGCTGACGCTCACTTTTGTGTGCAGCCGGTATCCCCGGGAGCTGCTCAGGCATCTGGAAGATATGCGTGGGATCCACGCGGAAGATCAGGGGCGAGGGATCTATTATCTGAAAGGAGATCCCATCCCGATGCAGCTTTTAGTTGTGCCGAAACTGTCAGAGAAAGAAAATTACTGGCTCCAGAATCTGAGAGCAGATCTGCAGGCAGGTGAAGAGATAAGGAATCTGATGGCTGAGTACGAAAAGCACAGAAAATCAAAAGACTATGCGGCAGTGATGAATCTGATTACGCGGGCAAACTGGGAACAGATGGAGGTGGAGAAGAAGATGTGCGATGCATTAAAAGAATTG